>CAJMPP010000020.1 GCA_905215325.1 uncultured bacterium | reverse complement strand
GGCCGGCGGCCGGGCGCGAAAGCGCGGCTACCTGCTTCCCACCGCGCCGCTCGTCACGCTCTTGAACATGTTCGTGACCGAGTTGCCGGCAGACGTGATCGCCGTGTTGACCTGCGTCTGCAAGATCATGAGCGCCGCCCCCAAGCCCACGGCGAAGCCCAAGGCGATGACCACCTGCACGATTTCCGACCCGCCGTCCTCTTCGCCGCGATACGCCAGAGCGCGAACCTTGTCCGCAAAGCCCCTCAGGGCAACGCCGTTCATGTCCATACCCATATCCAAACCTTCCCATTCGCTGCCTTTTCCTTGTCATCGAATCGAACCGACGCCGGACCAGCCCAAAGGCACCACCTCCTTTCCAGACCCTGCCCTCATCCGAGCACCGTCGTCCCCACCGCCAGCCATATGGATAAAAACGGCGCCATGGGGATGCCGTCACGGCGACCAAGCCGATGTGCCAACATCCCGGCAAGTGAGAACACGCACGCCGATACGTAGCAAGCCGCCGCGCCCAGAAGCGTCGCCGGGCCGCACGCGAAGGCCAGCGCCGTCATGCAGCGGATATCGCCGAAGCCCACCGATCCGCCGCTTTTTCGCGCAATGCGGTTCGCCGTCCAGCACACCGCCAGAACCGCCGCCGCGGCAACAGCGCCCTCCGCAATGCCGATGGATCCATGGCGAAGCAGCTGATAAGCGCCTCCTGCGACCAGCAGCACCGCGCAGCATTCCAGCGGGATCATCCTTGCCCTCAAATCGCATACCACCCCGGACGCCATGGCCACGCCGCATACGCAAAGCAAGGCGCCTTGGTGCCACGGGACGCCGAACAGCGGCTGGGCCGCGAACCACAACGTCATGGCGACGGCAAGCACCGCTCGCTGCCACGGCCGCGGGGAGAACGAGCAGCGCCGCTGCTGCTGAACCTCGCTTCGCGCTGAGGCGCCCTTTTCCACGTGGATGCCCGCCTCCCGAAGCGCTTCGGCGCGTTCGTGCGTGAGCGCCCCCTTCAAAGCCTGGGAACGGCAATCTTCGAGCCAAATGCCCACGGCGCCGGCCGTCCCTTTCTCGTTTTGACGGGGAAGCCGGTCGGGGCAGGCGTCGCGATAATGCGCAAAATCATCCAAACAGCGGTACCACCAGGTATACGAGCGCCAATATGCCCTGCTCAGCAAAATATCGGCTATTCGGGGGATCGCGAACGTCCCCGCTACGGCCCCGACGGCCGCGCACAAAGCCAGCACGGTAAGCGCATACCCCGTCATGCACTTACCGCCTGCAATTCGGCAGCATGACGCGGATGAGTCGATTTCGCCTGTTCAGCCCCTTGCCCGGCCGATGCTCCTCGCTGCGCATCGGCCGGGCGGGCGCCGACCGATCCCCGTATCGGCCTACCTCGGCGCAACAGCTGGCAAGCGGCAGCCTGAGCCGCCTGCCGAGCCGCATCATCCTCCGCAGCAACGTTCGTCTCCGCCACCCCTATCAGCTCGATCCGCACCACGATGTCCGCACCGCCGGCGGAAACGTTCACGTTCCTGGCGACGACGGGAGCGCTCCCGCAAGGTTCTCCATCCAGATGCTGCTCGATTCCGGAAACGCCATCGTCGGGCAGCGGCCGCTGCGGCTGCTCCGCCGAGCGCCCCTTCATCAAAGCCACCTGCCGCGGATCGGCCCAAGAAGCCGCGTTCGCGCCAGGACTCGGCGTCTGGGCGCGTATCTGCGCCTCCCCGGACAGCGGCCCGACGACCCCTCCCTTATGCGCGCCGCCTGGCATCGGCGCGGCCGCCGGCTCTTTGCCGCTGAACCGATGCATGCAGCCGTAGCAGACCTCGGCATCGTCGAACGCCCTTGCGTGGCAAACCGGGCATACCCTCATTTCCCTGCACCATCCTTTCTCGTCATCTCCACACGCTCCCCCGCCGAAAACCAGGGCGGGTCGTTCACGGAGAACCGCTCCAAAACCGCCACCGCTTTACGGCATTTGATGCGCCTGCGCGGCCCAACGGCCCGATACGACTCCAGCACCTGCCCTTGCTCGTCCAGGAACGCGATGTCGATCAGCTCGGCCATGCCGAAGGTGTGAACGTCGTTGCACGGCGCCAGCATGACGACGCCCTTCGAGCGCTTCGCCCCCAGCAAGCCGCGCACGCGCGCCCCGAAGCCGACCGCCAACCTCATCGGCGTATCCTTCCCCTTCACTAACGCACCTCCTTCCCGGATTCGGACCACTGCACGACGACGCTCGTCCCTTGCGGCATCTGCACGCACTGCACGAACGCCCAGCGGCAGGCGCCGCAGTCTTTCGAAAACGTCGCGTACGAGCCCTCCCCTGCCGCAGTCATGCTCCATCCGCCGCTCTCAAGCGCATCCTGCACCTCCCGCAGCGCATCGGGAGCGCTGCCCGCATGCTCGAATCCCACCAGGTGAGACCCGGCATCGCAGCACAGCCCGCGCTTGCCCGCCACCGGCAACAGCTCGTCCCTGAACGCCTCGGGGACATCCAACGGCGAACAGGAGAAGCCGTCATCGACCTTCCCCATGACCGCATCGAACCCGGCAAGGGAAACCGACTCGGACGTCGTCTTCCATGCCGCCTGGGCTTGCACACCGCCGGCGCCTGCAAGAAGCACGATCCCCGCGGCCACGATGAGCGTCGCGCGGACGGGCCTTGCTCGCACACGACCGCCGCTCCCTGCGCGCGCCGACCGTCTTGCCGCCCGATCGCCGCCGCACGCCACATGCCCACGACCGCCGCTCACAACAGCACCCCGGGCTTATAGCAATCCACCACCAGCTCCTCGGTATGCGACAGCTTCGGCAGCGCCACTCCCATCACCTCCGACTTCAACCCCAGACCGAACAACGTGGGCATGTACTCGAGCGTGGCCGAAAACGATGTATGCCCCGCCGAGACGCCATGCGCCGAAACGCTTACCGAGACGTTTTCCGCGTCCATCCGCTCATCGAGCGCCCGCTCGATGAGCGCGCAGGTATCGCCCACGCCCTGCCCGTACGCCGGCGAAGCGGCATAGACCCGGACCGAATCGCGGAAATCGTCATCGAACGCCGCACACCAGCCGAAAAACACCAGGGCGTTGACCGAGATGGCCGCCACCGCCAAAAGCACGGGCAGCGCCGCCACGAACTCCACCGTCATCTGCCCGGACGACCTGCCGACGGCGCATATCCGATCGACCATCATTCCCATTGCCTCAATCCCGTCACGCTCGCATACACGGACAGAAGCTTGTCGGCCGCAGCCTCGATGACATCCGAGGCGCACCCTTTCACCGCCGGGGGAAGCGCCACCGTTACGGGCACCTGGACGCCGCCTATGCCGATGGTCGCCACTTCCACCGAATCGCCCCAGGCGTCGAAGCGCTGCAACACGTCCCTGCGAACAGCGCCCACCACCGATGAGAACGCATCGTTGGACATGAGCGGATGCTCGACCGCCTGCCGCTTCACCTCGAGCAAGCGGGCGCAAAACGCCCCATCGCCGGCCTGCGCGACATGCGCCGTGTTCACCGTCGCCGGGCGCAACGCATCCAAGTTCGCCGGCTGAAGCCCTGCGGTGCGAAACGCATCCGCAAGCGCATCGGCGGCCCAATCCCCCAATCCGGAAGCGCTTACCAGGGGCAAACCCCCCAAGCCCTCGCGAACGGCCGCATCCAACGCCGACTGCCCATCGGCATAGGCGCTCAGCGCCCCCGACCAAACGCCCGCTGCAGCGCCTAGCACGCCCGCAAGCGCCGAATCCGACGCCAGGCCGTCGGTCAAAGAGGCGATGACGCTTCGCCCCTCGCCGGACGGATCGGCCACCAGCGTCGCCGCCGATATCGCCACACGGCACCCCAGCTGGCCGCTGGCCTGCACGAACACGGATTCGAATCCCTTGTCGGGGGCATCGGGGCCCGTATTCACCGCAAGGCAGATCACCCCTTTGCCCCCGGGCGGGTCCGCATCGATGCGGAACGACCCCACGCTCGAGCACGCGTCGCGCAGCTGGTCGAGCAGTTTGGATACGCGGCTTTTCGCCTCCCGTTTCGCCGGAGCCCCCTCCTCAAGGGCCTTTTGGTATTCCTCGGCGGCAAGCGCCACCTGCTCGTAGTGATGCTCGAAGCCGTTTCCTATCGACGTGGAGGCTGCCGCCACCTTTCCCAGGCTTGCCGCCGTGAAGCCGCATTCCGGGCACGTCTCCCACGCGCCCGCCTCCATATCGCGAAGGGAGGCCCGCGACGTGGACCTCGCCGCCTTCGGACATCCGTCCCACGCGTGCAAGGTCGGGGAACCATCCGTCACGCTGACCGGGTATACCGCCTGCGCGAACAGCTCGGTCTCCCGCATCTGCGCGGTGTTGGCGGGAAGATGAGGGAACAAGGCCTCGAACGAATCACCCTCCCGAACGTATCCGCGCGCAACCTCCTTCGCGGCATAGGCGTAAAACCGCTTGCGCAGCGCCGACTGCGCCTGCGCCTGCACGCTGCCGTCATCGGGCTGCTCGACCGCCAAACGCGCCGGGTAATACGCCTGCGCCCTGCGAAGCGCCACGGAAAAAGACCAGGCGTCCACGCTTGAGTACACCGGATTTTGCGCGCCCGTCATATGCGCTAAGGTCTCGGCGCGCTCGGCCATGCACCAGCTGGGACGGGCACCGCAATCGTGATCGAAGGCTCGCTGCTTGGCGTCTTGGGCCCGCACGGCAGCCTCCTCGGCCCGCCGCGCCAGCTCCTTGACCTCCTCGGCCTGGCCGATCGCATCTTCTCGGGCCTGCTTGGCGCGCGCGTCTTCCTGCGGCACCCGGATATCCTCGGCGGAATCGGGGACCAACAGGGCAAGCGCCGTGTAATCTGATCCGTTCGATCCGTTTCCCTGCGCAACCGATGCCGCGCTGGCCGCCGACAAAAACGGGAGGGCCCTCTGAACGCGCGTCAAGCCCTCGGAAGCGGTCCTCGAGAACGAATCTCGGGCATCGGCCACGCGCGCACCCGCCTCGAGCAGCTTGGCGCCCACGCCCTGCCCGCCGGGAACGCAGCATGCGACGATCCCCAAACCCGTGGACGTCAGGCTGGTCAAGGACAGGGACAGCGCCACGGAATCGCACACGCGTACCGCCACCATGAACTCCGCCACCACGTTGCCCGCCGCAAGCGCACCGGCATCGGCCACCGACTGCACGCGCGATGACACGGATTGGATCCGGTACACCTGGGCCGACGAGAAGATCATCGACAGCGCCAGCAGAAGCGACACCACCATGCCGACCGTGGTCATCCCATCCTCGTCACGCAGGGAAAACGCCTGCGCCATCCTGCGTGGCACGCTCATAGCCAAGCTCCTATCCAAGCCTTAGGGTCAAGCCCCTGCGGGCTGCCGGCAACCCACTCGGGCTGCGTCGCCCGCTCGCAACGGGCCTTCACCGTCAACAGCCCATCGCCGTCCGTCAAACCGAGCAGCACGGCGCCCGCGTCCAAAAACGGCAGCGGCTTGACCTTGCCGACAACCTCCACGCTCACCTTCTCGGAACGCTCGTCCCCTTGCACGGACACCTCCCAGCTGCAACCTCCATCGTGCACGTGAAAGCAGGGGATGGGCGGGATGGCGCCCAGCCTATGGCGGACGAACGCCTCCACGGCCCGCGATGAATCCCCTACGGCATCGGTCTTGACGGCGGCAAGCCTGCACGCATCGCTTGCCGCCGCCTGCATGACCATCCGGTCGTACAGGACCATGCCGGGCTGCACGGACAGCAACAGCACCGTGAACAGGACCGGAATGAGGAATGCCGCCTCCACGGTCGCCTGCCCGCGCTCGCTTGCGCGCAAAACGCCCAATCCCTCACCTCTTTGCGAATCTGAAAGCTAATACAGCACCGTGTCCGCCAGCGCCCCGGGCAGCGAGCCCGTCACGCAATGGGAGGAGCACGACAGCGCATGCTCCACGAACGCGCCCGCCGAAACGCTGCGCCAAAGCGCGCCCATCCCAAGCACGACCGACAGAAACGCCACGGTGACCAGCGCGAACTCGACGGTAGCCTGACCCGCGCAACCGCGCGCCGCAATCCGCCTACAGACTGTTGATGCCGTCAGCGATCGCATCCCACAGCTCCTGCAGCTTCGGCCGGAAAACCGTTATGGCGATAATGGCTATCACCACCAGCACGCCGACCAGGATCGCGTATTCGGTCGTTCCCTGCCCGTCCTCGCCGTGCCGAAGGCGGGCGACCGTGCACGTGGCCTTCGCCAACGCCCGCCGATATGCATCCACAACCGCTCGAATCATGCCTACATCCCTTCCATAAGCTCCAACAACACGGGCCCGAGCACCAAAAGCAGCATGGCGGGAAGGATCAGCGTCCCCGTGGGGATCATCATCTTCACAGGCGCCTTGGCAACCCGCTCCTCCACCTGCGCCTTTCGCGCCGCACGCGCCTGTTCCGCCGACTGCTCTAGAACCTCGCCAAGCGAGGTGCCGAACCGCAGCGAGCGGATGATGGCCGACACCGTGCGCGAGAACAGCGGATTGTCGTACCCTTGCGCCAAAGCGCGCAAGGCGTCTTGACGGGTCGCAAGCCCCGCTTCCCACGACCTTTGCGCCGCGGCGCACTCGCGCGCCAGCCCATCATCGAAATGCCCCGTGTACAGCTGCAGGCTGCGATCGAACGAAAGCCCGCTGCGCACGCCGAGCGCCACCACTTCCAACATCTCCGACATGCTGCGCTCCAGCGCCTGAGCGCGCTGGCGCCGGGCCCCGCGGACCGCGCGTCCCGGCGCGGTCGCGCCAGCGATACCGCCCGCCACGCAACCGACTACCGCAAGCTCGTTCGACGCCGCACAGCCCAACAACGCTCCCGCCGCCGCACCCGCTGCGGCAAGGCGCGCTGCCCCCTCGCAACACGCCTGGGCAGACACCGTCCCGCCAAGGCCGGCCTTGCCCACCTGCTCCTCGAAGCGCGCACGCACACCTCGCAATGCGCCGACAGGCAGCGCCGGGCGAGTGGCCCGCAACGCCAAACGCCTGCTCAGGCCCTCCAGATACGAAAGACATGCGCTCGCCTGCGCACCGCCTTTCGCCCGCCCGCCATCGGGCGCGCGGGCCCTTGCCGCGCGGGCTCGGCGAACCGATTGCGCGCCCGCCCAACCCATGCACGCGCCCGATGCCGCGCCTAGAACGGCCGCGATCGCAGGCAGCGCCGCCGCATACGTCATCACGACACCTCCACGTTCAACATGCGGCGCACCGCGAGCACGCCCGCAACCTCCATCGCGCACGCCAAGCCCAACAGGCCCAACCCCAGCGGGCTTTGCAGGAACGGATCAAGAAACCCTTTGCTCACCAGCGAGAACACTGCGACCAAAGCGAACGGCATCACCGTGACCACGCGCGCCGACAGCCGCGCCTGGGCCGTCTGCACCCGCAACGCACGGCGCAGGGCCAGCTCCCCTTCGACCGTCTCGCGCGCCGCCTCGAGCACCGGGCGCATGCTGCCGCCCGCTTGGTGCTGCACATCGAGCGCCACCGCAACGAACGCAAGCTCCGACCTTGTCCCACCCGCGCGCAGCGCCCCTAAGGCCTCGCTCGAGCCATGGCCCGTCTCAAGCAGATGGGCACAGGCTGCGAACCTTTTCCCCAACGGGCCCTTTATCTCGACCGCCAGCTGCTGAAACGTCTGCAGCAGGGAAAAGCCCGCCTGAAAGCACGAGCCCATGGCATGAAGCGCATCGGGCACCGCCTCGCGCAACGCCTCCTCCTGACGATCGCGCCATCCGTGGATGCGCGTCACCGCCACGGCACAGGCCAGGACCGCCACTGCCGCGCCGGCAAGCGGCGAGGCGGATACCAGTCCCACGCAAACCGCCATCGCCGCTGCCGCCGCAACAGCAAGCGAGCACAAGCTGCGCGGCGTGCAGACAACCCCGCGCCCCTGCAACGCCGCCTGGGCATCGCCCGCAAGGGCGGCGACCTTGGGCACGGAGAGCAAACGCCGCGCAACCCCGTCGGCACAGCGCACGCCGTTGCGCGCAAGGTGCCGCCCGATGCCGCCTTCGCCCGCCCTCCGGCGTCGGGTACGCCGCAGCGCGGCCTGCGCGCAGAGCGCACCGCCGGCAAACGCGGCTATGACCGCTGCCGCCCTGAACACGCCAGATGCTTCCACTCCAAAACCTCCTCCCCGCCAATCCCGATGGTTTCCGGCAGGTCATCAAGCCAATCGGGCAAGGCAAGCCACGACCCCGCGTCTTCGGGAGAACGCCGCTCGAACAACGTCCTCACGCTGCAGGCCCACGCCCTTTGGTCGTACGCAAGCTCCGACACATGGGTCACGCATCGCCTGCCGCTGAGCGCCCGCGACGTCTGCACCACCACATCGAACGCGCTCGCCGCATTCGCCTCGATAACGTCCACGGGCAGATCGACGCCGTAGCGGACCATGGTCACCACGCGGGAAAGCACGTCGCGCGGGGAGTTGGCGTGCAGCGTGGTGAGCGACCCGTCGTGCCCGGTGTTCATGGCGGTGAGCATGTCCACCGCCTCCGCGCCGCGGCACTCGCCCACCACGATGCGATCGGGACGCATACGCAACGCGTTGATCACCAGCTCGCGGATGGTCACCTCGCCCGCCCCCTCGGCGTTGCGCGGACGCGCCTCCAGGCGCACCACGTGGGGATGCTCGAGAAAGCGCAGCTCGGCCGTATCCTCGATGGTCACGATGCGCTCGCCTGCGGGAATGCAGCATGACAACGCGTTGAGCAACGTGGTCTTGCCGCTGCCCGTGCCGCCCGCCACCACCACGTTCTTGCGCGCAAGCACCGCCCATTCCAGAAAGCGCCGCAAATGCCCGTCGATCGAGCCGAAACGCTCCATCTCCTGCAGCGTTATCACGCGCTGGGTGAACTTGCGGATGGTGACGACGGGCCCGTCCGGCGCGAGCGGCGGGATGACCACGTGCACGCGATGGCCTTCGGGCATGCGGGCGTTCACCATAGGCGACGACTCGTCCACGCGCCTGCCGAGCGGCCCGAGCACGCGATCGATAAGCGCCCGAAGCTGGGCTTGGCTCGAAAACGCCCGGTCGCTGCGCACAAGGCGCCCTTGTCTCTCGAAGAACACGTCGCCGGGGCCGTTCACCATGATCTCGGTGATGGTCGGATCGGCCAGCAACGGCTGCAAAGGGCCGAAGCCGAACACCTCGTCGATCAGCTGCTCGGACAGCCTGGACCGGCGCAAGGCGTCTGCCCCCTGCCACACGGGCAGCGCGAACGCCTGGCGGCACGCCCCTAAAAGCTCGCTTCGCGCCCGCGCCGGCTCGAATGCCATCAACGCCGCTATATCGTCCACCGATACGAACAGGCGCACATCCTCTTTCAGGCGCGCAAGCGTCGCCGTGGGCGCACGACCTTCGCCACCGCCCGCACCTAACGCCTGCGCACGCTCGGCCAGCGTCATGATCAGGCCTTCTTGCGCTTGCGCGAGCGCTTTCCGCGAAGGAAGGGCACGCCCGACCCCTCGCGCGAAGACCCTGCCGCAGCCGACACGCCGGGCAATATCTCGACCATAAGCTCCTCGATGCCCTCGAACAGGTCGTTGCGCGAATCGATCAGGTCGCCCACCAGCCCCGCCGCCAGAAGCTCCTCCACATCCGCACCGCCATCTGGCAACTCGTGCACATGAGCCCCCTTCAGCGCGCACGACACATCCATCGACGACAGCGGCGCCCCCTTGCCGCAGCCGTTCAACGTGAACAGGAACGGGTTGACGGCTATGCCGCAGCGGGCGCACAGGTCGAGCGCGCGCTGCGCCGCATGCACCGAAGTGGCGCGCTGATCGACCAAGAACAGCGCCTTTGAGCTGCGCTCCAACAGCACCGCATGCTGCTCGGCCCACGCGCCGCCCGTGTTCGCCACGATCACGTCGAAACGCTCTCGCACGGTGTCCAAAAGCGCCGGCGCCTGCGCGACCACCGCCTCGGCGGCATCCACATGCTCCGGAGCGGCCAGCAGCGCCGGCACCTTCCCCTCGCAGGCAAGCTGGGCCAAGCGCTCGGGTCGGGCAAGCACCTCGTCGATGCGCAGGGGCTTTTTCACGCCCATAAGCTGCGCCATGTCGCCGAACTGCAGGTCGAAGTCGAGCAGCAGCGTGCGCAGGCCCAGCCCCTGGGCCGCATGCGCCGCAAGCAGCGCGACCGCGCTTTTGCCCGCGCCGCCGCTGCCGCTCACCACCGGCAGCAAAAAGCCCTTCGCCGCAGGGTGCTGCGCGCTCGCCGCTGAAGCCGAAGAGCTTCCAGAAGCCCCCAGCCCCGATGCGGCCCCATAGGGGGAAGCGGCTGCGGCGAAGCCCTTCGTCGCCGATGAGGCGGCAAGACCCGTCTGGGCGCCCGCCGGCGCATACGAACCTCCCGGCCGGACCCCCGCAGACGACGCCATCGCCCCCGCGGGTGCCGCCGCGCCCTCAAGCGCCCCCGGAAACCCGGCCGCAGGCATCGCGACCGTTCCATATGGGGAAGCGGCCGAAGGCGCATTACCGAACGCCGCCTGCTGCGGCGCGGCCGCCTCACCCGCAGGCGCGCAACCGACCCCAGGGCCGATCCCCGCCTGCAGCTCGATCGCCCGCATGGCCGCCTGCTTGCACTGCGCATAACGTTCGACGAAGGCCTGCCTGGTCAACGACGCATCCACGCCTGCCGCAGTCGTCCTTGACCGCAGCGACCCCGATTCCTGCGCCGCCAGCATGCATACGCGCCTATCGGCGCGATCGCGCTTCAACGCCGCCGCAAGGTTGATGGGGGCCACATCCGCGCAGGAGACCACCCACACCTCCTGCACGCTTGCCGCATCACGCAACGCCGTACGTGCCGCTTCGGCGGACGTGAACGGCATGAGCCACTGCTGCGCAAGCAGGTTCTCCCCCTCAAGGCCCAACAGCTCCGGATGCCGGAAGCATTCCTCATCGGCGCACAGCGCCACCAACGGCATGGACATCCCTTCTCCTTCCGCTTGCTTTAAAACCGCTCTCACCTCGCATCCGCGCCGGGCAAGGTCAGATACAGCTCGGTTTTCTGAGCCGCCGACACAAGCTCTTCCACTTGGCTCGGATCGACGGCAAGCGTCACCCATGTCACCTTCGAGATCGACCCCGACGCCTGCCGATCATCCGTTCCGGCGCTGGTGGCCAACACGCTCACGCCCCGTGCCAACGCTTGGGTGGCGGCGCTTCCCGTGGCATACACATCCACCGACGAGCCCGCCGACACCGCGCCGCCCACCGCCTGCACGTCCTTGGCCGGCACGCTGATCGCGACCTTGCCATCGGGCACGTCTATGGCTGCCGATGCCGCGCCGAACCTTCTTGCGGAAAGGACCTCTCCGGAAAGCACCGTGGAAGACGCTTTCGCGCCCACAACCTCCGACGTCTGCCGTACCGCTTCGGGCGGCAGCAGGTCGGCCACCCACAAGCGCACCTCCACAGCTCCCGAGTCAACCGTTTCACCTGCGGCTATGTCTCGTTTCGCCACGCACACCTCCACCTGATCGCCACCATAACGGGCCAAGGCGTCGGCCCGGGCGCGCTCCGTCTCGCCGCGCACCGACTGGGTATATCCGAGCACGCACAACGCGCACAGCACGCCGCATATCGCACCCGCCGCAGCGGTCTTGTTCCGTCTCATGCGCACCTCCTTCGCTTCGCAGCATCCAGTATGGGAACGTCATCTTGCGAAACCCTTGCCGGCAACGCCGCTTCTTGTCGCCAAAACCTTGCAGGCCCGTCCGATCCGAGGCCATACGGAATCCCCTTGCCCGCCCCAAGCGCTTGCAGAAGAAACCGGGCCCGGCAACAGCCGAACCCGCACCGTGAAGCCCTGCGGCGGACAGCTTCCCCACGTCCACGAATCCCGCACCATGAACAGCCTTGCGGCGGACAGCCTTCTCGCGCATTCGCGAACCCGCGCAGCGACGCAACCCATATGGCTTAACGAAACGTCTCCAACGCAGAAACCCGCCGACCCGAAGGGCAAGCTCTGATAAGCTCGGGCGGGCCCAGCGGCATCGACGGGTTGTGCAGTATTTGCGAAAGCGGGTTTCTTATGCGACAATAAACGTCACCCATTCAGGGACACCAACCGGCCGGTTGGCGCAGCGGGAGCGCAGGTGCCTTACAAGCACAAGGTCACAGGTTCAAATCCTGTACCGGCCACCATTGAATCCACAGGTCAGACGTTTTTCGTTTGACCTTTTCTTTTTCCAAGGCGATCAGGGCAAACAAGCGCCCAGCAAGCCCGCTTTCCATCCCGTAAGACCAAAAAGGCCGCCGGCTCAGCCGACGGCCTTCAAGTTATGCGGTTTACGTTTGGCGGCCCGGAAAACCCCGATCGGATGCGCTGAGGCCCTGCAGGGCGGACGCGCTGCGCCTTATTCCCCTTGCGCACCCTTCACGGCCCCGAGCATCTCGCGCGCATGGGCAAGCGATGCCTCTGTGGCGTCGCCGGAAAGCATACGGGCGATCTCGGCGGGCCGCTCGTCAGCGGACAGCTGCCGCAGGCAGGTCTGGGGCATCCCATCGTCGCCGGCTATCTTGGTGACCGCATAGTGGACATCGCCGCGCACGGCAACCTGGGCCAAATGCGTCACCACGATGACCTGATGGCTGCGGGCAAGGTCCGCCAGGACCTCCGCCAGCGCCACGGCCACGGAGCCGCCTACGCCGGCATCCACTTCGTCGAACACCAGCGTGTCAACGCTATCGGCCTGCCCGAGCACCACCTTTATGGCCAGCATGACGCGGCTGACCTCGCCGCCCGAGGCTATACGGGCAAGCGGGCGGGCCTGCATGCCGGCGCCGGGCTGGAACATGAACTCCACCTCCGACGCACCGGAGCGGGTCCACGATGCACGCGGCAGCGCACGCTGTTCGCACACAAGCTGCGCCGTGCCCATCTCCAACCGCTGCATCTGCGCCGAAACCGCCTGGGAGAACCTTGGCGCAGCTTCACCGCGCGCATCGTCGAGGGTTCGCGCCGCCGCCGCCAATGCCTGCTCGGCAGCATCGACCGCCCGCTGCGCGACACGCTCGCGCTCCTCGGCGTCGTCCACTAACGACACCAGGTCGGCCGCCTCGTCGCGCGCTGCGAGCACATCGGCCATGCGCGGCCCGTACGCGCGCATGAGCCCCTGCAAGGCCGCCATGCGCTCTTGCCCCCGCTCCAGTTCCTCAGGGTCGAACTCCACCCCATCGCAGTAGTCCCGGGCCGTACGCGAAACATCCTCCAGCACATATCCCGCCTCGCGCAGGGATTCCGCAAGCTTGCCGAGTTCAGGGTCGTAGCGGGATCCCTCATCCAGGGCCGCCGCGGCGCTGCCCAGCAAATCGATGGCGCCCTCGTCGCCCCCGAGCGTCTGATGCGCGCGATATGCCGACGTCGCAAGCGTTTCGGCGTGCTCGGCTCGGGCAAGCTTGGCCGAAAGCTCCTCGTATTCGCCCTCGCGCGGGGCCACGGCATCGATGCGCTGCAGCACGAAGCGCGCATCATCGAGCTTCGCCGACGAGGCGGCTCCGGCATCGCGGACCCGGGCAAGCTCCGCCGCCGCCCGCGACGCCTCGGCGAACGCCTCCCGATACGCGCAAAGCGCCTCGGCCACGTCCTGCCCGGCCCATGCATCGAGCATCCCCACGTGCGCCGCGGGCTTCAAAAGCTGCTGCTGATCATGCTGGCCGCACAGGTCGACGGAGGGCGACACCGTGCCCACCAGCTCCCGCACGCTTGCCATGCGGCCGTCAAGCGTGACACGCGAGCGCCCATCAGCGCCCACGCGGCGCACGGCCACCAGCTCATCATCGCCTTCGCGCAGCTCATCACCGTCCGAGGACGCACGGGAAAGCCCGAAGAAACGTCCGCTGACCTCCAAGCCGTCCTGGCCATCGCGCACGGAATCTTTGTCCGCGCGACAGCCCATGAGCAGCTTTAGCGCCGACAGCAACGCCGTTTTGCCGGCGCCCGTCTCGCCCGTGAGCACGGTCAGGCCCTGCGCGGGGACAAGGGAGGCCTGCTTTATCAGCGCCAGGTTCTTAACTTGCATCTCGTCGATCATGGCGGTTCCTTCTGCGTGCGGATCATGCGGCCGCAACACGTACGGCTGTTCTATATGGCACAGTATACCAGCGTTGCCGCGCAACAAGCGCGCACGCGGAGTCTTTTCGGGGTATCCGACATAAGTCGGCAGGAAACCCGCCCATACCCCGAAAACCTTGCGCACCCGTCCCTTCTAAAGGGCGAACTTGCTCCTCAAGCTTGCGGACGCATCTTGCTCGCCGGCCTCGTCAGCCTGCGCGCCGCTGCGATGCCGCCGTTCCATCAGGAAGGCCACGCAGTCCATGCGGTTGCCCTGGCGCAGCAGCTCGATCTGCGCATCGAAGCGCTTATCCTCCATAAGCCCCAGATCGGCCAGTTGACGCACCATCTCCAAGCTGCCCTCCCGAGCGATGCGCACGAGCGCCTCGCGCCCCGCGGCGCGCACCTCATCGGCGAAGGCGGCCTGCATCTGCGCATCCAGCCCCACGGGCCGCTCAAGGCGATGCAGCAGCGCCCCCAACCTATCGGGGACGTTCTTTCCCGACCTGAGCACCTCGTCGTAACGAGGCAGGTCGAACGGGTCGGACCCAGGCTCGACGTCAAGGACAAAGCAGCTGAGCAGCTGATCTGCGGGCACGTGCACCGCAACGCCCGACCACGCCAGCCGGCACACGGAGAACTCGAAGCTGCCCTCGCCGACCGAGCGAAGCGATTTCGGCAAGGCCACGGGCCCCTCGAGCGTACGCGAGCAGAAGCTGTGCGCACCCACGCGCTCAAGACCCTCGGGAAGCACCAGGCGCTTCGTTCCACGACACGCGTTGCCGTCTCCCACTTCGCGAACCGTTGCAGGAACGATCAGGGTCTTCGGCGCATACGGCAGTGCGCTTGGGGCGATGCGCGCAAGCTCCATCCCCCGGACCTGCGCCGGCAGGGCAAGCGTTTCGACGACCTGGGGCTGCGCGAGCACCGCCGCCGACGGCCCCTGGCCGACCGGCCCCAACCTGCCGCCCGACACAAGCCCGCCGCAATCGTTGGCCTCGGCGCGCGCCGCCGCCTGCTTCGCATCCACGGCAACGCCCTCGTCGCTGGCTGCAGCAGCGCGCGCACGCGCCGCCACGCTGGCGAAGCGCTTCGATGCGGACTTCGGAGGCTGCGGACCCGCCACCAGCAGGGCCGCGCCGTCGCGGCAGTCGAACCAGCAGCCGTCCGCCTCGATGGCGTCAGGGCCGCACACGCGCACGCCTCGGCGGCGCAGGCGGCGCGCACCGTCGCACCCGGCCGGACACATCCACAGCGCGGCATCCCATTGCTTGGCCCGAACATGCTGCAGGCATGCCGGCGCCGACACCACGTGCGGCGGTTCGCAGCCCTGCGCGAACGCCGTCTCGCCGACCACCTCCACGCCGTCGAGAAGGGCATAACGCTCCTCATAGGGCGGGGCGCAGAACAAAAGCATCTTGCCATCAGCGGAAAGCAGGCTGCCATCCTGCGCTTGGTAATGCTCGTTTTCCCCGCTCACCGAATAGGTGCGGCGCTCGAGCGGCGGCGTGACGCCGGAAAGGTCGCAGGCCTGGGCGCCGCCGGCGCGCACACCCGCCCCCAGATGGATATGACGTCCGGGCAAGGCCGAGAAGGCGCCGGCGCCGATGCGCTGCACCGTGTCGGGCACCACCAGCACGTCGACGCCCACGCCGCGCACCAAGCGACGCGCGAACGCACCGGGCGCGATGCGCACCACGGGAACGCCGTCCACGAACGAGGGAAGCACCACGGCAAGCCCCGATTGCGCTCCTGCCGCTTGCGCAAGCCCGCGCAGATCGAAGCCGACCAGGGCATAGCCCGTCTCCTCGCGCTGGACCGACACGGCCGGGGCATCCTGCTCGTCGGGCACGTCCACGGCCGCGGCGCCGCCCACGCCCTCTTGACGGGCCGCCATGGCCAGCAGGCGCGCGCGGGCGTCATCGTCCACGCCCATGCCCAACGACCCCGCCGCCAGCAGATCGCCGTCGGCATCGCCGTCCACCTGCCCGGCGCGCGCGGAGCCGCCTTCCCATGATTGATACGGCAGCAGCTGCGGCGACCACACCTCGCCCGCCTGCGAACGCCCCGGGCTCACCTCGCGCACCTGATCGGCCGCAAGGCTCACCGGCGCCGCAAGGGCGCGCGCCACCACCTCCTGCGCTTTCGCGCCCTGCGCTGCGAACACCATCTCCTCAACCGCTGCCATCGAAGCACCTCCCATATCCAGCCCTGTGTTTACCCGCTTTGCCGCCCATGCTACACTGCGCGAAGCGACGAAATCAAGCGACGGGAGGCCCTCAATGGCACATAACGCCTCAGGTCGGCTTGCCCAGCAAGCCCTTGAGCTCACCCGCAACAAGCTGCTGGTCAGCTTGCGCTTCATGAACGCCGCGTTCGCCCATCTCAAGCTGCTGGCGCAACCCGGGCAGACCATCGCCACCGATGGCACGTACCTGCGCTACAGCCCGGCCGACGTGGCGCGCACCTTCGCGTCAAGCCCGGAGGAGCTTGCGCGCACGTACCTGCACATCATGCTGCACGACGTGTTTCTGCACCCCTTCCCCAACCCGAACATGGACGTCGCGCGCTGGGATGCCGCATGCGACATAGCCGTCGAAGCGGTCATCACCCAGCTGGCGCTGCCGGCCACGGCAAGCCCGCGCGCCGCACGTCAAACGGCAGCGCTCGCACAGCTTCAGGCGGACTGCCCGCAACTCACGGCCGAAGCGCTATACCGCTATTTCGCCGACAAGGGAATGGACGACCAGCAGCTCGCACAGCTGGCCGCTCCCTTCGTCGCCGACGATCACGAGCCCTGGCACCGCATGGCGGCCGAGGAAGCCGCCCGCCGCCAGGCCCAGACGGGCGAAAAGAAGGAAAACGCCGCCGACTCCCCCGCCCCCGCCGCCGGCGAGGCGGGCAAGAACGGCACGGACATGCCCATGCCCGACGAGGCGCGCAAGGCCAAGCCCAACCACAAGGCCCACCGCGGCCTGTCGCTCGACGATATCACCGAGAAGGAGGCGCCCGAGCAGGCGCGCGGCGTGCAAGCCAACCGCTTCGCCGACACCGTCAACCTCGATCGCTCGCGCGACCAGTGGAAGAATGCGGCTCTTGAGATGGGCGTGCAGCTTGACTCCTATATCAAGCTTTGGGGCGTGGAAGGGTCGAACCTCTCCATGAACCTGCGCTCGGTCACGCGCCGCCGGCAGGACTTCACCGCCTTCTTGCGCAAGTTCGCGCGCATGGGCGAGCATGTGCGCGTCAACGACGACGAGTTCGACTACGTCTATTATTGCTACGGCCTTTCGCGCTACGGCAACCTGCCGCTGATCGAGCCTTTGGAATACGTCGAGGAGCGGCGCATCCGCGATTTCGTCATAGCCATCGACACCTCCGCATCCACCAAAGACGGGCTGGTCAGGCGCTTCCTTGAGCGCACGTATTCCATCCTGTCCAACGAGACGGGCTTTTTCACCCGCATGAACGTGCATCTGGTGCAATGCGACGCCGCCGTCACGGCCGTGGACTGCATCCACAGCTTGGACGAGCTGGACGATTTCTTGGACAACGTGCAGGTCCAAGGCCTGGGCGGCACCGATTTCCGACCCGTGTTCGCCTATGTCGAAGATGCGCTTGAACGAGGCGAGTTCCAAAACCTCGGCGGCCTTCTCTACTTCACCGACGGCCAAGGCACCTACCCCGCCCACAAGCCGTCCTTCGATACCGCCTTCGTGTTCCCCGACGCCGAGACCGCCGACGCAAGCGCGCCGGTGCCGCCCTGGGCCATGAAGGCCGTCCTCGACGAAACGTTTACCGAGCAGGCCCCCGACCTGGCCTAGCACCACCCCATCGAGCAAGGAGCAGCCATGGATATCCAACAGGCGAAACAGCAGATCAAGTACACCATGCAGGCGTATTTCGCCAAAGATGAGTTCGGCGGCTACGCCCTGCCGCCGCAGCGCCAGCGCCCCATCTTCCTACTGGGCGCGCCCGGCATCGGCAAAACCGCCATCGTCGAGCAGATCGCCCAAGAGCTTGAGGTAGGCTTCGTTTCCTACTCCATGACCCATCACACGCGCCAAAGCGCGTTGGGCCTGCCGTTCATCGCCCAGAAGGAATACGGCGGAAAAACCTACGACGTGTCCGAATACACCATGAGCGAGATCATCGCCGCGGTCTACGACGCTATCGAGCAGACGGGGCACCGCGAGGGCATCCTGTTCCTTGACGAGATCAACTGCGTATCGGAAACGCTCACGCCCGCCATGCTGCAGTTCCTGCAGTACAAGGTGTTCGGCCGCCACAAGGTTCCCGAGGGCTGGATCGTGGTGACGGCGGGCAACCCGCCCGAGTACAACCGCACGGCGCGCGACTTCGACCTGGCAACGTGGGACCGCTTGAAACGCCTTGATGTGGAGCCCGACTTCCAGGCATGGCGCGAATATGCGCTCGGCCACGGCGTGCATCCGGCGGTCATCACCTACCTCGACGTCGAGCAGGACCACTTCTACCATCTGGAGACCACGCCCGACGGCAAGGAATTCGTCACAGCCCGCGGCTGGGATGACCTGTCGAGCGCCATCAGGCTCTACGAGGCGCAGGACCTGCCCGTCGACGAGGTGCTCATCGGCCAATACGTGCAGGCGCCCCAGATCGCCAAGCGTTTCGCCGTGTACTACGACCTGTTCACGAAGTATCGCGCCGACTACCAGGTGGACCGCGTGCTTGCAGGTACGGCCGGCCCCGAAGTGGTCGAGCGCGCCCAGGCCGCGCCCTTCGACGAGCGCATATCGGTAGTGGGCTTGCTCTCCGACGCGCTTGCGGGCGTGTTGCGCGAGGCGGTGCTCGAGGAGGGCGCCGTGGAGTTCGCGCACCCGCGCCTGGCGGCCATGCGCGACAAGCTTGAGGCGGCCGGCGCCGCCGACGCCACCGAGGAGGTGCGCGCACAGGAGGCCGAAGTGCGCCGCCTGCTGCGCACCGACCGTGCAAGCGGGCTTCTGTCCGAGCAGAAGTATCGCTCCTACGAGCGCGCAATCGACATGCTCCAACAGGCGCAGCACCTGGGAGCGCAAACCGGGGCGCTTACGTTCGACCAGGTCAAAGAAGCGTTCTCCAAGATGCTCGGCGGGCTTGAGAGCCGCGTTGAGCAGGGCGAGCAGGCCCTTGACCGCGCATTGGCGTTCGCCGAGCAAGCATTTGGCGAGGGTCAGGAGATGCTGCTGCTCATCACCGACCTTTCCGCAAACCACTACAGCATGGCGTTCATCAACGCCCACGGAAGCGAGCGTTTCTTCAAGCACAACAGCGCGCTTCTGTTCGGCGACCGCGGCGCCGACTTGGCAGCTCGCATCAAGCAGACCGCGCTCGACGAGGAATAGCGAAAAATCACGGCAGGAAAAACACCGGGCCGCAGCATGCAAGCTGCGGCCCGGTGCGTTTGCGGGGACCGATCGTCAATAACGCATTTCGCGCCTGGGAGACCGGCTATTCCTCCACGTTGCCCTCCAGCACATCGGCAAGCGTGATGCGGTCGATATAGGCGTTGATGGCATTGCCCATCCCCCGCCAGAAGCCGCGCGCCTCGCAGCCGCCCACAAGATCGCATTTGCCCTCATCGTCCACGCATGCAACAGGCATGCAGGAACCCTCCGTGGCGCGCAGCACATCGCCGATGCGGATCTGATCGGCGGGCTTGGCCAGATAATATCCGCCGCTCACGCCGCGAATGCTCTTCAGCACCCCGGCACGCACGAGGGCGCCGCCCAGCTGCTCCAAATACTTGACGGAAAGCCCCTGACGTTGCGCGGCTTGTCTCATAGTGACAAGTGCGCCCGCCTCCCCCTGCTTGGCGATATCGATCATAAGCCTGAGGGCATAGCGCCCCCTTGTCGAAACCATCATCGTAGCGTTCCATCCTCACCTTGTCGCGCCCCGCTTCCCCAACGAGACGAACACCCGCTTGCTTGCGCACATGCGCAAGCACCCCGAAATCACGCGCAAAAACATCTGCAAAAGCGTGCGTATCAGGCTGAAAACCAGCTATGAGACGAGCATATTAGAAGTAAGTTAGTATCAATTGGATCAACCCCGTTAACGTGCGTCAGCGGCGGGAAATCACTATGAGCGGCATTTGAAAACCCCGCGTTCAAACCATGGACGGGCGCCCCGCGCCCCGCGCCGTTTGCTACCATAACGCCTATGAATAGCAGAAACCGCAACGGGCAACCCGCTCGAACCCCATCATCAACGTGTAACACGTCCACGAAGCCCCGAGTCTCATCATCGACGAGCAACGGCCCTGCACGGCGCCGCACCTCTCCGTCAGTGCGCAACACACCCACACGGCCTCAAAGCTCACCATCAACGCGAAACGCATGCGCGCGACCTCGCACTTCTCCGTCAATGCGCAACGCATCCACGCGGTCCGGATCGACCCGCCCTCAGCAGCGCCCACGCCGTCACGCCAGCGCCCGCAAGCCGTTCGTCATCCTTGCGTTCGCGCTTGCGCTCATCGTCATCGGCGTATCGGCATGCAATGCGACATCAGCGCTGCTCAACGGCTCATCGCAAGAAGAAGCCTCTCGCTCGGCCAACACGAAGCAGCCCTACGTCAGCCCATACGACTTCTCGGGGCTCTCCCAGCAAAACGGCAGGTTCTCGTACTCCGAGAACGGGATCGAAAAGTCGCAGACGGGGATCGACGTGTCCGAGATGCAAGGCGTTATCGACTGGGAGCAGGTTGCGAGCGACGGGATTCGGTTCGCCTTTGTGCGAGCCGGCTACCGCGGCACCACCGAAGGCGGCCTGTTCGCAGACGCCCGCCTGAATGAGAACCTTGCAGGAGCAGCCGACGCCGGCCTGCAGACCGGCGTGTACTTTTACTCGCAAGCCACCAGCGCCGAGGAGGCGCAGGAGGAGGCCGACTTCGTGCTTGACCAGCTTGGCGGCCGCAAGCTCGACCTTCCCATAACCTTCGACCACGAGAAGGACACGACGGTGAACGCACGTGGCAACAACGTGGACCGGGATACTCTCACCGCTGCTGCGCTGGCGTTCTGCCAACGCATCGAGCAAGCAGGTTACCGCTCCATGGTGTATGGCAACAAAGTGGACATCGCCCGCATGAACCTGGATAGCCTAGGCAACCGCCCCGTCTGGTTCGCCGAATACAACGCGCTGAAACCCTCCGGGCAATTTGATTTCGTGCTGTGGCAGTACAGCAACACCGGCAGCGTTGCCGGTATCTCCACCCCCGTTGACATGAACCTGCGCTTCACCGATATGCTCTAAATGCAAAACCTCGCAGTTTGGCGAAACCTGAAGCTAACTTCATATGCTAGCGTGCGTAATGAAACAACCTGCAATGCGAAAGGCCCTCCATGAGCACCGACACCACCGCCCCGCTGTCCGCTGAGCTTTCCAAGAAGCACAAAGCGCTGAGAGAGCACCTAGCGAAATTAGGAGCGGTTGCCGTAGCGTTTTCCGGCGGCGTGGACTCCACCCTGCTGCTAAGCGTTGCCGCCGATGTGCTAGGCAACAACGCCGTCGCCATCACCGCCCGCGCGCAGATGATTCCCGCACGCGAGATTCGCGAAGCAAACGATTTTTGCGCCAAGCGAGGCATCCGCCATGTGGTGATGGATGTCGATGCTTTGGCCATACCCGGCTTCGCAGAAAACCCCACAAATCGATGCTACCTCTGCAAACGCATATTGTTCGCCTGCATCATGGATCAAGCCGCGCGCTTGAGAATACCCTACGTGGCCGAAGGCACCAACACCAGCGACCTGGGCGATTACCGCCCCGGGCTGAAGGCGCTTGACGAGTTGAAGGTGGACAGCCCGTTGCTGACGGCGGACCTGTCGAAGGCCGATGTTCGAGTCCTATCCCGCAAGCTTGGCCTTCCAACCTGGGACAAGCCCTCTTACGCGTGCCTTGCAAGCCGCATCCCCTACAACGAGGCCATCACCGCCGAAAAGCTTCGATCCATCGAGCATGCTGAAGATGCGCTTATGGACGCAGGCTTTCCCCGGATACGCTGCCGCGCCCATGGGAACCTTGCGCGCATCGAGGTAACGCCTGACCAGCGAGCAGCGCTTATGGATGCGCTGATATCCACCGATCTGACCAAGCGCATACACGATGCAGGGTTCGCCTACGTGACCGTTGACGCCGACGGCTATCGCACCGGCAGCCTGAACCGAAATGTTCCCGAATAAACCCTATGTGGTGGCAACGCCACGCAAACCGCATGCTGCCACCCCCCATACACAGCATGCCCTGCCCCGCGCAATCACCAAGGCAGGCTAGCGCTACGCAGCGGTTGCCGCTACTGCCCGCGCCGCTGCATGCAGCGAGATGCTTGCTTTGCCAGCGCCCTGCGTCGGTAAAGCAAGCTGCCGCCATCGCCAATCAACCGCGATCGACGAACAGCATGGCTCTACGATCGGCGCGAGCTACCGTACGCCGCGTTCTTGCGATTTCCGAATGCGCTGCCCTTGCGTGCGCTCTTCTTCAAATCCTTGAGCACATCCGCCTCGCTTTCGCCCTCCATGCCGGCACGCAGGCGCACCACCTCGTCTCGCAGGCGCGCCGCCTCTTCGAAGTCCATGTTGCGCGACGCCTCCGCCATGTCATCCTCCATGCTGGAGATAACGCGCAGCACCTCTTCGCGCGACAGCTCGGCAAGCTGCATGTTCACCTGCTCGGATGACACATCGCCCATTTCCCCATGCACGTAGCTCATGATGTCCACGACCGCCTTCGTGACCGTTTTGGGCGTGATGCCGTGCTCTTCGTTGTAGGCCATCTGGATGCTGCGACGGCGCCGCGTTTCGGAGATAGCCAGGTCCATGGAGTCGGTGGTTTTGTCGGCGTACATGATCACCTGGCCGTTCGCGTTACGGGCCGCACGGCCGATGGTCTGGATCAGGCTGCGCTGATTTCGCAAGAAACCTTCTTTATCAGCATCGAGGATGGCGACCAACGTCACTTCCGGCAGGTCTAAACCCTCGCGCAGCAGGTTGATTCCCACTAGCACATCGAACTTGCCCAAACGCAGATCGCGCAGGATGTCCACGCGCTCAAGCGTGCCGATGTCGCTGTGCATGTAACGGGCGCGTATGCCGCGGTCCAAAAGGTGATCGGTCAAGTCTTCAGCCATCTTCTTGGTAAGCGTGGTTATGAGCACACGCTCGTTACGGTCGGCGCGCTCCTTCGCCTCGTCGATGATGTCATCGATCTGACTTGCACTGCCGCGCACGATGATTTCGGGGTCCAGCAGGCCTGTGGGACGGATGATCTGCTCCACCTGTTGCTGGCTGACCTTCAGCTCGTAATCGCCGGGCGTTGCCGACACATAGATGAACTGCGGCACGCGCTCCTCGAACTCGTCGAAACGCAGCGGACGGTTATCCAAGCAGCTGGGCAGCCGGAACCCGTGCTCGGTCAAGGTGATCTTGCGGCTACGGTCGCCTTCGTGCATACCTCGGATTTGGGGCACCGTCACATGGCTCTCGTCGATGATGCACAGGAAATCGTCTGGGAAATAGTCGATGAGCGTGTACGGGGGCTCTCCGGGTTCGCGTCCGTCAAGATGCCGGGAGTAGTTTTCGATGCCGCTGCAAAACCCCATGGTCTCCAGCATCTCAAGATCATAGTTCACACGCATCTCCAGCCGCTGGGCCTCAAGCAGCTTGCCATCCTCCTTGAACTGCTGCAGACGCTCACGCAGCTCTTCCTGAATGGTTTGAATAGCGTGCTCCATCTTCGGGCGCGCCGTCACGTAATGGGAGGCCGGCCAGATGGGCAGGGCTTCATAGGTTTGCAAAACCTCGCCCGTTACGTTGTCGATCTCGGAAATCTGCTCTATCTCATCGCCCCAGAACTCCACGCGCACCGGGTTGTCCGCGTACGGCGGGAACACATCCAGGTTATCCCCGCGCACGCGGAACGTGCCGCGCTTCAGCTCGTAGTCGTTGCGATCGTACTGGATGTCGATAAGGTCATGGATCATCTGGTCGCGATCCATCTCCTTCTGCTTGTCCAGGAACACGGCCATGCCCGCGTAATCCATGGGGCTGCCGATGCCGTAGATGCAGCTGACCGATGCCACCACGATAACGTCGCGCCTTGACAGTAGCGCGCTGGTGGCGGCATGGCGCAGCTTCTCCACCTCTTCGTTGATGGAGGCGTCCTTTTCGATGAACGTGTCCGACGAGGGCACGTATGCCTCGGGCTGATAATAATCGTAGTAGCTGACGAAATACACCACGGCGTTGTCGGGGAAGAACTCCTTCAGCTCGCTTGCAAGCTGAGCGGCAAGCGTCTTGTTCGGCGCCATGACAAGCGTGGGGCGCTGCACCGCCTCGATGGTTTTCGCCATGGTGAACGTTTTGCCCGAGCCCGTAACGCCCAGAAGCGTTTGATATCGCAGCCCGTCCTCAACGCCCTGTGCCAGCTTCTTGATGGCTTGCGGCTGATCGCCTGAAGGCTCATAAGGGCTGACCGCTCGAAACGGCGTGTTCGCAAGGCGCACTTCGGGCAGCTTGCCCTCCATTGTCATGCCCTCGATGTTCTTCAGATGGCTGCTCATATGCAATCACGTCCTTCGCAGGCGCTTCCTTCGAATCAGTGCCCGAAGTCTATCACGGCATCCGGAAAAGAACAAGTGTACGTTTTCGCTTCACATATACTGCAACGCAAAAGGCCCCTGCAGCACGCAGCACCCGGCGAAACCAGGTGACGCGCCGCAGGGGCCCGCAACGTTTCGAACGATCGCGCCCATCAGCGCGATGCCGTCCTAGTCCAGCGTCTTGCTGTACTCACGCCACCACTGCTCGACCTGCTCGCGCAGCTGCTCGGGCGTGCCGTCGTTGTTGAACACCACATCGGATTGCTCGATGCGGTCCGCATCGCTGATCTGGCGGGCGATGCGGCGACGCACGTCCTGTTCGTCCCAGCCGCCTGCAACGGCACGCTCGATGCGGTTGTCAAGCGGGGCGAGAACGGCGATAACCACATCGGCGCCATTGGCCATGGACACCTGACGGTTCTTGAACACGGAGTACTCCACCACCACGGCCTTGTTGCCCTGGCGCTCAAGCTCATCGAGCTGGTCGGTGAACGCCTCCTCGATGCGCGGCATGGTGATGCGGTTGAGCTTGCGCGTCTCCGCCGGCGTGGCGAAGGCCTTCGCCGCCACCTTCGAGCGCACGATCTGGCCATCCGCGCCCAGGATATCGGCGCCGAACGCCTCTACCAGGTCGGCCTTGACCGTATCCCACAGCAGCACGTCATGACCGACCTTGTCCAGGTCGATATACGGGACGCCCTGCTCGGCCAGAACCTTGCGGGCCGTCGACTTGCCGGCGCCCATGCCGCCGATGACGAACAGCTTCTTCATACCCATGCCTGCCTCCTTTGTCGGCATCGCAGCGTTGCCTTCACGCATATCTCCCTCTTATGATACACGCACCACACGGCCGAAACGCACGGCACATGCCATCATTTGCCGACAGGTTACGGTGGGCGGCACTGGTATACTGAGGCGATGTGCTGCGGATTAAGGGAGCGCAGCAGATGAGAAGGGAACTATCATGCCGGAAACGCCGGCTGGGAGCCATGCGCGCAACCGCTCGCGAAGCGCATACGCAAGCCCCGTATCGGATACTTACACGCAAAACCGTTCCAATCTGCACGGCCGTGCCACAAGCAGCTCCGCCGTCGCATCGCGCGACGCCCGCCGTGCAAACGCCGTAACGGACGGCCGGCACGGCGGCGCGCACGGCGCATCGCCGCGAACCTCGCGCGCATCCGAAAGCGCAGAACAGCCCAAGCGGAAAAAATCGCGTTATATCCCCGCCCTCGACGGCCTGCGCGCGCTTGCCGTGCTCGGCGTCATCGCCTATCACATGGGCATGGCCTGGATGCCCGGCGGCTTGCTCGGCGTTACCGTGTTCTTCGTGCTGTCGGGCTACCTTATCACCAGCCTGCTGCTCATCGAATGGGACTCCACAGGCACCATCGATCTGCCGCAGTTCTGGCTACGCCGCGTGAAACGTCTGTTCCCAGCCATCGCCTTCGTCATCATAGTCACCGCCGTGCTCTGCACATTGTTCGACCACAGCCTGCTCACGAAGCTGCGCGAAGACATGTGGGCGGCGCTTTGCTGGGTGACCAACTGGTGGTACATCCTGCGCGACGTGTCCTACTTCGATGCCCTGGGCGCCCCCAGCCCCGTCACGCATTTCTGGTCGCTTGCCATCGAGGAGCAGTTCTACGTGGTCTGGCCCGTGGTGCTTATCCTTGCGCACAAGTTCGGCGTGAAGCGCACCCATATGCGCAACGCCACCTTCGTGCTCGCCTTGGCATCCGCCCTTGAGATGGCGCTTCTATTCAATCCCGACGCCGACCCCTCCCGCGTGTACTACGGAACCGATACTCGCGCGTTCAGCCTGCTCATCGGCGCATGGCTTGCCTTCATATGGCCATCGAACCAGCTTGGCGCGAACAACGAGATCCACTTGGACCGCAACGTGCGGCTGGCGCTCGACGCCGTGGGCGGCATCGCGCTTATAGGCCTGGTGGCCATGATGGCGGGCATCGAGGGCACGTCGGCGTTCATGTACCGTGGCGGCATCCTGCTCGCCTCCGTGATCACCATGGTCATCATCGCCGTCATCGTGCACCCGTCAAGCCTGTTGGCGAAGGCGTTTGCCGCAAAGCCGCTTGTTTGGATCGGCCTGCACTCCTACGGCATGTACCT
This sequence comes from uncultured bacterium, assembly GCA_905215325.1. Lineage (GTDB taxonomy): Bacteria > Actinomycetota > Coriobacteriia > Coriobacteriales > Eggerthellaceae > Senegalimassilia. The sequence continues at coordinate 18,649 of CAJMPP010000020.1, read as the reverse complement.
GTGGCACTACCCCATCCTTCTGCTTATGAACCCGCGCAGCAACATCGACGGCACCCCGTGGTGGATGTACCTGGTGGAGCTTGCCATCATCTTCGCCATCTCGTGGTTCTCCTATAAGTTCGTGGAAGATCCCATCCGTCATGGCGCCATCGGGAAGTTCGTGGGCAACGTGCGCAGCGGCCAGATCCTGCTTGCCGACTGGCTCCGCACCCACGCCCTGCCCACTGCCGCGGCCTCCGTGCTCACCATCGTCTGCATCGGCGGGCTGATCTTCGTACCCGACACCTCCGCTCTTGAGGGCGGCGATTTGCTGAAAGACGAATCGGCGCATGTCGCAGGCCTGCCCGCAGATACGTCGGGCACCGCCGCAGCGGCCGAGAAGCCCAAGCTCGACGTGCTCATGATCGGCGACTCGGTATCGGTTCGCGCCATCCCCAACTTCACCGAAACGTTCCCCTACGGTGCCATCGATGCCGCCGTTAACCGTCAGCTCACCGTCGGCGAGGAGGTGTACCGCTCCTATGCCGAGCAGGATATCGTGGGCGATGTGGTGGTTTTCGCCCTGGGAACGAACGGGCAGGCAACCGATGAGCAACTGGACGACCTGCTTGGCGTGGTGGGCACCGATAAGCACGTGTTCTTCGTGAACACCCGCAGCCCGCAAAGCTGGATGGCGGAGACGAACGCCGCGCTCGACCGTGCAGCCCAGCGCCACAACAACGTGCAGGTTATCAACTGGTACGACCTGAGCGCATCGCACGGCACCTGGTTCGACGGAGACGGCACGCATCTGTCCTCGGAAGGCGCACAAGCCTACATCGATATGGTCCACGACGCCATCGGAAGCCTTTTGCCCGAGCACAAGGAGGGCGACCAGGTGGCGCACGCCGAAACGCCTATGGAAGCCGCGACCTCGAAGGCTATCGCAGCGCAGCAGGCAGCCGTTGCCTCCATTGCCGCCAACATAGCCAACAACCTAGGGGAGCACCCGCAGAAATAGGCGCATCCTGACCACGGGCGCACGAATCGTACGACTTCAGGCCGCGATCGTATGCGAATCAACGCATACGATCGCGGTCCGATTTGCGTTGAGCGGAAAGCGCTGATGATAGGGCCCCTAACGCACGCCTCATGCTTGATTCATGCTCATCGCAACCGTTTCTCCGACCCTTAAGGTTTTCGATATCCGTAAACGATGAAGTCACGTTAAAGACAAATATGCTGTAGCTTTGCCGGCATTTCTCACGCCTAGGAGAAGGATGCCTATTGTCGCGCAAAGATATGGCATCAAAGCTACGGCATCACCGAATACCTTGCGCCCTGCAGTTCCAGCCTTGGGAATCCTTCGATGACCCCCAGACGCAACAAGGCCCCTAGCGTTTGCCAGGGGCCCTGCAGGATTCATGCTTCAGCTTGAAGCTTGAGGCAGCTTATTCAGCCTGCTCCTCAGCGGGCTTGTCAGCCTTCTTCTCGCGCTTCTTAGCCGGCTTCTCCTCAACCTGGATGGACTCGTCCACGGGGATCTCGAAGCCCATCTCAGCAGCAGCAGCCTTCATGGACAGGCTGATGCGACGACGGTCGGGGTTGATCTCCATGACCTTGACCTTGACCATGTCGCCGGGCTTGACGACCTGAGCAGGCGTGTCGATGTGACGCATAGCCATCTCGGAGATGTGCACCAGGCCCTCGATGGACTGGCCCAGCTCGACGAAGGCGCCGAACGGAACGGTCTTGGTGACCTTGCCGTCGACGATGGAGCCGACCGGATAGCTCTCGACCAGCTTGATCCACGGATCCTCGGTGGTCTGCTTCAGACCCAGGGAGATGCGCTCGCGCTGCAGATCGACGTCCAGAACCTCGACCTCGACCTCGTCGCCAACCTTGACGACCTCGGACGGATGGTTGACGTGGTTCCAGGACAGCTCGGAGATGTGGACCAGACCGTCGATGCCGCCCAGGTCAACGAAGGCGCCGAAGTCGACGATGCTGGAAACCGTGCCCTTGAGGCGCATGCCCTTGGACAGCTTGGAGAGGATCTCGGCGCGCTCGTTCTTGCGGCCTTCCTCAAGCAGCACGCGACGGGACAGGACAACATTGTTGCGGTTGCGGTCCATCTCGATGACGCGGGCCTCGATCTCGGTGTGCAGGTACATGTCCAGGTCCTTGACGCGACGCAGGTCGACCAAAGACGCAGGCAGGAAGCCGCGCAGGCCGATGTCCAGGATCAGGCCGCCCTTGACAACCTCGATAACCTCGCCGGTGACGGTCTCGCCAGCCTTGAACTTCTCCTCGACGCTGATCCAGGCGCGCTCGTACTCGGCACGCTTCTTGGACAGGATCAGACGGCCGTCCTTGTCCTCCTTCTGCAGGACCAGAGCCTCGATCTCGTCGCCGAGGTTGACGATCTCGGACGGATCGGCGTCCTTGCGGATGGACAGCTCGCGGACGGGCACAACGCCCTCGGACTTGAATCCGATGTCCACCAGCACCTCGTCATGCTCGATCTTGACAACCGTGCCGTTGACCAGGTCGCCCTCGTCGAACTCGGTCAGCGTGCCGTCGATCATCTGATTCATCTGATCGTCGGAGATGTCCTCGAAGTCGATGACGGACGTGTTCTTGATGTCGGTCAAAACGGACCCCTTCCATACTTTGCCGGGGACCCTTCGTCATGAATGATTGCTACATAAACCATGTTCGCTTGCAGGAGATGCTCCCTTTTAGCAGTGCAACAAACATGTCTCGGGGGCCTACATTACCAATGCTTACGGGACCTTCCCATAAGCCAATCGAGTATACCATGCGCAATGCGCCATCCAAACCACTATTTTCCAACAGCGTTCCGCCCTGCACGATTTCTACGCGGAATGGGAGCCGTTCGATTCTCGCCCTTGCCCCAAGCCCTTGTATTCCCATCACAAGCGCTGCAACGACCGCCGATCGAACCCACCACCCGGCTTAACCAAAGCAACCTGGTCAAGGAGCACGATCAACACTCGCCGCTATTCCTCGTTCTTTTCGCGACAATCAGGGCACACACCGGAAAACGCCAGGTCGAAGCCCGTTACCTGGAACCCATAGTCGTTCACGATACGCGCAAAGGGGTCGACCCCCTCCGTTTCGATATCGAAGACGCCGCCGCAACGGGCGCATTTCGCATGGAAGTGGTTATCGCAGCGGAAATCGTAGCGGTCCGCCGCATTGGGCACGGGGATGCGCAAAACCTCACCGCGCTCGGACAGCACGCTTAAGTTGCGGTACACGGTGGCACGGGACACGTTGGGGTGATCGCGGTGAACCACGTCATAGATATCCGCCGAAGTCGGATGGTTGTGCAGCGAGCGCACCGCGTCAAGCACCACAGCGCGCTGCTTGGTGTTGCGCGAGCCGCGCGGGCTCTGAACCTGACCGTTCGCAGTCATCGCGTTGCTCCTATCCTATTTGCCAGACTTTTTCTTAATAGGATTATATATTGCTAGTAAACCTTGTGCAATTCGCTCACAACCATTCCATCGGGCATTGCGGAAGAAAGAAGCCTCCCTTCCCCGCTTCCTGGAGCAGGGGCTCCTCAAGCTCCGAACGAATTCGCAATCGCCGCGATCTTGCGATCGGCCCGCGCACATAAGAAGGCCTCCCATTTCCAGAAACGGGAGGCCTTCATGCTCCTTATGAGCGCTCGCGGTCGTAACCGGCCGTCAAAGGCTAGATCGCCTCGTCACCTCGCTCGCCGGTGCGGATGCGCACCACCTCGTCGACTGGGAAGACGAAGATCTTGCCATCCCCCACGCTGCCGGTTCGCGCAGTCGCGCTGATGACGTCGATGAGCGCATCAACCTCGGCATCGTCGCAGATGATCTCGAACTTCACCTTCGGCACCATGTTGAGGAGCACCTCGGTGCCGCGGTAGTACTCCTTCCAGCCATGCTGGGACCCGCAGCCTTGCACCTGCGAGATGGTCATGCCCGAAACCTTCGTCGCGAACAGGGCATCCTTGAGCGGCTCGAGCTTTTCAGGGCGAACGATAGCGGTGATCTTCTTCATGGTTCAACTCCTTTCAATGCTAGCCGCAACTTAGTCCAGGCCGACGTATGCAGGGTAAGCGGATTCGCCGTGGGCCGCAATGTCGAGACCCTGCGCTTCCTTCTCCTCGCTGACGCGCAGGCCGCCCTTGAAGCAAGCCTTCACGATGAAGGCGAGCACCACATCGAGAATGCCGACGAACACGATGGTGAGGGCGATACCTGCGATCTGGCTGCACAGCAGGCTCACATCGCCGGTGTACAGAAGGCCGCCGAAGTCGGTCCAGGACAGCTCGGGCACGCAGAAGATGCCGACGCAGATGCCGCCCACGATACCGCCGACCGCATGACAGCCGAAGGCGTCGAGCGCGTCGTCGTAGCCGATCTTGGCCTTGCAGAACGAGATGGCAAAGTAGCAGATGGGAGACACGATCAGGCCCATGATGATCGCAGCCCAGGGCTCGACGAATCCGGCGGCCGGGGTGATGACGACCAGGCCGGCGACAAGGCCGGTGGCGGCGCCGACGAGCGTGGGCTTGCCCACCTTCACGCGCTCGACGACCATCCAGGAGACGAGCGCCGCGCCGGAGGCGACCACGGTGTTGATCAGGGCCAGGCCCGCAACGCCATCGACAATGAACTCGGAACCGGCGTTGAAGCCGAACCAACCGAACCACAGAAGGGTTGCGCCCAAGGCCACGAAGGGCACGTTATGAGGACGGTAGCTCATCATGCCGAAGCCCTTGCGCTTGCCAAGCATGAGGCACAGGATAAGGCCGGTCAAGCCAGAGGAGATATGCACGACATCGCCGCCGGCGAAGTCGAGTGCGCCGATGGTGTCGCCGATAAGGCTGCCGTCACCTCCCCAAACCATGTGGGCGAGCGGCGGATACACCACGACGGTCCACACCGCCACGAATGCGCACACCGCGCCGAACTTCATACGACCGGCAAGAGAGCCCGTGATAATGGCGGTGGTGATCATGCAGAACGCCATTTGGAAGATGAAGTCGATGATGGTCGGATACGTCGCATCCTCGGGAACCGCCTCGGCCTCGGCGAGCATGTCGGTCACGCCGCCCAGGAAACCAAGCTGATCGAAGCCTCCGAAGAACGGGCTAGAGCCGTCCCCGCCGTACGCCAGCGACCAGCCGCAGATCGTCCACGTGATCGCTACAATGCCGATAGCGGAGAACACCATGATCATCGTGTTCACAACGTTCTTTCGACGCGACAGGCCTCCGTAGAAAAACGCCAAGCCTGGTGCCATGAGCAAGACGAGCATGGCGCATACCAGCATGAATGCCGTTGAACCCGTGTCATACATCGCGCTACCTCCTTCGCTTTCCGATACCCATTCCCTCTGAGCACCTTTTTCTTACGCATTCGATACTGCCACCGATTGACCTGGCCTTTTGCGTAATGTGCCATTGTTAACGCTCTGGGAAACGCTTTGTAACGAGCACGAGACGCGGGTGTTACAATGTGGAAACAGGTGAACTTAGTTGAAAGGAACGAGCTTATGGGCGTGCGATTCGTTGCCGTTGAAACGGACGGAGATCGGGAAAAGCTGGCAAAGCTTGCTGACGAGATTTGGCACGAATACTGGCCCGCGATCATCGGCGATGCGCAAACCGATTACATGGTTGAGAAGTTCCAAAGCCCGGAAGCCATCAAGCGAGACATGGCCGAGCATGCCTATGAATACTGGTTCGTGGTCGACGAAGCCGGCAAAATCGTTGGCTACACCGGCGGGCGCGAGGAACCCGAGACCAGCCGCTACTTCATCTCGAAGATCTATCTGCTCGCCGAAGAACGCGGCAAGCACTATGCGTCGCAGATCATCGCCTTCTACACCGATATATGCCGCTCCCGCGATCTGCATAGCATGTATCTGACCGTGAACAAGCAGAACGACCTAGGCATTCGAGCCTACTACGGCAAAGGATTCGTCACCATCGAATCCGTCAAAAACGATATCGGCAACGGGTTTGCCATGGATGATTACGTGATGGAAAAGGAAGCGTAACCGCTTTCGCCTGATCGCTATCAAGCATAAAGCGCCACCACGGCGCAAGAAGGGCCCCGCAAGCTTCGGGTCCGTTCGCCGCATCGCAGCGGCAACGTAAGCGCATGCGGCTTGCGTGAACGGATTCCGAGCGGCGCGGGGCCTTTTCCTTCGAGCGGTTTCGAAACCGCCGGCTACAATGCGCGGTAGCGCTGCTCCACGCTTGCGGCGATGCCTTCGGCATCAAGGCCCTGCTCATGAAGCAGCTGGCCTACCCCGCCCTGCGTGACGAACGCATCCTTGATGCCCAGATTCAGCGCCGGGGTATGCAGAGCCATACGGGCCATCTCGCCGAGCACGCCTTCGCCGGCGCCGCCGGCGATGACGCCCTCCTCAACCGTGACGACCAGCTTCGTTTCGGCGGCGGCTCGAATTGACTGCACGTCAAGCGGCTTGACCCAGCGCATATCCACGACACGAGCGCGAATCCCTTGCTCGGCAAGCGCATCGGCGGCAGCAGAAGCCTGGCCGACCATGCGGCCGAACGCCAAAATGGCGACGTCTTCGCCTTCGCGTACCACACGCCCCTTTCCCTCCGGCAGCACCTCGGCAGCCTCGGGTAAAGGAACGCCCTCACCCTCGCCGCGCGGATAGCGGATGGCGAACGGGCCGCCCATCGCAAGCGCCGTATGCAGCGCATGCACGAGCTCGGCCTCGTTCGAAGGCGCCAGCACGCGCATGTTGGGCACCATGCGGGCGTACACCAGGTCGAACACGCCATGGTGCGTGGGGCCGTCGGCACCGACGATGCCGGCGCGGTCGATGGCGAAAACGACATCGAGCTTCGGCAACGCAACGTTGATGATCATCTGATCGACAGCACGCTGCATGAACGTGGAGTACAGCGCCACCACGGGTTTCTTGCCGTTCGCCGCTAATCCGCCGGCGAAACCGACTGCATGCTCCTCGCAAATGCCCGTATCCACGAAGCGCTCCGGGAACTTCTCGGCGAACTCGTCAAGGCCGGTGCCGCCCTTCATGGCGGCGGTGATGGCCACGATGTCGGCATTATTCTCCGCCTCGGCGACCAACGCCTTGCCGAACACGCTGGTGTACTTTGGAGCAGAGTGCTTACCCGACTTGATGACCTCACCGGTTGCGATGTTGTAGGGCGCGATGCCGTGGAACTTCTCGGGATTGCGCACCGCAGGCATATAGCCTTGGCCTTTGCGCGTGACCACATGCATAAGCACCGGACCGTCGGCGTTCAGCACAGCTCGCAGCGTTTCCCGTAGCTGCGCGATGTTGTGCCCATCGATCGGCGCCGTGCATACGATGCCCAGCTGCTCGAAGATCATGGAATGGGGAATGACGAACTGCTTCATCGATTCCTTCATGCTGCGGCCGAAGTTGGTGATGGCCTTGCCCACCGGTCCGCTGCTCTCCAGGTGCTCCTGCACGTTGTCGCGCGCCTGACGGTACTGCGACGATGCGCGCATATAACCCAGGTGCTTCATGAGCGCGCCCACGTTGTGCGAGATGGACATCTCGTTGTCGTTCAAGATGATGACCATGGGCGTTTGAGCTTGGCCGATATTGTTCAAAGCCTCGAACGCCATGCCGCCGGAAAGCGCCGCATCGCCGATAATGGCGACGACCTTCTGGTCGGCGCCCGCCAGATCGCGAGCCTTCGCCAAGCCGAGCGCCACCGAAAGCGAGTCGGATGCATGCCCGGAATAATGCACGTCGTAGGGGCTTTCGCTGGGCTTGGGGAAGCCGGAGAGTCCGCCATAGGTGCGAAGCGTGCCGAAATCCTTCAAACGTCCGGTAACCAGCTTGTGCGCATACGCCTGATGCCCCACGTCGAACACGATCTTGTCCTTAGGGCAATCAAGCAGGCTGTGCAACGCCAGGATGATCTCGACCGCGCCCAGCGACGAGGCGACATGACCACCGGTTTTCGAGGTGGTGGTCACGATCTCCTGGCGGATCTCGCCCGCAAGTATAGATAGCTCCTCATTGCTGAGGAGCTTCAGGTCGGCAGGGGATGCGATTATGTCAAGAATGCGCTTATCGCTCATGCTGCGCCTTTCCTTTTGTCATGCCATCCGATCGCCTTGCGCGACCTATGCGGAAGCGGCGACCGGGCCTTGCTGCGCCGCGTTGCCGTCCGCTTGACCTTCCTTATGCGCGCCCGCCGCAGATGCCGCGGGTTGCGCCGAATCATCGGCAAGCCCTGCCAGGGCCTCAGAGGCCAGCGCTTCTTGGACGCTCGCCTCGTCGATGCCCTGCTCAAGCAGATCGCTTGCGCGAAGCCCCAGCCCAACCGCTTCCTCATAGAGGGAAAGCGCCTGGTCCAAGGGCAAATCCTTATCGTTTACCGCCTGAACGATCTCATCCAGGCGGCTTTTGAGCTCCTCGAAGGAACCGTACGATTCCAATGCCACCGAATCGCGCCCTTACAGCACCAGGGGCTGCGCCGGGTCGTCGCCGGCAGGAGCCGCAGCGGCGCCATCGTCGATATCCTTGGCGATGCGGCCCAGCACGCCGTTGACGAAGCGCGGGGAATCATCCTCGCCGCCGAAATCCTTCGCCAGCTCCACCGCCTCGTTGATGGCGACGCTGGTGGGCACATCCTCCACAAACATGATCTCGTAGGCGGCCAAGCGCAGAATGGAGCGGTCGACGATGGGCATGCGGCCCAGCGACCAGTTCTCCGCAGCGGCCTTCAGGCTGCCGTCGATGAAGATGCGGTTCTGCTCGACGCCGCGCACCAGGTCCTGAGCGTATTCCGAAAGCGGGCCCTCCTCGGACGGGAAGACGCCTTCAGCCACGATCTGGGCTGCGGATGCGCCCTTGATCTCGGCGGTGTACAGAACCTGCAGCGCGACGCGACGTGCCGTCGTGCGCTCGTGTCTTTTCGATGCCATGTGCAAATAATCCCCTGTGCTTCTTCTTGTTCCTAACGGTTGAACTGGACGCCGTCGATGTAGACGTCGACCGATCCAACCTGCGCGCCCACCTGGCTTGCCACGGCGTCCGCCACGGACTGGCGAACCGCAGCCGCCACGTCGGGCAGCACGTGTCCATAATAAACGTCGATGCGCACCGAGATCTGCAGCTTGTCGTTTTCATCCGCTGCGATCTCGATACCGGACGTGGAGGGCTTGCCGCCGAGCACGCCGCGGATGCCGCGGCTTGCCGCGGGGGCGTTGCCCACGCTGGCGACGCCGTCCACATCTGCCACGGCGATGGAGACGATGGTCTCGACGACGCCCGGCGCAAGCGCCATGCCGTCAACGGTCAAATCGCTCATAACACATCTCCCATCTGGGTTTCGATGAAGTCCGTGGTGGCTTCGCCGGCGCAGAACACCTGGTTATCCAGCACGCGGCGATGGAACGGCAGCGTGGTGGGGATGCCCTCGATGACGAACTCGTCAAGGGCACGGCGACCACGCGCCAGGCACTCCTCGCGATCCTGGCCGTACACGATGAGCTTGGCCACCATGGAGTCGTAGAACGGGCTGATCTTCGAGCCGGAATGCACGTAGGCCTCCACGCGCACGCCCGGGCCCGCCGGAGGCTCGAAGCGCGTGATGGTGCCAGGGCACGGACGGAAGCCGTGCTCGGGGTCCTCGGCGTTGATGCGGAACTCCATAGCATGGCCGAACGGCGTGAACGGGGCCCTATCGGCGCAGCTCATAGGCTCGCCGGAGGCGATGCGCAGCTGTTCTTTGATGATGTCGGTGCCCGTGATCTGCTCGGAAACCGGATGCTCCACCTGCACGCGCGTGTTCATCTCCATGAAGTAGAACTTGCCCGTGGTGTCCAGCAGAAACTCGATGGTGCCGGCGTTGCGGTAGTCCACGGCGCGCACGGCCTTGATGGCCGCAACGCCCATGGCGCGACGCAGCTCATCGGTCAGCGCCGGAGAAGGAGCCTCCTCGATAAGCTTCTGGTGACGACGCTGCACGGAGCAGTCGCGCTCGCACAGGGCCACGTTGTTGCCGAAGTCGTCGGCGAGAACCTGCACCTCCACGTGACGCGGGCGCAGCACGAGCTTCTCCAGGTAGACCCCGTCGTTGCCGAACGCGGCGCCGGCCTCGGCGCGGGCGGCCTTGTAGTGCGACTCAAGGTCGGCAGGGTCGTGGACCTCGCGCATGCCCTTGCCGCCGCCGCCGGCGGTCGCCTTGATGAGCACGGGGTAGCCCACGCTCTCGGCAAACTGGCGAGCCTCCTCCACGGTGTCGATGCAGCCATCGGAACCGGGGACGGTGGGCACGCCGCAGGCCTTCATGGTCTCACGGGCGGAGGACTTGTCGCCCATGCGCTCGATGCACTCGGCGGAAGGGCCGATGAACACCAGGTCGTTGTCGGCGCATGCACGGGCGAAGTCGGCGTTTTCCGCCAAGAAGCCGTAGCCGGGATGGATGGCGTCGGCGCCGGTGATGGTGGCCGCTGCGATGATGTTGGACATGACCAGGTAGCTTTTCGTTGCCTGGGCGGGGCCGATGCACACCTTCTCGTCGGCATACTGCACGGGATAGGTGTTCTCGTCTTCGGTAGAGTACACCGCCACGGTCTTGACGCCCAGCTCCTTGCATGCGCGCATGACGCGCAGTGCCACCTCGCCGCGGTTTGCGATGAGTACTTTCTTGAACATGTTACTGCTCCGAGACGGGCTGGACGGAATGGGGTTCGATGTAGAACAGCACGGTGCCGAACTCGACGGGGTCGGCGTCCTTGACGCACACCTCGCGGACGGTGCCCATCTCCTCGGCGGCGATCTCGTTCATGAGCTTCATGGCCTCGACGATGCACAGGGTCTGGTTGGCGGCAACCTCGTCGCCCACCTTCACGAACGCGGGCTCGCCCGGGGCGGGAGCGGCATAGAACGTGCCGACCATGGGGGCCTTCACAGCGTACCAGTTGGCGGGACGCTCGGGCTCGGCGGCAGCGGCGGCCGGAGCGGCGGGCGCTGCTGCGGGAGCTGCAGGTGCGGCGGCGACTGCAGGAGCGGCGGCAACCGGTACGGCTGCCGGCATCGCGCCAGGCATGCGCACGGCGATGCGCTGACCGCCGTCCTCGACCACGATCTCGCCTACGCCGCTTTCCTCGGCAACGCGAACCAATTCGCGAATCTGATTGATATCCACGTAATCGTCCTCCTTGGTATTGCTGGACTCCTCCTGCATGAGGAAGTCGACTTTCTCGGATGCGCGGTGCTTGCTCAGGAAGGTGCGCGCCTCGTTGGGGAACAGGGCGTACATGAGCACGTCCTCTTCGCTCTGGGCCAGATCGCCGACTTCTTCGACGACCTCGTCATAGGTGGTGGTGACCAGGCTTGACGGCGGCACATCGTCGGGCAGCACCTGCGAATTGCCCGCGACCTTCTTCATGATCTCGGGGTCGATGCGTCCCGGGGCCTTGCCGTAGTAGCCGCAGATGTAGTCCTTCATCTCCTTGGACACGACGCCCCAGCGCTTACCGGTGAGCACGTTGAACACGGCTTGCGTGCCCACGATCTGCGACATGGGCGTGACGAGCGGCGGATAACCGACCTCTGCGCGCACGCGCGGGATCTCCTTCATGACCTCGGGCAGACGGTCGGATGCGTTCTGCACCTCGAGCTGGCTCATGAGGTTGGACATCATGCCGCCGGGCACCTGATGCGAGTACACCTGCATATGGATAAGCGAGGACACGCCGCGCTTGTAGTGGCTGCGCTTGCGCACTTCCTCCCAGTATTCGGCGATCTCGAAGAGCAGGTCCAGATCAAGGCCGGTGTCGTAGCGGCTTTCCTGCAGAGCGGCCACGATCATCTCGACGGCGGGCTGGGAGTTGCCGAAGGCCAGCGGAGCGGATGCGGTGTCGACGATGGACACGCCCGCTTCGGCGGCCTTGAGGTAGTTGGCCGGGGCCATGCCGCCGACGTAATGGCAGTGCAGATGCACGGGCAGGCCAATCTCGGCGTTGAGGGCCTTCACGATGCGCTCGGCGCGGTACGGCGTCATAAGGCCGGCCATGTCCTTCACGCAGATGGAGTCGGCGCCGAGCTCCTTGAGCTGCTGCGCATACTCGAGGTAGCTGTCAAGCGTATGCACCGGGGAGATGGTGTAGGAGATGGCGCCCTCGAAGTGACCGCCGCATTCGTTGACCGCCTCGGCGGTATCCACCACGTTGCGGATATCGTTGAGCGCGTCGAACACGCGGAACACGTGCACGCCGTTGCGCTTGGACGCCTTGATGAAGCGGTTCACGATCTCGCGGGAATAATGCTTGTAGCCGACCAGGTTCTGACCTCGGGTGAGCATGGACAGCGGCGTGTTCGGAGTTGCCGCATTGATGGAACGCAGGCGGTCCCACGGATTCTCATCCAAAAAGCGCATGCACGAGTCGAACGTCGCGCCGCCCCATGCCTCGATGGCCCAGTAGCCGACGCGATCCATCTTCGGCAGGATCGGCAGCATGTCGCCGATGCTCATGCGCGTGGCCCACAGGCTTTGCTGGCCGTCACGGATAGTGGTATCCATGATCTGAAGCCTTGACATGAACTCGCACCCCCTTCGTTTTCAAGTGATACAGACCGTATTGATCGAAACCAGGATTATAGAAGATACCGGAGCCGATACCGTGCGCGCATGGCGAATTCACGGGCAAGAAACAGAAACGCCGCCCAGGCGGCGCGCTTCGCAAGCCCGACAGCTGCGACGACCCGCGCATACGACGACGACCTTCGCCCGCCGGAAGGAACTGCCCCAAATACAGCGAATGCGCCCTGAACGGGCGCATTCGGGGATATCGTCGCATTCGACGAAACATCGATCCATGCCTCGGTTCGCCCAATATGAGCGGATGCCGGCTTCCGCAGGTGCCTTTTGCCATGCTTCAGCCGCGCAGCAAAAGCCGTTCGATGCAAAAGCGCGGTCTTCGACCGCCGAGGCGATGCGAGCTAGACGCGCTTGATGACGCGGCCGTCGCGGGTGTCGATCTGCAGCACGTCGCCGATCTCGACGAACGTGGGCACCTGCAGCTCGACGCCGGTCTCGAAGGTTGCCGGCTTGGTGGTGTTGGTGGCGGTGTCGCCCTTGAAGCCGGGCTCGGTGTGCGTGCACTCCAGCTCGACGAACATCTGCGGCTCGATGCTGATGAGCTCCTCGCCGGCGTACAGCAGGCTGGCCTCGTCGTTCTCCTTGAGCCACTTGGCGGTGTCGCCGACGGTCTCGGCGGGCATGCTCATCTGGTCGTAGGTGTTGGGATCCATGAAGTAGAAATCGGAACCGTCGTTGTACAGGTACTGCATCTTGCGGGTTTCCAGGCGCACGGTGTCGAACTTCGTGCCGGCGTTGAACGTGTAGTCGACCACGCGACCGGTCTTGATGTCGCGAAGCTTCGTGCGGACGAAGGCGCCGCCCTTGCCGGGCTTGACATGCTGGAACTCGACGATGGTGCACATCTTGCCGTTGTTGACGATGCACATTCCGTTCTTGAAATCGGCGGTAGAGATAGCCACTGGTAGATCCTTTCAACCGTTCAGGCGACCAAGGCCGCCCCTTTAGTTCAACCCTTAAATTATAACCATGTCATGCGTAGATTGCGTGAAAACCTGGAATCCCGTTTCGGTAACCACGCCGAAATCCTCTAAACGCATGCCGAAATCGCCCTCCAAATATATGCCCGGTTCCACCGTGACCACGTTCCCGGGGACAAGCGATTCCTTGTTGCGAAGCGACAGCACGGGCTCCTCATGGATGTCGATGCCCACGCCATGGCCCAACCCGTGGCCCATCTTGCCGGCGAATCCGCCCGCGGCAAGGATGTCCTCGGCCATCTGGTGCATCTGCGCGCCGGTGACGCCGGGCTTTATCGCGGCCTCCACCTGCTCATTGGCCTCGCGCAGCGTTTCATAGGCGGCGCGCATCCGCGCATCGGGCTGGCCAACGAACACGGTGCGGGTCATATCCGAGCAATACCCGTGGGCGCGAGCGCCGAAGTCCATGACCACGCACTGCCCTGCCTCAAGCCTTGCCTCGCCCGGGATAGCATGCGGGCTCGCGCCGTTGGCGCCGCAGGCCACGATGGAGGAGAATGCCAGGCCGGACGCGCCGTGGCGCAGCATCCAGTCCTCGAGCTCGATCTGCACCTGGCGTTCAGTCATACCCGGCTTCATGTAGGTGGTGATATAGGAGAACGCCGCATCGGTGATAGCCTGAGCCGCCTTCATGCGCGCAACCTCCGACGGCTCCTTGACCGCGCGCAGCATTCGGACGAAGTCCGAGGTCTCGCGCAACTGCGGGGACGCAGGGGCCTTGGCAAGAGCACCCTCGAGCGCGCGAAACGCCGCAAGCGTCATGGAGTCCTCGATGCCGAGGACGATGCTCTCGGGCGCCGGCGAGCCGGCGGGCGCGTTCGCATGCCGGCGCGCGAACACGCCCGCCACCCATTCGCCATGGCCTTGACGCACGTCATCGACGGCGATGACGCCTTCGCCCTGCGCCGCCTTGCGCGCCGCGCCGCTGTAGCGGGAATCGGTATGCAGCACCGCGTCATGCGGCATGACCAGAAGCGCATGGGCCTGCTCGTCGTCGAACACGCCGTCGAAGGCCGTCAGCCATTCGATGCTTGCCGTGTCGCGCACCAAAAACGTACGAATGCCGCTTTCCGCCGCTGCGTTACGCAACCGCTCCAAACGCCCTGCGGCCTGGGCTTTCATATTATTCGTCAATGAGATCACGTCCTGCCACGATAACCTGACCCGGCGCGTAGCGCCCCTCGAAGCCCTCGCCCAAGCGCTCGGTCACGCCTTCCAGCAGGACGTCGAGCGCATCGTTGTAACCGGCGAAGCCGCGGCCCTTGACCTGGGCAACGCACGCCGGGGCGATCACCGAGACGCGGCGGAACGCCTCGCGCGTGCTGACATCGGAGATGTGCACCTCGACGCACGGCGTGCTCACGCTGCCCAGGGCGTCGCGCAGCGCATAGGAATAGTGCGTATGCGCACCGGGGTTGTACACGATGCCGTCGCACGTGCCGTGCGCGGCGTGGATCTTATCGACCAGGTCGCCTTCGTGATTGGACTGGAAGCACTCCACCTCGCAGCCGCGCGCGCGGGCATATTCGGAGAAGCCCGCCTCCAGATCTTCCAGGGTATCGTTGCCGTACACGCCCGGCTCGCGGATGCCGAGCATGTTCAGGTTAGGCCCGTTCATCAGCAGGATCTTCTTCATGTTGCACACCTTTCGTTGCTTCCCGCCGCCGTGTCCGACGTCGGCCTGAAACGGCGGCCATCGCCGCATCCGCCTTCTCCGGCCAGCCTGCAAGATGGTCCGCCGCTTGAACGCCGGACCTTACGCCGGCCGGACATCACCGCCGCTTCTGCGCGAAATACGCCTCCAGCTCCTCCATGATCACGTCATCGGCCACATCCTGGAGCCGCCACTGGCCCACATCATGCAAGCACACGAAGCGAACCTGCCCATGACGCGCCTTTTTGTCGCGCTTCATGACATCGAGCACCTGCGCCGGGGAAGCCTCCCAATCAAGCTCGGGCAAGCCCAGATCGTCGAGCAGCTGCCCTTGCGCCTGGGCTAGCTCGACCGGCATATCGGCGAGCCGCATGCCCATACGGGCCGCGAAGCGCATGCCCTCGGCAACCGCATGTCCGTGGCTGTACGTGCCATAACCCGAAAGCTTCTCGATGGCGTGCGCCAGGGTATGGCCGTAGTTCAGGCACTCGCGCACGCCCCGGCTTTCCGTTTTGTCCTGCGCCACCACGTCGGCCTTGAACACCACGCAGCGGGCGATGGCCTCGGAAACGACATCGGGATGACGATCGACCATAGCCGAGGCCTGGTCGGAAAGCCAGAAGAAGAACTCGTCGCCGTCGATGAGCGCGGTTTTCGCCACCTCGCCGCAACCGCATGCCCACTCGCGCGCAGGCAGCGTTGCCAGCACCTCGGTGTCGGCGCACACGAACGCGGGCTGCTTGAACGCACCCACCAGGTTCTTTCCGGCGGACAGGTTCACGCCCGTCTTCCCGCCCACGCTTGAATCCACCATGGACAGAAGCGTGGTGGGCGCCTGCACCACCTGCACGCCGCGCATGTAGGTTGCCGCGGCGAAGCCCGCCAGATCGCCCACGCAGCCGCCGCCGAGCGCGACCACCACGCAGTCGCGCTCGAGCGCCAAAGCGGCCATGGCCTCAAGCACCTCGCCGAGCACCGTGAGCGATTTCGCCTCTTCGCCTGCGGGAACGCAGATGTCGGAAACGCGATACCCCGCTTGGACGAGCGATGCCTTCGTCCGGGCCAGGTACAGCGGGCCGACGTTGGCGTCGGTGATGACGAGCACCTGCCGCGCATCGGCGAGCGCAGGCACGCCGCGCATGGACGGCCCCAGCGCGTCAAGCACCCCGGCGCCGACGCGCACGTTGTACGCGTCGGCGCCGGGGATGTTCACCACTACCCTTGTCGCAGGCACAGCACGCCTTCCTTCTCCAAGATGTCCTGAACCTCCTGCGCCACGACGTTGATGGACTTGCCCACGGTGTCGATGGACACGCTGGCAACATCTTCGTACATGGGCAGGCGGCCGGCGATGGTCTGTCGCGCGGTCTCGAGGTTCTTGAACAGCGGGCGCGTGGACACGTCGCCAACGCGCTCGACGGCCTGCTCAGCCGTGACCTGCAGATACACTACGAAACCGTTGTTCTTCAGAATCTCGCGGTTCTCCTCGCGCAGCACGATGCCGCCGCCGCACGACACGAGCATGGGGCCCTTGTGGGCGAACTCGTCGAGCACCTGGGCTTCCATATCACGGAACGCCTGCTCACCCTGCTCGGCGAAGATCTGGTTGATGGCCCGGCACTCACGACGCTCGATGTAGGCGTCCAGGTCGATGGTGGCAAGACCGCACTGACGGGCCAGACGGCGCGACGTGGAGGTTTTGCCCGCGACCATGAAGCCCACGAAGAACACGTTGCGCTTCAGCTCGTACGTCGGGCGCGCATGGGGCTTGATCTCGGGGTTGTTGACGACGGCGACGACCTCGTCGGGAGTGGTGACCGACAGCGTGTAGGCTATCGGGTTGCTTTCCGGGGTGATGGCATCGTCCTTGACTTCCTGCTGTTCCATGACGGTCCTCCTGGCTGTTTTAACGAGATACGGTGTTCAAACGTTGCTTGTAGGCTTTGATGGCCGCTTTGATGTCGGCCATGTTATCGGAGCCGAACTTGCGCATATAGGCATCGGCTATGGCAAAGGCGACCTCCCCTTCGGCGACCACCGCGCATGCCGGCACGGCGCATACGTCGCTTCGCTCCTTGGAGGCCTGGGCCACCTCGAGCGTGTCAAGGTCCACGGTCTGCAGCGGCTGCATGAGCGTGGGGATGGGCTTCATGGCCGCCGTGACCACCAGGGGCATGCCCGTGGTCATACCGCCCTCAAGGCCGCCGGCGTTGTTGGACGCGCGCGTGAACTCGGCTTTCGCCCGATCGAGCAAAATGGGGTCGTGCACCTGCGAACCGGGCTTGCGAGCCGCCTCGAAGCCCATGCCGAACTCCACGCCCTTGATGGCGGGGATGCTGAACAGGGCGCCGCCGATCGTAGACGTCAGGCGCTCGGTGGGCACGGCATAGCCGCCGATGCCCGGTAAAAGACCGCGCACGACCACGCGGAACGTTCCTCCCAAGCTGTCCTTGTTCTTTATAGCCCGGTCGATCTCGCGTTTCATGGCCTCGCTGGCCTCCGCATCGGGGCAGCGGACTTCGCTTGTCTCGATCTCAAGCGGCGTGTAGCGCGACGCGTTCATGAACGGATCGTCCTCGCGCATGATGACGCTTCCGATGCCGGTGACGTAGGAGAAGATCTCCACGCCCAGATCGGCCAGAAACTCGCGCGCGACGCCCGCCGCCGCAACACGCGGCGCGGTGGTGCGGGCGCTTGAACGCTCGAGGATGTTGCGGCAGTCGTCGGTGTTCGTTTTCAACGCGCCCACCAGGTCCGCATGACCCGGACGAGGGGTCACTTCCCGAACCAGGCCGAGCGGCGGCTCGCCGAAGGGCGCCATGCGATCGGTCCAGTTCGCCCAATCCCTATTTGCCACGAGCATGGCCACGGGGCTTCCGATAGTGCGCCCGAAGCGCACGCCGGAGATCACCTGCACCGTATCATGTTCGATCCGCATGCGCCCGCCTCGGCCGTAGCCTGCTTGACGACGCGCCAGATCGACGTTGATCTGCTCCTCGGATATCTTAAGGCCCGCCGGCACGTTCTCGACGATGGCGACCAGGCCCTGTCCGTGACTCTCTCCTGCTG
The DNA here is from genome assembly GCA_905215325.1 of uncultured bacterium. Classification (GTDB taxonomy): domain Bacteria; phylum Actinomycetota; class Coriobacteriia; order Coriobacteriales; family Eggerthellaceae; genus Senegalimassilia. The sequence continues at coordinate 306 of CAJMPP010000020.1, read as the reverse complement.
TGTAGTAGCGCATGCTGTTCTCTATTCCTGCTAGTGCGCGGCCTAGGTTTTACGCCGCGCCGATATGGGCGGGTATGCTTCGATCAGGCGCGCGGGCAATCGAACCCGGCAGCGTCTGCCATAAGGTTGAACAGCTCCGCTTCGGAATACGGTACCTTCGCTTCTGCAATATCGGACACGATAAGCGCCGAAGCAACCGCTTGCGCCACCAGCATGCCTCCGCCATTGAAAGCCGCCTTGCAATCAGCTTGAAGGGCGTCGGCCACCAGCTTCGTGCGCCCCGATGCGTATACCGCATCCATAACC
>CAJMPP010000019.1 GCA_905215325.1 uncultured bacterium | reverse complement strand
CCCCCTGCGGGCCTCTCCGCGTTTTGGCGGCTTCTGCAATCAGGTGGCGGCTCGACGTGCGCCTTCCCGACATCCCGCGGCATCTGGAGGGCTGCGCCCCGGAGGTCGATCGTCGTGGTGTAGCGCGCACGGTATGTGCCGCAGGGCGCGGAGAGATCACCTTTGCGCCCTTTCTGCGTTATGCGGACGTTTTAGCGTTGTAAGATGCGAGATCGTTTCTGGATTTGGGGCTGGTCTTGAATATGGCTTGGATGTTGTGCCTGCTGTTACCGAATTGTGTATGAATCATGAAGGGCAAGTCGACTATACTTCATTTCAAGGATTGGAGTGATTGCTCACGATTTTGCGGTCTGCAAATTCGGGCTGCAAGGGAGGAGATCCATTATGGCTGTTGATAAGATGCTCGTTGCATTTGATGAGTCTGAGGGTTCGAAGAAGGCGCTTAAGACTGCGTCTGAGCTGGCTGCTGCAAATCCGAATGCCCATATCGACCTTGTCTACGTGGTGCCGATTCCCATGTTGAACTCTGATCAAATGGCTAGCTTCCAAAGTATTTTGGACCTAATGATTTCCGATGGCGAAGATTTGTTGGCTGCTGCCGCTAATGATATGGGTGATGACGTCGCATCTCGTACGGATTCTCTCTTGCTGACGGGCGCTAATCCTGCCAGTGAAATCCTCCGGCTTGCCGATCAGCGCGAATACGACATGATCGTTATCGGCAACAGGGGTCTTTCCGGTCTGAAGGAGTACACGGGCAGCGTCAGCCATAAGGTTCTTGCCGGCGCAAAGGTACCTGTGCTGGTTGTAAAATAGTTTGAACTTAAAATAGGTACCTGCGATGGTTGTTACATAGTTTGAAGTCAACCATGAATAATTCGATTGGCCGCTTGCGAGTGCTCGCAGGCGCCAGTTCGAGAGGGCCGCAGGGGAGGAGCATCCCCCCTGCGGCCCGTCGGGGGCCGACGTCTGAGCGGCGCGCAAGTTTTCCTGCGCTTGAACTTGTTTGTGCGCGCCGGTCGCCATCGCGAAAGGCGGCATCGTGGAAAAGGCGGTGTGATGAATAATTATGCATCGAGCCCTGTTGGATTTTGAAGATTTGCCGCAAGCAAGAATCTACGGAACCATGCGTTAAGACGCGTTGTTTGACTCGTGCTTGCGAGAACGATCGCATTGGTCTCGCTATTGGAGCTTGAGCGCGTCGAACGAGAAAGCTGCGGGAGCTTTCTCGTTCGACGTCATCGCGAAGCGCTTTCGCAGTAGATGCATATCGGTTGTTCCTGCGTCTGTAGGCGGGGCTTCTCGGATCGAGGATCGGAAAAATGGCGATTTGCTACCTTGCTCTCAGTTCCCAGAACGCAACAGCGCTTGCAGCTGCTACGTTGAGGCTGTCGACTCCGTGGGCCATGGGAATACGTACGGTGTAGTCGCAATTCGCGATGGTGCTGGAAGCCAAGCCATCGCCTTCGGTTCCTAAGACCAGGGCTAGGCGCTCTTCGCTGGCAAGTTGGGGGTCGTCGATGGAAACCGAATCGTCCGACAGTGCCAAAGCGGCGGTTTTAAATCCAAGGCTGTGCAGCAACGGAATGCCGTCGTGGGCCCACGATCCGGCTCCTGTGGCACCGGAATCTGCGCCGATGCGGGCCCAAGGAATTTGGAACACGGTTCCCATGGATACTCGGACTGCTCGGCGATAGAGCGGATCGTAGCAAGCTTGCGTAACGAGCACTGCGTCGATTCCAAGTGCGGCAGCACTGCGGAAGATGGCTCCGACGTTGGTGTGGTTCGTGATGTCTTCGAGCACGGCTACTCGTCGAGCGTTGCGGCAAACTTCCTCAACGCTTGCAGCGATGGGGCGTCTGAAGGCTCCGAGTGCACCGCGCGTGAGCTCGAAGCCGGTCAGCTGTCTGAGCTGGCCGTGGGGAAGTATGAACACCGGTAGATCGAAATCAGGGTAGCGTTGCTCGATTTGCTCGATGATGGGGAGCATGCCGGGAAGGAACTTCTCTTCCATTAGCAGCGACAGCGGCCGCATGCCGCCTGCAACGGCGCGCTCGATGACCTTCGATGATTCGGCGATGAACATGCCCTTCTCAGGTTCGAGCTTGTTTCGCAATTGCACCTCAGTCAGGCGCGCGTATGCGTCAAGGCGGGGGTCGTCTATGGTGCTGACGTTGATGATCATGAGCCGTTCTTCCTGTTCGGTGTTGCTTGCGATTAATGATACCCGATAGCAGCATATATGCGCGGTATGTACGCGGAACCTGCAGCATGGCGTGAAATCAAGGCAGCAGGTTTGCAGAGAGCGATGGGGGATAAGGCTCTCAGTCGGGGCGGTAGGTGAAATGGCGGGTGCGGTCCGTCGGAGATTTGATCGCGAGGCACCGGCGTGTGCAGGCTGTGTTGCGAGCCTGCGGGGTGCGGTCCTTCGGGGATTCGATCGTGGGACATCGTGCGGAAACGCGGGTTAAGCTCCTTGGGAGCTATAGGGCATCATGCCGAAAAATGAACAAGGTGTCTGACGGCTACGGTGGCGCGATTGCGTTCAAGGGTATACTTTTCAGCAAAAAAAGAACTCGACAAAGGAGCATGGTATGCCGGCATCACAACATGAGAATGCGCTTGAGCGGGCGGCGCATCCTGAACAGCATCCTGCGTTCGATCGGTTTGTGGCCACGATATCGGCGCTTCGCGCGCCTGATGGGTGTCCGTGGGACCGTGAGCAAACGCATTCGTCCATTGCCCACAACATGATCGAGGAAGCGTACGAAGCGGTCGACGCCATTGAGGCGGGCGACATTGCCCATATGCGCGAGGAGCTTGGCGATGTGCTGTTGCAGGTGGTGCTGCAAAGCCAGATAGCTGCCGATGCGGGAGAGTTCGATATCGAGGATGTCGCGGCGGACGTGGATGCCAAGATGGTCAGGCGTCATCCGCACGTGTTCGGGGATGAGGCGGCAGCCGGCGCATCCGAGGTGCTGAGCCTATGGGATAAGGTGAAGCTTCAGGAAAAGCAGGCGGCCGATCAGGCTGATGAGGATGACGGAGACGAGCCGCCGGCCGGGTTGCTGGACGGCGTGCCGGTGAGCTTCCCGGCCCTTATGCAGGCGCAGAAGATATCGCGCAAGGCGGCTGCGGCTGGATTCGAATGGGAAACGCTCGAAGATGTTTGGGATCAGGTTCGAAGCGAGGTCGATGAGCTGAACGAGGCATACGGCCAAGCGCCGAAGGCGGCCAACGGCAAGGTCGAAGGCGACCCTGAGGCAATCGCCCACGTGGAGGAGGAGCTGGGCGATGTGCTGTTCAGCCTAGTCAACGTCGCTCGTCGTATGGGCGTGAGCTCCGAGAACGCGCTGCGGGCAAGCTGCCGTAAGTTCCGTACGCGTTGGTCTGCTATGGAGCAGTCGGCGTTTGAGCAGGGCGTACGCCTTGAGGATATGTCCTGCGAGGAGCAAAACCGCTTGTGGGAGCAGGCAAAGGCCGATTTGCGCAAGTAGGCGCGATTGCCAAAACGGGAAACTGTCCGCGGTAACCGACTTCGCCGGGAACGCCCCCCGATTCTCCCTCGCGCGGCGCGATCGCTGGAACGGGAAACTGTCCGTGGTAACAGGATGGTAAGAAAGCCCTTGCCGCTCTGTAAACCTGGCTTCCTGTGCGGTACCATAATCTCAATAGATAGCACGCGCCGTAAGCCGTTAGGCCTACGGCGCGTATTTTCAATGCGCGAACTACGCGAATCGTGATTACGCCGCATCAGCCAGATGCGGAGAAGGAGCAAGCCGATGAGTACGACCGGTGAACCCTCGATCGAAGCCGCGGAAAGGCTGCAGGGACGTACGGTGGAGGACAGCGCCGCAAAGCAACTGCCCGTCCCGAACGTGCCCGATCTTTCGGCATTCGATATGAACGGGAATCTGCATATGACCTCCGAGAGCATGGAGAAGCTGCATCGGGCCAGCGTGGAGACCCAATCGATTATGCAGAAGTACCGGGCAGCTATGAGGGAGATGCAGGTTCGCCTGGAAATCTTGGACCAGGATCTGAATCTGAAGAAGCATCGCAATCCCATCCACCATATCGAAAGCCGCTTGAAGACTCCTGCGAGCATTTACGAGAAGATCGGGCGCTACGGGTACGAGGCAACGCTTGAGAATATGGAGCGCTACATCCTCGATATCGCCGGCATTCGCGTCATCTGCCCCTATATCCAGGACGTGTACAGCTTGTTCGAGCTGCTTAATCGCCAGGATGATCTTGAGATCGTGAAGGTGAAGGATTACATCGCCTCGCCGAAGCCGAACGGGTATCGCAGCCTTCACGTTATCGCGCGCATCCCCGTGTTCTTCATGGATAAGAAGGAGTCCATTCCCGTGGAGATCCAGCTGAGAACGCTGGCTATGGACTTCTGGGCAAGCTTGGAGCACGATTTGAAGTACAAGGCTGTCAGCGAGGTGCAAGGCATCGATGCCAGCAGCGAGCTGAAGGATTGCAGCCGCATCATCGAGGAGGTCGAGGCCCGCATGCAGGTGCTGGCGGGCGCCTTGGAGCCTGAAGGGTAATCATCATGAAGCGCTACGTCACCGATGCGAACAACACGCTATCCCAGGATGAGCTGGGATTCACGCGCAATCCGGATGCCGAACTCCATTTGATTACCTGCCGTCCCGATGTGGCATACCAGCGCATATCGGGGTTCGGCGGCGCGTTCACGGAGGCTGCGGCGAACGTGTTCGCCCTTATGCCGTCTGAACTGCAGGACCGTTTTCTGCTGCTGTGCTTCGGGGGAGCGAAGGATGGCGATCCGGCTGCCGGGGGAAATGCGTATAGCTTGTGCCGTACGCACATCCAAAGCTGCGATTTCGCGTTGAGCAACTACTCGTATGTCAGGCCCTTCGATTCCGGCTTGCGGTCGTTCACCATCAGCCGCGATAGGCAGCTGCTGCTCCCGTTCATCAAGTGCGGGCTTGCGGTGAACCCGCAGTTGCAGCTGTTCGCCAGCCCCTGGAGCCCGCCGGCGTTCATGAAGACCAATCGTCGCATGAACGGGGGCGGAAAGCTGCGTCGTTCGCAGTATGAGGCGTGGGCTGAGGTGTTGGCGAAATATGTGGATGCGTATGCTCGCGAGGGCGTGCGCATAAGCCGCATGAGCGTGCAAAACGAGCCTATGGCAAGCCAGGCCTGGGATTCGTGCCTGTTCAGCGCGGAAGAGGAAGCTCAATTCGCGGCAGCGTATCTGCGTCCGGCGTTGGATGCGTCGGGGCATGGCGATGTGAAGCTGTTCGCTTGGGATCACAACACTGACAAGATACTGTCGCGCGTTCAGTCTACCTTCGGGGCGCCGGTGGGTCAGGCGGGGAAGCTGCCGCTTGCCGCTGCCGGCTGGCGAGCCGAGGGCACGGTTGCCTCTGATGCCTTCGCGGGCGTGGCGTTCCATTGGTATGCGGGCGATCATTTCGAGCAGGTGGGCGAAGTGGCGCGGCGTTGGCCCGACAAGGAGCTGCTGTTCACCGAGGGCTGCGTGGAATACACGCGCGGCGAGGAGCGCAAGGCCACGCAGGAACGCAAGGCCGAGCAGTATGCGCATGCCGTCATAGGCAGCCTGAACGCAGGCGCTGCAGGATTCATCGATTGGAATCTGCTGCTCAATGAGAAGGGCGGGCCGAACCATGCCCGCAACTTCTGCGAAGCGCCGCTGATGTACGACCGCGATAAGCGCGAGCTGGTGGCAAATCGGTCGTTTTTCTACATGGCGCACTTCTCGCGTTTCGCGCCGGTAGGTTCCCGTCGCTTCTTGACGTCGCGATACACCGACGACTTGGAGACCGTGGGCTTCCTGCGTCCCGATGGGTCGCGCGCGCTGGTCGTGCTGAACCGTCACGCCAGGCCGCGAAAGTTCCTGGTGTCGGAAGGGGTGTTCACGGCGGAGTGCAAGGCGGCGGGACACAGCATAACCACGTTGGTTTGGGACGAGGACGAGGTTCGCGACGAGTAGCCTTTTGCGCGAGCGATGGTTTTCGCCGTCGTTTGAAACTGCCCTTGACCTGAAGTGCGCTTGAGCCTTTACCATCGAATGCAACGAGAGGAGCATTCGATGATCGCGAACAACAACACTGTGCCGAAGCTCGGCTTTGGCTGCATGCGCTTTCCGCTGACCGACCCCAAGGACGTCACCGCCATCGACATCGATCAGGTCAAGGAGATGGTCGATCTGTTCATGGATGCCGGCGGCACGTATTTCGATACCGCTTTCGTCTACCATAACGGGCGCTCCGAGGTGGCGTTGCGCGAGGCTTTGGTGGAGCGCTATCCGCGTGATAGCTTCACTGTTGCCACGAAGTGCCTTGCCTGGGCGTTGCCCGATGCCGAAGCCGCAAAGGCCTGCCTGGATACATCCCTCGAGCGCCTTGGTATCGACTACGTGGATTATTATCTGCTGCACAATGTGGGCGGCGAGCGCACGAAGAAGTTCGATGATTTCGGTTTGTGGGAATGGGCGCAGGAGATGAAGGCCGCCGGTAAGATCCGCAACGTGGGCTTCAGCATGCATGATGGAGCGGAGACGCTCGATCAGCTGCTCAACGAGCATCCCGAGGTGGATTTCATCCAGCTGCAGGTGAACTACCTGGATTGGGAAAGCCCCGTGGTGCAATCGCGCCGCAATATGGAGGTCGCCCGCAAGCACGGCAAGCCGGTGGTGATCATGGAACCCGCGCGTGGCGGACGTTTGGCCGACTTGCCGGCAGCCGTTGCGGCGCCGCTGCTGGAAGCGCGCCCTGATCTGAGCCAGGCGTCGTGGGCATATCGTTTCTGCTGCAACCAGCCCGGCGTCCTCACGGTGCTTTCCGGCATGTCCACGCCCGATCAGGTAAGGCAAAACGTCGCCGAGTGGCGCGAGCACGGCGGCGCGTTCTCCCCAAAGGAGCAGAAGGCGCTCGATGCGGCTTGCGAGGTGCTGGCTTCCGTGCCCACGGTGCCGTGCACCAATTGCCGTTACTGCGTGAAAGATTGCCCGCAGCAGGTTGCCATCCCCGAGATCATGAACCTGTTGAACCTGGAGGTTCAAACGGAGAACACCGAGTTCGCCAAGCAGCAATATAGCTGGCAGGCGGCGCCGGGCCGTGCGAGCGACTGCATCCAATGCGGCGCATGCGAGGCTATGTGCCCGCAGAGCATCGACATCATCGAGCAGCTCGAGAAGGCAGCCGAGCATTTCGAGTAGGGCATTCGGCTCCGGTTGCGCCCGAGAAGGCCGCCGAGCATTTCGGACGCAGGGCCGCTGCGGGGCGGGAGTCGCCGCGGAGGCCGCCGAGCGCCCCCCCTAGACCGCAATGCGGAGTTGATGTGGCCGTAGGAGGCGTCCGAACGCCGCAAAGCCGCAATGCGAGACGGGGTCGAAGCTACGATACGCGAACGGGGGTCGAAGGCGCACGCCGCCTTCGACCCCCGTTCGCTTTCACCGCCAGCGTTGCAGGCGGCGCTTTCGCTGCTCGCTTATCGCCGTTGCGTTAGGCAAGCTTGCCTTGCAGCTCCTTCGCGGCAGCGGCTTTGTCGAAGTTGCCGCCGGTACGCTTGGTGAGCTCGCCCATGACGCGCCCCATCTCCTTCTTCGTGGTCGCGCCCGTCTCGGACAGCACGGCATCGATGAGCGCGGAAAGCTGCTCGCCGGCCAGCTGCTGGGGAAGCAGCTCTTCGAGCATCTTCACCTGGGCCGTGAGCATGTCGGTGCGCTCCTGGTCGTTGCCGGCCTTGATGGACCCCTCCAGCGTCTCCTTGGTTTGCTTGATGACGCGTTTCGTCATATCGTCGACGTCTTGCTCGGTGATCTGGCGGCGTTCGTTCACCTCGATGTCCTTGATCTCGCCGTGAACTTGGCGAAGGATGGAAAGGCGCACCTTGTCGTGTGCCTTCATGGCTTGCTTGATGTGCTCTTTCAGCTCGTCGTACTGCATGTGCGCTCCTTGATATCGAGGTCCTGCGGCGCTTGGCGCCTGGTGTTCCGTTTCCCAGTATAACGCCGCTTGCAAGACGCTGGCTTCCGCCGCGCAGCCGCTTCGCTACGGGCGCGCAGCATATGGGAGCCGTTATGCTGCGTGTGTGGTATAACTGGTGCCTATGGATACTGAAACGACATACCCCGCATCGCCCGATACGCCTTCCAGCGTCGGTGAAACCCCTGCGGCGCCTGCCGCTTCCCATGCCTGGACCCCGTCGCAGCTCAAACCGCGCGACCTGCGCGAGGCTCGGGCCCGTCGCAACGAGCCCACGGAAACCTCGGCGAACGAGGCGAACAGGAAGCGCAACGTGCGCGAGTATACGTTGGGCGAGGAGATAGCCAACTCCATCTCGCACGGCGTCGGCGCGCTTCTGGCCATCGCCGCCATCCCCATCCTTGTGGTGAAGGCGGTAAGCCATGGCGGCGGCATCCTGCTGTTCGCCGCGCTGGTGTACACGCTCACCATGCTGCTCGAATACACCATGTCCACGCTGTATCACGCGTTGGCCGTCGACAAGGCAAAACGCGTGTTCAAGGTGTTGGACCATAGCTGCATCTATCTGTTCATCGCCGGCTCGTACACGCCGTTCTGCTTGATCTCGCTTGCCGATTCGAACGGTATCGTGCTGTGCGCGTTCGTGTGGGTGCTTGCCGTGATAGGCGTTGCCTGCGAGGCGTTCTGGGTTTTTCGCCCACGCTGGATTTCTGCGGTGCTATACCTTGCGCTGGGCTGGTCTATCGTGGGGTTCCTGCCGGCGCTTATCCAGGCTATCCCTGCCGCGGGTCTGTGGCTGCTGGTTGCAGGCGGTCTTTGCTACTCGGTCGGATGCATCTTCTACGTATTGAAGAAGATCCCGTACATGCACTCCATATTCCATTTGTGGGTTGTGGCGGGAAGCGTGCTGCAATTCCTGGCGATTGCGCTGTATGTCATGTAGGCTAGCTCAAAAGGAAATTATCACTAGGAGCGGTTTTAGCGCATGAACGGGAAAAACGAAGACGGCGACGGTAAAAAGGGACTGAAGGGCATTTTCGGCTTCTTGGGCGCACCGAAGCGCCAGGCCCTGTCGGCTGAGGACGAGATCAAGGATTTCGTGGCGGACAGCGACGATCTGCTTGATGACGAGAAGCGCATGATCCACGAGATCTTGGACCTGGGCGACATGGACGCTGGCGAGATCATGACGCCGCGCGTGGATATGATCTTGGTTGAGGATACCGAAACCGTGCGCCAGGCGGTGGACCGCATGATGGGAACGGGTTATTCGCGCCTTCCGGTGTTCCAAGGGGATATCGACCGCATCGTCGGCGTGGTCCACTATAAGGACCTGGTGCCTCCCGTGCTCGACGGCCATGGCGACGACCTGGCGGTCGACTACGCTTTCGAGCCGCTGTTCGTGCCTGAGTCGAAGGACGTGTTCCCGCTTCTGGCCGAAATGCAAACGAAACGGCAACAGATGGCCATCGTGGTGGACGAGTACGGTGGAACCGATGGTTTAATTACCGTCGAGGACATCGTCGAGGAGATCGTGGGCGAGATCGTGGACGAAACCGATCGCGAACGCCCCATTCTGAAGCAGGAAGGTCCCGGCGTGTGGCTTGCCGACGGCCGTTTCCCCGTTGAGGACGCCGTTGAAATGGGTTGGCCGCTTGCCGAGTCCGAGGACTACGAGACCATAGCCGGCTGGGTGCTCAGCATGCTGGACACCGTTCCGCAAATGGGCTACTCCTTCGAGAGGGACGGCTACCGCTTCACCATCCACTCCATGCGGCGCCGGCGCATCCTTGCGGTGCGCGTGGAGCGCATTTCCGGCGATGCTCCGCAGGCATCTGATGGCAAGGCAGGTCAGGAGGAGTGGTGAACCGAACACGCCAGCTGTACCGGTCGCGCAATGCGCTGGTAGGGGGCGTGTGTGCCGGGATCGCCGAGCGTTTCGATGTCGACCCGCTGGTCGTGCGCATCCTTTTCCTGACGTTCGCCGTGTTGACGTTAGGCCTTGCGGGCCTTGCGTATATGGTGCTCTGGGCCGTGCTTCCTAAAAGACCCATGCAGGTGAAGCCCGTGAAGGTGGAGCCCGATTCCGTTCACTCCGATACGTTCGGCGCGGTGGACTGCCGTCGTGCCCGCGGCGCCGCGATGGGGCGGTGCGCGAATGCCGTGCCCTATGTGAGCGCGGCGCATCTGCCGCCCGTGCCGCCTGCGATGGTGGAGGGCGCTCGATGCGAACAAGGGCCCGCGATGGGCGCCGATGCCGCTTCCGTCGAACCGCGCGATGCCAAAGCCGGCGAAGGGGATGGCCCGTCAACTGCTCGGATCGTGCTCGCCCTTACGGTGGGCTGCCTTTTGACATCGCTGGGTGCATCGTTTGCCGTTTCGGGGTTTTTGCACGAGGTTGCCTGGTGGCAATGCTGGCCGTTGGCCTTGGCGGTCTTCGGCATCGTGCGCATAGCCGTGCCGGGCAGCGAGGGCGAGCGTGCTTTGGCGTTTTTCGCGGGTGTTTCCGTGTTTGTGGCGGGGCTGACGCTGCTGCCCATGAGCATGGGGTTCGTCTCATGGGCCACGTTACCCAAGATGTTCGAGTATTTATGGCCCCTTCCCGCGTTGGCGGCCGTTTTACTGGCAATGGGGGTTTATGCCCGACGGCCAGTCGTCATTGTGGTGGCGGTGGTGTTCGTGCTGCTGTTCTGCGTGCTCGGTTTCGAATTGCTTTCCGAGCCCGGCCCGTTGCGCGAGTTGTCCTTCGGTACGCCGTTGGGACGCGAATACCGTTTTCCCCTGCCTTTCGATTGATCGAGCTGATAGGTTTGCATCACGGCCATGCGCAGCGCGCATGGCCGTTTCCGCTTCATGCGGCGCCGCTCATCGGATGCGGTACGCTTGTTCGTGCTTCGGTTTTGCCCAAGCTATGGGAAACCACCTGGGGAAATATAAATGTTTTACTTGTCAATCGAACAAACAATGAAGGGCGCCTTCACATGATTTTGCCGGTTTCGGGCCTTCCGGTAAAATAATGCCTGTCAGAACAGCATATCGCCCTTCAGGCAGCAAACCCTTTCGGCAATCGAAAACAAGCTGTCGCCGCCTTGGCGGTCTGGTCGTATGCTGCGAGCGAAAGGTTTTGTTTGAAGAAACGGAATGCATACCGCACCGGCGGGCTGGCGCTGAAGGTCGTCGGCCTTGCATGCGTGTCGTGCGTGCTGGCAGGTTGCCTGGGCGTGGGATTCGCAACCGCTGCCGGTGGCGTTTCCCATGATATGCAGACGTTCGGCATCAGCGAGGTCAGCACGCCGGGCAGCGCATCGGCATCGGCGGAGTCCCTGTCCGATCAGGCTGCGGACGCCTCCGTGACCGCAACGTCCCGATTGGCGGCTGCTGGAACGCGCGACATCTCGAAGGGCGTCGCCGCCATCGAGGCCGAGGAGGAGGCCGCTCGTCGCGCCGCCGAGGAGGCGCAGCGCGCCGAGGACCTGGCGCATACGCAGGCCGCGCTTGCCAACAGGGACGCTCAGCTCGCGCGCGACGAAGGCGCTGGCCTGACGGGCCTGGCCGAGGTCGACTGGAACGTCAGCAAGGCGGAGTTCGTGGGCGAATGGACGCTGCGCATCGATGCGTATCTGGCGGGAAGCCCGCTTTCGGGTTATGGCGCCACGTTCGCCGAGGCGGCTTGGGAAAACGGCGTGGACCCGCGTTTCTCCCCAGCCATCTCCAATACCGAGTCCACGAAAGGCCTGAACTGCTTCCGCAGCCATAACGCATGGGGCTGGATGGGGAATACATCCTGGGGAAGCTGGAACGAATCCATCAACGCGCACGTGCAGGGTTTGGCGAAGGGCTACGGGTACACTATCTCCCTGGCCAACGCCAACAAGTATTGCCCGCCAACCTATGAGGATTGGTACGCGAAAACGCTTGCGCAAATGCAGCTGATCTAGCGCGAAGGCGGCCTACGGGCCGCCTTTTGCGTTATCCTGTTGCGTGAACTTCGGGAAGGATTTGCACATGAGCAACGTCATCGTGGTGGGCTGCGGCCGCGTGGGGTCGCAGCTGGCCAACATGCTGTCGGACAACGGCAGCAACGTGTGCGTGATCGATCGCAACGTGGACGCATTCGCCAATTTGGGCCGCAACTTCAACGGGTCAACCATTCAGGGCGTGGGCTTCGACGAAGAAACGCTGGAGAAGGCGGGCATCGATGAATGCGACGTCGTGGCGGCGGTAACGCAGCTGGACAACACCAACCTCATGTGCTGCGAGGTAGCAAGCCGTCTGTTCGGCGTTCCCCATGTTATCGCGCGCCTGTACAACCCCGACCATGAACGTGCGTACATGCAGCTGGGCATCGACTACGTGTGCGGTACGTCGCTGGTGGCTGAAGACGTGTTCAGCAAGGTGGTTTCCGGGCATGGCGCGCACCTGGACACGTTCGGCGAGTTTGAAGTGCTGCGTTTTTCCCTTGATTTAAGCTGGTCGGAGCGGAATACCATCCGCGTGGCGGAGATGGAGCGCGATCATGACATCCGCATCGTGGCGTTCGAACGCGGCGACGGCAGCGCCAGCTCCATTCCCACGCGCGAGTCCATCCTGTACAACGGGGACTCGGTGTTGGCGTGCGTGCGTCATGAGCTTATCGAGCAATTCAGCAAGTACATTCAAGATTAATGCGGTTTCCGCTTGCCCGATGGCGAAGCGGGGGAGGTTTGGCTGATGTACGTAGTGATCGCTGGCGGCGGCAAAATCGGCGAATATCTGGCGAACGTGCTGCTTGAGAGCGGCAACGACGTGACCATCATCGAGGAAGATCTTGAAACGGCGGACCGCCTGTCGGTGGTTCTGCAGGGCCGATACCTGGTCATCCACGGCGACGGCTGCGATTCGAAGTACCAGGAGGACGCGGGAATCCGCCGCGCGGATGTGTTCGTGGCCACCACGGGCCAGGACGACGACAACCTGGTTTCGTGCGAGATCGCTCAGCGCGTGTTCAACGTGCCGCGCTGCATCGCCCGCGTGAACAGCCCGAAGAACCTGCGCATCTTCCACGAGGTGGGCATCGAGTGCGTGTCGTCCACCACGCTCATCGCCAACCTCATCGAGGAGGAGACGCTGCTGGGCAGCGTGAGCATCGTATCGTCGCTCACGCACGGCAACGTCATGCTGACCGAGGTGGTCGTCCCGCGCATGCGCCATCATTCCAACGATGCCGGCGTGCTGGCGAGCGCCATCCCCCTGCCTCCCGACAGCATCATCGCGGCGGTCGCGTCCAGCGACAATGTGGAGGTGGTGAACGAGGACACGGTGCTGTTCCCTGGCGACAAGGCCATTGTGGTGGCGGACAATCAGGTCATCGATGTCGTACGTGCCGCGTTTAAAGGTTTGTAGCAACGAAAACGGGAGTTTGCGCGAAACGAGCCCTCTGACGAAAGGGCCCGAAATGGAAATCCATTTCGGGCCCTTTCGCGTTAGGGGATGGGTTGGGGCGCAGGGGTCGAACCGACGAAGCTGCCGTGCCCGGTGCGGGCAAGCGCCCGCATGCGCTCGGGTGGGCGCTTGCAGACAGGCAGCCCGCACGGTATCGGCGCCTTTCGGTTTAGCGTGGCGTGTTCGCCAGCTCGTCCAAAGCCTCTTGCGGCGTGTGCTCGCATGTGCCGTCGCCCAGCTTCACCACGTCGATGCTGTCGCCGGCCTTGACCTTGCCGCCGGCGAGGGCAACGAAGAAGATTCCCTCGCGCGGGAAGATGCAGTCGCCGGCCAGGTAGAAGATCGCGCACTTTTTGTGGCACACCTTGCCCTGCTGCGACAGCTCCAGCAGCACGTCGTCGCCGATCTTGAGCTGCGTGCCAAGCGGCAGAGCCATGAGGTTGATGCCCTCGGTGGTGATGTTCTCGGCGAAATCGCCTTCCTTCACATCCAGGCCGCGCGCCCGGGCCTTCTCGATGGATTCCCAGGCCAGAAGCGAAACTTGGCGATGCCAGTCTCCGGCGTGCGCGTCCTCGGCGACGCCGTGATGGGCCTCGATGGTCACGGGGCCGTCCACCACGGTCTTGCGCGTGCCTTTGCGTTTGGACACGCAGACGGCTCGCACGGTGCCGTGCGTGGTGCTGTCGGCGTCGGGCCCTTCCATGCGGCCCTTGTCGAACGGGTTGAGCTGCTCGCTTGCCTTGTGCGCGGTGGTTTCGGCGTTGCATGCTTCAAGGGCGCCGTCCTGGCGTCCTTCCTTATTCTCCAGCGTCATGATTCCCCCAATAAACCTAGTAACTAGCTAGGCGTATCTTATCATATCGGAGGATGATTCGGCGAACGAACACGTTGAATCTGCGAAAGGCAAGGGCAGGGTGCGGTTGCTCGGTTTTGAGCCCTCTGCGGTGTCGATCGTCGGCCCGTGCCTTGCGTTTAGCCGTGCATCGCCCGTTAGCGGGACTCTTTTCGCTCGCCATGCTCCATGCGTAAACCATCTGCAGAAACGCGTGCGGCAGCGATGTGCCGCTTATGCGCACGGTATGATGAGGGCATCAGCTATCAACCGCGAAAGGGGCCGTTGTGATCAACCGCTACACGCGTCCTGCCATGGGCGCCATCTGGGAGCTTCAGAACAAGTTCTCCATCTGGAAGGAAATCGAGGTGCTGGCGTGCGAGGCTCAGGCCGAGCTCGGCCAAGCCGGCATCACGAAGGAGGAGGCGCAGTGGATCCGCGACCACGCCGACTTCACGGTTGAGCGCATCGACGAGATCGAGAAGGTTACGAACCACGACGTCATCGCCTTCACCACGTGCATGGCCGAGTACATCGATGCCGATGTCCCCGAGGGTCAGGAAAAGCCCAGCCGCTGGGTGCATTACGGCATGACCTCCTCTGACCTGGGCGATACCGCGTTGTCGTATCAGATCGTGCAGGCCATCGACATCATCCTGGACGACGTCAAGCAGCTGGGCGAGACGTGCAAGCGCCGCGCGTTCGAGTTCCAGAACACCCTGTGCGTGGGCCGCACGCACGGCATCCACGCCGAGCCTATGACGTTCGGCATGAAGTTCGGCAGCTGGGCTTGGGCGCTCAAGCGCGCGCAGACCCGTTTGGAGCAGGCTCGCGAGGTTGCCGCGACCGGCGCCATCTCCGGTGCGGTGGGCACGTACTCCAGCATCGACCCCTACGTTGAGAAGTATGTGTGCGAGAAGCTGGGCCTGACGCCCGACCCGCTGTCCACCCAGGTGCTGGCGCGCGACCGCCATGCCCAGGTCATGTGCGCACTTGCCTGCGCCGCCGCAACGCTGGAGTCCATCGCCATGCAGGTGCGCCTGCTGCAGCAGACCGACGTCATCGAGGCTGAGGAGCCGTTCAAGAAGGGCCAGAAGGGCTCGTCGGCCATGCCTCACAAGCGCAACCCCATCACGGCCGAGCGCGTGTGCGGCCTTGCTCGTTGCGTGAAGGCGAACGCTCAGGTGGCGCTCGACAACGTGGCGCTGTGGTACGAGCGCGACATCAGCCACTCCGGTACCGAGCGCGTGGCGCTGGCCGACAGCTTCACCGCGCTGGACTACATGTTCGCCAAGATGCAGTGGATCCTGGACGGCCTGCAAACCTATCCGGCGAAGATGGAGCACAACGTGTGGCGCACCAAGGGCCTCATCTTCTCCAGCAAGGTGCTGCTGGCCCTGGTGAACACGGGCATCACGCGCGAGGAGGCGTACGTCATCGTGCAGCGCAACGCCATGGCCGTGTGGGAAGATATCCAGAACGCGGTGGACGGCCCCACGTACCGCGAGCGTCTGGAGGCCGACCCCGAGGCCAAGCTGTCCAAGGAAACGCTCGACGAGATCTTCGATCCCTGGGACTTCCTGACCCGCAAGGACGAGGTGTTCGAGCGCCTGGAAGGCCTCGAGTTCTAAACGGCGCCGCAT
The DNA here is from genome assembly GCA_905215325.1 of uncultured bacterium. GTDB lineage: Bacteria > Actinomycetota > Coriobacteriia > Coriobacteriales > Eggerthellaceae > Senegalimassilia. Next base: position 30,284 of record CAJMPP010000019.1, on the reverse strand, counting down.
GCGTTTCGGCAACTGCCTTGTCGCCTGCCGGTGAAGGCGAGCTGCCGTGCGGGCGTATCGTTGCCGATGGAAGCTTGCGTCGTAGCCGGCAGGCTGCTTGATCGTCCCCGATGGCGATAGGCGTGGGGGTGCGTATGCAGCTTGCGACAAGCTAACGAATGAAGAAGCGCCGCGACTTGAAGTCGCGGCGCTTCTTGCGGTTTATCGACGGTTTTCCGAGGTTGCGTGCGGGAGCGGTCTTCGCGCTTCGGCGTCCGCTGCCCGTTATGCGCGCAGGAACGCCTCGTAGCCGCGCTCGGCCTCGTAGATGTCGGCTTTGCTGGTGGCCTCCCAGGGGCTGTGCATGGAGAGGACCGCCACGCCGGAGTCGATGACGTCCATGCCGTACTTGGCGGGGATGTACGCGATGGTTCCGCCGCCGCCGGCGTCGACCTTGCCCAGCTCGCAGGTTTGGAACTGCACGTCGGCATCGTCCATGATCTTGCGGATGCGCGCCATGTACTCGGCGCGGGCGTCGTTGCTGCCCGACTTGCCGCGCGCCCCCGTGTACTTGTTGAACACCAGACCGTGGCCCAGGTATGCGCTGTTCTTCGCCTCGAAGACGCTGGCGTAGGCGGGGTCGAAGCCTGCGGAGACGTCGGAGGAGAGCATGGCGGAAGCGGCCAGCGCGCGGCGCAGCGGCAGCATGCCGCCCTCGCCGGCAAGCTCCATGATCTCGGCGATGGTGTTCTCGAAGAACTGCGAGGCCATGCCCGTGGCGCCCACGCTGCCGATCTCCTCCTTGTCCACGAGCACGCACACGGCGGCGCGGTCGAGCTCCTCGCCGGCAACGGCAAGCTGTGCCACCAGCGAGGTGTAGGCGCACACGCTGTCGTCTTGGCCGTAACCCAGCACCATGCTGCGGTCGAAGCCCAGGTCGCGGGCTCGGCCGGCGGGAACAACCTCAAGCTCGGCGGACAGGAAGTCCTCTTCCTCGATGTCGTACTTGTCGGCAAGCAGCTTCAGGGCGAAAGCCTTCACGGGGTCCTTCTGCTCCTTCGCCTCACCGTCCTCGTCGCGCACCACCAGCGGGCGGTTGCCGACCAGGATGTCAAGCGCCTCGCCTTCCACGACCTCGTTGGCCTTCTTGCCCATCTGCTGGTTCGCCAGGTGGATGAGCAGATCGGAGATGCAGAAGACGGGGTCATCGGCGTCCTCGCCGATCTTCACGTCCACTACGCTGCCGTCCTTCTTGGCGACCACGCCGTGCAGAGCCAGCGGGACGGTGACCCATTGGTAGTGCTTGATGCCGCCGTAGTAATGGGTGTCCATGAAGGCAAGATCGCTGGATTCGTACAGCGGGTTCTGCTTGACATCCAGGCGCGGGCTGTCGATGTGCGCACCCAGGATGTTCATGCCGTCGGTTAGCGGGCGGGCGCCCAGCTGCACCAGGATGACGGCCTTGTTGCGCATGGTTGCCCAGACCTTGTCGCCGGGGACGAGCTTGCGGCCTGCGGAGATGGCGGCGTCAAGGCTTTCGTAGCCGGCGGCCTCGGCGCTGCGGATGGCGGCGGCGGAGAACTCGCGCTCGGTCTTGTTCTCGGAGATGAAGTCGATGTAGCCGGCGGCAAGCTGCTCGAGCTCGGCCAGCTGGTCCTCATCGTAGCGTTTCCACGCGGATTCGCGTTCCATATACGCTCCTTGCATTCGGGGGTTGTTGCTCGCAGACGATAGTACGCCAACAGGGGCGGGCATGCTAGGCGGGGAAGGGGCGCAACTGGGAAAGCCGACAACTGCAGCGGCTGCGTTTACGGTTTGCGAAAAAGGTAGCGGATTCCACGTATTTCGCGAAAGCGGGGCGGATGGGGTGCGCGACGGGGGATAATCATAGCGATTGTCTTCAAATTCGAAAGGCGGCTGCATGCTGCAACTGATAAACGTGTGCAAGTCCTACACCACCGCGGACTTCACGCAAACCGCGCTCGACCATGTGTCGGTGGCCTTCCGCGACAACGAGTTCGTTGCGGTGCTGGGGCCTTCGGGCTCGGGCAAGACCACTATGCTCAACATCATCGGCGGCCTTGACCATTATGACGACGGAAACCTGCTCATCGACGGTGTGTCCACAAGCGAGTACAAAGATCGTGATTGGGACGCGTACCGCAACAACCGCATCGGCTTCGTGTTCCAGGCCTACAACCTTATCCCGCACCAGACCATTCTGGAAAACGTCGAGCTGGCCCTCACGCTTTCCGGCGTGTCCCGCGCCGAGCGCCGTCAGCGCGCCGTCGAGGCGCTCGGCCGCGTGGGGCTTGCCGAGCACGTGAGCAAAAAGCCCAGCCAGCTTTCCGGCGGCCAGATGCAGCGCGTCGCCATCGCCCGTGCGCTTATCAACGATCCCGAGATCTTGCTGGCCGACGAGCCCACGGGCGCGCTCGACTCTAAGACCAGTGTGCAGATCATGGACCTGCTCACCGAGATCGCCGACGACCGCCTGGTCATCATGGTTACGCATAACCCCGAGCTGGCGCAGCGCTACGCTACGCGTATCGTCACCTTGGCCGACGGCGTCATCCGTGACGATACCCGCCCGTTCGACCCGGCGGCCGAGAATAGCCCGCGCCGCGCCGCGAAGCAGGCTCGCCGCACCAGCATGTCGTTCCTCACGGCGCTTTCCCTGTCGTTTAAGAATCTGCTCACGAAGAAGGGCCGCACGCTCATGACGGCGTTCGCGGGCAGCATCGGCATCATCGGCATTGCCGCCATCTTGTCGCTGGCCAACGGCGTGAACAGCTACATCGCCAATGTGGAAGAGGAGACGCTTTCCGAATACCCGTTGCAGATCCAGGACCAAGGGTTCGACATGACCAGTATGATGGGGCTGGGTAGCGGTTCGGATGGCTCGTCGTCGGAGAAGGCCCAGGACGACGCATCCGATGACGATTCGGGTAAGCCCGTGCACGAGTCGAAGATGATCGCGAGCACCTTCGACAGCATCGGCAGCAACGACCTTGCGTCGTTGAAGAAATACCTTGACTCGGGCGAATCGGGCGTGGAGCCGTATGTGAGCTCCATCGAGTACGGCTACAGCGTCACGCCGCAGATCTTCAGCTCCGACACGTCGGGCGGCGCGCATCAGGTGAACCCGGACAAGTCGTTCGCCAGCATCGGCCTGGGCTCCTCCACGGCTTCGAACGGCATCATGTCGTCGATGATGAGCACCAACATCTTCTACAAGCTGCCCGACAACATGGGCATGGTCGAGGGCCAATACGACGTTATGGCAGGCCATTGGCCCGAAAACTACGACGAGATCGTGCTGGTGCTCACCCCGGGCGGCAGCGTGAGCGATTTCATGCTCTATTCCATGGGCCTGCGCGACCACGTCGAGCTCGAGAGCATGGTACGCGCCTTCGCCAACGAGGAAGCCGTCAATGCGCCGAGCGACAGCCTGTCGTTTTCCTACGACGACCTAATGAGCGTTACCTTCAAGCTGGTGAACGCCGCCGATTTCTACCAGCGCGACGACGAGTACGGCGTGTGGAAGGACAAGTCCGGCGACGACGCCTACATGAGGAACCTGGTGGACAACGGGGAAACGCTGAAGATCGCGGGCGTCGTGAAGCCGAAGGAAGGCGCGAAGATCACCTCCCTGCAGACGGGGCTGTACTACCCCTCTAGCTTGGTGAACCACCTGATCGACCGGGCGGGGAATACCCAGATCGTGCAGGACCAGAAGGCGAACCCGGCGACGAACGTGATCACGGGCAAATCGTTCGCCGATGAGGAAAGCAACCAGAAAAACGGCAACGGCTTCGATATGTCAAGCCTGTTCACCATCGACGGGCAGAAGCTGCAGAGCGCCTTCACATTCGATCAGAGCGCGCTGGCCGCGGGGCTGCAGGGAGCCGATCTGGGCGCCAGCATGGATTTGTCGGGCATGAACCTGGATCTTTCCAGCTTGCCTGCCTTCGATGCATCCTCCATCAGCATCGACCCGAGCGCCATCGACGTGAGCAAGCTGAACCTTGACTTCAGCGGGCTGGACATTAGCTTCGACGGTGTGCAGCCCACCATCAAAACCGATGCGCTCACCGCCGGCATCATGGGCATCGTGCAAGGGTACCCCGCGTGGCTGGCGGCGCACCCGGAATACGTGGGCGACGTCGATGCGGCCGTGGCGGCGTATCTGGCAGACCCCGCCACGCAGGCCGCCATGCAGCAGGTCATCGCCGGCTCCATCGACTTTAGCGGCATGTCGGGCCAGATTGAACAGCAGCTGTGCGATCGGCTTTCGCAGCGGATCGGCCAGCAGATTCAGCAACAGCTGCTCCCGGCGTTGACGCAGGCCATCTCCTCGCAGCTGCAAACGCAGCTCGGCGCCGCCATGCAAGCGTATATGCAAAGCGCCATGGCGCAGGTGATGACCCAGTTCGCGGGTGCGATGCAGCAGCAGGTGTCCGCCGCGATGAACTCGTATATGACCAGGCTTGCCGGCAACATGTCCAGCGCCATGGGCGTCGACCAGTCCGCGTTCGCCGACGCCTTCCAGATGAACATGGACGAGAACGAGCTTGCCGAGCTCATGGCAAGCCTCATGTCCACCGAGCAGTCCAGCTACGACAACAACATGAAGAAGCTGGGCTGGGCCGATTACGCCAAACCTGCCAGCATCGACATCTATCCGAAGGATTTCCCCAGCAAGCAAAACGTCATCGACATCCTCGACAACTACAACGACCGCATGGAGTCGAACGGCGAAGAGGGCAAGGTTGTCAGCTATACCGATATCGTGGGCGCGCTGATGAGCTCGGTCACCACCATCGTGAACATGATCAGCTACGTGCTGGTGGCGTTCGTGGCCATCTCGTTGGTGGTCAGCTCCATCATGATCGGGGTGATCACCTATATCAGCGTGCTCGAGCGCAAGAAGGAGATCGGCATCCTGCGCTCCATCGGCGCCAGCAAGGGCGACATCAGCCGCGTGTTCAATGCTGAGACCATCATCGTGGGCTTCACGGCCGGCGTCATCGGCATCGGGCTGACCGCGCTTGCCTGCATACCCGCCAACGCCATCGTGTACTCGCTGTTCGATGTTCACAATGTGGCCATTCTGCCCTGGCAGGCGGCGGTGGTGCTCGTGGGCATCAGCATGCTGCTCACGTTCCTGGCGGGCCTGATCCCCTCAAGCGCCGCTAGCCGAAAGGACCCGGTCGAGGCCCTGCGGTCGGAATAGGACGACCGTGTTCGGTAACGTTTCTGGCGGTAGGCCCCGCTTTCCGCTACACTGCAAGGGTTGATTGTGAGCGCCCGGCGTATCGCTACGCCGGGCGTTTTTTGCGTTACGCGCGCCACGGCGCGCGGTTTGGAGGATGAATGGAACGCGAGAAGTTCGGAACCCGCCTTGGGTTCATCCTGGTGAGCGCGGGCTGCGCCATCGGCCTGGGCAACGTGTGGCGGTTCCCCTATATCACGGGCGAGTACGGCGGCGCGGCGTTTGTGATCATGTACCTGGTGTTCCTGGCCATCTTCGCGCTTCCGGCCCTCATCATGGAGTTCGCCGCCGGCCGCGCAAGCCAGCGCTCCATCGCGCGCAGCTACGATGTGCTTGAGCCGGCGGGCACGAAATGGCATGCGTTCAAGTGGCTGGCGCTTGCCGGCAACTACCTGCTCATGATGTTCTACACCACCGTGGGCGGCTGGATGCTCGCCTTCGTGGTGAAAAGCGCCTCGGGCGAGTTCGTGGGACTGGAAAGTTCCCAGGTGGCAGATGTTTTCAACGGCTTGCTGGCCGACCCGGTGCAGCTTGCCGTGTACATGCTCATCATCGTGGGCGTGGGCGTGGGTGTCACGCGCGCCGGCGTGCAGAAGGGCGTGGAGCGCGTGACGAAGGTCATGATGATGGCCCTGTTCGTGGTGCTCGTTGCCCTGTGCGTGCGCGCGGTCACGCTGCCGGGCGCGGCCGAGGGCCTGCGTTTCTACCTGATGCCCGATTTCAGCAAGATGTTCGCCGGCGCCACGCTGGCCGAGCAGCTGGCAACCTTCGGCGATGCCGTGTATGCGGCCATGGGTCAGGCCTTCTTCACCGTTTCGGTCGGCATGGGCGGCATGTCCATCTTCGGAAGCTACATCGGCAAGGATCATACGCTCACGGGCGAGGCGGTGCGCGTAGCGGGCCTCGATACGCTCGTGGCGCTGATGGCGGGCCTCGTCATCTTCCCGTCCTGCTTCGCGTTCGGCGTGGAGCCGGGTTCGGGCCCGGGCCTGGTGTTCATCACGCTGCCCAGCGTGTTCAACGAGATGCCGTTCGGCCAGCTGTGGGCCGTGCTGTTCTTCGTGTTCATGACGTTCGCCGCGCTGTCCACCGTCATCGCCGTGTTCGAGAACATTATGAGCTTCACCATGGACCAGTGGGGGACGCCGCGAAAGAAGGCGTGCCTGGTCAACGGCGTGCTGCTGGCGGTGCTCAGCATGCCGTGCGTCTTGGGCTTCAACGTGCTGGCGGGCTTCACGGTCCCGGGCATCGGCGACATCCAGGCCATCGAGGACTTCCTGGTGTCGAACAACATCCTGCCGTGGGGCGGCCTGCTGCTGGTGCTGTTCTGCACGCGCAAAAGCGGCTGGGGCTGGGAAGGCTTCCTGGCGGAGGCCGACACGGGCAGCGGCCTGAAGTTCCCGCGATGGGCGCGCGGCTACGTGGCCTACGTCATCCCCGTGGGCATGCTCATCGTGTTCGCCATGGGTTATGCCCCCATCATCGCGAAATGGGCGGGGCTGGGCTGATAAGGCTTTGAAATCGCATATCGCGCCTGGTAGGACCGCTGGGGAACCGGCGGTCCTTTTCGTTGCCCGAGACGCTGTTCTTCGTGCGTTTCTCCACATTCTCCGCTATTTGCCGGCCCGCCCTCGCAATCGGGCCGTCGGCGTGACTATAATGGCTAGCAACGAAAATCCCGTTGCGAGAGAAGGAGCCGTCTCCCATGGCTTATTATTACGACGAGCCGTCACGTACGTTCAACGAGTATCTTCTGGTACCTGGTCATACGCCTGCTACGTGCGTTCCGGCGTCGGTGAGCCTGAAAACCCCGTTGGTCAAGTACCGCAAGGGCCAGGAAGAGTGCCCGCTTTCGCTCAATATCCCCATGGTCAGCGCCATCATGGCCGCCGTGTCCGACGACAACATGGCCGTCGCCCTGGCAACCGAGGGCGGTCTGAGCTTCATCTACGGCAACCAGACCATCGAGCAGGAAGCCGCCATGGTCGCCCGCGTGAAGAACTACAAGGCTGGTTTCGTCGAGTCCGACGCCAACCTTTCCCCCGACATGACGCTTAACCAGGTTGTGGCCTTGAAGGAGCAGACGGGTCACTCCACCATGCCCGTCACCGACGATGGCTCCGCCCACGGCAAGCTGCTCGGCGTCGTCACCGAGCGCGACTACCGCCTGTCCCGCATGACCGGCGAGGAGAAGGTCTCCGAGTTCATGACCCCGCTCGAGAAGCTGGTCACCGCCTCCGAGGACACCTCCCTCAAGGTCGCCAACGACATCATCTGGGATCACAAGCTGAACTCCCTGCCGCTGGTTGATGCCGAGGGCAATCTGGTTTACATGGTGTTCCGCAAGGACTACGACAGCCACAAGTCCAACCCCAATGAAATGCTCGACAGCCACAAGCGCTACATCGTGGGCGCGGGCATCAACTCCCGCGACTACGCCGAGCGCGTGCCGGCGCTGGTCGAGGCAGGCGCCGACGTGCTGTGCATCGACAGCTCCGAGGGCTATTCCGACTGGCAGAAGATGACCATCGAGTGGGTGCGCGAGCACTATGGCGATTCCGTCAAGATCGGCGCAGGCAACGTGGTCGACGGCGAGGGCTTCCGCTTCCTGGCAGAGGCTGGCGCCGACTTCGTGAAGATCGGCATCGGCGGCGGTTCCATCTGCATCACCCGCGAGACCAAGGGCATCGGCCGCGGCCAGGCCACGGCAACCATCGAGGTGGCCAAGGCCCGCGACGAGTACTTCAAGGAGACCGGTGTCTACGTGCCCATCTGCTCCGACGGCGGCATCGTCTACGACCATCACATCTCCCTGGCGCTGGCCATGGGCGCCGACTTCGTCATGCTGGGCCGTTACTTCGCCCGCTTCGATGAGTCCCCGTCGGCCAAGGTCATGGTCAACGGCACCTACATGAAGGAATACTGGGGCGAGGGTTCTGCCCGTGCCCGCAACTGGGGTCGTTACGACCTGGGCGGCAAGAAGAGCCTGTCGTTCGAGGAGGGCGTCGACTCCTACGTGCCGTACGCCGGCCCGCTTAAGGACAACATCGCGGTCACGCTGCTGAAGATCAAGTCCACCATGTGCAACTGCGGCGCGCTCACCATCCCCGAGTTCCAGGACAAGGCCAAGCTCACCGTCATCAGCTCCACCTCCATCGTCGAGGGCGGCGCGCACGACGTCGTGCTCAAGGACAAGGCTCCTTACGCCTCCAACATGCGCTAAGCTCGTCGGTTAGCTAAACGAAAGCCTCGCCCGGTTCGTGCCGGGCGAGGCTTTTTGCTTGCGTGGCGTTTTGCGCACGCAGTCCTTGCGCGGGGCGAAGCTCTTGCAGGGCCGCTATCGCGCGGTCACGCCCTCGCTCTCCCCGATGATGCGATGCAGCTCCTCGATGTAACGGTCCAAAAGTTCGGAGGGCTTGCGTTCGTTGTGCATGATGTACCCCACGGTCATGCGCTCGTCGGTATCAAGCGGGATGCTGACGATGCCCGTATGCATTTCGCTTGAAAGCACGCCCGTGGAAAGCGTGTAGCCGTTGTAGCTGGTCAGCAGGTTGGAAAGCGTGCCGCGGTCGGAGATGCGGATATTGCGCGAGTGCTCGACGTAGCTCAGCGGCTCCTCGGAGTAGTAGAAGGAGTTCGCGGTTCCTTGTTCGAAGCTGTAGCGGGGCCATACGGTCAGCTCCTCGGGCTTGATGATGTCGCGTCCGGCCAGCGGGTGATTCTCGCCCACGAATACGTGCACGCCCGCATCGAACAGCGGATAGAATGCAACGTCGGCGTCATCGAATGCCTTCTGCATGACGCGCTGATTGAACGCGTCCAGGTACAGGATGCCCACTTCGCTGCGAAACGATCGCACATCATCGATGATCTCGGCGGTGGTGGTTTCCCGAAGGATGAAATCGAAGAAATCGCCCTCGCATTGCTCGACCACGTTCACGAAGGCCTCTACGCTGAAGGCGTAATGCTGGGTGGACACCGCCAGGCGAGCCTGGGGCTTCTCCTTGTTGGCGTAGCGCGATTCCAGCATGTTCGCCTGCTCGATGACCTGACGTGCGTAGCCAAGCAGCTCGGTGCCGTCGTTGGTCAGCGTCACGCCGCGGTTGCTGCGCGTGAAGATGGAGATGCCGAGCTCCTGCTCAAGCTCTTTGATGGCCGTGGATAGGTTCGACTGCGATGCGTAAAGGTTCTGAGCGGCGGCGTTGATCGACCCGTATTCGGCAATGGCGATAAGGTAACGAAGCTGTTGAAGCGTCATGGTGCGTCCTTCGCGAAAGATAGCGTTGCAACGAATTGTAAGGCTCGGAGGTTGCAAATGCGGCGGCAAGATGAATTCACCATTTTCCCGTTGACCGTTTGGTAGGGCACCGGTAGAATGAAAAGCCGCGCATATGCGAAGTGGGCCTTTAGCTCAGTCGGTAGAGCAGGGGACTTTTAATCCCAAGGTCGTGGGTTCGATCCCCACAGGGCCCACCACTTTTTGCGCAGGGCCGCCATGGCGGTTTGAATGCACTGGGCCATCGTCCAACGGCAGGACTCTGGTTTTTGGTACCAGCTACCTAGGTTCGAATCCTAGTGGCCCAGCCATTTAACGTTTCAGCCTCCCGATTGGGAGGTTTTTTATTGTCCGAGAAGAGTTGGAACGCGTGATTTCTCCTGCAATGCCCTTGACGCGTCGCGGTAAAAGGGTATAGTTATAACAATCTAAACGCGAATCTCATCTCAATCATTCTCACGCGTTAAGCCGACAAGGCGGCTGCGCAATGCGCGAATACCTGGCGGCCTCGCCCAATCTCAGCGGCGAAGGCTGCGCGGCATCTAGACCGCACGCCTGACATGCAGGTATCGAAAAGCCACGAGCTCCTCTGGTCTTGTGCGCTTTGTGTATTTTCCCCACACAACTCAATAAGTTTGGTATCATTCCGGATTGCTGCGAAAAGACGAGATTAGTTTGAAGGAGCACCGTTGACCAAGCAAGATGTTATCGAACTGGGTGGTAAGGTTCTCGAAGCCCTGCCGAACGCCATGTTCAAGGTGGAGCTGGAAAACGGCCACCAAATCCTGGCCCACATTTCCGGCAAGATGCGTATGCATTACATCAAGATCTTGCCCGGCGACAAGGTGACGGTCGAACTGTCCGTCTACGACTTGAATCGCGGGCGTATCACGTACCGTTTCAAGTAGTCTCAGCTCGCGCGCAAGCCGGCGCGCCAGTGTCCCCGAGAATAATCACCTGCGGCTGGGTGTGTACATATAGGACCGCATTAACCGAAAGGAAATTGAAATGAAGGTACGTCCTTCGGTCAAGAAAATGTGCGACAAGTGCAAGATCATTCGACGCCATGGCAAGGTCCTCGTTATCTGCGAGAACCCCCGTCATAAGCAGCGTCAAGGCTAGGAAGAAAGAGGAGATAAACCTATGGCACGTCTTGTTGGTGTCGACCTTCCTCGCGACAAGCGCATTGAAGTCGGCTTGACCTACATCTACGGCATTGGCCTGACCACGTCCAAGAAGATCTTGGCTGAGACGGGCATCAATCCGGACACGCGCACGAACGACCTCACCGAAGAGGATCTCGTCAAGCTGCGTGACTACATCCAGAACAACATCAAGGTGGAGGGCGACCTGCACCGCGAGGTGTCTCAGAACATCAAGCGCCTTATGGAAATCGGCTGCTACCGTGGCCTGCGTCATCGCAAGGGCCTGCCCGTTCGCGGTCAGCGCACCCACACGAATGCCCGTACCCGCAAGGGTCCCCGCAAGCAAATCGGCGGCAAGAAGAAGTAAGTAAGGGAGCTAAGAAGTGGCAACTAAGAAAAACGTGCGCACGCGCATCAAGCGCTCCGAGCGCAAGAACATTGCCGTTGGCGCTGCGCATATCAAGTCTACGTTCAACAACACCATCGTCAGCATCACCGATCCTCAGGGCAACGTGATCTCTTGGCAGTCCGCCGGTACCGTCGGCTTCAAGGGCTCCCGTAAGTCCACGCCGTTTGCTGCGCAGATGGCTGCTGAGGCTGCTGCCAAGACGGCTATGGAGCACGGCCTGAAGAAGGTCGCCGTGTACGTGAAGGGCCCCGGCTCTGGTCGCGAGACGGCTATCCGTTCGCTGCAGGCTACCGGTCTGGAAGTCGCCAGCATTCAGGACTGCACCCCCATTCCGCACAACGGCTGCCGCCCCAAGAAGCGTCGTCGCGTGTAACTGAAAGGATCTATTTACTATGGCTATCAATAGAACTCCGGTTCTTAAGCGCTGCCGCCAGCTGGGCCTGGATCCCGTCGTGCTGGGTTACAGCAGCTCCAAGACTTCCAAGCGCGAGCCCAAGCGTCGTCGTAAGGAATCCGAGTACGCGATGCAGCTTCGCGAGAAGCAGAAGGTCAAGTTCATCTACGGCGTGCTGGAGAAGCAGTTCCATGGCTACTTCAACAAGGCCAAGTCCATGCCGGGCATCACGGGTGACAACCTCATGATCATCCTGGAGTCCCGTCTGGACAGCGTGATCTTCCGTCTGGGCTTTGCCCGCACCCGTAAGGAAGCTCGTCAGATCGTGACCCACGGCCACATCACCGTTAACGGCCGCCGCGTGGACATCCCGTCCTACCGCGTCAAGGCCGGCGACAAGATCGCCGTTGCCGACAAGTCCAAGGAACTGCTGGTCATCAAGAGCGCTCTGGTTTCCAACGCCCGCTTCCAGGTTCCGGCTTGGCTTGAGGTTGACATCGAGAAGCTGCAGGGCAGCGTTCTGGCTCTTCCGACCCGCGATCAGATCGATCTCGACATCCGCGAACAGCTCATCGTCGAGCTCTACTCCAAGTAATCGCGCTAGTAAGGAGGCTTACCCAACATGACAGAGTTCATGAGGCCGACGGTAACAACGGAAGAAGTCAACGATACTGTTGCGCGTTTCATCGTGGAACCGCTGGAGCGTGGCTACGGCTATACGCTGGGTAACAGCATGCGTCGCGTTCTGCTGTCGTCTCTCGACGGCGCCAAGGCGACGGCCATCCAAATCGACGGTGTGCAGCACGAGTTCACCACGGCCGAAGGCGTTATCGAGGATATCACCGATATCGTCCTGAACGTCAAGGGCCTGGTCTTCTCGGCTCTCAATGACGACGTGGAAGAGGCCACGGCTCATGTTTCTGCCGAGGGCCCCTGCGTTGTGACCGGTGCGGACCTGCAGGTTCCCACCGAGTTCACGCTGATCAACCCCGAGCATGTCATTGCCACGGTTGCCGACGGCGGCCAGCTTGACATGACGGTGCGCATCGGTGTGGGCCGCGGTTACGTTTCCGCCGAGCGCAACAAGCGCACGGAGGATCCTATCGGCGTCATCCATGTCGACTCGCTGTTCTCCCCGGTTCGCCGTTGCACGATGAACGTGACCGACACCCGCGTGGGCCAGCGTACCGACTACGATAAGTTGGTTTTGGAGGTTGAGACGGACGGCTCCATCGAGCCTATCGATGCGGTCACCCGTGCTGCCAACATCATCAACCAGTACATGGGCGCGTTCCTCAGCCTGACCAGCACCCCCGAAGAGGAAGAGGGCGAAGTGCCGTCCATCTTCGCTCCGGAGGGTCAGGAGTCGAACGCCGAGCTGGACAAGCAGATCGAGGATCTGGACCTGTCCGTCCGCTCGTACAACTGCCTGAAGCGTGCCGGCATCCATTCGGTGCGCCAGCTGGTCGAGTTCTCCGAGAACGACCTGCTGAACATCAGGAACTTTGGTGCGAAGTCCATTGAGGAAGTGAAGGACAAGCTCATTTCCATGGACCTCAATTTGAAGCAATAGGAGAAACCTACCATGAGGCATAACTACAAGGGCCGCAAGCTGGGCACCGACTTTGCCCATACCAAGGCCATGAAGCGTAGTCTGGTGCAGGCGCTGTTCCTCAACGACCGCATCAAGACCATCGAGTCCCGCGCTAAGGAAATCCGCCCCGATGTCGACAAGATCATCACCTGGGCGAAGAAGGGCGACCTGCATAGCCGTCGTCTGGCCATCGCCGCGTTGGGCAACGACAAGGAACTGGTCCGCGAGATCTTCGAGAAGGTCCAGCAGGGCATGTTCACCGATCGTCAGGGTGGCTACACCCGCATCATGAAGCTTGGCAACCGCAAGGGCGACAACGCCCCCATGGTTATCATGGAGCTCGTCACCGAGCCGGTGGCTAAGAAGGCTGAGAAGCCGGCTGCCAAGAAGGCTGCTCCGAAGAAGGTCGAGGCTGTCGAGGAGCCCAAGGCCGAGGAAGCTGCTGAGGCTGTTGAGGAGAAGGCTGAATAAGCTTTTCGCCCCACATGCTATTTTGAAAGGACCCTTCGGGGTCCTTTCTTTTTGGGATGAATTGCTTGCGGGCATGCGTTTGGCTTCATCTTCGGCATGCTTTGCAACCTGAGCATTCTTGAATGCTGCGCTATACTTCACGCATGCAATTACGAATTAACACGTATATCGACGGCGATTCCTTTGTTCACACCTGCGATGCTCGCGCGAAGGTGCTGTTGTTGTGCGCATATACCGCAACCGTCTTCTGGATTGAAACATGGGCTGGACAGTGCCTCCTTGGCTTCTTATGCCTGGTGCTAGCCTTGTCGGCCCATGTTCCGCTTGGCCGTATGCTGGCCATGGGAATCCCCGTGTACATGATGGCGGCTCTTACCGTTTTGTTCGCGTCAATCAATAACCAGGTTGGATTTGCGTTGGGCTGCTTCTACGGCGTTCGGATGATCTTGCTTGTCCTCGGCAGCTTCATCGTGGTGCTCACCACCACGTCGACGGCGCTTACCGATGCGTTGCGGTCGTTCGTGTCCCCGCTGCGGGTTCTGCATGTGCCTGCCGATGATATCGCCATGGTGTTCAGTATGGCCATCCGCTTCATTCCTTTGATGGCTCAAGAGGTTTGCGCGATCCATGATGCCCAATTCTCGCGAGGCGCCTCGTTTCATCGCGGTGGCCTATGGCAACGTTTGTCGGCATGGCCTCCTGTGTTCATCCCGTTGTTCGTGGGAATGTTCCGAAGGGCTGATAAGCTTTCGGTCGCCATGGACGCCCGTTGTTATGGCGTCGGAGGAGGTCGGCGCACCTCGTTGCGGGACTATCGCATGACACGCGCTTCGGTTGCCGTATCGGTTGTCGGCTTAGGCGTTCTTGCGGCAATAGCGGCACTTTTCTAGCGATCGCTTCCATGCGCAGACGTGTGTTCGGCCATGGGGAACGTCGTCGCCATCGCCTTCTCAAGCGATCGCCTCTATGGTCAGACGTATGCCACCGTCCGACACGTTCGCTAACGTGTAGCTGGCCAAGTCGTCGCCTCCGCGCACAGATGCATTTCGCCGTCCGCCTGCTGGTTCGCACATGTCGGGGCGGGCATGGTATTATTTGCCCGTATGGCCTGGTGCAAGGCGCCGGGCGCAAAAGGAAACATCCTACGAGGAGGCATTCAATGAGCGTCATCATCGATGTGTTCGGGCGTGAAATCCTGGACTCTCGCGGCAACCCCACGGTCGAGGTGGAAGTTGTGCTGGAGGATGGTTCCTTCGGTCGTGCGGCCGTTCCCTCCGGCGCGTCCACGGGCGCGTTCGAGGCCGTGGAGCTGCGCGACTGCGACAAGGAGCGTTATCTGGGCAAGGGCACGCTGGATGCCGTTGGCCATGTGAATGACGAGATCGCCGACGCGCTTGTCGGCTTCGAGGCCGACGATCAGCGCGCCATCGACGACGTTATGCTGGAGCTGGACGGCACGGACAACAAGGGCGCTCTGGGCGCTAACGCCATCCTGGGCGTGTCCCTGGCCTGCGCCAAGGCTGCTGCCGAGTCCGCCGGTCTTCCGCTGTACAAGTATGTTGGCGGTGTGAACGGCCATATCCTGCCCACGCCTATGATGAACATCCTCAACGGCGGCGTGCATGCCGACAACAACGTCGACTTCCAGGAGTTCATGATCATGCCGGTGGGTGCCGAGTCGTTCGCCGAGGCGCTGCGCTGGTGCGCCGAGATCTACCACACCCTGAAGAAGGTCCTGCACGAGGCCGGTCTGGGCGGCGGCGTCGGCGACGAGGGCGGCTTCGCCCCCAACTTCACCACCAACGAAGAGCCGCTGCAGTACATCGTGAAGGCTTGCGAGGCGGCTGGCTACAAGCCCGGCGACGACATCATGTTCGCCATGGACCCGGCTTCCACCGAGTTCTATAACGCCGAAACCGGCAAGTACGAGCTGAAGGGCGAGGGTCGCGAGCTGACCAGCGCCGAGATGGTGGACTACTGGGCCGCGCTGGTCGAGAAGTATCCGATCATCTCCATCGAGGACGGCATGGCCGAGGAGGACTGGGACGGCTGGAAGCAGCTGACCGACCGCATCGGCGACAAGGTGCAGCTGGTGGGCGACGACCTGTTCGTCACGAACTCCAAGCGTCTGGCGAAGGGCATCGAGCTCGGTTGCGCGAACGCCATCCTCATCAAGGTCAACCAGATCGGCAGCCTGTCCGAGACGCTGGATGCCATCGAGATGGCCAAGCAGGCAGGTTACGCATGCGTGATGAGCCACCGTTCCGGCGAGACCGAGGACACCACCATCGCCGACCTGTCTGTGGCCCTGAACACCGGCCAGATCAAGACCGGCGCTCCGTGCCGTAGCGACCGCGTTGCCAAGTACAACCAGCTGCTGCGCATCGAGGAGGAGCTTGACTCCCAGGCCCAGTACGCCGGCAAGAACGCTTTCTACAACATCAAGCGTTAACCGGGGCATGGCCGATTCGTCATCGGCAAACACCTTAGAGTATGCAAGCCGCTCAGGCGCGCCGTCCCGCTGTGGTTTGCGCGATCAGGGGTAAACCTTGGTCGCGCGCTGTAAGCGGGTTCGGGCCGTCTGGGCGGCTTGTCGTTTTTCGGCATCGAGCTCGCTATGCCGGTGTGAAAGCCGGATGATGCCCTTCGGGAGCCTCACCTGGGTTTCATCGCCTGGGATGTTACCGCTTTTTCCCCTCGTGAAAACGCGGGGCTGCTACAATAAACCCTATGTGTATTACCGCGTCAGCCAAGGAAGATGGACGATGAAACAGTACAACCCTCACGAGATCGAACCTCGTTGGCAGAAGGTTTGGGAAGATGCCGACCTGTACAAGGTCACGGAAGATCACGCCAAGCCCAAGAAGTACGTGCTCGAGATGTTCCCGTACCCGTCGGGCGACATCCACATGGGGCATGTGCGCAATTACACGATCGGCGACGTCATCGCCCGCTACTCCAAGATGCGCGGCTTCGACGTGCTGCATCCCATGGGTTGGGACGCGTTCGGCCTGCCGGCTGAGAACGCGGCCATCAAGCATCACAGCCATCCGGCGAAGTGGACCTACGCCAACATCGAAACGCAGAAGGCCAGCTTCAAGCGCATGGGCCTTTCCTATGATTGGGACCGCACCGTCGTGGCATGCGACCCCGAGTACTACCGCTGGGGTCAGTGGATCTTCCTGCAGTTCTGGAAGCGCGGCCTGGTCGAGCGCCGCAACTCGCCGGTAAACTGGTGCCCGAAGTGCCAGACCGTGCTCGCCAACGAGCAGGTCACCGAGGGCGAGTGCTGGCGTTGCCATAGCGCCGTCGAGAAGCGCGACCTGACGCAGTGGTATCTCAAGATCACCGACTACGCGCAGGAGCTTCTGGACGACCTGGACCAGCTGGACGGCTGGCCGGAGCGAGTCAAGCAGATGCAGGCGAACTGGATCGGCCGTTCCGAGGGCGCTGAAGTGAAGTTCACGCTGTGCGACAAGCAGGGCAATGCGCCTGAGAACCCCACGGAAGACGACCTGATCACCGTGTTCACTACGCGTGCCGACACCCTGTTCGGCTGCAGCTTCTTCCTGCTCGCCCCTGAAAGCCCCATCCTGAAGGGTCTGGTCGAGGGCACGGAGTACGAGGCCGCGGTCATGCAGGTGGTCGAGGACGCTAAGAAGATCACCGCCGTCGAGCGTGCGCAGGGCAACAAGGAGAAGCACGGCGCGTTCACCGGCCGTTATGTGGTGAACCCCATCAACGGCGAGAAGGTGCCCGTGTGGGTCGCCGACTACATCGTGGCCGATTACGGCACCGGCGCGGTCATGGCAGTGCCGTGCGGCGATCAGCGCGACTTCGAGTTCGCCAAGAAATACGACCTGCCCATCATCCCCATCATCCTGGGCGACGACGACCCGCTGTTCGAGCAGCTCAAGGACGAACAGGGTCGCGTAGTCACCAGCGTCGACTGGGAGGGCGCCATGGAGGCCGAGGGTCGACTGGTGCAGTCCGGCAAGTACACCGGCCTCACGGGCGGCAAGCACTCCGAGGGCGAGGAGGCCATCGTCGCCGATCTGGAGGCCATGGGCCGCGGCAAGCGCAAGGTGGAGTTCCGTCTGCGCGACTGGCTGATCTCCCGCCAGCGTTATTGGGGCAACCCCATCCCGATGATCTACTGCGACAAGTGCGGCCTGGTGCCGGTGCCGGAAGAGGACCTGCCGGTGCGTCTGCCCGAGGATATCGATCTTTCCGCCGGTGAGACCCTGGCAACGCACGAGGGCTTCGCGAAGTGCACGTGCCCGAAGTGCGGCGGCGAGGCTCGTCGCGAGACCGATACCATGGACACGTTCACGTGTTCGAGCTGGTATTACCTGCGCTATACCGATCCGCACAACACCGAGCTGCCTTTCGACAGCGCGAAAACCAACCGTTGGATGCCGGTCGATCAGTACATCGGCGGCATCGAGCACGCCATCCTGCACCTGCTGTACAGCCGCTTCTTCACGAAGGTGCTGCGTGACTTGGGGATGCTGGACTTCGACGAGCCGTTCAAGAACCTGCTGTGTCAGGGCATGGTGCTCGATGAGCACGGCGACGTCATGAGCAAGTCCAAGGGCAACGTTATCTCCCCCGAGGAGATGATCGCGGGCTACGGCTGCGACGCCGTGCGTGCCTACATCCTGTTCATGGCTCCGCCCGATAAGGAGCTGCAGTGGAACGAGGACGGCCTGGCCGGCATGCACAAGTTCCTCAACCGCGTGTGGCGTATGGTCTACGACCTGGTGGGCAAGGCAGATGAGGACACGCTGTATCAGCCGGGAGCGTCCGAGGCCGAGGCTGCAGCGGCTCGCAAGGTGCTGCTGCGCGAACGTCATCGCGTTGTGGGCAAGGTTGTGGACGATTTCGATCGCAACAACTTCAACACCGCAATCGCCGCCATCATGGAGCTGGTGAACGCCATCGGCGATTACCTGCGCAAGGTCGGTCCGGAGCAGCGCGCCGCATCTGCCGACGAGCAGGCGCTTGCGACCGAGGTCGCCAATGTGCTGGTTAGGCTGCTGGCCCCCATCTGCCCGCATATGACCGACGAGCTGTGGCATGATGCGTTGGGTTGCGAGGGTTCCATTCACACGCAGGAGTGGCCCGAGTTCGACCCCGAGAAGGCCAAGGACGACGAGGTCGAGCTTGCCGTGCAGATCAACGGCAAGGTGAAGGCCCGCATCACGGTTGCCGCGGACGCCGATCAGGAGGCCGTGAAGGCGGTGGCGCTTGAAGCTGTGCAGGATGCTGTGGCGGGCAAGGACCTGAAGAAGGTCGTTGTGGTGCCCGGTCGCCTGGTGAACATCGTAGCGAAATAAAACGCTTGCACTGCGCTCGAAACGACCCGGAGGATGCTCCGGGTCGTTTTGTTTTCGGGGTTGGGTTTCGGTGGCGTTGTTGCGCCGTTCCGGCGAAACGCTTGCCGTGGGGTTTCGGCGTTTGCTATTGTCTGTTTCCTATGAGTAGCTCGAAGAAACATAAGGGATGCCTGAGGCGGGTGCTGGATATGGTGCTGGCGGTGGTTGTGGCCGTGGTGGCGGTGTTTGCCATCACGAACGTGGTTACCATTGTGGGCTCGAAGGGGTCTATCGTCACCGCCGAGAAGGCCGGCATCGGCAATGCCGACGCCATCGTGGTGCTTGGCGCATCGGTGCTGCCCGATGGAACGCCCTCCGGCATTTTGACCGATCGCCTAGACGATGGCATCGCGCTGTATTTCGCCGGCGTGGCGCCGAAGATCATCATGAGCGGCGACAACGGCACCGCCTCCTACAATGAGGTGAAGGCGATGAAGCAATACGCCATCGCGCAAGGCGTGCCCAGCCAAGACATCTTCTGCGATCATGCGGGTTTCTCCACGTATGAGAGCATGTATCGGGCGAAATACGTGTTCGGATGCGAGCGCATCGTGGTGGCCACGCAGACGTATCACCTGTATCGCGCGCTGTGGTCCGCGAAAAGCCTGGGGATGCAAGCTGAGGGCGTTCCCAGCGACTATCACGAGTACCAAAAGCAGCTGCAGTACGATATCCGCGAGATTCCCGCGCGCACTAAGGACTTCTTCAAGGCGCTCTTCCGCGTGCCGTCAACGTACGTCGGCGAAGCGATTAGCCTCGACCAAAGTGGAGATGTGACGAACTAAGGCAAGGCGGCCGCGCAGAATGTGCGGCCGCCGTTCGCTCGGGGCTAATCTTCCAGGTCTTTTGGATTGAACGTTTCCAGCAAATCGACCAACTCTTGTTTTTTATGGATATCCAGCTTGGCGTAGATGCGCTTGCTGTGGGTTCGGATGGTGTTTTCCGAAACCACCAGCTGCTCGGCGATGCGCGCCACGGTATTGCCTCGGGCGATAAGCTCCATGACCTCAGTCTCGCGTGCGGATAGGCGGTAATGCTGCCGAACCAGCGCCGCCTGCTTCGATAGTCGGTCCTGATAGTTGGGCGCATCGGCGTCGTGCGCTTGGCTTCGTTCTGCGGCGTCGGCGGGGGAGGCCCCGCTGCCAAGGGGGCTTGCGGATTCGCCGGTTGCCGTGCGATCTTCGCTTTCCGTACGCGCGATGACGATGGGCTTCGTTTCGAACAGGGAAGGACCCTGTGCGCCGAAGGGGCAAACGCCGGTACTGGCGCATCCAGCGTTTGCTGCGGAGAGCGCCTCGCTTTCCGGTTCGGCCTCGTCGAGGTCGGTTTGGCGCTCGTTGATGTTGCCGATTTGCAAAGGCGCGCCGGCGACGAGTTCGATATCCTCCGCCTGGCTTGCGGCCAATGCTCGCTTGAAGCCGCCTTGCCCGATGAAGAACATGAGACCGAGCAAATAAACCGCCACAAGCGCGACCACGGCATCGGGTTGCATGCCGATGACGCGTATCTGTTCGGCGAACGTGCCGGCAAGGAATCCGACATCGTGCAGCGCGTATACGATGCCAGCGAAGAAGCCGTAGATGAACACGGGGTTGATGCCGCGATCGCGCGATGCTTGCGCGCACTGGATCATCATGAGCGCGATTGCCACGCTGTATACCGCATACAGGATGGCGGCCTGCCATCGAGCGTAGCCGCCGCTGCAAAACGGAAGCACCAGAAACGAGGTGATGAGCAACGGGAAGGCGATGCGGTAGGCATTGGTGACGTTCATGCGGACATTCTTGAACTGCCAGAGCACCAAAACGCCGACGCCTGCAACCAGGCATCCCGTCATGGACAGCAGATTCACAAGGCTGCCGACCCGCGGATCGCCAATGGCAAGCGAGCGCATGACGCCGGTGCAGAATGCGATGGCGCCGACGCACAAGGCGCTGCGCCAGTAATCGCGCAGCACGCGGCGATACACCTGCGGGTGCTCACGCGGAACGTCCTCGAACATGGGTTGCCGCAAGTCGATCTGGCGGCTTTTCAGCACGATGGCGAGCGCGAACAGCGGCATGAACACCAGCGGAATGAGGAATGCGGTCACGGCTTGCGGGATGGCGTACAGCGCGAAATACAGAAGGGCGCCATAGGCGGTGCCAAGGATCAGATCATGGTTGCCGTGGTCCGCGTCGAAGCTGGCGAACAGGCGCTGCCACAGCATGTAGAAGCCGGCCGACCCCAAGCCTAGAAGCGAGCCGCCGGCGATCACCAGTGCTTGAGCGACGCCGTGCAAGTATATGGCTCCGATAAGGCAGCACCAGCCGAGCAGGTATGGCGCGCTTGCGAGCATCACCATGAAGCGGCGCGTAGGTCCGGGGAAGTAGTACACTCCGACGGCGCTGGCAAGGTAGCACAGCGAGAACACGAGCGATTGCATCAAGAAGAACCAGAACATGACCTCCGGGGTTTGGAAGTTCATGGGCAAAAACGGGAACACTCCGCCCCATACGCCGGCTGCGTTGATGGCAAGGAACAACGCGTATCCAAGCGATGCCGTGTTCGGTTTGAATGTGCGGGCTATGTTGGAGAAGGATGTACGTGCCACGGAAGTCCTCGTCGTCGGGCGCTGCCGTTTACTCGTCCGCAGAGGCGGACGACGGGCGGTCAAAGCGCTCTTCCCTTGCGTGATTTTGCGGATGCTGCTGCGAAATCGGCTCCTATAAACAGTATAGCGCGCAATAGCGTGCAGGCTGTCACATACTGTAATGGGTGATAGCCTGTGACCTGGTTAAACGCGAAATTCGCACGTTTTATGTGACACGGCGGGGCAAGCAAGGCGATAAGGTTTCATCACCAAATGCGCTTGGAGGGTAGACGAGCCCGAACCAAGGAAGCAGGGGTTGCGCACGGCGTAAGGGCCGTGCAAGGAGTATACCACGCCGCGGCGCGCGTCAGCGCGGTCGTTTCGGTGGGGCGAAGTAGGAAAGAATGAAGGGGGAGGCAATGCAAGACATGCCAAGCATGAACCGCCGCACGTTCGTCAAGTCGACGGGTGCGCTGGGTGCCCTGGCTGCCGTCGGCGGCGCCGCTGCAACGGGTGCGAACCTGTTCGGCGCAACCGAGCCGGCGCTCGCGGAGTCCGAGGAGAAGATCACGTGGGGCCATTGCGCCATCAACTGCCCGGGCCGCTGCAGTCTGAAGTTCCATGTGAAGGACGATGAGGTTGTGTGGGTGGACACCTGCACGAGCAAGGACGCCGGGTTCGATGACCCGCAGCCCCGTGCGTGCCTGCGCGGTCGTACGTATCGTCGTTGGATGAACCATCCCGATCGCATCAACTACCCTATGAAGCGCGTCGGTAAGCGCGGCGAGGGCAAGTTCGAGCGCATTTCCTGGGACGAGGCTATCGATCTGGCGGCCACGAAGCTCAAAGAAGTCATCGAGAAGTATGGCAACGAGGCTGTGTACCTGCCGTATGCGACCGGTGTTTCCGCTACCACCGCCCGCCCGTTCAATCGACTGTTGAACATGCTGGGCGGCAGCCTGAATCGCTACGGCGATTACTCCACTGCTCAGATCACGGCCATCACCCCTTACATGTACGGCTCCAAGAACAATGGTGGCAGCTCCTTCAAGAACGCCGAGGACGCCAAGCTCATCCTCATGTTCGGCACCAGCCCCACCGAAACGCGTCAGGGCGGTCTGACCACTCATTACGACTGGGTCCAGCTGCGCGAGAAGACCGGTGCGAAAATCTACGTGATCGATCCGCGCATGAACGACTCCGTCATGGGTCATTCCGACCAGTGGTTGCCCATCAACCCCGGTACCGACGCTGCCTTGGTCGCGGGCATTGCGCATTATCTGATTCAGCATGATATGTGCGATATGGACTTCCTGCACACCTATTGCGTTGGTTTTGATGAGCAGACCATGCCCGAGGCGTATCAGGGCAAGAACATGTCCTATTTCGACTATGTTATGGGCACGGGTTACGACAAGGTGGAGAAGACGCCGGCATGGGCGGCTAAGATCACCGGCATCCCCGAGAAGAAGATCGAGGAGTTGGCTCAAGAGATCGGCACCACCAAGCCGCTGTTCGTGTGCCAGGGCTGGGGTCCGCAACGTCGAAGCAACGGCGAGTGGACGGCTTGGTCCATCATGGCCCTGCCGTGCCTGGTCGGCCAGGTCGGCCTGGCGGGCACCAACAACGGTTGCCGCGAGGCGCGCAACAGCCCGACGCTGCAGTCGCTGCCGGCAGGCACCAATCCGGTGAAGGCTTCCATTTCCTGCTTCGTGTGGACCGACGCCATCAAGCACGGCCCGGATATGACTGCCAAGAACTGGGGCGTGAAATACGTCGACAAGCTGAATACCGGCATCAAGTATATGATCAATTATGCCGGCAACTGCCTGACCAACCAGCATGGCGACATCAACTATGCGCATGACATCCTGGCGGACGAGTCGCTGTGCGAGTTCATCCTGGGTATCGACATCGTGATGACCGACTCGATGAAGTATTCCGATGTCATCCTGCCCGACATGTTCCGCTTCGAGCAGAACTCGCAGATCGCCACGGGCTCGAACTGGGGCTATGTCATCACCGGCACCCCTGCTACGTCCGTGAAGTACGAGCGCAAGACCTGCTACGAGATGTGCGAGCTTATCGCCGACAAGTTTGGCATCAAAGAGAAGTTCACCGAGGGCAAGACCGAGCTCGAGTGGATGAAGGAGCTGTACGAGAAGTCTCGCGAGAAGGATGGCGAGCTACCGACGTGGGATGAAGCCGTGAAGATGGGCGTTTACACCCGCGAATACGCACCTACCGTTTCCATGAAGAAGTTCCGCGACGATCCTGCCGCCAATGCTCTGACCACGCCTTCCGGCAAGATCGAGATCTTCTCCGAGAAGCTGCTCAAGGATACCGAAGGCTGGGAGCTGACCGATGGCGATACGCTTGCGTGCCTGAATACGCTGCCTCCGATTCCTGCGTACGTTCCTGAGTGGGACGGCGTGGAAACGACCACCGACGAGTATCCGCTGACGTTGGGCGGCTTCCACTATCGCGGTCGCCTGCATTCTTCCTGGGGCGGCATCGAGGAGCTGAAGGAGGTCAACCCGCAGGAGGCTTGGATCAACCCGGCAGATGCGGAGCCTCGCGGCATCAAGCAGGGCGACACCATCCATGTGAAGAACGGGTTCGGCACCATCGAGCTGCTGGCGAAGGTCACGCCGCGCGTTATCCCGGGCATGGTCGCCATTTCCCAGGGTGCATGGCACGATGCGGATATGTCCTCTTCCGACCACAAGGCTCGCCTGGACAAGGGTGGTTGCATCAACGCGCTGACCACGCATCGCCCGAGCCCGTTTGCTAAGGGCAATCCGCAGCATTCCAACGTCTGCGAAGTCGTGAAGGCGTAAAGGCAGCGGGTACGAGAGGAGTAAGAGATGACTCGATACGCATTTCATTTCGACGGCACTCGCTGCACGGGTTGCAAAACCTGCGAGATGGCCTGCAAGGATTTCAAGGACCTGAGCGTCGGCACCGCGTTCCGCAAGGTGTACGAGGTGACGCTGGGCACGACCGAGCGCGATGCGAACGGCTGCATCACCAGCAGCTGCGTGAGCTATCCGCTGTCCATGTCGTGCAATCACTGCGATGACCCGGCGTGCACCAAGGTGTGCCCGACTACCGCAATGCACAAAGACCCCGAAACCGGCCTGGTGTCCGTGGACGTCGACAAGTGCATCGGCTGCGGCTACTGCCATATGGCGTGCCCATACAACGCTCCGAAGGTCGATCGCGAAAAGGGTCACAGCGTGAAGTGCGACGGTTGCGCCGAGCGTGTCGCCGCAGGTGAGAAGCCTGTATGCGTGGAGGCGTGCCCGGCTCGCGCGCTGGACTTCGGCACGATCGAGGAAATGGCCAAGCTGGGCGAGCGCGGGAGCATCGCGCCTCTGCCCGAGCCGACCTACACGAAACCGAACCTGTACATCAAGGCTTCCGCCGACGCACTGCCCGCAGGTGCCGAGGACGGCAAAGTCGTGAATCCCCTGGAGGTGATGTAGCATGATGGCCGAGCTGCCTTTGGCTCTGTTCACCACGCTGGCGCCCGTTGGCGCAGGTGCGTTCATCGCGCTGGCTGTGGCTTTCTTCACCACGAAGTTCTCCGATGAGCAGCTGAAGAAGATCGACCGCATGACCACCATCCCGGTCGTCGTGTTGGTGGCGGGCTTCATCTGCGCGTTCTTCCACCTGGCAAGCCCCATGCATGCTTTCGGCGTGTTCGCCGGCGTGGGCGCAAGCCCGCTGTCCAACGAGCTGCTCGCCGGCGTCGTGTTCGCCGTGCTGGCTATCGTGTACTGGATCGTGGCGCTTGCCGGCAAGCTTGGCGAGGGTGCTCGCAAGGGCTTTGCCGCCGTGGTGGCCGTCATGGCGATCGTGTTCGCGTGCTTCACGGGCGCTGCCTACATGATGGAGACCATCGCTTCCTGGAATACCCCGATGGTTCCGGTTGCCGTGCTGGGCTTCAGCCTGCTGGGCGGCATCTGCCTGGGCGTGCTCGTGCTCGCGCTGTCCGGCGCGCTTGAGGACGCTGCGAAGGGCGGCTTCAAGATGGCGGCTCTGGCGGTGCTGATCGTCGGTTTGGTCCTTGGCGTTGCCGGTCTGTTGGTGCAGGTCATGAGCGTGTCCGGCATGGGCAACGCGCTGGTTGACGGCGCGGACCTGGTTGCCGCCGCCTCCGCTCCCATGTGGATCGGCGTGGTGTGCATGGTCGTTGCCGCAGCAGCCGCCTTCATGGCTCTGCGCAACACGAAGTCCACGGCGCTTGCCGCTGCGGCTCCGGTGCTGGCCGTCGTGGGCGTGTTCGCTGCTCGCTTGGCGTTCTACGCGGTGCAGCTGAGCGTTGGCCTGTATATCGGCTAAACGCTTGAGGGTCGAGGCTATTTTCGGGGCGTGTCCGGTTTGCGGGCGCGCCCCTTGCCGTATGATGGTTGCCTTAAGCGATAAGGAGAGGATCGCATGACGGATCTTGATGCTGCGACGTTTGAGGGCGTCGCGTTTCTGGGGAACACGCTGGCCCCGTTTTTCCTGCAGGACCCGCGCACGGGCGATGCCGGCGCCGAGTTTGCGGCGGTTGCCGTGCTTGACGCGCAGGCCGCCGGTGCGGAATGGCCGTTCGTCGGCGAGGAAGAGGCCGCTCGCTGTTTGGCCATGATGGTCGAGGGCCTGGCGCCGAGCTGCGCTGCCGGAAAGAGCGGCGCCTTTGCCGCGGACGATGATCTGACGTGGGAATATCGCCGCTTGTTCATCGGCCCGGGTGCAAAGCCGGCGCCGCCGTGGGGCTCGGTATATACCGATCGCGAGTGCGTGGTGTTCGGTGCGACCACCCTTGAACTGCGCGCATGGATGCGCGAACATGGCGTTGCGCGAACCGCTGACGAGAAAACGCCGGAGGATCATATCGGGCTCATGCTCGCCCTTATGGCGTGGCTTGCGCAGAATCAGCCTGCCGACCTGGGAGAGTTCCTGAGCCTTCACTTCCTGACATGGGCGGGGCATTTCCTCGATGAGCTTGCCGATGCCGCCGAGCATCCTTTCTATGAAGGGCTGGCTCGCTTGACGCGCACAAGCTTGGATGGCGTTCAGAAGACGTTGGGGTTGGAGGTCGTCGTGCCTCGCTTCTATCGTTAAAATACCAGGGAATCGTTTGGTCCGGCGCGTTGCTGCAAACTGGCGCGCCGGACCATGCGGGTGTTATGCGCATTTTGCATCGTGCAGTGCTGCAAAGAGGGGGGAGCTGATGATTTCCGGGTTCGATACCGCGTTGAGCGAGGTGACGTTGGTGCTGTTCACCACGCTTGCGCCTTCGGGCGCCGTCGCCCTTGTCTTGGTTGCGGCGGTGCTG
Source organism: uncultured bacterium (assembly GCA_905215325.1). Taxonomy (GTDB): domain Bacteria; phylum Actinomycetota; class Coriobacteriia; order Coriobacteriales; family Eggerthellaceae; genus Senegalimassilia. The sequence continues at coordinate 3,462 of CAJMPP010000019.1, read as the reverse complement.
CTGCTCTCGAAGTTCGAATCAGCGATGCGGGCGCGCATCAGCACGTTTATGTGCATCCCCCTTGTGGTCACCATGGTGGGGCTTGTCGCGTCGGCCACGCATCTTGGGAACCCGGCCAATGCGCTGTATGTGTTTCTGCACGTCGGCTCCAGCCCTCTTTCGAACGAAGTCGTCAGTGCGGTGGGATTGTTGGCATGCAGCGGCCTGTATTGGCTGTATTCGTTTTCCGTCAAGCCTCTCGTATGGTTGCAGCGGCTGCTGCTGGCGTTGATCGCGGCAATGGGCGTCGTGTTCGTGACGATGGTGTCCCTTGCGTATTCCGTTGACACCATCGTCACTTGGAGCCTGCCTACGGTTCCGATTTCGTTATGGTTGAATGCCCTGATGGGAGGCCCTTTGCTGGCGGCAATCACGCTGTATGCCGCCCAATGGCGCGCGCTTGCGGGGCGTTTCGGCCTGATGCTGATGGCGGCGCCTTTCGTTGCGCTTGCGGCGAATACGGTTGTGTATATCGTGCAGGGCGGGCAATTAGGCGGCGTTGCGAATTCGGTGGTCGCGGCGGCCGATCTTGTGCCGCATTACCACACGATGCTGCTGGCGTTCGCGTTGATGTGCTTTGCCGGTTGCGTGCTTGCCGCCTTCACGATGCATGCCGTGTCGAGGGAAGCGGTGGCGCACGGCGGGGGTGAGCTTGCATTCTCCAAGCGCGTGCTTGTTCGCCTGCTTGTCTCGTGTCTGCTGGTGTTCGCCGGTGTTTTCATCATGCGTTTCGCGTTCTACATGATGCATTTGACGGTCGGCCTTGCCGTATAGGCCATATAGGCCTAGGTTGCAAAAACTCCCGCCACCGCAAATTGAATTGCGCGGTAGCGGGAGTTTTTGCGTTCAGGGGGGGTCGCTCGCCGAAGCCTTTCGGACTTGTGTCTCTAAAGCGGGTTTTCGTTCGGCGTCCAGGCGGCCGTTGCCGACCGTCGCTTCGCGGGGGATTGCGTCCCTGCGCGTCCTTACGCCCCGCGCTCCTCCAGGTATTTCTCCATGCTGAAGTGCGTGATGTCGCTGCGGTTGATGACGCCCACGATGATGCCATCTTCGAGCACGGGCACCTTCTTCAAGTGGTTCTCGCCGAGCACGCGGCAGACCTCGGGCAGGTCGGCGTGCACGCTGACGCCGATGATCCCCTTCGCGCCGATATCGGAGGCCTTCATGCCCATAAGGTGCTCCAGCTTGTGAGCGTAGTCCTTGTGGTCGGAGTACGCATCCACGGTTTGCACGATCATCACCACAGGGTCCATGATCATCTGGCTGCGCTTGGACAGGTAGCGCATGATGTCGCCGTCGGAGATGAAGCCGGTCGGCTTGCCGGCGGCATCGACCAGCGGCGCGGCGCTGATATGGTTGTTCACCAGCAGCTGCATGGCTTCGAGCACGGTGGCGTTCTCGGGCAGCGTGTACACGTCGCGCTTCATGATCCGCTCGATGAGGGAACGGTGCGCGTTGTCTTCGTCGGCGGCCGCCTCATCGCCGGGCTTGTTGCGCACGAGCGCTACGGTCAGCACGAAGCCCAGCACGCACAGGGCCGTGGCCACGGCGAACGCCGCATGGATGCCGAACACGCCGGCGGTCACGGCATCGGTCGAACCGGAAACCATGTTGGTGGCAACGGTGGACGCGGACACGATGACGGCTGTACCCAGCGAGCCTGCCACCTGGCGAAACGTGTTCTGCACGGAGGTTCCGTGGTTCATCAGCTTGTCGGGCAGCGCGTTCATGCCCCAGGTGGAGATGGGCATGTTCACGAGCGACAGGCTGAACAGGCGCACCGTGTAGATGACCGTGAGCGTGATGAGCCCCATACCCGGTCCCATGAACATGAACGTGGCGGTGGTCAGCGCCAGCACGCCGGTGCCGATGACGGCCAGTACGCGCGGGCCGTGCTTGTCGAACAGGCGGCCGGCGACCGGTCCCATGGCTCCCATGACGATGGCGCCGGGTAGCAGCACAAGGCCCGATGTGGTGGCGGAGAATCCCATATAGGACTGCAGCAAGATGGGGATGAGGATGCCGCCGGCAAGCAGCGCGCCTTGCACGAGCATCACGATGATGGTGGAGATGAGGAACTTGCGGTTCGTTAGCACGCGCACCTGCAGCATGGGCTGCTCCATGCGCAGCTGGCGGCGGAAGAAGAACGCGAGCGCAATCGCGCCGATAACCACGCCGCCCGCCGAATCGGCCGTCACGCCGTAGCTGCCGATGGCGGACAGGCCGTACAGCAGGCCGCCGAACCCGAGTGTGGAGAGGGCGACGGAAGCAACATCGAGCTTCACGTCCTTGTTCGTTTTGCCGCCGCGCTCAAGCGCTACGGCGGCGAACACGATGACGGCTGCGCACAGCACGGCGATGATCCAGAACATGACGTGCCAGTTCGCCTGGTCGATGATGATGCCGGCGACGGTGGGGCCGGAGGCGGGGGCGAACGCGATGACGATGCCGAACACGCCCATGGCGGTGCCGCGGCGGTCGATGGGGAACGTCCACATGAGCACCGTCATCACGAGCGGCATGAGGATGCCGGCGCCGGCGGCTTGGATCAAGCGGCCGGCAAGTAGCACGGGGAAGTTCGGGCCCCAGGCCGCCAGCATTGTGCCGGCGGTGAATAGGACCATGGACGCAAGGAACAGCCGGCGCGTGGTGAAGCGGTCTGTCAGAAACGCGGTGATGGGCACCATGATGGCGTTGACCAGCGTAAATCCGGTGGTCAACCACTGCGCAACGGCGGCGTCGACGCTCATCTCGCTCATGATCGACGGCAATGCCGGCGCCACGACCGTCTGGTTCAGCACGGTGACGAAGGTGCCGAACACCAGCACGATCAGCATGATGATTTGCTTGCGGGTAAGACCCCAATTAGCCATGAGCAGCTCCTTTCCGCGCGCGTCCTGTTCCCGTAAGGGTGCGCGGGTCTGCCGACGAGCGCACGGGGCTAAGGCGGCTTTCGGGCTCGCTTAACGCGTTGCGTTGTCGGATTCGGATAGAGAAAGCGTCAGACGAAAACAACGTCCCCGAAGCACGAAGGCGCAACGGGGACGTCGAGGATGACGCCGTTGTGTTATCGGCAATCATAACGCGCGGAAGCTTGCCCGGTGCGAGTTGCTGGCGGCAGACCACACAATCCTTGCGCGCGTGTCAAATCTTGCTCACAAATGCCGACGGCGTTTCTTCAACTGTTTGCCGGTGATATTTCGCGGCTGTTAATTCGCGAACTGTAGGGGTTGCGCATCTCTGCGGCATCCCCTATAGTTCGTGCCACAACTTAATACCTTGAAACCGTTGAGGCGAAAGTCAAGCCATCATAAGCGCTCACAGAGAGCGGGTGTTGCTGGGAATCCCGTAGAAATGCTGGGTGGTAAATGGTTCGCCGAGGGAAAGGGGAAAGGTTGACGATTGCCGCGTTACCACGTGGCG
>CAJMPP010000018.1 GCA_905215325.1 uncultured bacterium | reverse complement strand
TGGTGCGCAGCTCGATGCGGCCGGATGCGATGGACTCCTGGGTGACGCCCCAGCTGGCCAGCGCGCCGCCGACGACCAAACCTGCGACGCCGCAGCCGGCCATGGCCAGCACGTCGCGACGGGTGATGCTTTTCTTGCCGTTTGCAGAAACGCCGTTGCCAGAGGAAGCGCCGTCTCGAACATCGGGATTCGACATAATATGTTCCCCCCTCGGAAACTAGTCTAGCAGTATCCTCGTATCCCCCTTTGACGCCTCGTATTTCGCCGAACAAGCCTTCGACGAATAGCCCCTCTCTCACACACAACGCTGTTCACTATGCCGAGTACAAGGTGCCGACGCATTCCCTACAGCAGCATGTTTTCAACCTTCCTCACTGTAAATCGCCTGGTAAATGGCTTATATCCTCAAATAGGGAATGCGCGCCTGAGCCTTTTGGAACACGGTTTTGCAAGAGCGGCTTCATCGCTTCGGTCAAGCGACCGTATAATAAGAAGGCGATACCGCAAAGGCCATGAGGGGGAACATGGGAAATGAAAACGCCGTGTCAGCGCAGGAAACGCTGGCGCATGAGGAAGAAGATCCTACAATCGACAACGGGGGCGCATATCATGTAAGCGAGCTCAAACGTTATGCGCCTCTGTTGCCGTTGATAGCAGGCCTTGCGTGCTCGCGCGTCGGACTGAATGCATCGGTATATTCGAATTACGCGCAGACCGACGCGGGATTCATCTCGGACGGCACCGTGCTCGCCGCCCTCATCGTTTTCGCGCCGCTGCTCTTCGCAATAACGAAACTGAATGAGCCATTAAGCAAGGCATTCGTCAATCGCAGCGCAACCGCGGTGTTCGCGCTGGAAACCATCTGCGTTGCGCTCTTGGAATACGACACGCTATTCCCGCTTCAAGAGGCCGTTCGATTCGTCATAGCCGCTATATGCACCATAACCAGCACATGCGCCATGTATTACTGGCTCAGACGAGCTCGCGGAGGCGGCGTGATCATCGGGGCGACCCTGGTGTTCTCCGCCATAGCCGCAAGCGAGTTGATCCTTATGCTCGTCAACTGTTTGCCTGCTGGGTCTCAGGCAATCATAGCCACCGTGATAAGCGCTGCGCAATTCCCGGCTCAGCACATTGCAAAACGCACGAGCAACCCGTTCCAATTGGTTAAAAACAACGAGCCGCGATCTGCTTATTCGCTGAAAGCGAGCATTCGCAACAAGCGGCTTCTTGCGTCTTCCGCCCTTGGCGTGGCGGCGTTAGGGCTAACGGTAGGCCTTTTAAGAGGCTATCCCAACGGGCAGCCTATAGCGTTCGACCCCGCTTCGCGTACTGCATACATGCTGGTCACAGTGGTGATTTGCATGATAATCGTGCTGATTTGCCTTTCCGGGAAAACTGGATTCATGACAACCGGCATATGGATCATGCTTCTGTGCCTTGCCTGCCTTGCAATCACCTCGTTCGCCGCATTCCCCGATTCCCTTAGCATCGGGGCCGTATTCGCAACTTCCCTGAACGCCCTGACCGTGGGCTATTGTTACTACCTGACCATAGAGTTCATGACGCATGGCTGGAGGGATCCCTACTATTACGCCTTCTCAGGCTGGATCGTCTACTTCGTCACAAGGGCGTTTGCGCGCATCGTGCTGTCAAATATCACGCCTTTGAACAGCAACACCGAGCTTACGCTTGCCATCATGGCGGATGCCGTGGTCGCTTCGGCCCTGATAATCTTCGTACGATTCCTGAACGATGCGAAAACGCCCGCCCAGGAATTGCCCGACGTTCAGACATCGCCGCTTCAAAAAGCCGTGGCCCTGAGCAGCCCGGAGGAGCAAAGCGCCATCGCCTCGTTGCGGGAGGATTCGTTTGCCGCGGGCATTGCGGCGCTCAAGAAGCAGTACCAGCTTTCGGAGCGTGAGACGGAAGTGATTTCGCTGTATGCGCAAGGGCATACGCAAAAGAAAATCGCCTCCGAGCTGTTCATCACCCCGGGAACCGTACACGAGCACATTCGCCACGCGTATACGAAAACGGGGCTGCATTCCAGGCAGCAAATCCTCGATTTCATCCATGAGCAATAGTCGGATTGCCCGGCATACGTCTTTGCAGGGACGCGATGCCCGCAAAACCGTATGCCGACGACTACGTGATTGACCTGGTAATACACGAAATTCCCTCATAGAGGATATAGCTTTCTCGAATCGATGAGGACATCATTGAACCCATCGTCATCCATAAACGCGCCTCGCCTCAAGCCGCACACAACACTTAGGCTGTTTCAAACGAGGAGGAACCATGGCTGACAAAGTCTCATATGGTTGGACCGGCAAAATCTTGCGCGTCAATCTAACGACGGGCAGCATCACCACCGAGTCCACCGACCCGTATAAGGAGTACATCGGCGGCATGGGCCTTGCCAACAAGGTCATGTACGACGAGGTTCCCGCAGGCACGGACCCCCTGGGGCCCGACAACAAGATCGTGTTCGCCGTAGGCCCGCTCACCGCATCCGGCGTTCCGCTGGGCGGTCGCTGCACTATCTCCACGCTGTCCTGCTTCACCACCGACAACCTGATCGTCGATGGCCACTGCGGCGGTATGATCGGCGCGAAGATGAAGCTAGCAGGCTATGACGCCATCATTCTGGAAGGCGCATCGGACAAACCCGTCTACTTGAACATCAAGGACAATCAAGTCGAGATCAAGGATGCTTCCTTCGTGTGGGGTATGGGAACCCGCTCCACCACTGAAGCGCTGAACCGCCTCGAGGGAACCTCCGCTTGCGTGGCGGCCATCGGCCCCGCCGGCGAGAACCTGCTCCCCTATTCGTGCATCATGAACGCGCGCAACCATTCTGCCGGCGCAGGCCTTGGCGCAGTGATGGGCTCGAAGAAATGCAAAGCTCTCGTCGTTGAAGGCAACGGAAGCGTGAACGTGAAGGACCCGCAGGCCGTGGCCGACCTTTCCGACTACATGCTCCGCGAGCTCATCGGCTCGAACAACAACCACGTGGTGCCGTCGACCCAGCAGGAATGGGCCGAGTATTACAACAAAGGCAGCCGCTGGAACGCTCATAAGGGCCTGTATTGGACGCAAGCTGAAGGCGGCCCGATTGAAACCGGCGAGCCGAAACCAGGCGAGATCAACACCGTGGGCAAGCGCTGCCTGCTGATCGCCCACCCCTGGATGCTAGGCGCGGAAGCAGAGAAGTACACCATCAAAACCAACGGCTGCCACGGCTGCCCCATCCATTGCTACGCAGACCTTCGCGTTGGCGCAGCAAAAGACGCGAGCGGCTATCAGACCAGCGGCAACGCCTGCATGGCAAATGCCGGCTACACGTTCATGAATAACATCCTCGGGCAAAAGCTCGATGACGAGAAAACGCTGTACATGAACGTCGTTTTCACCAACCTTATGGATGACCTGGGCATTTGGTGCAATTACGGTCAGCTGTACCGCGACCTTGGCTACTGCATCAAGGAAGGCGTGTTCAAGCGAGTGCTTCCCGAATCCGAATTCAACGCCATCGATTGGGACAAGCTGACGCAAGGCGACCCCACTTGGATCACCCAAGTGCTCCATCTGATCATGCGCAACGACACCGAGATCTCCTATATCGCGCACGGCCCCATCGTGTGGTGCCCGCGCTGGGGCGTAGAGGGCTGGTTCGATGACAAACGCTCCTCGCTAATCAACTACCGCGGCTGGCCGTACCATCATGGTGTGGAAACGTTCGGCCAGGTAGGCGGCCTAATGAACATGGTGTTCAATCGCGATCCCATGATCCACTCCGCCGTGAACTTCAGCGGCTGCGGTCTGCCCATCGAGGTGAAGAAGTCCATCGCCGCAGAAATTTGGGGCGGCGAGGAGGCTTGCGACCCCGACAAGAACTACACGCCCATGAACGACGCGAAGGCGAACTTCACGTGGTGGTCCATCGTCACCGACGTGCTGCACGACTCGCTGACGCTGTGCAATTGGGTATGGCCGATGGCCATGAGCCCGACAAAGGCCCGCGACTACCGCGGCGACCTGGACATGGAGGCGAAGTTCTACAAGGCCGTTACCGGCGAGGACGTGACGACCGACGAGCTGTACAAGCGTGCAGCGAAGATTATGACGCTGCAGCGCGCGATGACGGTACGCGGCATGAAGGATAAGGACGGCAAGATGGGGTGCAACGACCTGCATGGCGTGCACGACGTGCCCACCCAGTGGATTTTCACCATGGATCCCGACATGCAACCGTTCACGGAAGGCACCACGAAAATGGAGGCCAAGGACTTCGATTCCGGCTTGCATATGCTGTATTCCAAGTTCGGCTGGGATGAAGAGCTTGGCTGCCCCACCGCAGATTGCCTTGACGCCTACGGCATGGACGACGTGAAGGCCGAACTGCAGAGCCTGAACCTGCTGCCGTAGCAGATTTCCCTTTACCCCCCCTTCGGGCCCCGTTCGCAACACTCCCCCGCGAACGGGGCCGTTTTTACATATTCGTAAACGCTTGACATTTCCGACTACATGAGTGGAGTTTTGGGCTTGCGGGCGGGTCTTGACGCTACGGCCCGGAAGCGCCCGGCGGCTGGCAACAGGCGGCAAGACCCAAGCGGTCGCCCCCTCTTCGCTAGCTGATTCTTTTTCCGAGCGGTTCGATTGCGATTTACTGGGAAACGGCTGCTGCGCTGGGGCTTCGGGAGCGGTAGAATAGGCAAGCTAACCACTTACCCCTTGCGCGACGCTCCTTCCGCAGGCGCCGCGCGCAGCACATCCGGAAGGAGGCGCCCTATGAAAATGGGTCCTCAGGACACCGTGTGGATCACCGGCGCAGCGGGGCGAATGGGCCAGGCAATCGAGCATTTCCTGGACCACAGCCGCTACAAGGTCATGACCAGCGACATCGAGATCGATGTGTCGAACCTGCACGAGGTGTTGAACTTCGCCGAGTCGTACCGCCCCGACTTCGTCATCAACTGCGCGGCGCTGGCCAGCCGCACCGAGGCTGACGAAAACCCTGACAAGGCTTACAAGGTCAACGCCCTTGGCGCGCGCAACCTGGCCATCGCCAGCAACAACGTCGGCGCCACCATGGTGCACCTGTCAACCGACGACCTGTTCCCCGAGAACGCTGACCGCGCGTTCAACGAGTTCGACACCACGAACCCGCCGCACGTGTACGGCAAATCCAAGCAGGCCGGCGAGCGCTTCGTCAACGAGCTGAACCAGCACCACATCATCGTGCGTTCCAGCTGGGTCTACACCGCCCGCCCCGACGACCTGCTCGGCCGCGCGCTGCTGGCAAGCGCCCAGGGCAAAACGGTGCCCGTGCCCGCGAACCAGTTCGCCTGCCCCACGTCGGTGGACACGTTCGCCAAGTTCGTCATCGCCGCCATGGAGTCCGACGAGTTCGGCACGTTCCATGCCGCCTGCACGGGCGTGACCAGCCGCTTCGAGTTCTTCGAGCGCGCCTTCGCCCTGGCCGGCCAGCCTACCGGCAACCTGCGCGGCACCGCCAACCCCTGGCAGGGCTACCGCATCGAGCTTGACGACATGATGGCCCGCCTCACCGGCGTCTACGAGTTCCCCACCTGGGAAGACGACCTTGCAGCGTTCGCTGCCGAGCATGACCTTGCCGCGCTGGCCCGCGGCGCGCAGGAATAGGAGGGGCGCGTGTCTACCGAGATCAACATGGGCGAAAAGCCCAAGCGCCTGCATATCGGGCTGACGGGGTCCATCCTCATCGCGCTGGGCCTGGGCCTTTTGTGCGGCGTCATCTTCCATTACCTGGTGCCCGCGGGCACGGTGCGCGACGATGTGTTCGTCAACGGCATCTTCTACGTTGTCGGCCAGGGCTTCATCCGCCTGATGCAGATGCTCGTGGTGCCGCTGGTGTTCTGCTCCATCGTGTGCGGCGCATCGTCCATCGGCGACACGAAGACACTCGGCACCATCGGCCTGAAGACGCTGGCGTTCTACCTGTGCACCACCGCGCTGGCCGTCACCGTGGCGCTGACCATCGGCAATCTGATCAACCCCGGCCGCGGCGTGGACATGTCCAGCATGGTGGCATCCGACACCTCCGCCCTGTCGGGCAGCGCCAACACCGACGTGTCGTTCACCGACACCCTGCTCAACATCATCCCGAAGAACCCTGTTCAGGCGCTGGCCTCGGGCGATATGCTGGCCATCATCTTCTTCGCGCTGTTCGTGGGCATCATCCTGTCCACCATGGGCCGCAAGGTCGAGGTGGTGCACCGCTTCTTCGAGCAGTTCAACGACATCATGATGAAGATGACCTCCATGGTCATGTATGTAGCCCCCATCGGCGTGTTCTGCCTGTTGGCGCGCACGTTCGCCAACATCGGCTTCGATGCGTTCCTTCCCATGGTGAAGTATATGCTGGGCGTTTTGCTGGCGCTTGCCGTGCAGTGCCTGGTGGTATACATGGTGCTGCTGACGGTGTTCGCGCGCGTCAACCCGGTGAAGTTCCTGAAGAAGTTCGTGTCGGTGATGATGTTCGCGTTCTCCACCGCAACGTCGAACGCCACCATCCCGCTGAACATCGAGACGCTGGAGAAGAAGATGGGCGTCGATCGTCGCATCTCGTCGTTCACCATCCCGCTGGGCGCCACCATCAACATGGACGGCACCTCCATCATGCAGGGCGTTGCCGTGGTGTTCACCGCGCAGCTGTTCGGCGTGCAGCTGGGACCGGTGGAGTACGCCACCGTCATCGCCACCGCCACGCTGGCGTCGATCGGCACCGCGGGCGTCCCGTCGGTGGGCCTGATCACGCTGTCAATGGTGTTCAATTCCGTCGGCTTGCCGCTTGAGGGCATCGCGCTGATCATGGGCATTGACCGTATCCTGGACATGACGCGCACCGCCGTGAACATCACCGGCGACGCCGTGTGCACCACCATTGTGGCCAAGCGCGCCGGGCGCATGGACACCGACGTGTTCAACGACCCGGACGCCGGCCGCGAACTGGACGACGTGAAGGCCGCGTAGCAGGCAGTTTGCCGTTCAGCTGAGCTTGCCTCGTGTGCGAAATCGCCCCGCTTCCATTGGAGGCGGGGCGATTTTTTTGTGCTTGGGTGGAAGCAGGGAGCAACTTCCCTGCCTTAATGGCAGCAGCCGCTGGAGTTCTTGCAGTTCGCGGGGCAGGTTTTGCAGCCCACCTTCAACTCGCCGTCGGTGCGCTGATGCTTCAGGTACACGCCGATACCCACTGCGATAACCACGGCCGCAACCAGGCCCGGTAGGCTGAACGCGTTCGCAATCCCGCCCGTGACCAGCGAGCCCGCCAGATACACCGCGAACGAGACCACCCAGGCGATGCCGCACTGCAAAAGCACCATCTCGAGCGCCGCGCGTGCGCCGCCCTGCTCGCTGCGCACGGTGGCGATGGCTGCCACGCACGGCGTGTACAGCAGCACGAATGCCAGAAACGCCATGGCCGTCACCGGCGTGAACAACATGGTCAGGTCCACGCCCTCGCCCATGACCTGCGTCAACGTGGATACCACGCTCTCCTTCGCCATGAAGCCCGTCATGAGGGCCGTTGCCGCGCGCCAATCGCCGAAGCCCAGCGGCGCGAACAGCGGGGCGATCAGCCCGCCGATGCCCGCGAGCAGGCTGGCGTCGACGTCGTCGACCACGTTCAGACGCGCGTCGAACGTCTGCAAAAACCAGATGACCACGCACGCGGCAAGCACCACGGTGAACGCCTTCTTCACGAAGCCCTTCGCCTTGTCCCACACCAGGCGCGCCACGCTTTTCGCGGCGGGCAGGCGGTAGTTCGGCAGCTCCATCACGAACGGCACGGGCTGGCCGCGGAAACGCGCGCGCTTGAGCACGGCCGCGAACGAGATGCCCACCGCCACGCCGAACGCATACAGGCCGATCATGACCACCGGTTGCAGCGCGCGCGGGAAAAACGCCCCCACGAGCAGGGCATATATGGGAAGTTTCGCACTGCAGCTCATGAACGGCACCAGCATGGTGGTCATTTTGCGGTCGCGTTCGCTCGACAACGTGCGCGTGGCCATGATCGATGGCACCGAGCAACCGAACCCCATGAGCAGCGGCACGATGGAGCGCCCGGATAAGCCGATCTTGCGCATGGGCCGGTCCATGACGAACGCCACGCGCGCCATATAGCCCGAGTCCTCAAGGATAGACAGGAAAAAGAACAGCGTGACGATGGTGGGCAAAAAGCCGATGACCGCGCCCACGCCGGCGCCGATGCCGTCGACCAGCAGCGATTGCGCCACGAGGTTGAGGCCCCACGCCTCGCAGCCGGCGGCCAGCGCCTCCAGGGCCGCGTCGACGCCGGTGCTCACTAGGTCGGAAAGCGCGGCGCCCACGAAGCTGAACGTGAGCACGAACACCGCGGCCATGATGGCGAAAAAGCACGGGATGCCGGTATAACGCCCGGTCAGAAGCTTGTCGACGGAAACGCTGCGCTTGTGTTCGCGGCTTTCATGCGGGCGGACGACGGTGTTGGCGCACAGGTTCGCCAGGAAGGCGAAGCGCATGTTGGCGAGCGCCGCCTCGGCGTCCATGCCGGCGTCGGCCTCCATGGCCGCCGTCAGCTCGCGCACCGACGAGATGGCGGATTCCGGCAGATCGAGCTTGCGGGCGATCAGCTCGTCGCCCTCGACCACCTTCGTGGCGGCGAAGCGCGTCGGGACGGACGCCTGCTCGGCGTACGGCTCGATGATGTGCGCCGTGGCGTGGATGCAGCGGTGCACCGCGCCGAGCGGGTCGTGCTCTTGCGCGCTTGCGGGGCAGAAGTCAATGCGGCCGGGCGCCTCGTCGAAGCGCGCCACGTGCAGGGCGTGGTCGACCAGCTCGTCGACGCCCTCGTTCTTCGCCGCGGAAATGGGCACCACGGGAATGCCCAGCTCAGCCTCGAGCTCGTTCACGCGCACGGTACCGCCGTTGGCCTCGACCTCGTCCATCATGTTGAGCGCCAGCACCATGGGGATGCCCAGCTCCATGATCTGCATGGTCAGGTACAGGTTGCGCTCGATATTGGTGCCGTCGACGATGTTGATGATGCCGTCGGGCTTCTCGTCGAGCAGGAAGTCGCGCGTGACGATCTCCTCGTTGGAGTATGGCGACAGCGAGTACACGCCCGGCAGGTCGGTGACGGTTGCCTCGGCGTGCCCGCGGATGGCGCCGTCCTTGCGGTCGACCGTGACGCCCGGGAAGTTGCCGACGTGCTGGTTCGCGCCCGTGAGCTGGTTGAACAGCGTGGTCTTGCCGCAGTTCTGGTTGCCCACCAGCGCGAAGGTGAGCGGGCCGGTCTTCGCGGCGGCGCGGCGCGCATGGGCGCGATAGGCCTCCTCGGCCGGGCCGAACTCGCCGAGGCCGGGGTGCGGCAGCGGGCTGCGGCCGGCACGGGCTGCGGGCGCGGCGGCGGTGCCGGCGTCGGCCTGCGAGTGCGCGGCGTCGGCGCCGGCCGGGGCGTCGGGGCGATCCTGCGGGTCGAGCGCCCGCACGAGCACGTTGTCGGCCTCGCTCAAGCGCAGCGTCAGCTCGTAGCCGCGCACCGTCACCTGGATCGGGTCGCCCATGGGAGCCGTTTTCTGCAGCGTGACCACCGCGTTGGGCGTGAGCCCCATATCCAGTAAATGACGGCGGACGGAACCTTCACCGTGCACGGCCTCGACCACGCCCGCCTGTCCGCGCGCAAGTTCGCTCAGCAGCATGTATTCCCCCATATCAGCGCGGCGTTTCCCATGTGGCGCCCGCGCATGTTTCTCTCGTCTGCCATCCATGATAAGCCGCCCCGCGGAGCAGACCCGCGCCGGGCAGCGTTTTCACGGAACCGACGAAAGCAGATGGGGGCGGCGGGCGCATGGGGGCACGCCGCCTGTTCGCCAGCGCGTCCGCTGAGCGCAAGCTATGCGCCGCGAAGCACGCGGGGCAATACGAACTCGCAGAGCGAGCTGGCCGCCGACTACTTCAGCAGCTTGACGCTGATGGCCTTGGCCGGGCAGGCCTCCACGCACTTGCCGCATTTCGAGCACTCGGGAATGCGGCCCGAATGCGGGTCGAGCTGCTCGGGGCAGGCATCGACGCACGAATGGCAATCCACGCCGCGGCTACGCAGGCACACATCGGCCTTGACCCGCGGTCGCAACGTGACGTTGAGGTTCGACGGCAGGCTGACCAGCGCGCTGATCGGGCAGATCTTGCTGCACCATTTGCGCAGCACGGTGACCTCCGCGACCAGGATGATCGGGAAGATGATGAGCGCCCAAGAAGGCTCGTTGAACTGCACCAGGTTCCACAGCCCGATGATGGTCGCAAACGTCAAGCCGACCGGGCAGATGAGGCAAAACACCGGGAAACCGAACACGGCAGCGGAAGCCAACGTCCCCACCAGCACCGCATGGCGGCTATCCAACTGCACGCCGTCGCGCGCACCTCCCACCGGGGCCAGCACCTTCGCGCACGCCGCCGCGCCCGCGCAAGCCGAGCATGCGGACGGCGAGCAGGCGGGATGCGCTTCCTCAGGTTCGGCGGTTTTGCTGCCAACAATCGCGCGAGTGCGTGCGAGGTCGAGCGAGGAGAGCCCGGAATCTGCCGCGCAGGCGTTGGTTGCATGCTCCGAAGCTGCGGTTGCTGCATCATGCGTATCGTTCGAGCATTCGTCCACCGCCGCCAATACGCACTCGCGCGCCTTTTGGCGGTTAGCGCCCGAATCCGTCTTAATTTGGGACTCGCGGGCTTCGGACGCGCCGGGGGTCAACGGTTTCGCCCGGGAAAGGCCCGTACCAGGGTTGCAACAAGAAACCGAGGCATCGCACCCGGCGCCGCTCAATCCCGATGCGTCGCGCCCGGCGTCGGCCTTCGCCGCAGCCTCACGCGCCGCCCCGCTCTTCGCCGAGACGCCGTGCCCTACGCCGCCTTTCGCCACGCTGCGTTTTTTCGGGCGGAAGAACCTCTGCAACCACGGAACGGGGCACATCCAAGCGCAAAACGCCTTGCCAACCAGGGCGATCAGCACCACCACCAGCACGAACAGCAGCAGCGGGTGCAACATAACGCTCTTGGCGCCCGCCATGGTCTCGAGGGCGCCCAACGGGCAAATGGCCGAGATTTGCTGAATACCGAACGCCGAGGGCGTGCCGATTCCCACGCGAAACGCCATGCCCGCCAGCGCGAACGCCACGCACGCGAACGCAACCCAGCCCCGCGCTGTGCGGAAGCGGGACTTTTTGGGCGCGCTGTTTTCCTTATCGCTCATCGCCTATGCCTCCTTCCCTGCTGCGTGCACGTTGATGCCGCGGTCGGTGCCGCCGGCGAACGCGAGGTAGCTGTTCGACGGGCATGCGTTCTCGCACGCGCCGCATCCGTTGCATTTCGCCTGGTCGACAACGGGTCGATTCGCGTCGTCGAGCGCGATGGCCCCGTACGGGCATGCATCGACGCACACCTGGCAACCGCCTTGGGCCCATGCGATGCAGCGCTCGCGGTCGACGACCGCGACGCCGATGACCTGCGCGGGATCATGCGCGCCCGCGATTGAACCCGCCGGGCACACGTCCTCGCAGATACCGCAAAAGTCGCAAACGCCGCGATGGAAATCCATGATGGGCGTGCGCCAGTTGAGCAGGCCGTCTTCCAGGACGCCCGTGCGCAGGCAGTGCTGCGGGCAGGCCGTCTCGCAACGGTTGCACTTCAAGCAAGTGGCACGGAAATGCGCCTCGTCCTGCGCACCGGGAGGGCGCAAAAGCCCCCGATCCTCGCCTTCAAGCGCGTACGCCGCGCCGCCGACCGCAAACATACCGGCCACGGCGCCGGCGCCGACCAACACCCCGCGACGCGTGATGCTCGGCTGATCGCCCATAAACCCATCCTTTCTCGTCTTACGGCTGCACCCTCGCGCCCTAATGCGAAAGCAAGGCGGGGATTCATGACCGGTCCCGCTTCCCGCGGCGAACCTGCCGGCAGCAGCCTGCCCTCACTTGCGAGCACCAATGGAGCAAGGCGCTTGCAGCCAGACCGCGCAAGCGTACCCTTCTGCCCCTTTCCGCCGATTCATCAGGAGAAACGAACTACGCAGCCTGCTTGTCCGCCAGGCCTTGCAGCACCTCGAGCTCGTCGGCGACAACCTCGGTCTCCATATGCACGAACCCGCGCGTCACCTTCGCAACGCCACGATAAAAACGGGTCTCGGCCACGTCGAGCACGGCATCGCACAGATCGTCGATCCAGTTGAGTTGATGCAACCGGTGAAATTCGGAAACCGTTTCGGCAAGCGCCCGGGCGCGTGCGAATTCGCCCGTCAAAAGCGCAGCGTTCGTGCGCTCGATGACCGTCGCCAAAAACTCGAACTCGAACGACACATGATCCTCGGGCACATGCAAATCGGCCTGCGGCTGAATGCCCTGCTCGCAATACATCTTGTAGACATCGTCGCGCGCCTCCTGCATCATGAGCCCGAGCTGACTGGTGAACACGCTTTCGAACGGCGTTGCGGCGAACGTCTCGTAATTCCCCGCCGCTAGGAACGTGTGCGCGTAATCGCAGGCCAGCGCCTGGCGCGTGCCGGAATTCACATGGCGAAGGTAGCGGCGCATGTCGTTATAACCCTGGGCGATGAGATCGTCATCGCCGTCCATTCCGGCGAAATCCATACCCGCCAGATGCTCGACCTGCTCCTGCGTCAACTCGCGGAAGAACAGCTCGCCCAACATGCGATAGTACGCCGCACGCCCGGCATTCACCTCTATGAGCTGGGAAATCAGCTGATCGCGCTCTTCCTGTTGCTGCGTCTGCACCGCGTTTCCGTCGGTCACGATCGCCCCTTTCTGCCGAAGCGCCCGCTTGTCTTCGGACGCTCGCTTCCATTGTTCCCCTGCACAGCCGGTCAGGCCGGGCTCAGGGGCCGAGTATCGATATTCATTAGCTGCATCACGGACGCGACCCATCGCCGCACTCGATGCGCTCGCGGTTCGCATTCGCCGGGGGAAGGGAGGGAGGTGGGGAAAAGCGAATACGAACCGCGAATACATCGCGAGTCGGCCGGGGAAGGGCATCCCCTCCCCCGGCCTTGCGCCTACAGCACGTTCAGGAACAGGTTCGCAATCGGGACCGTGATCAGCCACATGATGCAGCGGTAGGACACCGCGCCCACGAATGCGCAGGCCAGCGAGCCGCCCGCCATAGCCATCAAGCTCTCGGGCTTCTTGCCGAGCAGCGCGCCGCATGCGGCCGGCACCACGCCGGCGCCCAGCACCGCCACTACCAGCAGCGCCCACTGCACGCCGTCGGCGGGACCCGCCCACAACACGTAGGCGGCAGCGCCCACCGCGGCCAGCACGCCGCCGACCAGCAGCGCACGGCCGTACGGCGCAACATCGGCGCCCTTTGCCTTAGCGGCAACTACCACCAGGTAGGCGGCGATGCCCTCGGGCACTGCGGTCAGCAGGTAGCCCAGCGGCAGCAGCTGGCTGCACCAGTTCGGGCGCGCCTCCATCAGGTAGGACTCGCCCGCCATGAAGCTCAGCAGCACGCCGAACACCGCGCCGATGACGGCGATGGCCTTGCGGGCGGACGCGCCGGCACCGCGCTTGACCAGCACCAGGTACACCGCCACGCACACGCACAGGCAGCCCACCAGCAGCGCCTCGGTGAAGATGCCCGACGTCGGGTGGCTCAGGGCGCCCATGATGCGGCCAGGGTGCGACAGGTGCGTCACGGAAGCCAGACCGCCCACGACCGCGATCACCAGCGCCGCCACAGCCGCGGGAAACGCCGCGGCCTTCGCACGGCCGAGGAACTCATCGGCGGCGACGCATGCGAACATGCAGCCGCCCATGCCGGTCAGGGCCGTGAACAAAACCAGGGACCATTGGATCTCCATGCCTTACGCCTCCTTCGCGAACCACGCGGCGTCCTGCGCGTCGGACGCCGGCTTGATGGCGTCCACGTCGTGCCACGTGGCGATCTTGTCGGACAGGATGTAGCGCGTCAGCGGCTTGTTGCCGGCATCGTGCAGGGTGTGCACGCTTGCCGGGTCGGCGGCCGCCACGGCCTTCGACACGTCGGAGCTCGGGTCGTCCAGGTCACCATAGAAGCGGGCGTTCGCGCAGCACGCGGCCACGCACGCGGGCTCCTGGCCGGCGCTGGTCAGCTGGCCGCACAGGGTGCACTTCTCGACGGCCTTCTCCTTGGTGTTCCACGAACGAACGCCATAAGGGCAGGCCATCATGCAGTACTTGCAGCCGATGCACTTCTCCTTGTCCACCAGCACCTTGCCGTCGGCGTCGCGGTAGCTCGCGCCGGTCGGGCACACGTGCACGCAGGGCGCGTCCTCGCACTGCTGGCACTGCACGGGCAGCCAATACTGCTCCAAGTCGGGGAAGGTCCCGTGCGGGCCGATCTGCAGCACGCGGTTCCAGTACTCGCCCAAGGCGATGCCGTTCTCGTTCTTGCAGGCCACCTCGCACGCGTGGCAGCCGATGCATTTATCCAGGTCAACAACTAAGCAATTGCGGCTCATTTGGTGTAAAACGCTCCTCCCGTGTTTTCCGTGGGCTCAGGCATCCAGGGTTCGAAGTCGGTCGGCTCGTACCAGATGCCCTCTGGGCGCTGCGCCTTGGCAACCTTGACGTGGATGCCGCGCAGGGTGTAGGTGCCAAACTCGGGGTTGAAGTAGCCCGTGTTCTTCGTCAGCACGTTCATGTTCTCCGTGGTCCATGACTTGCGGCCGTCGGAACCGTCCTCCAAGAACTCGGGGTTCCAGAAGCGCTCCATGTACACGGTGCCCTCCGCGATGCCCTTCGTCACGCGCGCCACGGCGAAGATGCCGTCCTTGACGATGCTCTGGCCGTTAGCCGTCAGCTCCTCGCCGGGGGCGAACTCGCTCGGGCCGAACTTCGCGTCCTTGCCACCTGCCATGACCGTATCGGTGGACAGGCCCGTGGTGATGTCGCGGAACACGTCCTTGCCGTCGGTGCGCGGGCTCTTGATGTTCACCCAGTCGCCATCGACGATGCCGTACTTGCCGGCGTTTTCCGGGCTGATCCACAGCTCGGGCGCCGGGTACAGCTCGCGCAGGTAGGGATTGTTGCGCAGCGTGCCGTGATGGAAGTACGGGATGCGGCCCTCGGTCAGGCGCAGCGGGTACTCGTCGCCGTATTCGGACTGGTCCTCGGGCGTGAAGTAGTATGGCATGGGGTTGTAGTCCACCACCGCGGCGGGCATGTCGAACTTCTCGTTGCCGTGACGGCCCAGGTAGAGCATGGTGTCGGCGTACGGACCGCACTTCTTCGGGTTGTCCTTGATGTCGCGGGCCGCCGTGGAGAAGCCGGTGTAGGTGACCTTGCCGTCATCGGCGCCGGAGCCTTCCATACCCGGATCGACCTTGCCTGCAACGCCGGCACCGGCGTTGACCTGGCAGTATCCGTCATACGTGGTGCCGCCCCAGTACTCGTCGTCTTCCGCCCACTTCATGGGGAAGGCCTCCATGGCCTGCTCCATGGTGGTGACGGATTTGTCGCCGCCCTGCTGGGCGACCCAATCCCAGTACTCGTTGATGGTCTTCCAATACGCGGGCACCATGGGGCTGCCGATCTTCTCGTCGTCCAGGCACGCCTCCATGTTGACGTCGTAGAGCTCCGAGCTGGGGTCGGACATGGCCTCGGCGATCTTGCCCCACATCATGATCTCGTCGGCGGCCTCGAACAGGTTCGTCACCGGCTTGCGCATGAGGTTAACGTTCAGGCGGTTCTGCGCGAACGCGTTCTCCAGCCACTCGCACACGGGGAACACGATGTCGGCGGCCTCGGTGGTGAAGCTGGTCGGGTACATGTAGCCGTGCACGATCAGGTCGAACTTCGGGAACGCGTCGACCCAGGAGCTGGAGTTGCCCAGCGCGGCCATCTTGTTGCCGGAGCGCTCGATCCATACCTTCGGCTGGTACGGTTCGCCGGTGAGCACGGCGGAGAGCACCGTGGGGATGTGAGAGTGCATCCAGCCGCCGAGGCCCTTGTGCTCGCAGTAGCCAAGGCGCTCGAGGATGGCATCGTTGGTTTGGAACTGGTACTTCGTATCCCCGATGAAGCCGGAGGGGAAGATGGTGGACTCGCAGCTGGTCAGGCCCTTCGAGCCCTGGCCGCCCACCTTATTGGCCGGGCAGCCGCTGTGCCACAGGTGCGCGGTCATGCAATCGAGCGCCGCGGCGCCGATGGCGGCCTGCGCCGAACCCGGGTACATGTCGGTGGCCACGCCCAGGGAGATGCCGCCGTGCGCGCTCGAGCAGTACAACTCGATGGCCTCGACGATCTTCTCCTTCTTGCAGCCGGTGATCTCGGCCACGGTGTCCAAGTCGAAGTCGGCGCAACGGTCCTTGTAGGCCTCGAACGCGGTCTTGCACGTGATGGTGGAGCCGTCCTTGAGCTTCACGTCCACGGTGCCGAACATCTGCGGGTGGTACGTGCCGTCGTTGTCCGGACCCAGGGCAAACGCCTTCGTGACCTCGCCCTTCTCGGTGTCGAAGTACACATAGCCCTCGTTGGTGGCATCGACGTCGTCGAATACGGCGGAGGCGCGCAG
The DNA here is from genome assembly GCA_905215325.1 of uncultured bacterium. Taxonomy (GTDB): domain Bacteria; phylum Actinomycetota; class Coriobacteriia; order Coriobacteriales; family Eggerthellaceae; genus Senegalimassilia. Next base: position 30,167 of record CAJMPP010000018.1, on the reverse strand, counting down.
CAGCTGGCCGTCCTTGGTGATGTCCTCGGCGACGGGCGGCAGGCTGACGTTGTCGCGCGGGTCCACCAAGAACGGAAGGTTCGTCCACTGCTCGCAGAAGGTCTCGTAACCGGGAATCTTCTCGTAGAGCTTGTTCTCGATGATGTAGTGCATCCAACCGAGCATCATGGCCATGTCGGTGCCGGGCTTGATGGGCAGCCACACGTCGGCCTTGCTGGCATCGGCGGTGAAGCGCGGGTCGACGACGACGGTCTTGCAGCCGTTCTCACGCAGCTCGGCCACGCAACGGCCGGAGGTGGAAGGCGAGTGCCACGCCGGGCCGGTGCCCCAGATGACGTAGACTTCCGTCAGCCCACCGTACTTGGCCGGCTTGTACAGCTCCGAGCAGCCGGAGTCGGCGATCGAGGTATCGCCGATGCCGTTGACCAGCGGCATGGTGAAGTTGCGCGGCAGATAGCACTGCGCGCAGCCGGGCTCGAACACGTTGCCGGCGCCCCAGAAGTTGCGGAAACGCGGCGGGCTGAAGAACTGCGGGTTGCCACCGCCGCCGGTGGTGCACAGAAGGCCGTGCTTGCCGGTCTTGTCGCGCATGTCGATCATGTGCTGGGCCACGGTTTTTGCCGCCTCATCCCAGCTGATGCGCTCCCACTGGTTGCCGGGCTTGGCGCCCACGCGCTTCATGGGGTACTTGTTGCGGTTGGGGTGGTACAGCGCCTGGATGCCCGACAGGCCCTTCGGGCACATGCGGCCCTTCGACATCGGGTCGATGGAATCGCCCCTCAGCTTGATGACGCGGCCGTTGCTCACCGTGGCGATGACGCCGCAGTTGGCGATGCAGGCTCGGCAGGACGTGCGGACCTCGTGCACGTCGTTGTCGGCCCATGCCTTGTCGCTCGGCGCCATGTTGTGGGCGGCGCCCAGCCCCAGCGCGCCGACCGCGCCGGTGACCGCTGCCGTCTTCATGAACGAGCGACGTGTCATAGTCGTAGACAAAGCTTCCTCCTCCTTTTGATCCTTGCTTACTCGTCTATTGCGATAGGCAGCGGGTCTCTCCTGCTGCCGTATTGCTTTTCGGGTGGGAACGCGAACGGGGGCGAACAGGGGACGGAGGTGTGTTCACGGATGCGATTCGCGTTCACCCGATGGGGCCAACGCGAACACGCCTCCGTCCCCTGTTCACGTAGGGAACCGAGCCGATCGGCGGCGGGCGGGCGGGAGCTCCCAGCGCGCCCGCAACCTGCCGCTTCGCCGGCGGAGGCGGTTATGCGGTCGCCTGCTCGCGTTTGTGGGCTTGCAGCATGCGCCTGCCTGCATCGGTTGCAACCCAGGCACCACGCCATACAAGCGCACCGGCTTTGTCGAGCTTGTCGACGTAGAAATCGGGCGAAAGCTTGTGATGATCGGCCACGATGTCTTGCGACAGGCCGGAACCGTTCTTGAAAAGCGCCTCGATTTCCGGGAATTTGCGCGGCTGCATGCAAAAATCGAGCACGGCGAAATAGGTGTCGCGGCGATGCGGGCGCAGGGAGAGCTGCGCCTCGATGCGGCGCTCGGGCGCCAGCAGACGCACGGTTTCGACGCCAGCGTCGGTGGCTTGGATGCGGTACGTGGCGATCAGGTCGTCGGCCTCGTCCTCGGAAAGGCTCGCCAGCTGCTCGTCGGCGATGGGGTTGCCTTCGCTATCGAGCGGCGTTTGCGCAAGGCCGCCGGCGTCGACGAGCATCTGGATCATGGTGAACGGCGCCTGCATGATATGGCTGTAGACGAACTCGTCAGTTCGGGCGATAAAATCCTCGACCTCGGTGAACTCATGGGGCTGCTGGCAGAACGCCAGCGTCTTGTACAACGCCTCGCGCAGCGCGTTCTGGGAGCCGACGCACATGACCACCATATTCACGCGATCGGCGAACGTGGGCTCATCGGGAAGCTCGTATTCGGCATCCGCTCCCTGCGCAACGGCAGCGGGATCGGCGGTCGCAGCGCCCGCGCCCGAGGCGATGGTGGGCTTGCGTTCACCGAAGCTGTCGGCCTCAGGTTCGCGCACATCCATCAGATAGCCGCCTTCGGCATACTTCTCGTAGCTCGACGGAACCTCGAACCTCGGCAGCGGCTTGTTCTTGATATTCATGATGACCCCCTCGTCTTGGAACGGTCACCACCATACGTTTTTCGCAAAACCCCAGCTACGTCACTAGTTAACTATGTTGTTAGCTACATATGGTCACTTGTTAACTAGTCGAAAATGGACGTAGGTGTTTAGAATGGTTTGACAGAGAAGGGGCATTATCTCGCCAACTGACCAAGGGGATGAAAACCAAGGGCGAACCGTACAGACGATATGCGAAGCGCCGAAGGCAGACGAGCGAGCAGAGAACCGAAGGGTGCTCACGATGGCTCATACGAATGCAGGGAATCGTCGCGAGCACATCCGTCCTCCGCCCAACCGGGGCACCGCACCTTCTTCCGGCCAACGACACGAAAGCCAATCGAGAATCGGGGGGATATGGCAATCTGCGAACAGGACGACGCGACGCGAAACCAGCGTGCGCAAGGGAAGACGACCGCAAGCGCTTCCGAGCGATTCTCGAACGCGCTTGCTTCCATCGACCGGCAGGCGCCCAGCTTGACGTATCTGGGCCTGGGCTGCTGGATCGCGTGGAACACCATCGCGTTCTCCGGATCGTTTTGGCTGCACGAGACCGACAACAGCAACATCACCGAGAACCTCATGCTCGTGCACTTGCTGGCATGCTTCATCACGCTGTTGCTCGTTGCGCTGTTCGCCGACCGTTTTTCCAAATGGGTGGCAAAGAACCGGACCACGTTCATTGGCGGCTTTGTGGCGGCCGTGGGCACGTTTCTCATCTGCAACGCCCGTAGCGAAGTGCTGGGCGCAGCCGTCCCCCACTTCGCGTTCACCGTGCTGTTCAACTCCGGCTGCGTGCTCGCAGGCGTCGGCACCACCATGCTGTTCGTGCGTGCTGCCGCCCTGTTCGGCACCCTGCCGCCTCACCGCGCGCTCTATCGACTTGCCGAGTGCACGCTCTTCTCCATCGCGATCTACTTCGTGTTGAACGGCTGCCCGCAGCTGATAGCCGTTGCGGCTTTCATCGCGCTGCCCGTGATAGGCGCCTCGCTGTTCTGCATACGCCGAAAAGACTTGCGCGGCGAAAAACAGGTGCTCACCACCCCGGTGAAACTGACGCAAAGGTTCTGGGTGCTGCTCGCCTCCATCGGCCTGTGTTCCACAGCACTTGAGCTGATCCGCGCATATGTGCTGATCAGCGTGCCACCGACGTTCGCCATCGGCGCAAACGTGGTTTCCCAGCTTATCGAGGTCCCCCTCATGATCGCCATCATGGCCGCCGTGCTGCTCGCAAAATCCCGTCGCGACGGGTTCGCCAAGATGTATTCCGTTGCCGCCTGCGCGCTCACGGTGCTTATCGTGTGCATCGCCATGTTCTCCTTAAACACGCCCGCTGTGGCGGCGGGCGCCTGGGTGGTGTGCACGTGCTACAACATGGTGGTGTGGGCCATGTTGTACTACCTGGTGTATCAGTGGCGCGGCGGCGCGCTACACATCGTGGCGTTCGGCAATGCGGCGTTATCGGGCGGCACGCTCGTGGCAAGCCTTCTGGCCATGGCGTACCAAGCGTCGCATATCTCGGAAAGCGTGATGAAGGTCATCATCGCCCTGATCGGCGTGGCCGTGCTCATCGACGTGCTGTTCGTCTTCTCCGAGAAGCAGATCAACGGCATGCTGCTGCCTGTGGACGAAGGCGGCGCTGAGGCGGCGGACGATTTTTCGGGTATCGGCGCAGCCAAACAGCCAGGCAGATGGAAGCTTGCCTGCGAGGAGGTCGCACGCGCCGCGGGCCTATCCGCCCGTGAAACCGAGGTGTTCTTTGGCCTAGCCCGCGGCCGAACCGCTCAGGAGATCGCCGACCGCGAGGTGGTGTCGATCTACACGATCCGAGCCCACACCCGCAGCATCTACGCCAAGCTGGACGTGCACAGCAAAAAGGAGCTCACGGCACTCGTGCAAAAGACGATTGACCAGGCAGGATAAGACATTCGCACAGTCCGCCTGGGCCGAGCCGTGCATCTGTCGGGCCACATGTCCGAGCCGGGCCATACCCTTCGTCGTGATGGCCGCGCTGATTGTCTTGCCCTTTTCAGGGGATGGCGCATTTGCGTAATCTACCCGAGCCATGCAGTATCGATGCGACCCCCGATACTGCTGTCGCATCACTTTGGTGCTCAATTGCCATTCAGCTATTATTACCCTACAATTATCTGTGTTTCAATTAATTGTAGGGTAATTTGCGAAACGGAAGAGGCGCGCATTGTCAATCCTAGAAGATGTCCTAGAGGAAGAGTATGCCAGGTCCATCCGACTATGCCGTCACATGGAACGCGAGCTGAATTCTCTGCCAAAAGGCAGCATCAGAACCCGCAAAATCAATAGCCACAAATACTATTACCTCAATTACCGCGACGGCGACAAGGTCCGTTCCGACTACTTACGCGCCGATGAGGTTGAAATGATTCGCGCAAAGATCAACCGACGGCATGAGCTTGTTGCTGCGCTCAAGGAGCAGCAACGCTCTCAGAAGCAAATCGAGAAAGCGTTAGGAAGAGTGCCGAATGTTGAATAGCCAACAAATAGCCTTCGCCAAAGTGCTTAACCTCGTTGAGGAATCGGGATGCATGCCCTATGTCATGCTCATTGGATCTTGGACAGAATTCGCTTATCGAGAAGCCCGCCTTCTCGGAGACTTCGCGCCGAGTATAAAGACAATGGATGTGGACTTTCTTGTAAGGAATCTTCGCAAGCCAACACCTTCCGCCGGCCTTGCAGCCGCAGCAAAGGAAAAAGGCTTCTACGTTGAAGCCGACCGGATAGATGGCACCACCAGAATCATCGACACAACGGGCCTTGAAGTCGAATTCCTCATCGGCAAAAAGGGTGCAGGGCTTGAAGCATCGCTCAAGACGAATCTCGGAGTAACCGCCCAGGCCCTAAGGCACCTCGATATACTGTCCAAGCATCCTGTTGTAGCACAATGCCTTGGTCACGAGGTGATAGTTCCCGTGCCTGAGGCCTACGCGCTGCATAAGATGGTCATCAACTCACAACGCGGCGCAAAAGCGCATAAAGACGCTCGTGCCGTCGCCAATCTGCAGCCATACCTGAACACTACCGTGTTCAAATCCCTGTACGAACAGCTTACGAAGAAGGAAAAGGCTCAGGTTCGCCACTTTGCCGAACGCGAAGGAATCAGCCTTTAAACAGACCTCGCCTCGCACATGCGCAAACGAGACGTGCGCGGAATTTTACATTGTCGGCTGCCCCTATCCGGTAAAATCAGCTCATCCCAGCAGAAAGGAAGTCCCATGATCGTTCTTACCCTCCTCATCCTGTTCATCGCTGCGGCCGTCGGGTCCGCGGCCCTTGGCTCGCCGATGTTGTTCGTTGTGCGGCAGCAGGAGGCGTCCATCATCGAGCGCCTCGGCAAGTTCAACCGTATCGTGCAGCCGGGCCTTCACTTCCTGATCCCGATCATCGAGCGCCGCGCCGCCGAGGTCAACCTGCGTACGCAAGAGGCGCGCTACTCGCTCAACGGCAAGACGAAGGACAACGTGACCATCGGCACGGCAGTCTCGGTCCAGTTCCGCGTCGACCAGATGCCCGCCCAGACCGTCGAGCAGTCGGGCGTTTACCGCAGCTACTACATCCTGAGCAACCCCATCGACCAGATGGAAAGCTACATCGCCGACGCGCTGCGCTCGGCCATCCCCGGCTACACGCTCGACGAGGTGTTCGACAACAAGGACCTCATCGCGCAAAACGTGAAGGATTCCGTGACGGAGCTCATGGCAGGCTACGGCTACGACATCATCACCACGCTCATCACCGACATCGAGCTGCCGAAGGACGTCGAGCGTTCCATGAACGCGATCAACTCCGCGCAGCGCGACCAGGAGGCGGCGAAGGCCCTTGCCGAGGCCGAGCGCACCAAGACCGTCGTGGCGGCGCGAGCCCAGGCCGAAGCCATGGAACAGACGGGCATCGGCATCGCGAACCAGCGCAAGGCCATCGCCGACGGCATCGCCGCATCGCTCGACGTGATCAAGTCCTCGGGCGTGTCGGCCAAGGAGGCGAACGACCTGTTCACGTACACCCAGTGGGTGGAGATGATGGGGTCGTTCGCCGAATCCGGCAAGGCTTCGACCATCCTACTCCCGTCGGGCTTCGAAGGTTCTTCCTCGATCCTGCCGGACATCCTCGCAGCACAGGCGGCCCAGCAAAAGCCCAAGGACGAAAGTAACCCGTTCGAGGCTTAACCCGGGCCCGGCTTTGATCTGCCCAGGGGTCGCCGGGATGCATATGCGCCACAAGAGAATCGTCACCAAACAAGAAGGGGCTGGTCCCGGAACGCTTCCGGGACCAGCCCCTAACAGGTTACGCTTTTATCGCAGCCGCCCTGGTCATGCACCAAGCATTGGCTCGGTGCCAGCGCCTCGGCTCAGAGCCCGCGCGATCGTCTTACGCCATGACCTTGCGGAACAGATCGATCACCTGGGCGTGGTCGGCTTCGCGGGGATTGCCCGGGAAGCAGGCGTCGGCCATGGCGTCGGTTGCCAGCTGTTCGAGGTCTTCCGCCACCAGACCGTTGCAGGTATGCGGGATCTCCACATCGGCGGACAGCTGGCGCACGGCGGCGATGGCCGCGTCGGCGGCAGCTTCCGCGCTCATACCCGCAACGTCGACGCCCATGGCGCGCGCCACGTCGACCAGGCGCTCGGCGCACACCGGCTTGTTGAACTCCATGGCAACCGGCAGCAGCATGGCGCACGCCACGCCATGCGGCGTGTCGTAATGCGCCGACAGCGTGTGCGCCATGGCGTGGTCGATGCCCAGACCGACGTTGGAGAAGCCCATGCCTGCAACATACTGGCCAAGCGCCATGCCCTCGCGACCGGCGCCCGGCTCACCCGACTTCGCCTCGGCGTACGCCGCGCGCAGGTTCTTCGAGATCAGCTCGATAGCCTTCAGATGGAACATGTCGGACAGCTCCCAAGCGCCCTTCGTGGTGTAGCCCTCGATGGCGTGCGTGAGCGCGTCCATACCCGTGGCCGCGGTCAGGCCCGCCGGCATGCTGGCCATCATGTCGGGATCGACCACCGCAACGTCGGGAATATCGTTGACGTCGACGCACACGAACTTGCGCACCTTTTCAGGGTCGGTGATGACATAGTTGATGGTGACCTCGGCCGCCGTGCCCGCCGTGGTGGGAACGGCGATGGTGAACGTGGCGTGGTTCTTCGTGGGCGCTACACCCTCGAGCGAAACCACGTCGGCGAACTCGGGGTTCTCCGCGATGATGCCGATGCCCTTGGCGGTATCCATGGCCGAGCCGCCGCCGACCGCCACGATCATGTCCGCGCCGGAAGCCTTGAACGCCGCCACGCCGTCCTGCACGTTCTTGATGGTGGGGTTGGGCTTGATCTGGTCGTAAAGCTGCCACGGGATGCCTGCCTCGTCGAGCTTGGCCGTCACCTTGCCCGTGACGCCGAATCTCACCAGGTCAGGATCGGAGCACACGAACGCCTTCGCGAAGCCGCGGCGCGTGATCTCGCCGGGAATCTCCCCGATCGCGCCGGCGCCGTGATACGAGATGTTATTGAGCACGAAACGATTGACCGCCATGGCGGCACCCCCTTTACATAAGCGGGCTTAGCGGTTCCCCCTGACGAAGCCCGCACCGTTACAGCTGTTGTCAGTGTACCGCTACGGCACGCCGTTTACCGGGAAAAACGCAACGCTTACGGTAACGATTAGGTGGCAAAGACGAACGAGGACTATCTCTTCCCAAGTTGCTTTGCCCGCAAGAAGCTTTCACCAGCTAAAATCACTTATGAGGCTGCGGCACGCCCCGACCTTCGAATCGGGACACGGCCGCAGCCTTGTTTTGCCCTCTACGTCCCCCTGCTCACTCTGAACTCGCGAAAGTCGCGTAGGCACCTGATGTTCTTCGCGAGAACGCAAGGCGCTCCTACCTGGCAACGATCCCACTACTTCTGGGCGGTTTTGCAGGCTGCGAAATCATAAGCGCACTATTGGGATTTTCCTGACCAGGGGTTTTCTTGCGTCCTATTTGGCGAACGCGAAAAATGACACGGAAAACCGCCCAGAAGTACGATTTCAGAGCGAAAACAAGGGCCAAAACCTGCGAAACCGTCCAGAAGTCGACCGGCGGCGGCAATCATGCGAACACACCTCCGTCCCCTGTTCGCGTCCGAGCGGCTAGCTACTCGAAATACCTCGCAACCCCGACGGGGATGCACTGACGGATGAGGCCTACCAGCTCGGCATCCTCGAAGTCCATGCCCTGGTCGAACCAATGGCGCGTGCAACCTGCGCAGCCTTTCGAGAAAAAGTCCAGGCAGAACCCCGTTTCCCCCTCATCAAGCACGCCGTGCACGCGCACGCGGGCACCGAACGCGTCGCGCAGCGCACGATGCATCACGCGATACAGGCTGTTCACGTCCTGGGAGGTGAAGGCGTTGCGCAGAAACGTCTTGCGCTGATGGCACAGCTGGAAGAACTCGATATAGCACTCGTCGAAGGGGGCAAGTGTCCCCATTCGCTCGAAGGGAGCGGCGAACATGTCGCGGAAACAGTACTCCATCAGGTGATACTTGTCGGAGAAGTGGTGGTAGAACGTCTGCTTGCTCACGCCGGCCGCGGAGGCGATCTCGGCGACGCGCACCTGGTCGAGCGGCTTGCATTCCATCAGGCCCGTGAGCGCATCCGCCAACAGCCGCTTCGAATCCGCCATGAAAGCCTCCTTCGCCGAGCGCGGCGCCGGGCGCCGCATTTGATACTTTCATAGTAGTAAATGCCGGCGGATTCCAACGCAAATGCCGCAGAACCTTCGGCGAGCGGCGCGGCCGGGGGCAGCGCGCCGCGATACAATAGCGCGCATGAAACCTATCGCTCACATACATACCGATTTGCCGCAGAAATTCGGCATCCCCCGCAACAGCTTCCTTGCCCCGCATCTGCAAGGGTGCATCGTGTTCGAACCGGAATACGCGCTGAACAGCGCCGTTGCCGGAATCGACAGCTTCTCGCACCTGTGGCTGCTGTGGCGTTTCGAGAACGGCGAACCTGGCGGAGGCGCCGCTGACGTCGCCGGTGCGCGAGCGGCCGCTGCGGCGGGCGAGTGCGATGCCGGAGCCCATCGCGCAGCAAACAAGGCAACGACCAGCAGCATTAGCGGCCAGAGCGCCATCCTTCAGCACTCGACGACAAGCGAGCAAAAAGCCAAAGACGGTACCGCAGCGGAAAAGGGCGCCAAGAACGCTGATGACGAATCCGCTGCTGACAAAATCGTTGCCGATGCCACGTCGGCAAGCAAAACCACGATTGCCATTAATTCAGCTACAGCCGCCAAGACCGAAAGCACCGATAGCGCGGCAGAGAGCAGGCACGCACCCACCACCTCCCCTAAGCCCGCGCGCTGGTCCCCTACCGTGCGGCCGCCGCGGCTGGGCGGCACCGAGCGCGTGGGCGTGTTCGCCACACGCAGCCCGTTCCGCCCGAACCCCATCGGGCTGACGTGCGTGAAACTCGACCGCATGGAGCTCACGGACGCCGGCCCCGTCATCCACGTGCTGGGCGCGGACCTGCGCGACGGCACGCCCATCTACGACATCAAACCCTATATCCCCTTCGCCGACTGCCACCCAGACGCCTGCGGCGGATGGATCGAGGACGCGCCTTGGCACGAGCTTGACGTGGACTTTCCCGAACAGCTGCAGGCCGAAGTGCCCGCCGGCAAGCTGACCGGCCTGACGGAGGTGCTGCGCCAGGACCCGCGGCGCGCCGGAAGCAAGCACGAACCGACCCGCGTCTACCACCTGGCCTACGCGGGCATGGATGTCGCCTTCACCGTGGACGGCGACACCCTCCACGTGGTGTGCGTGAGCTAACGAGGACGGGTGCAGCGCCCGGAGCCCATTCGAGCTGCCCGAACGGGGCGGGCGGACGCTTTGGGGACGTAGCACTAAGTGTCCTAGCAACTGCGTTGCCGGACACTTAGTGCTACGTCCCCAAAGCGTCGCAGGAATTGCTCGCGCGTAAGCGACCCGCCGCTTGCAGGGGGTTTGACGGCCATGCGTCGCAAAGGGGTCGAGCAGGAAGCCGATTCGGATTGAGCGTTCGCATGTGACCTGACGTCCACCGGCGAATCCTTTCGTTCGTAATGGCAAATACGCAGGTAAGCAGGTGAATGCATGGAGCCGCGATGCCGCAAGCGCGTTTCGGACGGCTTTGACGCCGTTCGAAGTCGACGAGCATCGCACCTCGCTTGCCAGCATGCCACCGATTCCACTGGATTTGTTGTACAACATTTGCGGGAGTGCCCACGATCATCCGGAGCCCGCCGAATGCAAAAGCAAACCCGGACGCTTTGGGGGACGTAGCACTAAGTGTCCAGCAACGCAGTTGCCAGGACACTTAGTGCTACGTCCCCCAAAGCGTCCGATGCCGAGATATCCTTGCGGGCAAAACGTGGCGGCGGGCCTGCTGGAAAGCAGGCCCGCCACTGTTCGTGCGCTGTGTGCGTTCTATTTAGTTGCGATGTTTGCCGCGGGGCGTGCGTTGGCGTTTGTAGGCGAACGCTGCTACCGCCGCCGCTGCGGCGCCCAGCGCAAGGGGAGCGATCGCGCGCGGCGTGTCGCCGGTTGCTGCGCTGGCTGCCGCTGCGGGCTTTCCGGCTTGCGTGCCGCTCGGCGCCGGCTGATCGGCGTTGCCGCCAGCGTTATCGCTCCCGGCACCAGCACCGGTGCCGGTGCCGGCTCCATCGCCGGTCCCGGCACCGCCGGCGCCCTCGCCACCGCTACCGCCACCCGGTTCGCCGCCGCCTGGGCCTTGCGGACCGTCGCCACCACCATCGCCGCTCCCGCCGCCAGGCTCGCCGCCTTCCGTTACCGTCACGGTGATGTTCAGGCGCTCGGAGTATTCGTTCTCCAAGCCCTCCTTGAATGCGGCGATACGGAACCTGGTGTTCTCGTTCACCGTCACCGGGCCCGTGTATTCCACGCGCGAGCCGCCATCGACGCAGGGGCACGTGTTATCGACGGTGTAGTACATCGTGGTCCCTTCCTCAGCGGAAAGCACCAGTTGAGCGCCCTTTTTCACCGTGGCGAAGTTCTCCTTCGGGGAACCGGCCCCGAAGTTTACCCCATCCAGCTGCGCCGTCGGGCGGGCCGGGCGCGTCTGCTCGTCGGCCACGCGCACGTCGACCGTCTTGGCCAGCAGCGAGTCGGCCACCGTCACCGTCAGGTCGGTCATGCCCGGCGCCTCGCCCGACAAGGCGAAGCGCGCAACGCCATTCGCGTCGGTCTCGGCGTTCGCCGTCTCAAGCCCGCCGCCAAGGCCGGCCACCACAGAACTCCCCACGTTCGCAACAACCAACTGCTCGGCCAACGGCTGCCCGGAAGCGTCGCGCACATAGGCGGAAACCTCGCACGACTGCCCCGTGACCAGGGAATACCCCTGCTCCACGTTCAGCTTCAGCTCGGCCGCGCGCGTGGCGACCGCAAGCTGTCCGCTGTTCCAGCCGCCCATCGGGATGCCCGCGTAGTTTACCGCGCCGGCCAGGGAAAGCTCCACGGTCGACCCGGTCTCAAGCGCCTTCGCCGACTTTATGCGCAGCGCCTTGGCCACCTGCCGCCCGTCGGCGCCCTCCTCGGGGCCGACCCACTCGAACGTGCAGTCCTCGCCCAGCCCGGTCGCCGTCAGCTCGGCCAGCGACGCGTCGGAGGCGTCCATATACTGCGAGAACGTCAGCTCCACGCAATCGGTGTACGCCCGCGCGCTTTCCACCTGCGGTTTCTCGGTAGTGCGCAGCCCGATTTCAAGCCCCGTGCGAACCGGGGGCACCGCCATCCATTCCGTGCGCGCCTCCTCGTAGCCCGCCTTCGTGAATCGCACCTGGTAGAAGCCCACCGGCGTGTACCAGCCGAACACGCCGTCGCCATCGGTCGGCTGCGGGTTGACCTGTTCGTAGGACTCCGCGTCCCACGGCACCGCGCCCGCGCCGTCGGCCGACGCGCTGTACCACACTTCGGCCGTCACGTCCTCAAGCCGGCTGGATTTCACCGCCTCGTACACGTAGCCCGAGGGATCGATGCCCAGCCGTGCATTGATCTCGCGAAGCTCCTTGCTGCGCTTATCGCGCTGGCGATCGATCTCCTCCTCGACCGGCTGGCACTTCTCCATGCGCTCGGCCACGGCGCGCTGATACATGCGCTGCGCCCAAGACAGGTTCTTCGCGCGGTCGGAATTCACCATCGACGACGACACGTCGTAGCCGTAGGACATCCCCGACACCAGGATCGCGCCGGCGGGCGGGCAGAACAGCGTCGCGCCGGCGCCGATGCCGCCCATCACCACGCCGATGCCGGCATCGGCGTACTCGTTAGCGCGCTGCTGCTCGAGCAGCAACACCAGGCGTTTCGCGTAGAACAGCTCGTTTTTCAGCGCCTCGAGGCATTCCTTCAGGTTCGCGATGTCGCCCTTGCCGGAGTACCAGCGGATCAGCATCTCGATGTGCTCCACCTCGCCGCGCATCTCGGCCAGGCGCACCTCGGTGTCCTCGGCGTTGCTCAGCGCGTCCTTCGCGCCGATGTAGCTGGTCCCCAGCCCGATCGAGGCGATGGCGCCCGAGTACACCGGTACGTTCTTCGCCCACTTCCACGGCATGCGGTACGTGTCCTGATACTGCAGAAATGCCGCCAGGTGACCCCTGACCATCGGCGATGTGAACTTCTGCATCGCCTTGAACACGGGCTTGGATTTAATGGTCTGCAGCGCCAAGTTCGCCCATTGCTTGTCAAAGTCCGTGGCCAGGTTCACCGAATCCAGCATCGTGGCCAGCTTTATGTTGCTCTTCGCCGCGTCCTCGAAGTCCGCCTGAAGCGTCTTCACGGCGCCGCTGGGCAGGTTGACGATGGCCTTGAATCCCGTGCCGTCGTCGCTCATGCGCGTGCGCACGCGGTATCCGCCCTGGTCGATCGTCTCCGTGAAGCCGGCAGTGTCGCCGTCGAAGTCGCTCACGGTGATGCCGTCGACGTTGTTCTCAAGCGAGGCGATGAACACCTCGTCCCAGTCGTTATACTGGGAAAGGTCACCCACGCCCAGGTCCTCGCCCACGGCCTTGCGGTACTTCTCGAAGTCGTTGTGCTGAGAGATCACCAGGTCACGCAGGGTGTCGACGCCCTCCTGCACCTCGGGGTCGTCGTACTGGGCGCCGAACAGCTCGGCGAACCAGTCGGATTCCAGCACGCCGTCGCCGTGCAGCACCTGGTACCAGAACGTGTTGCGCTCATCGGCCGCGGTGCCCGTCAGGTAGCCATGGCTGTCGCCCAGCTCGTTCATCACGTCGGCCAGGCTAGCCGCCAGCTCCTGGTCGTCGGCCACGGCGTCAAGCAGATCTTTGCGGAACTCGTCGCTTTGCTGCTGCTCGTACTGGTCGCGATCGGTCAGGTCGCCCACCAGCACCGCGTTGATCTGGTCGACCTTCTGGGTGCTTTGCTCCGCGATGTTCTTCACCACCACGTTCGCGTCCACCGTGGCCATGCCCGAGAGCAGCGAGTTGCTCACGCCGTAGGACGAGGGGATGAACAGGCCTTTCATGTCGCCAAGCCATACCTCGCCGGTTATGCCCGCCGCCGCGTCCTCGGCCAGCAGGTCCAGATACGCCTGGTCGACGTACTCGCCCACGAAGCGCACGCGGTCGCCGTCGGTCGCGCGCTTCTTCATGGGAATGGTCACCGTGCGGCCGTCGATGCAGTCCACGTACAAGTTGAACTCGTCGTCGAGCTGGGCACCATGCGCATCAAGCGTGATGGCGAACGTCCAGTAGGCGTTCTTCTTGGTGCGCTCGTGGTGCAGCGTGTAGCCGAACGCTTCCGTTTCCTTGCCGTTGTCGATGAGCCGCTGCGTTTTGCCGCGCGTCACCACGTCGAAACGCTCGATGGACGCGCCGCCCGTGTAGGTGACGTAGGCCGTGGCCGCCGGCTGCTGCGCGCCCGAAAGGTAGGCCTGCAGCATCACGCGCTGGCCCGGCACCAGATTGTCGGGGACGTCGTAGTCGATCGAAGCGCGACCCAGCTTGTTGCACGTGCCGGCGAAGCGCTTGCCGCCCACCTCCAATTCCACGCGGGAATCAGGCGCCGCGTACACCGTGGCCTTGTTACCCGTAACGGCTGTGACCTGGGACGACGGCAGCTCGATGCCGGCATCGTAGACGCTCATGTCCGCGGCGCCCAGCGGCAGCACGGCGTCGCCGAGCTTAAGCGTCGCGTTCACCGTGCACGCGCCCGCGCGATGCGCGACGAAGCGCACGAACAGGTCGCCTGTCTGCGCATGGCCCAGGTCCACCGACACGACGTCGCCGTTGCGTGTGAAGGGCAGCTGCTTGGCCTCGTCGCCGATGTTCGCGCCGATGGCGATGTCGGAGAAATCGCCATCGGGCATCTCCAGCTGCAGCACGGCGTCGCGTTCCTGATCAAGGTTGAAACTGACCCTGACCTGCGCTTCCACGCCCGCCACGATGGCGCTGCGATCGGCAACCACGCCGCTTTGCTTCATGACGCCGCATTGCGTCAGGTACGCGGACGCATCGAACACGGGCACGTCGAGGGCAACCTGCGCCTGCGCGCCATCCTCGACCTGCACGTCGGCGCGCGCGTACTGCACGCCCTCCTCAAGCTTCAGGCGATCGAAGGCGGCCAGCGTGGGCACCCGCAGATCGACGCTCGTGTGGTTCACGGCGATCACCGTGTACGCGCCAGCCTTCAGACTGTCGAGCGAAAACGGCAGCTCACCTGCGGAATCGGACAGGCCCGTGGCCACACACGCGCCGTTGCGGAACACCATCACATCGTTGCTTCCGGAAAACGCCGACTTCGTGGTCACCTCCATGCCGCCCCACGAGCGCAGATCAACGTCGAACGCGCCGTCGGCGGACATGGCCCGGCCTTCGCCCGCGCCGAGCGATAACGAATCATCGGGCGTCACGGAAAGCGTGAGCTCCTTCGCCGCATCCGCCACCTCCTGCGAAAGCAGCACGCTCAGGCCCTGCCGCACATAATCGGCATCCTCGCCCTCGCGCAGCACGCGATCACCCTGGCGCAGCTCGAAGGTCAGGCCGCTATCGGAGAGCACGGCCTCCCACGCGGGCGATCCATCCTCGCCGGTGCCCACCTGCTTGCGCAAGTTCACGTTCATCAGGCGCTGCGCGGGCAGTTTCTCGAACGATTCGGCTTTAAGCTCGCCCACGTCCCACGTGCCGGCCATGGCCTCGGCCGCGCGCGTGAGCACCTGGTCGTAGCAACCCTCCAAGCTCACCTGCAGCGTGGCCGGCGTGTTCGACAGCGCTTCGACGGCGAACGTGCCGTCCGCGGACACCTTCGCCATGGTAGCCACGCCGTTCTGGAACAGCGTCACCTGCGCCCCCGTGGGAACCTTGCCCGTGACCTGGGACGATTCCTCCATCCACTGGAACGTGTAGGCGGGCTTGCCCGGGTAGTGCTCGTCTTCCTGACCAGCCACAGCGTCAGCGGTGCGTTTGATCCACGACGGCTGGCCCGCCGAGTTCCTCGCGAACGCCACGATGGTCTGCCCCACCGAGAACGGGTTCTCGTACTTCTTGCCGTCGATCTCCAGCGTGCCGCCGTACTCGTATTCGGTCAGCTCGAAGTCGGGGTTGAGCACGCGCAGCGTCACGGCGTTGCGCTTCCACTCGGTGCCAGAGGGCCTCGAAACGATTTGCGTGTTGTCGAACGCGTCCTGGCCCATGGTGCTCACGCTTGCGGGCAGCACCACTTCCGCGCCCGCCATAAGCGGCATGCTGGCGAAGGCGCGTTTCCCGATGGTCTGCACGCCGTCTCCGATGGTGACGGAACGGACGTGTTCGCAGCCTTCGAATGCGTTGCGCTCGATGGTTTTGATGGTGCCGGGCACGTTGACCTCGGTGAATGGCTCGGGCGTCTCGCCTTGCACGTAGATGCGAGGAGAGCAATTTGCAAAGGCGCGGTAGTCGATGGTCTCCACGCTTGCGGGGATGCTTGTCACTACGCCGTCATTTAGCATGGAGCAGCCGGCGAACGTCTCGGCGGGGATGGTTTTGAGCATGTCGTTGTTCTTCGGCCACTCCACCGTTTGCAGCTTTTCGCAGTCGCTGAACACGCTTTCGCCAAGCGCCTCCAAGCTGCTGGGCAGCGCGATGGACTGCAGCTGCGAGCGGCAGAACGCGCCCCAGCTCAGGTACGTGACGCGGGAATCGGCGGGGAACGTGACCGAGGTCAGGTTCGACGATCCGCAGCCGCCGATGGTGGTGATGGGGCGGCCGTCGACGGATGCCGGGACCTCGAACGCGACAGCGCCGGCGTCGACATGGTGCACGGCCAGCTCGTTGGCTTTCTCGTCCAGGGTCAGCCAGACCTGCGCGGGCGTTGCCGCGCCGGCAACGTAGCCGACGTCGCCGTCAGCCTTGTCGCCGGTGATGCCCTTGGCGGTTGCCAGCAGGTATTCGCCGTAGTAGTCGTTGTAGACGTAGGCGGCCTCGGTGCCATCGTAGTCGGGAGCGGGACCCGGGTTCTCGGCGTCGGGGTCGGCGTCGGGGTCGGGGTCGGCCGAGACTGCGGGGTCGTTGGCGGCTGCGGGGTCGTTGGGGTCCCCGGCGGCGTTGCCGGCCGTGAGGCCATTGGCGTCGGTGGCCGACGGCGCCGCTCCTGCGCCAGCTTGCGAACCTTGCAGATTCTGGCCGCTTTGCGAACCCTGAGCACTTTGTGCGTCGGCGGACCCTTCGCCGCCCGCAACGACCTCCGAGCCTACGACGAGCACCCCGTCATCGGCGGAGTCGGCAGCAGCGCCGCCCGCGTCGTCGGCTGCAAAACCGCTAGCGGCTTCGCCGGCATTTCCACCCGCGCCGTCGGCCGCACCGGAAGCGTTCGCCCGCAAACTTTCACGCGCCGCGGCGATGGTTTCCGAACCCTGCGCAAAACCGGCCACGGGCACCAAGCCCGCCGCCAAAATGCACGACAACGCCACCGCCGTCCCGCGACGCCAAGCCACCCGCCAAGGACGCACTCCCGAACGCGACACGCGCATGTGCCTTTGCGGCATTTCAGGCCGATGCCCACCGGCCCGGCTACGCCTTTCCGCCCTCATTCTCAGCTCCTTCCCATCAGCGCACCCAGCAGCAGCGACAAGCCCCCGACGCAGCGCGCACAAACTCCCAATCCACCCTGCATCATCCCCAAAACCCGCCAAAACAACTAGGTACGCATATACGAACCATCCCCTGACCAGGTAAAATGCTGCAGCAACAATCAACTGCCCCAACTCAGACGCTTCGGCCAGACACTTCGGGGACGTAGCACTAACTGTCAGGAATCAAACTCCGCAAGAAGAGAGGAAGACGCAACGACGCAATGCGAAACGCCCTGCAAAAGCATGCGCATGGAGGCTTCAGCACCATAAGGGAGCGAGCCGCGGTCCGAGCGCACGACGGCAACGGCGGAAACGCCCCAGAGACGCAGCACAATCATCGGGAATCAAACGCAAGAACAGTTACGCGGATGAAAGGGCACGAAGCCTCCCCTGCGCGTTATCGGAACGCTGCCAGCAGCATTCGCCATTCGGAAAACTCACGATCTGGGAAACAGCTACGGTAAAAGCTTTCCCCACACGGGAAGAGAGGAGGACTGGGGCGCATGCGAAGGAGACAGGCACATGAAGGCGCGCACTGAGAGCGCAGGCTCATCCGCGCAAGCCGGACAGATGACCCTACGTCCCCAAAGCGTCCGATCCGCCCAAGTCGGACAGAAAAAACTACGTCCCCAAAGTGTCCGCGCAAGTCGGACAGACAACCCTACGTCCCCGAAGCGTCCGCCCGAAGCGGCTTATGCCCACTCGAATGCCTCTCCGGCGCCCAACTCGAAGTGGTACTTCACGATGCCGATGTCCGCGCCGCTGAATGCGCCGCCGTTTTCGCTGATGGAAACTTTGTCGCCTTCGCCGACGATTCGAAAGCGCTGCTTGTTGAGCGCCGTCGGGGCGAGAAGCGCCGCCTGCACGCCGTCTGCAAACCACTGCGGCGCCGGACCCTCGAACGAGCTAACCTCAGACGCCGTCTTGCTCTTGTGAGCAACGCCCGACGTGGCGCCGAAGCCCACGGCGACGATGCCGATGACCTTCTTCCCCGGTACCGCCTGCTCGACGTTCTTGCGGCTGAACGTACCGCCGATCCACCACGTGTTCAGCCCGAGCGTCTGCGCAAAAAGCATCAAGTCGGCGCTTGCATAGCCGAGGTCCTCGTCAAGCCCAGGCCTGTCGCTGCCGGCCAGCACGAAATAATTGCGCACGCCCTTGGCGAAGAACAGCTTGAGCGCGCCGGGCAGCGCCGATTCGTCGCCCACCTTCAGCGAGATCGCCAACCCGAAACGCTCGTTGTTTGCGCGAACGCGGCCGTTGAGCTGCGAGATCAGCTCGGCAGAAAGCGGCGCGGACGTGAACTTCCGCACAGTGTGACGCTGCCGCATAGCCTGTTTCATGTCCGTAGCGACATCCGTAACGATGCCCGAGGCGGTGTCAACAGCGATGCCCGTATCCATAGCGAAATCCTTCCGCGCGCGCTTTCATTAAGCGATATTGAGAACGCGCCCATTGTACACCCGAGCTAACCCCGCTCCGAAAACGGAAGAACGGGAACGTTACGGCGTTTCGTGTCACAGATTGCGAGTTTTCCGGATTTGCCGGCGACGGGGAGGGCGTTTGCTGGTCGATTTCGCTTGCGGAACGCGACGAACGATGCGTATGCCACGCCGAGCGCAAGCCGCCGCACGCCGCGCCACGTTCGCCATTCGGAAAACTCGCAATCCGTGGCATATTCGCGACAAAAGTTTCCCGCACGCGGAAGCGAGCGTACGATATCGCCGGCAAAACGTCGGGCAAAAACACGTGTGGCAGGGACGCATCCCTGCCACACGTTGTAACTCATATTTCGTTTGCAGCCGAAACCCGGTCTCAGCCATCCTCAACCCACGGCCGATCTTCCCAAGCCGTAACCGAACTCAAGTCGCTACCGCTTCAAGAGTAACCCGCGTTCAAACGAAGCCGACGGCCGAGCGAAGCCGCTTCGCCATCAGCTTACGCGGCATCGATCGGCCGCTCAGCCGACCGCCGCCCGGCTGCTGCGCAAAACCGCTAGGCGCGAGCGGGGTCCCACTCCACGATGCCGTGGTTCAGGAACGGCTTGGAGTCGGGCGCGCCGGCGTTGACCATGCGGAACTTCGCCTCGCCCTCGGCGGTCTTCCACACGATGGTGCGCAGGCGCACGCCCGGCAGCACCGGGGAGGTGAAGCGGCACTTGAAGCGCGTCATCGCCTCGGGGTGGTCCGGGAACAGCAGGGAGATGACGTGGCGCATGGCCACGCCGGCGCTGCTGACGCCGTGCGCAATCGGGCGCTCAAGGCCGGTCTGCTCGGTGTAGGACCAGTCGATGTGCTGCTGATGCCAGTCGCCCATCAGGCGATACACCAGCGGCCAGTTGTAGCCGTAGGTTTCCTCGTACGTGAAATCGGGCTCGCGGTCGGGATACTCCACGGAGTCCCTCGGCGGCTGCTCGCCGCCCCAACCGCCGTCGTAGATGCAGCAGTCGTAGGTATCGACCGTGCACAGATGGGTGCCGTCGGCGGAATACGACTTGCCGACCTGCTTGGACAGCGAGCCGCGACCCTCGCCGCGATCCCAGATTGCCTCCTGGGTCACGAACGTCTCGATGTGGTCGTTCATCTTGAACGGCGCATGGAAATGCACGTCGATGCCGTAGTGCAGCGAGCCGGAGTAGTCGAAGCCGTAGTCGAGGGTGGTGGTCATCTCCTCGTTGACGGTCAGCGGCACGGCGAAAATGGGCAGAACCTTCAGGTCCGGGTTCTTGGCGTCGCCTTCGTTGACGTACTCCAGGTCCACGCGGCCGTCCCAGCCGGCGCCGCAACCAAGCGCGCAAATCTCAAGGTCCTTGAAGGTGTAGTCGCGCACGAACGGGCCAAAGGTCTTCCCGACGATCTCGGTGGAAATAGCCATGACATTCTCCTTTGGAAAGAGAACTGCGAAAACGCAGCAAGTGATATAGGATTTCCCCACGTTTGAGCGACGCGGCGCAGTTCTGATCAAGCTGAACAGCGCAAGATTCCCCTGAATCATTGCGCAGACCGAGAAAGGGGTATCGCAAACCCCCGCGAACGAGATGATCAACCCCAGCCCGGATTCGAAAAGACGCAGCTACAGCCCTTGCGGGCGGCTCCAATGCAGCTTCGCCTGTTCATGATCGGCAAGGTTGCAGCCCCGAAGGGCGGCTCCAATACAACCTTGGCGTTCAACTGGGCGGGTGATCGTTCGGTCGAATATGCGTCCCATCCCTGCGTCCCCCGACGCATCACGTGGGATTTATTGCGAGAACCGACCGGCACCGCGACAGCGGAACCGTTTCGATCCTCAAGTGCCAGCCTACCCCATTCCGCTAAACGATTGCAGTCTTGTTTTACCCCCGCTTTCGGAGTACGGCGAGGGGGAACGCGAAGGGGAACGCAGAGGCGCAGGCACAGGCGCCAAGCGCGGCACGCATGCTACCGGGGTCACGACGGGAGCGACGGGAGTCGGCGGACTAGCCGGACAACTCGCAGCGGGAGCGCGGCGGACTAGCCAGGTAACTTACAGCGCCATGGGAAGCCCGCTTGCGACTTCTGGGCGGTTTTGCAGGCGGATTCAACCCGAAAGGCCGCGCAGCGGCAGCGTTTCCCCAGGTCAGCGAAGTCGACAGCGGACGACGCCTGCGGAGAACCGCACAGAAACCAAGGACCCATGGCAAAATCAGGGCCCATTTCCTGCAGAACCGCCCAGAAGTCGCATGGCAACCGTCCCCTGTTCACCAGATCAACGCCATCTCAATGCCGGGCACCCCCTTTCAGTTTGCGAATCCTTTCCAGCGCGTTTGCCCCATGGCGGGCTGCAGCGGCCGGATAAGCCGTCGATGCGATCCGGATGCCCTCCTCAAGATCCTTAAGCACACGGTCGACGACCGACTCAACATCCGCTGTGGCCAATCCCCAGGAAACAGCCTCGGCGACGACATCGGCCCGTGTAAGCTTCCCGGGGTCTATCACCCCGTTCACGCGCATGGAAAGAAGCGTCGTGCGCGGCTCGACCTCGGCAATGGGCACCACATCGTAGAGCGGTGCGAGCGTGGGGACCATTTGCTCGCAGTAGAGAAACGACGTGTTCTTGGCATGCGCATCCCAGTTGCCAAGCGCCAGGTTCGCAACAAGCTGGCGCAGCAGCTCCGCCTTCTCGCCCTCGGGATCGGAAGAGAACTTCTGCAGCAAACCGGCAATTGCAACGTATGTGGGATCATTGCCCTTAGGCGCACCCGCAGCAGCGTACTTACCGTGCGGGTCGATTCCAAGCGCCTGGCAAACATCCTCCTGATGAAGCCTAAGCACGTGTGCAGAGCCGTTGTCGGCGATTCTGTCGTAACGCTCAACCACCAGCGTGCTCGGCGCATCGTCCAGATCGAGCAGGGCTACCTTTGACGCGCGTGCCGCGTTCCCGGCCGCCGTCATGGCCCACGCCTCAGACTCCGCCAAACCGGGATAATGCTCGCTTTCAGGTTTGAGGATATGCGTGCTGGGGCTGTCACCCATCGGAAGCAGAACATCATCAGCGGCGACGGAAGATGCCCCCTCAGGAATCGCCGGCATGACAACGCACATCTTCTCCTGAAAGCCGCCTAGCGACATGCGAAACAACCCGCTCTCAACTTGCGGAAGACGCTCCGTAGCGCTCGAAAGCTTTTCAGCCAACTCCGATGAGGGAATCTCCTCCAGCCGCAGTTCGCAAGCGCGCTCACGACCGTGCTCGAACACCCTCACCGCACCAGCGCACTCCCAGCCTATCTCGGCGAGAAGGCCGATCCAGTCATACGGCAACACGCCAAGGCTTCTGCAAACCTCGTCGCGGCGGTTTCCCTCGGGAAGCAGGCCATTGAACCAAGCAGAAGTCTTCGCCTCGCCGAACGGGCGAACTTTTGCGGGAAACGCCATTGAGAGCACCGGCCGGCCGGCAAGTTTGCCAACAATCGATTGCTCATACTCGAAGCGCCCGCCCTTGCGGTTCTCGACGATGCGTCCGATCAGGCTTTCTCCGAGGTAAACGTCGAGCTGCCTCATTCGGTCACCTCCACATCCGCGCCCTTGGGCACGATCACCATGCGAAAACCCAGCTGCTGCAGGTAGCGGTCAACCTTGATCGCCGACACGTTCTTGCCCGTCTCGAGCGCCGAGAGCGTGACCGACGAGAAGCCGAGCTTTCTCGCCATCTCTACCTGCGTGATACCGCGCGCCCTGCGCACCTCCCGCAGAAACTCGCCGATGTCCTCGTATGAGTAAGCGTTGGTCCACATGCTATGCCGCCGTTCAAAATACTTTGTATTTGCCTTAGTAGCCCGAGTATACAAAATATTTAATATTGTCTCAATATCAAGAATGTTAAGTATTTTGAACGGTGTACGTGAACAGGGGACGATCACCTCTCAAGCCGTAGTCCCAGCTCCTGGAACAGCTGCTGGTTGTTGACGGCGATCGCCGTGGTCATTGCTTCCTGTATCCAATCTGGGTATTTCGCCAGAACGGCTGGCGCGTGCGTTGCGATTTGCGCGGCTATGGCTTCCACCGCTCCAACGAGGTCGTCTTCGCAAATCCCCAACGCTGCCGCTTCCGCTGCCCAATCGGACAGGGACAGTTCGCTTGCCCGGTTCTTGGAGTTGATCGGCATGACCAGCAAATCGCTGGTTTCTTGCCACACTCGCGTGCAAAGGGCGTCGTAGAGAGGGCACAAATCAACGCTTCCGTCCGGCCGCAAAAACAGGCTGTAGTTCTTGCCGTGCGCATCGCAATTCCCCACCAGCGTATTGAAAACGAGCTGCTTTGCCCACTCCCTAACCAACAAGCGGCCGTTAGACAGCCCTTTCAGCAGAGCAAACGCGTCGGCAGCGGTCACGGAATACTTCGCATGCCGCGAAACGCCCAACGCTTGCGCGAAATCCTCAACATGGATGCGCAAAACCTGCCCGTCGGCGCAGACCTCGCGATCGAACCTTTCGACGACGTAAGCCCGATCTTCGCCGAACGACCGCACGAACGACCTCGCAACGTCCAGCCCGCACGCTGCCGCAAGGTGCATGGTCGCATCTTCCACCAGCGGGGCGCCGCAAAAGCGCTCATGGGGCGGCTTCACGATGTGGGTCGAAGGGTGCTTGGCGTTCGGCCAGGTCCAGCGGTCGTCGAACCGCTCCAAGGCGAATTTGCCCTGCGAACCCGCAAGGGCGAAACGACTGCGGCGATCATCGGACTGCCACGTCGTCCAGCCGCGCCCGAGCCGGTAAACCTTGATTGCGATGTCCTTTTCCCTCGCGAACTCACGAGCCTGGGATGCGATTTCCCCTAGCTCGGGAATCGACGTGAAGAACAGCCCGCCCGTCGTGTCCGTTGCCACAAGAAGGTCGAGCGGGTTGGCCGATGCCGCGCCGAGCCAGCAGCGCATCGCCTCGCGTTCGCTATCGTTATCCGGCAGCAGGCCGTCCAAGAATGCGCCCGGGACATCGGCCTGCCAGGAGCCATCAAGCGGCAACGATAGGCTGATGGGCATGGAAGCTTCCGGGGCGTATTCGAACCGAGTCGCACCATCGGAGTCCTCGAAGAAGCGTCCGACCAGGCGATTCTGCAACCACGCGTACGCTTCCCTCATTCCATGCCCCTCTCAAGCTCGTCGTCGCCAGGGAGCGAGAGCAGCTCGACGCGCAGCGCCTCGCACAGCGCGAAAAGGTCGGCGGACGCGCCCTTCCCTTTCAGAATCAGATCCTCGGCGGCTTTCTCCGAAATGCCGGCCGCCGCCGCGACCTCGGGGATGGACATTTCCCGGTACCACATGAAATCCAGCAGCTCATCGCTCACATCGCGGCAGGTGGCCGGCATGCTCACGAACAGGTCGGGGACCCCGCCGGAATCGGCGCCCTCATATTCGCTCACCAACGGCGGATGCGGCACCCCATCGGTATACCTGCGATACACGGCGATTCCCCCTCATGCGTTTCATCGCGTTGTTGCCTACAGCGTTGATACTAGCGTTTTTGTCCGCAGTGGCGACGTTAATGCCTCCACTCGCGAACAGGGAACGAAGGTATGTTCGGGGAAAGGCTCGGCAAAAGACGGCCTCGCGCCTTAACGCCTCTCCGCCTTCTGTTCAAACCCGCCCGGAAGGTCAGGAGCCCGCCCGAACATCCCCCACCATCGCGAACACGCCTACACCCCCTGTTCACTTGAGTGCGTTGGCTACGCGAACAAGCTCGTCCTTGGTGACATCGTAACCAATGACGCCGCCGAATTCGCGCCCAACACCCGAACGCACCCCCATCCCCTGTTCACAAGTTCTTTGAATGACGAAGCTAAAAGCGCTAGTACGCGAATCAACGAAGCGCACAAGCCAAAATGCAGTCAGCGCGAACTCCGCCGAACCCGCTCGTAACTTCTGGGCGGTTTTGCAGGTGGATTCAGCCTGAAAGGCTACACAGCTCCAGCGTTTCCCCAGGTCATCGGAGTCGATACCGCGCAGTGCCCCCCGAAAACCGCCCAGAAGTCCGGAACCCATGGCAAAATCAGCACCCATTTCCTGCAAAAGCCCCCAGAAGTCGGGGGGTACCCGCAGACAAAGTCGCGACAGGCACGATTACCTGCGCGTTACAGATAATCCGGCGCCTCGAGCGGCACTCCCTGCTTCAGCTGCGCTATGTCTTTCGAGGTCAGATAGCTCTTTTCCGCGAGTGCGGCCGCAAGCCTCTCCAGCAAGGCGCGATTACGCAGAAGCGTGCGCTTCGCTTTCCCGTAGTAATGCTCCAGCATATGCGACGCAACCATCTGGCGCCGCTGCTTTATGCCCTCGGCGTCGTCGTAACCGTCCTCTTCGTCGAAGAAACCGCAGGTGGGGCTATGCAGCCAGAACCCGTCCGCGCACGATTTCCCCAGCAGGCTTGACAGCGTCTGGAACGCGCGCTTGATGTCGTCGTCCGCACCCGTATCGGAGATGCCGAAAACCACGTCGACTGCTGCGCGGCCGCTCAGGCCCACCAGCACCTCATCAATGCCGGCGCGCAGCGGGTCGTCGGCTTCGCGCCAGTTCCGCACCGTGAAGCCGCTGTGGTTGCGCTTCGCCGACTTGCTTTTCGCCGAGACGAGCGCCACACTGCCCGGCACCAGCAGCTCCTGCATCACAGCATGGCCGGCCTCGTGCCACACGACGATCGACTTCGTCGACCTACTGGATAGGTCCACGACGTCCGTCTCGTACAGGCACTCCGCCGGCACGTGGAACACGGCGCGCATGCTCGCCTCGATCATGTGCTCGGTTGTGATGCGATCGCTTTTCGAATAGGCGGCGATGATGCCGGCCTCGTTCACCACGGTTTCGAGCGTTGCGCACGAATGCCCCGCCAGCATCGAGGCGATCAGCTCCGGATCAAGGTCTTCGGCAAAGGGCTTGTTCGCCAAGTAGCCGGCGATGATCCTGACCGCATCCTCGCCCTTCGGGGTTTCCACGCAAATCTGCCGATCGAAACGCCCAGGTCGAAGCAGGGAACCCGGCAGATTCTTGATATTCTCGTTGGCGGTGGCCAATACGAACACTTCTGTGCCGCGCATGTTGTCGATGCAGCTTTGCACGGCCACGAACTCGGCGGCATCGCGATGCTGGAAGTCGCTATTGGCGAATTTGTCCATGTCGTCAAGGAGCACGATGGACGGCACGTTTTGCTCCGCTTCCTCGAAGACGGCCTTCATCTTGTCGATGAAGGAGTTGTCTGATTCGGTGCGACGACAGGTGAACGCGGGGCGCCCGCTTGCCTTGATGAGGCAGTTCGCCATGAGCGTTTTGCCCGTTCCCGGCCGACCATACAAGATCAAGCCGCGCGGGGACGTCACGCCAAACTTCCGATAGCGCTCAGCGTTTTTGAGCGCGTCGGCGATGCGGACGAGTTCTTCCTTGGTAGCATCGTAACCGATGATGTCGTCGAATTCGTTCATAGATCTTCTTTCGCGGGATTGGCTGTTGGGTCTGCGATGTCGATTTTACGGCATCGCCGAGCTTCAAGACCGCCATAGTGTGGCTATGTAGCGGCACTTCGCCAGCGGCGCCGCGCCGCAATCTGCTTCAAGATTGGCGAAGGTATTTACGCGTGACCGAGCAGGCGCAGAAAGGGTTTTACATCCATTGGTCAGCAGCGACAAGTGTCGACGCTAATTTGACTGCACACTTGCTAGCCTTTCTGTGCGCCGCGTCGCTCGATCGCGGCGACGCCGATCGAGAGCGCAAGGCCGGCCGCGGCGAGCGCAGCAAGAACCCAAATGGCTGACGCAAGGCCCGCGCCGTCGCCCAGCGCACCGAGCATGGGCGACGCGATGCCGCCGACAGCTACCGCCACGCCAAAGGTGAGCCCCGACGCTGTGCCCAGATGCTCGGGCAGATACTCCTGCGCCAGCGCCACGGCGGGCGGGTTGAAAAGATTCAGGCACATCGCCAGCACCATAACCGCCGCCACACACAGCCACACGCTGCCCGAAAGCAGGAACGAGGCAAGCGACGCCACCATGAGAACGAAACAGCCGATCATCAGGCGCGGCGTGGGAACGCGATGCGACGCGAAGCCGGCCGAAGCCGTCGCCACCGCGCCGAAAACCGAGAACACGGTGATAAGCAGCGAAGCGGAATCTTCCGCCGCGTTGAACGTGGCCACCAAGTAGAGCGGGAAGAAGCTGGTCACGCCATAGAACACGATGGAGCGGACCGAAAGCGCGCCGAGCACCACGCCGAACGCGCCCCAGCGGTCACGCTTGCCCCGGCCTGCCAACGAGCCGCCTCCGCGGACGCCGAAGGCAAGGAAACGCTTGCTCAGCGCAAGGAGCACCAGCGCGTACGGAAGGCAGAGGACCAGATACACGAGCGTGCCCGAAAGCCCGAACGCCGTAACGGCGGCGACGCTGATGATGGGCCCAAGACAGAAGCCGATTTGGCCGCCGACAGAGAAAATCGACATGCTCATGGCTTTGTCGTCGCCGCCGGCCAGGTATGCCAAGCGCGCCCCTTCCGGATGCAGCATGGCATTGCCGATCCCCGAGACCATTGCCGCCAAAACCACCAGCCAATACGACTGCAGCACGCCCACCAGCGCGATGCCCAAGCCCGCAAGCGCCACACCGACCGACATGAGCCACGGACGCGCCTTCTTGTCGCCCATGAGCCCGAACAGGGGCTGGATGACCGCCGATGCGATGTTCGACGCCAAAACCAGCGCCGTTATCTCGGTGTACGAGAATCCGGATTGAATCACCAGAAACGGCAGCACCGAAGCCAAGCCGCCCTGTGCGGCATCGACGCAGATATGGCCGCCCATCAAAACGAAGGGCAGCTTATTGGACCGGCCGCGCTTCTTGCTTTTGTCTTTGTTCCCGCTCATAACCTGCACTTTTCTTCAATAGTCAAACGGACACACGCCGCAAGGGGCAAGGTCCAGCGCCGTTTTTTGCGCGCAACCGCGCAACTCGGCGTTCCCGGAGCGCCTTGCCGCCGCTTAACGGCAAGAGCCGGCAAGAAGAGGGCCGCCCTCCCCCCCCCCCACGCGAGGGCTGCCGCGCACCAGACGCGCTTTGCCGCCGCGATGCACGATTGTAATCGTACACGAACAAGGGACGGAGGTGCGTTCGGAAATGAGCACACCTCCGTCCCCTGTTCACGCTCGTGAGACCTCCCGCGCAAGGCACGCCCTTTGGCACCCGTCTCACCCCTTGCGCCCCGCGAATCCGGCGCGCTTCGCAGCGTTTGCTGCCCCGCCCTTGCCGCTCGCAAGCCCCGTTTGCGACTTCTGGGCGGTTTCACAAGCCGAACCGACCCGAAACGCCGCACGGCGCCAGCGTTTCCCCAGGTCAACGAAACCGACAGCGAACAGCACCCGCCGAAAACCGTCCAGAAGCCCAAGACCCATGGCGAAATCGGCGCCCGTTTCCTGCAAAACCGTCCAGAAGTCGCAGGGCACAAACGCTTGCTGAATAGCGACACGCTCTTCGCTTCAAAAACAGGCACCCCCAGCGATAAACTCCAGGCAAGCAAGAAAGTCTTCAAGCGGAAAGAGTTACTTGCCCTATATGGCAGTTAGCTTCTCATGGTAAGAGAGCACGTGAATTGCAGAATCTTCCCTTTTGGGATTAGGGTTTCGGATAGCAGACTAATCATCCCAAAAGGGAAGATGCTTTCGAAGCATCAACGACCTGGGGATTTCCGAACGTCTGCCGCTTCAGAAAGAAGCGTATGCTTCCGAGGAAATCGCGCCGTTTCTGCAGGGCCTGCTTCCTGAAGGGGAGACGCTTGGCAATCTGGCGCAAATGTACCAGGTCGCGCGGAACAACTGGCCGCTGCTCCTTCAGCGTCTTGGGCGCGAAAGCGTGGGGGATCGACGTTGCCTAAGTCAGCCTTGTGCCCGACGTTCCGGGCGCCATTGCCGTGACTCGCTACGATAGACGCCGGTTGCGCGCGAGCGGCACGAGCAACGAAGCAGTTATGCGTCTTCACCAGGAAGATTTTTGCCAAGCACTCGGACTTCAGCCGTTTTACAAGTATCAGCCCAGCGGCGTCGCTGCCGACTACATCGAATATGCTGCAGACCTTATCGACGACGCTTCCGATGCGCCCGTCGAAGATCGTTTGGAGTTCGCGAAGCGTTTGGTTTTCAATTACGCGGTGGAAAATGCCGATGCTCACCTCAAAAACAGCTCGCTGCTGTACAACGAGGCATGGACTGGCCGCAGGTTGGCGCCCATGTATGATGCAACGTGCATACCGTTGAGCGGGTATTCCACGCGAATGCCGCTCGACATTGGAAGCCACAGGGAGCTGGCCGAAATCGACGCGCGCGATATCATGGCGATTGCGCTTAGCTGCGATATCCCCCTTAGCGCCTTCGATCAGGTTGTAAGGGAAGTGATCGCCGGTCTCGAGGCGCCTTCCTTCGATGCCGAGGACGAAGCAGTTGCGACTATGACGGAGCGTGTACTCGCAAACGCCGCCCCGCGCGTCGCCGTGCTGCGAGCGTATCTGAGTTAGAACGCTTACGCAAGACGCCAACGAATCCAAAAGGTGACAGGTAGCGAGTCGCAACCTTACGGAACGGGGGGCAACTTATTGCTTGAGGCGCGGAGCAGACTTGTGTATCGGGAAGGCAGGGTCGCACCGATACGCCACAGCGATTATCAGCCTAGACGTCAACCCGCCTTCTGCGTGCAAAATCGAACCAACCGATCAGCCATCAAAAGGACGCCATATGGAGATACCCGACACGCTGTGCAGCAACCTCTACGATTTCGCATTTTGCCCCGAGCTCGTTTATGACCGCTGCCGCGCTCCGGTCGTATCTAAGGTAGAGCCCAATCGCCCTCATCTTGTCCTCATATGAATACATCTGACGTCCTTTCCGGCACCTAATCGGTACGGATTTTTGTCAGCATCCCCAACTTGCTCAAATTGCGCGTGCCACTTTGTTCATTGCCTGCTTGACATAAACAACAGGCGGTCCGGCACGTCGATACCGTCGGTGTCCGCGTCGCGGCAGGGCAGCAAGAGGCTGAAGAACCTGCTCGTATTCTCTAGCAACTGCCTTGCGCGCAGCCGCAACCGATGGGGCGAGTATTACGCGCGCTGCCGCGACAGGGGCATGCCGCACGGCAAGGCGCTGAAAGCCGTGGCGAGGAAGCGGCTCGAGGTGATTTACGCGATCATGAGGGACAAGGTTCCGTACGCAGCCTAACGGCCGGCGGAGATCGCAGGCCCGGCAGGGCCTGCGTCAGCATTGCCAAAAACGCCCATCGAAAGGGCGAATCCCTCTTGACAGAACTATAGGAACCCCCCACGCGGGCGGGAGGGCGCGCAGCCGCGGCGAGCGCCTAGCGCGCGAACTCCCGTAAGAGCGCGTCTTCCACTTCCCGAAGCGAAA
>CAJMPP010000017.1 GCA_905215325.1 uncultured bacterium | reverse complement strand
GATTGAATAATACGCGCCTTGCCGGCCCGTGTCCAGAACTATTTTGAGTTCGGCGCCATCTTCACATTCTGCACACATATAGGGCCCGGAGGGGGTTCGGGGCCGCTCCGCGGCCTTCGGCTCGCTCCCTACCTAAATACATGCCACCTGGCCGACCGAACGCCAAACCAGCGGCACAGCTGGCCCCTTCCATGCTCAAACTTTCTGCAATTGAATCAGGCGACGTCATTTATGTTCGTCAGGAAAGCGAGGCCGGCATATCGAGGGGCATCGCGTCCCTCTACGCAAACGGGGGGGCCGATCTTCGACCCCCCTCTCCGTTCGATTCACTCTATATAGTTGAGACTTCTAGCTTTGCGGCTAGACCAGGCGCAAGAACTTCTTCTTGCCAACCTGGATCTGCGCGCCTTCGAGGCGGGCGGGTTCCAGGTTGTAGGACTTGGGCTCGAGCGCCTCGCCGTTGAGCTTGACGCCGCCGCCGTCGATGAGACGTCGTGCGTCGGACACGCTTTGCGCCGCACCGGCGTTCACCAGCAACTTGGCGAAGTATACGGTGCCGTCATCGCCCGGGGTGAGGTCGGCCTGGAACGTGGGCGCGTCCTCCGGGAAACCGTGGTCCTTGAACTTCAGGTCGAAGTCGGCTTCCGCCTGCTCGGCCGCAGCCTCATTATGATAAGCGGCGACGATGTTGCGGGCCAATGCGCGCTTGACCTTGTTGGGATGAAGCTTGTCTGCCTTCAGATCGGCCTCGAGCTGATCGATTTCGGCGACGGGCAGCGTGGATGCCAGGCGGTAGTACTTGACCATAAGCTCATCGGGGATGGACATGACCTTGCCGAACATATCGTTGGCGTCGTCGGTGAGACCCACGTAGTTGCCGTAGCTCTTCGACATCTTGCGCACGCCGTCGGTACCCTCGAGCAGCGGCATGGTGAGCGCGATCTGCGGCTCCATATCCATCTTCTCCATGAGGTCACGGCCGGCCAGTAGGTTGAACAGCTGGTCGGTACCGCCCATTTCGACGTCCGCCTTCACCATGACCGAATCATATGCCTGCATGATGGGGTACAGGAACTCATGCATGGCGATGGGCGTTTGGGACTGGTAGCGCTTCGTGAAGTCATCGCGCTCGAGGATGCGGGCGACGGTGAACTTGCTCATAAGGCCGAGAAGGTCCTTGAGGTTCAGCGAAAGGATCCAATCGGCGTTGTAGACGATCTTCGTTTTCTCGGGATCCAGGATCTTCATGGCCTGGGCGACGTAGGTTTCGGCGTTGGCCTGCACCTGCTCCTGAGAGAGCTGAGGGCGAGTGGTGTTCTTGCCCGACGGGTCGCCGATGAGCGCCGTGCCGTTGCCGATGATGAGCGTGACGTTGTGGCCCAGGTCCTGGAACTGGCGCATCTTGCGCAGCGGAACCGCATGGCCCAGATGCAGATCGGGGCTGGTCGGGTCGACGCCGAGCTTGATGTTGAGCGGCTTGCCGCGCTTGAGCTTCTCGAGCAGGCCGCTTTCGGGCACGATTTGTGCAGCGCCCGATGCGATGATGTGCAGTTGTTCTTCTGCGGACAGCATGGTTTCCTCTTTCTAAACGCGTATTTGCGAGATTCTAGCACATGCGGCTACTGCACGCCGCGGAACAGGTGACCGCTGGTGCAGCCGGGCTCTTTCGGCAGCGCCGCGCCCTGGGCGTGCGCCACGTTGCGGGCGCGAACGACGCGCTCAACCGCCCGCATCGTTTCCTGCACGTTCATAAGCGTGCTATCCACCAAAAGCCAGGTGACGCCCGCTTGGACGATATCAGGGATGGCATGCGCGACGTCAAGCTGCACGCTGTTATAAAGATGGCTGCGTCCGAGCTGGTCGGATATCACCGGGAAGTCGTAGCCCTTGCGATCCTTCAGGAAATGCGGGCTTTTGCGACGCGCGCACGTTGCGCACTCCTGAGCACAGGGACCCTGGCTCATAAGCATGCAATGCTCCGTGGTCATGAGCTCCTGACGTCCGATGACGGTAAGGCCGAGCTCGACGGGGCTTTCCTTCGCCAAATCGGAGATTTGGGCCAGGTTGAGCTCGGGCGAGAGCCAGACCCGCTTTGCGCCAAGGCGCGCCGCGGTTTGCAGGGCAAGCGCATTGGTGACGGGCAGGTGCGGCCCCACCTCTACGCAGGCGCCCGCCTCGTGAGCGCGAACGAGCTGCCCAAGGCTTTCGGCCATGACCGGCTGATCGGTGTGAACGCTGCGCCAAGCGTCGAAGCCGCATGCATGTTCGCGCGTGAGCTCGCAATCGTCATGATCGGCGACGGGCAGCACGACGGCGCATGCCTTCGGATAACTTGCCTGCTCGGCGGTTTCCGAAAGCTGACCGGCGATGGTAGCCTGGCCGTGCGCCAGGTTGACCGCGGGAACGTACACCTCATCGGCACCGGCGCGCTTTGCCGCCCGAGCGCAGGCCGGATTAGTGGCCAGCACCGCGATATGGACGCCGCCGGCATGCGCCGGAAGCATACGGCTCCCCGCCTCCACACGCGGCAGCGGGCGCTGGAACGTGCCTTTGAGCAAAGCCTGCTCGAGGGAGTCGAGGGCCTCTGCGCGCACATGGTGCAGCTGCGAGAAACCGATTCCCACACCCTCATCCATATCGATATCAAGGTTCACCAGAGAAAACGGAGTCTGTCCAAGCCTGTCGATATGGGCACGGACATCATTTTCGCCGACCGCTTTGGTGCGTGCGGGCTCGACCTGCTGCCCCTCGGCGACCCCGACGGGCAGCTCCCCTTCTGCAAAGCGCTTGCGGGCGCCGCGCAGCGCACGCGGGTCGGCGGGGTTGTCCGCCAGGCAAAACTCGATGCGAAGGGGCTGCCCGATGCGCAAACGCGCACGACCTTGCACCTGGATGCGCGGCAGACGGTCGTCATCGACGAACGCGGCCTCTGCGCTTCGCACGCGGAACACGCGATCGCCCTTCCCCACCGCGCGCTCGGGCGCAAGCAGCAGATTTCCGTTGCGGTCGGTATCCACCTGGGAGACGGTATAGGCGAAATGGCCCTTGTTCGTCCAAAACTCGAGCACGTCGCCCGCAACGATGGGGCGTTCGCATGCCACGGCGGCCCTTCCGTTCTTCACAGACGCCACGCGCCCGATGAACACCCCGCGGTTGTTCGGGCGGCCGTAGCTCATGATCTCGTTTCCGCGCTTACCCTCCAGATATGCGGTGGTGAAGCCTCGGGAGAACGCCTCGGCAAGCTGGGCATGCTCCTGCTCCGTGCCCCCCGGAGCGGTCCAATCCTGCAGGCCGCTTTCGCGTGCGGCGTCGCGCGCCGCGAGAACGCGGTCGAGCGCGGCGCGATAAGCGCTGGTCACGGCATAGACGTACTCGGGCGACTTCATGCGGCCCTCGATCTTGAGGGACGCCACGCCGGCACGCACCAGGTCGGGAAGCAGGTCGATGCTGCACAGATCCTGCGGGGACAGCAGGTGGTCGCCCGGTGCCGGGAGCGGCTTGTTCTTCGCCACGTTATGCAATGCGTACGGAAGGCGACACGCTTGCGCGCACAGCCCGCGATTCGCCGAGCGCCCGCCAATGAGCGAGGACATGAAGCACTGGCCTGAATAGCACACGCACAACGCGCCGTGGGCGAACGTCTCGATTTCAAGGCCCAGCTCATCGCCGACCTTCGCCAAATGCTCGATCTCGGGTAGCGACAGCTCGCGCGCAAGGGTCACGCGCGCGGCGCCAAGCTGAGCTGCGGCGCGCATACCCGCCTCGTTGTGCGTGTTCATTTGCGTGGAGATGTGCAAACGGGCCTGCGGCAATGTTCGCGAAAGCTCGGAGGCGATGCCGATATCCTGCACGATGAACGCATCAGCACCGGCACGATAAGCTTGGCGCGCGGTTTCCATGGCGCTATCGACCTCGCCGGGCAGAATGGCCGTGTTCAGCGTAACGTACACATTCACGCCGCGCAGGTGCGCGAAAGCGCAAGCATCGGCGAACGCATCGATGGTGAAATTATCGGCGCCACGGCGCGCATTGAACGACTGAAGGCCCAGGTAAACCGCGTCGGCGCCACCGCGCACGGCGGCATGGAACGCCGCGATGCCGCCAGCCGGCGCCAAAAGCTCCACTTCTTGATCCATATATCCAACCCCCCATTGAGCAGAGAAAACAGCTGCAAGTTTCACGCGGCAGAAGCCGCCTTGTTAATTCCAGTTGCAACAGCATAAGAAAAAAGCCACGGTAGTATAATCGAACAATGAAACTCAGACGAAAACAGCGCGAAATGCGCACCCATGCCGCCGCCTGGCTTTTGCTGGTTACCATCGTATGCCTGTGCTTCACGGGCTACTGGGGCGTCAAGGGCGCCTTGCGGGTAATGGACAGCTGGTGCGATGACCTTCCGCCTATCGAGGACACCGACTTCACCAACCACGCACGGGAATCGGTCATGTACGCCGCCGACGGTTCCACGGTGTTGGCGGAATTCCAACTGGAAAAGCGCGACCCCGTTGAATCAGACCAAGTCAGCGACCTCGTGAAACAAGCCACGGTGGACACCGAGGACGTGCGCTTCTACCAACATGGAGGGGTTGACCTTCCGGGCATTGCGCGCGCATTCGTCAACAACCTTGCAGGTGGCAGCCTGGAAGGCGCATCCACCATCACGCAGCAGCTTGTGCGCAACACGGTGCTCACGCAAGAGGCCAATGAAATATCGATCGAACGCAAAGTGCGCGAGGCGCAGCTAGCCATGGACCTGGAAAAGCAGTACAGCAAAGACGAGCTGCTTATGATGTACCTGAACACCGTGAACTACGGTGATGGCTGCTACGGCATACAGGCAGCTGCGCAAAACTATTTCCAAACCAACGCCGCCGATTTGAGCCTTACGCAAGCTGCCACCTTGGCCGGCATTCCGCAGTCGCCGACGTTCCTGAATCCGAAAACCTATCCCGACGCGGCGCTGGAGCGCCGCAACCTTGTCCTTGAGCGCATGCTGTCCGCCGGCGACATAACCCAGGAGCAGTGCGATGCCGCACAAGCAGAGCCGTTGAACCTCGATCCCGCTCCGGAGGTTCCAGAGGACGGCATTTACGCATACCCGTATTTCACCAGCTATGTGCGCAATCTTTTGATGGAGGAAGATAATCCCTTTGGATGCTCGTATGCCAGCCTGTTCGAGGGCGGGCTGACCATACGCACCACCTTGAGCCCCTCCTTGCAAGATGACGCGGAGGCGGCATGCGCCGCACAGCGGGCCCGTATGAGCGGAGACCTTGACGCATCCCTGGTCGCCATCGACCCTGCAACAGGCCATGTCGAAGCCATGGTTGGCGGCGGAGACTACGACGTCAGCCAGGTGAACATCGCCACGGGAACGGGCGGCGGAGGCCGTCAAGCAGGATCGACGTTCAAGGCGTTCACGCTTGCGACAGCCATAGAAAAGGGGATCTCGCCTCAAACGCGCATCGACTGCTCCTCCCCTATGACCAAGGAGGTCGACGGCAGAGAGCAAACGTTCGAAAACTTCGACAACATCGATTACGGGGTGCGCACCATCCAGAGCGCCACCGCTGTTTCGGCGAATACGGGATACCTGCGCCTTTCCGAGGAAATCGGGCAGGCCGCAACCACGGAGATGGCCGAACGACTGGGCGTCGAATCGCCGATGAGCACGGTGTACACCACGACGCTAGGCGTGGCAAGCGTGACTCCGCTCGATATGGCAAGCGCCTACGCAACGCTCGCAAGCGGCGGCACCAAGCGCGAGCCGGTTGTGATCACCGAGATAGAAGACAAAGACGGCAACATCATCTACAAGGCCGACGACACCTCGAAGCGAGTGATAAGCGAAGAAGTTGCCGGCGCAACCACCGGCGTGCTTCGACAGGTTTTCGAAGCATCTGACGGCACGGCGCAAACCGCGAAGCTTGGCAACGGGCAACCCGTCGCAGGCAAAACGGGGACTTCCACCGATTTCGCCGATCATTGGCTGGTTGGTTATACCCCATCGCTTTCCGTGGCCACCTGGATCGGAAATCCCGCCGGCAGCATAGCCACGGACACGCAGCTAAACTGCAACGCCCTATGGAAGGACTTCATGGACCGCGCATACACCGGCAAGGCGGTCGAGCAATTCCCTGAGACGAAAGTCCCAAGCTACAACAACGCTTTCAACGAGAAGCAGAAAGCAACGTTTGGCGCCGAGGAGGAGAAACCCTCCGATAAGCAGACGCCTACGACGATAACCTCAGGTTCGCAGGCCGCAAACGCGTCCCATGCCGGCAACGCAGCAAGCGCGAAAACCCCGCCGAACGCCACAGGCAAAACGCTTGAAGAGGCAAAAGAGCTGCTGAAAGACTGGAAGGCCGGCTCGGTGACGGAATACTCGAGCACCGTACCGAAAGATAGCGTGATCAGGCAATATATTGCCAGCGACGGCATGGTGGTGGTCGTGCTGTCCACTGGGCCGAAAACCAACTAGCAAACCGAATCACCGTTGGTTGCGCGAGAATGTGGACGCAAGCTGCCTTCGACGATAAACCGTCGCAAGCAGCTTGGCGAAGCCTGCACAAGCCGATTCGTCGAGGAGCCATCGAAGGCAGCTTGACGGAAATGTGCTAAATAGCGAAGTGTCAAAAGCCACTGAAACGAGGACGGCCCCCGCGAAACGATGTCGCGGGGGTCGTCCTCGTAATCGTCTTATCGCCTTTCAGCCTTAGGCTCGATGACGGCGCTTTCTTCTGGAAGGCCTTATTGCGGAAGATCAGCTGCGGTTTTGTCGCCTTCCTGCAGCTTTTCGATACCGCTGTTGTAAGCAGCCTGAATATCAGCAAGGCGCTGGTCGTACGTGGACCAATCGAACGGCTGTGCATCCGTTGCGCTGTCGATTTCCGTGTACAGCTCGATGTAGGCATTCAAAGCGTTCTCCAGCTGCTCGCTGCCGTCGACATAGCACTGCTTCACGTCCTTGAGAGCATCGGGCGCCTCTTGGCTATCGAGTTCATCGAGCGCTTTGAAGGCGTTGTCCGCTTGGGTGCGCATCGTGACCACATCGCCACGGGATACGGCATCCGAAAAACCGTTCAGCCGGGTTTGCAGCGTCTCCATGGTTTGATTGACCTGCGTCATGTAGGCACGGTTGTCCGACTGCGCCTGCGAAGCCGCAGAGGTTTGCTGCTGAGGCATACAGCCGCCTAGCACGGCAACGCTCAACGCCGCAGCGCAAACCGTTGCCGTCAGTTTTTCCATCGTATGAGCCATTTCCGGTCCTGTTCTACCTGTTGCCAAACCATATCTTACTGGGTTGCCGCGCCGCCGCCGGCGGATGCGCCCCCGGAAGCCGCGCCCCCTCCGGTTGCCGTCCCGGTGCCGCCTCCGCCGGTAGTACCGCCGGTTGCTGCCCCGGTGCCGCCGGTCGCTCCGCCGCCGGTTTCGCTTCCGCTACCGGAGCCCGTACCGCCCGGGGCGTTCCCGCTTGCGTTGCCGGTACCGTAACTATTGGAGTTGCCGTTAGCGTTAGCTGAGCCGTACTGGCTATTGCTCGAGCTGGCGGAGTTGTCGTTTTGGTTATTGCTCGAATTTCCAGCGGAGTTCGCGCTGCTGGAAGACGAGCCGGAAGACGTCGTCCCGATATGGTACGTGGCATTCGAGAACGCCTTGTACGTGGGGTTCGATGCCTGAGGGAACGTTTCGGTTTGCTTGCCGTACAGCGCCGCCGTCATGAACTTCTTAAACACATCCGCCGCGCTAACGTCGGTGGGGATGGTTTCCTGGTTAGACGGATCGCCGAACCAGATAGCAACGGACAGCTGCGGCGTGATACCGCAGAACGTGATGTCATGGTACTCGCTGGAAGTACCCGTCTTCGCCGCCACTTCCTGGCCGTTATCGAGCTTGGCCATCGTGCCGGTGCCTTCGGAGGTGTTCACGACGCCCTTCATGACCTCGGTTGCCGCGTGGGCCACTTCGGCGGAGATGACCTGCGTCCCCGACGGATGGCTGTTATCCACGATAAGGTTGTTGTTCTTGTCGTAAATCTTCAGGATGGGCTGAGCATCGTACTTCGTGCCGCCATTGGCGATGCAGGCGTACGCATCCGCCATGTCGAGCATAGTGACGTTGGACTGGCCGAGCGTCAGCGATGGGTTGGCGTTGAGCGTGGAAGTGATTCCCATCTTCTTCGCGGCATCGATGACCTTTTGGGTCCCCAAAGCCATCTGCAGTCGCACGAAGCCGGTGTTGGACGACACGGCGAAAGCACGCGCGATGCTGCGGGTTCCGTAGTTGATGTTGTTGATGTTCTGCAGCGGATTCGAGCTATCGTACCCGGTATCGGGAATCACCGAAGGCGATGAGCAATCCACCATAGTTTGCGGATCGATGCCCTCTTCCAAAGCCGCGATCAGCGTGAACGTCTTGAAGGACGAACCGCAAGGACGGCCCCCGTTGGTTCCCTCACCGGTTGCCAGGTTGGTCTTTTGCGTATCCCAATCCTTGCCGCCGACCAATGCGCGGATGAAACCCGTGGAAGGATCGATTGCCACGAGCGAACCGCTGATCGCATCGCTCAGGCCTTTTTCCTTCGTGCGGACGGCATCCTCTGCAGCCTCTTGGGTATCGACGTCAAGGGTGGTGACGACGGTCAACCCGCCCTTGAAAACATCGAGCTGGGAATACTGGTCGGAAAGCACGTTTTTGACATAGCTGGTGAAATACGGATACTTCTCGATGCCATCCGAAGACGGTACGGAGGGGTTGAGCACAAGGTCCTGGGCTTTTGCGGAGTCGTGCTCTTCCTGAGTGATATAGCCGTTCGTCAGCATGCGATCGAGAACCAGATTACGACGCGCATAGCAATTGTCCGGATAATCGATGGGGTTGTTATAGGTAGGCGATTGGGGGATGCCGACAAGCGCCGCCGCTTCCGCCAGCGTCAAATCAGTTGCATCTTTAGAGAAATATCGCTGGGAAGCCGCCTGGATACCATAGGCGCCTGAACCGTAATTCACGGTGTTCAGGTACATGAGGAGGATATCGTTTTTCGAGTACATCTCCTCGATCTTGACGGAAAGGTACATCTCGCGGACCTTGCGCTTAAGCGAGATATCGTTCATCTCGTCAGCGAGCACCGTGTTGCGCACGAACTGCTGCGTAATGGTGGAAGCGCCTTCGCGACCAGACCCCGTAAGCGTGACGAACGCGGCACGGGCAATACCGACCAGGTCGAAGCCGCCATGATCGTAGAATCGCTCGTCCTCCGTTGCCACCGTGCCCTGCATCACGTACTTGCTGATACCGCTAAGCTCCACCGGCTCGCGATTTTCCACCTGGAAGCGCGCAAGCTGCGTCTTCTCATCGGATGCAAGCACCGTGGTCGGCGCAGACGTGTTCAGCTCGGATACTTCCGATACGTCATAGGTTTTCAGGTCGCCGATCCAGGAATCGCACAGGACGACGATGCCTATGCAACCGGCCAGGCAAATAGCCGCGATGATACTGAGAAATGCAAGCAGGCCGACAAAAGGACGCTTTTTCTTAATGCTCGGCCTGTTCTTTATCGAACGAGAAGCCACGAATCACCTCCAAGAAACTTGGGTAATTGTACCATCGGGAGAAATAGGGTTTTCAAAGCACACAAGTTCGTAGCAAAAAAGCCAAGGGCGGCCAGGGAACCGACCGCTCGCCCCCTGGCCGCCTTTTGGTTTTCGAGGCGCTGCGACTACAACAGCGACTCATCTGCGGCAAGCGCCGCTTTCGCTTTCTCCATCTGCTGGGCCACGGCCGCTTCGCCCGTTCCCCCTTCCGTGGTTCGAGCCGCCACGATGCTGGGAAGATCGAGCGTCTTGACGATGTCCTCCTCGAACAACGGGCTTGCCGCCTTGAAGTCGTCGAACGACAGATCGTCGAGGTTGCAACCGCGCTGCTCGCACAGCAGTACCAAACGCCCTACCACTTCATGCGCATGACGGAACGGAAGGCCCTTCTTCGCCAAGTAGTCAGCCACATCCGTTGCCGCCAAATGGCCGAGCTTTGCCTGCTTGAGCATGTTCTCCGGCTTGATGCTCATGGTTTCTATCATTCCTGCGGCGCATTGCAGGCAATCTTCCAGCGTTTTCGCCGAATCGATTGCCCCGTACTTGTCTTCCTGAAGGTCCTTGTTGTAGGCAAGGGGAAGCGCTTTCATGGTCACCAGCAACGACACCAAATTGCCGATCACGCGACCGGTCTTGCCGCGGATCAGCTCGGCAAAATCGGGGTTTTTCTTTTGAGGCATGATGGACGAACCCGTGGAGAACGCGTCGGACAGCTCGATAAAGCCGAACTCGGACGTCGACCAAAGCACCAGCTCCTCGCACAGGCGCGACAGATGCATGCAGGAAACGGCGCAAGCGTAATCCAGATCAAGCAGGAAATC
This sequence comes from uncultured bacterium, assembly GCA_905215325.1. Taxonomy (GTDB): domain Bacteria; phylum Actinomycetota; class Coriobacteriia; order Coriobacteriales; family Eggerthellaceae; genus Senegalimassilia. The sequence continues at coordinate 37,558 of CAJMPP010000017.1, read as the reverse complement.
GCGGTCCGACACGGCATCGAGCGAGTTCGGGATCACCGAAGCGAAACCCAATTCCCCTGCCGCCATCTGCCGATCAAGCGGATACGTTGTCCCAGCCAGCGCAGCTGCGCCCAGCGGACAGGCGTCGGCCGCATCTCGTGCAGCCTGCAAACGGCGATAATCGCGCGCAAGCATCCAGACATACGCAAGCATATGGTGCGAGAACAGAACCGGTTGCGCATGCTGCATGTGGGTATAACCGGGCAGGATAACATCGCAATTCGCCTCGGCCTGGCCTATGAGCGCATGACGCAGCGCCACGTTGGCGCGCATCAGATCGGTTGCTCGCTGCTTGGCATACAGGCGCGTATCCGTAGCAACCTGATCGTTGCGGCTGCGGCCCGTGTGCAAACGCGCTCCCGCATCGCCGACTTCAGCCGTGAGCGCCTTTTCCACCGACATGTGTATATCCTCGTCGTTGATATCGAACGAGAAATCACCTGACTCGATATCGGCTTTGACGCGATCGAGCCCCGCAGCGATTTGCAGAGCATCCTCTTCCGAGATCACGCCGACCTTCGCCAACATCTTCGCGTGAGCCTTCGATCCTGCGATGTCCTGCGCATACAGAGCCTTATCGACAGGCAGCGAGGCGCCGAAGCGTTGCGTGAACTCGCTAACGTTTTCCGTGAATCTGCCCGACCAAAGAGCCATAGGTTACTCCGTTTCCTTGTGAGCCTCAGCGGCAGCTTCCTGACGGACCAGCGGCGTGACGTCTTCGTAACGGCCGCGCTTGAGGGGGCCCTTCTCGTTTTGGGCATCGAACAGCTCGGCAGGAGCACCTTCTTGACGACGATTGACCGCCCAGGTTTTCGTGGACAGCGTTTGGATCTCGATAAAGCCCTTGGCTGCGTCGCGATTGAAGGTATCTCCCTTGTCGTACGTTGCCAGACCCTGATCGTAGAGCGAGTATGCGGACTTGCGGCCGACCACCGTGCAAGAGCCCTTGAAGAACTTCAAGCGGATGGTGCCGTACAAGCAGCGCTGCGTAGAAGCCATGAATGCATCGATAGCCTCTTTCAGCGGCGAGAACCATTGGCCGTTATAAACGCAATTCGCCCAGGTTTGCTCCAGCGCAAGCTTGTGATGCAGGACCTCGCGCTCAAGCACCAGGTCCTCCAGCGCCTTATGCGCCTTGATCAGCGCCATCCCCGCAGGAGCTTCATAGCACTCGCGGCTTTTGACTCCAACCAAGCGGTTCTCGATCATGTCGATACGACCATAACCGTGCTTGCCGGCGATTTCGTTAAGCTCGTAAATGATGCCCAGATAGCTCTTCTGGTTGCCGTTGATCGCATAGGGCACGCCACGAGCAAAGGTGAGCTCCACATATTCCGGCTGATCGGGCGCCTTCATAGGATCAGTTGTCATAGTGTAGATATCCGCAGGCGGCTCGATCCAAGGATCTTCCAGTACGCCACACTCGATTGCGCGGCCCCACAGGTTGTCATCGATGGAGTACGGGGAATCCTTCGTTACGCCGACCTCCACGCCATGAGCCTGAGCCCACTCGATCTCGTCGGGACGGGTAAGCAGATTCCACTCGCGAACCGGGGCCAAAATCTTCAGCGACGGATCGAGCATGGTGATGCTGGATTCGAAACGCACCTGGTCATTGCCCTTGCCCGTACATCCGTGAGCGATATACTTTGCACCGAACTTGTGCGCAGCATCCACAAGATGCTTCGAGATCAGAGGACGGGAAAGCGCCGACACCAACGGATACTTGTTCTCGTACATAGCATTCGCCGCAAGCGCCTTTGTCAGATATTCCTGCGCGAACATTTGGCGCATATCCACCACGATGCACTCGAGCGCGCCAACGCGCAAAGCCTTTTCCTTGACTTTCTCAAGGCCATCGTGCTCCTGCCCCACATCGCCAACCACGGCGATGACGTCCAAATTCATTTCATCCTGCAACCACTTTATGCAGCAAGATGTATCAAGACCACCGGAGTATGCGAGTACTACTTTATCTTTCTGCTCTGCCATGACAATCGGCCCTTTCGTCTGCGATTTGTTTTGCAACAAGGTGAGTTGGATCCACGAGTGCCACAAGATACAGGTATGCCCCGTAATGCCTGGTTACAGATTAGTTTCCCAAGCGAAATTTCCTGAAACTACAGTAATCCCTTGGGAATTATACGTGCACATTTTTCTAGAGACAGTGCGCAGCGTAATGATGTAACTACTTGTAAATACAACGTGGGAATATGCAAAGATAACCGTCTTTGCAACGGTAAAAGCTAGACGATTATCGTCGTCGCAGACGGTCGATAGCTCGCTCGACCTCCACCGCAGCCTCGGGGCTTTCTGCTGCGATCATAATGGTGTTGTCGCCGGCAACGGTACCGAGCGCTCCACGCAAGCTGGCTTTATCAAGGGCTGCGGAGACGCCGGCAGCACCGCCGGAGAACGTCTTCACGACAACCAGATTACCAGCGACGTGCACCTCTTCTACTAATTCGGAAACCATGCGCTGAAGACGCATTTCCTCGGGGAGGACATAGTAGCCCTCGCGAGACTTCACAAGACCCATGTCCATGATATCGCGGGAGATGGTGGCCTGAGTGCACTCGTAACCGGCAGACTGCAGCTGATTTGCGAGATCGCGCTGCGTCTTGACATTGCGATCGCGAATGATATCGCGAATCACATCATGTCTTTGTTGCCGTTTCCTCATGCCTCGTTACTTCCCGCCCCAGGTGGGGCATTGTACCCGGTTTCCTCCAATGATTCCTGATACATATGCAAAATAGTGTAAGCGCCATCAAGAATATGCAGTTCATAATACCGCAAGATTTGGCGATCAGCGAGATGAAATTGAAATTTGCGAAGAATATGCCGCTTCTCTTGTACGAGCTAAATGTTGCTTTGGAATCTCATCCGAATGGATGCCAAGAATCCACGCCGTAACGTGAATCCTTGGCAAGTTTATAGGCCTTTAGGCTTCGATCATCTGGTTCAGACGCTCGACCATTGCATCGATGTCGCCCTTCTCGCATACCAACGGCGGAAGGAAGCGCAGCGTATGGGCGCCCGTTGCATTGAGCAGCAGGCCCTTACCCAGCGCCTTCTGAACTAAAGCGGGCGCATCGACCGATTCATCGAGGTCGATGGCGTTCATGAGGCCGACACCGCGGACCTCCTTGACCTTGGACACGCCGGCAAGCTGCTGGCGCATATATTCGCCGGTTTCCTGCACATGCTGCTGAAAACCATTGGAAAGCGTGTCAAGCGTTGCCGTTGCGGCTGCTACCGCCAAGCAGCTGCCGCCAAACGTGGTGCCATGGTCGCCAGGCTGATACGCCTTTGCGATATGGGCAGGGGCAGCACAGGCACCCATAGGCATTCCGCTGGCGATGCCCTTCGCCATGGTCACGATATCGGGGGTGACTCCGAAATGCTGGAAGCCGAACGGGGTGCCGCAACGGAAGATTCCGGTTTGAACCTCGTCGCACACCATAAGAGCATCATGCTCCTTGGTGAGATTGCGCACCGCCTCCAGGAATTCCTTCGTGCACGGATGCACGCCGCTTTCGCCTTGGATGCACTCGAGCATGACGGCGCATATACCACGGCCCTGCTGCTCGAAAAGACGGGTAAGAGCCTGGACATCATTGATAGGCGTGCTTACGAAACCGCCGGGCAAGGGCTGGAACGCCTCCTGCTTCGCAGGCTGAGCGGTAGCCGCAAGCGTTGCGAGGGTTCGTCCATGGAAGCTGCGATCAAGGACCACGATGGTGCGCGGAGCGCCATCGAACGCCTGCTTGATCTGAGCATCGTCCGCACCTGCGGCACGAGCGGCCTCTTCGGCGTTCTTGCGCGCATACAAGCGAGCGAGCTTGATAGCGCACTCGTTTGCCTCGGCTCCGGAGTTTGCGTAGAACGTCTGCCACGGCTCGGGGCTTGCCGAATCCCCGCCGTTGAGCAACCCGGAGATTTTACGGGAAAGCTCGCCACGACCCTCGATGTAGTAGTAATTGCTCACGTGGATCAGGCGCTGAGACTGGTCTTGCAGGGCCTTAGTGATGGCAGGATGGCAATGACCGAGACTGCACACGCCGATGCCCGCGATGAAGTCGAGATACGTATTTCCCTCAGCATCTTCGACTTCCATGCCCTTGCCGGAAACGAGCTCGACGGGCTTACGGGCGAACGTATGCATCACATATTGCGATTCGAGTTCCTGCTGTTGCTCTAGCGACATGCTATCAACTTCCTTCGTAAGGTAACGATTGCTTTAATGTACGGGAGAACTCTGGATAGAGGCCTTCTGAGCGGCCTCGACTTCTTCACGGTTCTCCAGAAGCTTCGAAGCAAATTTGCCCAGAGGGTGGCTATCGAAACGATAGGCCTCCTCGGTGGAGTGCATGGTCGTGCCAACACCGGTGCTGGTAAGCATTTCGAGCAGCAGAGAGTGAGGCGTGGTCCCGTTGATGATATGCGCACGCTGCACGCCGTTTTCCAGCGCATGGATGCACGACTTCAGCTTCGGGATCATGCCCGTGGACACCACGTTGTTCTCGACCATATAGCGCGCCTCGAACACCGTGAGGTTGGAGATGAGCGAGCTTTTATCCTCGAAGTTCTCATACAGGCCGTCGACGTCGGTAAGGAACACCGCCTTATGAGCGCCGATGGCGGCGGCGATATGACCCGCAACCATGTCGGCGTTGACGTTGTAGAAGCCGCCGTCCTCTCCGATTGCGACCGATGCGATAACCGGAATATAATCCGATGCCACCAAGTCGTCGAGCAGAGGGCGATTGATGCGCGTGATGCGACCGACGCGACCCAGATCAGGACTTGCCTGCTCGGCTACGATAACGCCGCCATCGGCACCAGAGACGCCCACGGCGAAATTACCATGATGGTTCAAGGCCTCGACCAATTCCTGGTTGACCTCTCCCATAAGGACGGTGCGGACCAGATTCATGGCCTCGGGCGTGGTAACACGCTGGCCGTCCTTGAACTCAACGGGGATTTCCATGAGGTCCATCGCCCTGGTGATGGCCTTTCCGCCACCATGGACGATGACAGGGTTCACGCCGACGATCTTGAGCAGCACGATATCGCTCATGACGTCCGCGCGCAGCTTCTCATCGACCATGGCAGATCCGCCGTATTTGATAACGACGGTTTTACCGGTAATGTTCTTGATCCACGGCAGCGCCTCGACGAGGATCTTAGCTGCCTCCGTTGATGCGCCCTCGGGGCGCGTGTCCTTTGCGTACTTCATGAGCGGTAATCTCCATTGATAGTGACGTATTCGTGCGAGAAATCGCATGTCCACATGGTTGTTGCGCAGCTACCGACGCCAAGGTCGACGTCGATGACCACTTCGGGCTCCTCGAAACGGCGAAGCGCCTCGTCCTCGTCAAATTCCACGGTTAAGCCTTTTCGGCATACCGGAAGCCCCATGATGTCGATGGCCACATCGCCTTGGGAGAACACCGCGCCAGACCTGCCGAGCGCTGCGGCGATACGGCCCCAATTAGCATCGTGCCCGTAAACAGCCGTTTTCACCAGCGGCGAATTGGCCACGGTGCGTGCCGCCTTGTCCGCATCCTCCGGATTTGCCGCCCCCGCTACGTTAACGGTGATGAGACACGTGGCGCCTTCGCCATCGACCGCCATCTCGCGGGCAAGTGCGACGCAGACGGTGCGCAGCGCGTTTTCGAACGCATCGAAGGCAGGCGTGCCAGGTTGCATGCACGCGGCGCCTTGCGGTGCTGCCGCACCGCTTGCCATAAGGAAGCACGAATCGTTCGTAGAGGTATCGGAGTCGACGGTGATCTTGTTGAAGCTGATCCCAACCGCCTTCGAAAGAGCCTCATGCAGGTGATTTGCGGCTACGGGCGCATCGGTGGTGATGACGCTGATCATGGTGGCCATATTGGGCATGATCATACCCGACCCCTTTGCCATGCCGCCCACCGTGAACATGCATCCGTCATAGCCCAAACCGTTACCGCTAAACGTTACGGCGAATTCCTTCGGCTTGGTATCCGTCGTCATGATGGCGCGAGCCGCATCGGCGCCTCCTGCAGAAGACAGCGCCGAAACGGCCAAAGGCGCGCCGCTTTCGAACGGCTCCATCTGCAGATGCTGGCCGATAACGCCGGTGGACGCCACCAAAACCTCTTGAGCCGGGCAACCGAGGGCATCGGCGACGATGCCGGACGATTGGCGCGCCGTCTGAAGGCCCTTGTCCCCGGTAGCCGCATTTGCGATACCCGAGTTGATGGCCACTGCGCGCGCAACGCCGTACCCTACACCGTCAAGGTGCTCCTTGGACACCGTGACCGGAGCCGAGCAGAACACGTTCGTGGTGAAAACCGCGGCACACGCTGCCGGCTGATCGGCTGCTACCAACGCGAAATCCAAACGCTTTGGATCGGCGCGGAATCCTGCGTGGATGCCGCAAGCCTTGAAGCCCTTCGCCGACGCAACGCCACCTGCCGGCAAAAACGGCAAATCCGCGTAGGAGTCGGCGGTGCTTGCGTTATGCAGAGGTTTCACCGCGTCCCCCTTAGACGCGGCAGAAACTGCATGAGTCATTACGCCCTCCTTCTGAAACGCCCGCCGAAATGGCGGGCGGATTGGCTATACGGGAACCGCCACCTTATCGAGGCCAAGGTCCTCTGGCAGCCCAAATACAATGTTAGCGCACTGAACAGCTTGATTAGCAGCGCCTTTGCAAAGGTTATCTATGGCCCCGACGGCAATGAGCATGCCAACCCGCTCATTGACGGCAAGCCCGATATGAGCGCAATTCGTGCCCACAACGGAAGACGTCTTGGGCATAACCCCCGCATCGAGCACCGTTACGAACGCGCTGTCTCGATAGAACTCTTTATAGCTCTCGACGATCTTCGCCACATCGCGCGTTGCCCCAGCTGCCAAGGGCAGGTTCACCGTAGACAGAAGACCCCTGTTCAGCGGCGCCAAATGAGGGGTGAACACCAAGCGGTCGGAAACGCCCAGGATCTGCTCGATTTCAGGCGTATGGCGATGCGTTGCCACGCCGTAAGCCTCGAGATTCTCATTAGCGAAGCAGAAATGGGTACGCGCCGTAGCCTTCTTGCCTGCGCCCGTCACACCCGAAATGGCGTCTACGACGATTGGAGCTTTGTCATCGACAAGGCCGAGACGCATGGCGGGCGCTGCAGCAAGCGTGGTTGCCGTGGGGTAGCAGCCAGCACAACCGACAACCGCCCCTTTGCCTTCCTTGCGCTGCTGCGCAGCGGCGATAAGATCATCGGGGAACAGCTCGGGCAAGCCGAAGGCGGCGCACTTGAGCAGCTCGGTTTGAGTATGAGGGACTTTGTACCACTGCTCGTAAACCGCAGGGTCCTTCAAGCGGAAATCGGCGGACAGGTCGACCACCACGCCCCCGCGATCGACGATACGAGGGGCCATTGCCATTGCAGCGGTATGAGGCACGGCAAGGAACACGACATCGCACTGATCGAGAACCGGATCGTCATGCCTGGAGAAGGCAAGGTCGGTAGCTCCCGTGAAGCAAGGGTATTCCTTGGCCACGGGGGTTCCCGCAAGCTCATTGGAGGTAACAGCGACCAATTCGAACTCGGGATGCCGCAGCGCAACTCGGACCAGCTCTATGCCAGCGAAGCCGGCTGCACCGACGATACCGCATTTGATGCTCATACTATGCCCTTCCCATTCGAGGTGTAATGGTACGTTGGGACCGCCTGTTCAAGCATGCGAATAGCTTCCCCATCAGTTGCCGAAAGCGCATTTTCCAACTCATCGAGCTTCGAGGCAACCTGATCATAGCTGATTTCCTGGCCCGTGGAGATCATGATGGACTGGTTATCGGTGGGAAGCGTGCTCTCCTCGTCCATGAGCAGTTCCTCGTACATCTTCTCACCTTCACGCAGACCCGTAAACTCTATTTTGATATCCACGTCCGGCGTAAGACCTTGCAGCTGGATAAGGCCTTTTGCCAAATCGACGATTTTGACGGGTTCGCCCATATCCAAAATGAAGATCTCGCCGCCGTGGGCCATGCCTCCCGCCTGGATAACCAATCGCGACGCCTCGGGAATGGTCATGAAGAACCGCTCGATATCCGGATGCGTAACGGTAACGGGCCCGCCAGCGGCGATTTGGCGCTGGAAGACGGGGATCACGCTGCCGTTAGAGCCGAGCACGTTGCCGAAACGCACTGCAGTGAAAATGGTTTTCGACGTGCGCGCATAGTACTGCACGATCATTTCGCCCATGCGCTTGGTCGCCCCCATGACGCTTGTGGGGTTAACCGCCTTATCGGTGGAGATGAAGATGAAGCGCGCCGCCCCGTACGCATCAGCGGCGCGAACGGCATTCAACGTGCCGAACACGTTGTTGTGGACGGCCTCGCGGGGGCAATGTTCCATAAGGGGAACGTGTTTATGGGCAGCCGCATGGAACACCGCACCCGGGCGATACTTAGCGAACACCTCGTTGACGCGCTCCTTGTCGCATACGTTGCCGATCTCGATGATGATATCGATGTCGTCGTATTCGGACAGAAGCTCGTTGCGCAGCATGTACGCATCGTTTTCATATATATCGAAGATAACGATGCGAGCAGGCGCCACCGTGCACAGCTGACGGCATAGCTCGCTGCCGATGGAACCGCCGCCGCCAGTGACCAGCACGGTTTCGCCGGCGATATAGCCGGAAACCGCACGGGTATTCAGAACGATCTCCTCACGACCAAGCAGGTCCGCCACATCGACGTCGCGCAGGCTCACATCCCCGATTTCATCGAGAGACAAAGCGCGAACGTTAGGCAGCGTGCGCAAACGGCAATCCGTTTTCGTGCATTCGCCGTAAATGCGCTTACGCTCCTCTGGCGTGGACGAGGGGATGGCTACGACGATCTGCTCGATATCGTAGCGATCGACCAGATCGACGATGTCAGTGGTTCCGCCAGAGACCTTCACACCATGGATGCGTTGACCCCGCTTTGCGGGATCATCGTCAGTGGCGACGATGGGGATACCAGGCATGAGCGGGTCTTTCGACGCCATGCGCCCGATTGCCAACGAGCCTGTTTCGCCCGCACCGACCACCAGCGTGCGCGGGCGGTCGCATGTGCGCTGCGACGAGGCGATAGCCCTTCCCTTTTGACGCATAAAGCGGAACACGAAGCGGATGCCGCCCATGAAGAAGATCAGAAGGAAGCAGGAAACAACGAATACCCTGATGGGAAGCCTGGTACCGATAATCCACAGAAACACGGCGCCGCCCAACGTGCCGAGCACGGTTGCGCCGACGATTTGGATAACCTCATCGATGCTGGCATATTCCCATAAATTGTTGTACAGGCGAAACGTCGCCAAAACCACGACATTGATAAATGCGAGGATACCCAGCACGAAGTAGATCTCGTTATTGACGAACACCTCTCCCTTTACGTTGGTAAGAATAGATGCAAGCCAATACGACAGATACGTGGCGATGATGTCGAGCAGCAACAAAAGCGCTGTTCTTTTTGTGATATGCACGTCCAAACCCGGCCCCGTCTTCATCTTCAAATAGAACAGTTCATAGTGTCAGATTACCTACAAAGGCTGCCGACTGAAGGCCTATTGTAGCCAAACTGGCGTATGATTGCAGCGATATTACCGGCCAAGGAGCTTGTTACATGAATATTCCAGCCCCCGAAAATCATACCGGCGTCGCCGCCGGCGACGACTCACAACCTGCTCGTAAGCACAATATCAAAGCGCTGGCGGACTTTTTCCGAAGCGGCATCAAACCCGTTGAATCGCATGGGAAACTGGGCATCGAGCTGGAACAAACCATTGTGCGCGCCGACGGCTCCCCCGTCTCGTACAGCGAGGAGAACGGCGTCGCGCATCTGCTTGAACAGCTAAGGGAATCCTATCCTCAAGCGACCGTAGACGAAGAGGGCGACCTTCTTGGCGTAGCTCGCCCGGGAGAGGCGATCACCATCGAGCCTGCCGCCCAAATCGAATTATCGGCGGGGCCGTTCGATGATTTGAAAAAGGCCCAAGAGACGTTTGCCGCATATCGGAAAACGCTTGATGACTTGCTTGCCCCCAAAGGCATGCATGTGGTAGCGCAAGGCTACCATCCCACCGCCACGGCGCGCAGCCTGGACTTGATACCTAAACGCCGCTACGCATTCATGAACCGATACCTTGGCGCAAAGGACATCTACGGCCCCTGCATGATGCGAGGCAGCGCTTCAACGCAGATCTCTATCGACTACACAAGCGAGCAGGATTGCCTTCGCAAAATGAGGATCGCTTATGCGCTTACCCCTATCTTAAGCCTGATCTGCGACAATTCGCCGGTATTCGAAGGCAAACCCCGTTCCCATAAGCTGATGAGGACCGATATTTGGCGCCACACCGACAGCGACCGATGCGGCCTTGTGCCCGGTGCGCTTTCAAGCGGCTTCACATTCGAAGACTATGCGGAATACGTGTTGGACACGCCCGCTATAGTAGCGCCCGACGAGAACGAGGGCTGGCGCTACTGCGAGCAGACCTTTGGGCAGCTGTACGCCGACAAGCCGATGACCCGAAAGCAGGTGGAGCACGCAGTTTCCATGCAATTCCCCGACGTACGGCTGAAAACGTACTTGGAAATCCGCCCGGCGGACTCTATGCCCATCCCCTACGTGATCGCCTATGCCGCCCTTATCAAGGGCTTGTTCTACAACGAAGGCAACCTGCAGCAGCTTGAAGCCCTTTTCGCCGATGTAGACGCCGATGCTTTCGAGATGGCGAAAGACGCCCTGATGGAACGAGGCTACAATGCCCATGTTTACGGAGCGCCGGTAGCCGACCTGTGCGACCGCGTTATCGAGTTGGCTGAAAATGGCTTGAACTCCGGAGACCGCGCGCTCCTTGAACCCCTTTCCGGCCTTGCGGCTCAACGGATCACGCTTGCCGACCTGGCAGAGAAGGAGTCCGAGGAGGCGTAAAGCAACGGCAAGGGAACTTTTCGCGGTTCCCCCGCCATTACCGAGCCCGGCTTCAGGTTTGTCGGGTAGACTTAACCGAGCGAAATACCCATACGACAGGAGACGTTTCGATGAGCAACAAAGGCAAAAAGGTCAAGGTTCATTACACCGGCACGCTGGACGACGGCACGAAGTTCGACTCTTCCCTGGATCGCGGCGAGCCCTTGGGGTTCACGTGCATGGCCGGGCAGATGATCCCCGGCTTCGATGCAGCCGTCGAGCTTATGGAGCAAGGCGAGACCAAAACCGTGCACATCCCCGCTGCCGATGCCTATGGAGAACGCAACGAGGAACTGGTGCAGCGCATCCCCTTGGATCAAATCCCCAACGGTAACGAGCTTCCCGTTGGCCAGACGGTGTACATGCAAAGCGGCGACGGCCAGATCTTCCCCGTGTTCGTACAATCGATCGAAGACGGCGTGGCAACCTTTGACATGAACCACGAATTGGCAGGCAAGGACCTGAACTTCGAGATCACGCTGGTGGAGATCGAAGGCTAATCGATATAGCTTTTCAAGGTACCTCAGGGCCGCTCATTCGAGCGGCCCTTTTCATTGCGGGACGCTATGCTGCCTGCAACCGGCCCATAAGGTTTTCCACCCTGTTGAGAAAATCCCCCTCACAGACCTGATTAAGTTTATCGACCCTGGCGATAAGGCGTTCCTGACACGCTTCTTCCAAGGCATCGGGAACATACAAGCCCATGGACGCGGCTCGCGCCGCCGCAAGCCTGCTAACGGAGTCTGCCGGAGGCAACGCGCCTTCGCAGCTTGCGAACGAGCAATCGCAACGAGGCAGGGATTGCGCGCCTGTCTTTGAAGGGGCGCTTTCCGATGATGCGTTGAAGGCCCCGAAGCTCGATTCACCTTGCCTCGACACCGGCGTTTGATGCGTCAGATGCCAGAACGCGCTTGCAAGGACCATGTAGCGCTCACAGCAATCCCAGGGGCCTTCGAGCCATACGCGATACGAAAGAACTTGCGACCAGGGAGCGCAGCCGAACAGGCACATGCCTTCAGCGACGTCTTGCCGCACAGCGCCCGCAGACAGATCCGCCACGCGCGCCTGCACCAAACGCTCGATGCATGCCTGGCCCCGCCGCGCATGCACGACGAAGCGCTCTTCGGGGAATATGCACAGGGCTTTGCCGCTTTTGCGCTTCACCGCGCAGTCGAGCATGGCTTCCAAAGCGCGAGCCATGCGCTTGCGGGCGACGCGACGCTGCTGCGGAGTTGCCTGACCCCACCCCGGCAAACGACACGCATAACCCTGCTCGACCATGGAAAGCAGCGTTTCCCTATCGCAGCACAGAAAGGCATCCTGTAACGTGGGTACCTGTTTTCGAGACACAGACTGCGCATCCCAAAGAAGATCAGAGCACAACATGGCCGACCTCCTGCACAAGGGACACGGCGTCGGCGCAATCCATAACGCATGCGCATCGAAGCGGGAAGGCGCCGGACAAAACCTGATCGAGGGCCGATCCATACTCCAGGCGATCGATATCCGGCCAATCACAAGCGCCTTCTGCACCGTACCCTGCCGGGATAAAGCCCCCTTCGAACAGCTGATATTCCATTGAATCGAGCGTATTGCGCAACTGACAGAGCGGAAGCGCCGCTATAACGACCAATGCACCTGGTTGCGCACAGCAAGACACAGACCCGTTACCGGACATGGCAAACACCTTCTTCGATTGTTCCAAAAACGGAGAGGATCTTGCAAGCGTGGAACGGGCAGCGAGGAACACCGCTGCCATCTACGGGCGACCTTGGAAGGAGGCGCTTGCACTGGCTCTGATGTGTTGACGGGAGTATACCACGATTTCGTACGTTTGTTCGTTATAAAGTGAAAAAAATCCCGGCAGGGAGGACTTTGCTGCCCAACTGCCCTGCCGGGGCGAAAGATTACCAGCTCAGAAGCTCATAGCCGGTTTCCGTGACCACCAGCTGCACCTCCCACTGAGCGGAGGGCTTGCGGTCCGCAGTGCGGACGGTCCAGCCATTGGGGTCGGTCATGTCGATCTTATGGCCTCCCATGTTGATCATAGGCTCGATAGTGAAGCAGCAGCCCGGCGCCAACACCATGCCCGTTCCAGGCTCGGATACATGGCTGACGAAGGGGTCTTCGTGGAACTCAAGGCCGATGCCGTGGCCGCCGAACTCGCGCACCACCGAAAAGCCCTGCGCGTGAGCGTATTCGTGCACCGCGGCGCCCACATCGCCCAGAAGCCCCCATGGCTTCACCGCGGCAAGACCTGCCTCCAGCGCCTTCTTGGTTTCCTCCACCAGGCGGCGCTTTTCGTCGGATACCTCGCCGATGCAGAACATGCGCGAGGAATCGGAATAGTAGCCGTCCAGGATGGTGGAACAGTCGACGTTGACGATATCGCCGTCTTTCAGCACATCGTCGGGCGACGGGATGCCGTGGCAAACCACTTCGTTGATGGACGTGCAGACGCTTTTCGGATAGCCCTCGTAATCAAGGTCTGCCGGGATGCCGCCATGCTCGACGGTGTAATCATAGATCCACTTGTCGATCTGCTCGGTGCTAACGCCTGCGCCGATTCGCTCGGCCACAAGGTCCAGCACGCCGATGTTGATGGCGGCGCTTTTCTTGATGCCCTCGATCTCCTCCGGCGTTTTCAGCAAGCTGCGCTGGGGAACCTCGAAACCCTGCTCATAGAGGCTTTGCAAGCGCTCGTCGAAATCGAGATGGCACTTCTTGTATTTGCGCCCGCTGCCGCACCAGCATTCGTCGTTACGACCGGGGCTTTTCAGATTATCGTACATACCGCATCCTTTCGTTTGCGCTCCATTGTAACGCTGTTAGCCATGGTTAAGTCTTAGAATCCACCTGAAACAAGGAAACCGCCGGGCATGAACTCGGCGGCTTCCCTAGGCGCATGGGCTGATCGCTTTTACGCGCGGACCTCGGCTCCGGTGGCGCCGCAGACCTTCTTCACCAGCTTCGCGTGAGCCTTGTCAACCTCTTCGCCGGTAAGCGTGCGATCGGCGGCGCGGTACGTCAGCGCGTACGCCATGGACTTCTTGCCCTGGCCGATGCGCTCGGAATCACGGTACACGTCGAACAAACGCACCTCGGCCAGCAGCTTGCCGCCCGCAGACGACATGCACTGCTCCAGACGCTCGTGCGTGACATCCTCGTCGACAACGAACGCCTGGTCGATGGAAACGGCCGGGAACGTGGGCACGTCGACGTAGTCGCGCGCAGGACGGCAGGCCTTGGCAAGCGCCTCGACGTCCAGCTCGAAGGCGACCACGGGCGCCTGCGCGTCGTAGGCGGCGCAAGCCAGCGGATGCAACTCGCCCACCCAGCCGAGCACCGTGCCGCCGGAGAGAACCTGGGCGGCGCGGCCGGGCTGCAGATGCGGGGCCTCTTGCGCGGACAGCGCCTTGTAACGGACCTTCGGGATGGCCAGCTCGCGCATCAGGTTCTCCACGACGCCCTTGCCGTCGAAGAAGTCGAACGCCGCAGGCTGCGCATTCCAGGCCGCATCGCCGAACGCGCCGGCCATGACGCCGGCCAGGCGACGGCGCTCCTTGGGCTGCTTCTTGCCTTCATGGGCGAAGAACACCATGCCCTGCTCGTAGAGCTGGATGTTCTTCACGCCACGAGCCTGGTTGTGCGCCACCGAGCGCAAAAGACCCGGGACGATGCTCTGGCGCATGACCGACTGGTCGGAGTTCATGGGGTTGATGAGCTCCACGGGATCGCCCAGCCCCTCGACGGGCATGCGCAGACGCTCGAGCTCGGTAGGCTCGGCGAAGGAATACGTCATGGTCTCGTTGAGGCCGGACGCCGTCATGGTGCGGTTGACGGTATCCAGCACGTGCTCCATATGGGAACGTACGCCGAAGCGGCCGCGGCCACCGGGCAGCGTCTCGGGGATGAGGTCCATGCCGTACAGGCGCAGCACCTCCTCGTACAGGTCGATCTCGCGCGGCAGGTCGGGGCGGAACGTGGGGGAAACCACGTCCAGCACGTCCTCGTCCGCGGTGTCTTCGACCTTGCAGCCCAAGCGCTCCAGGATCTCGACGATGAACTCGCGCGGAATCTGGGCGCCCATCATGGAGCGGAAGCGCGGGATGCGGAACTTCAGCTGCGCGGCGGTGCTGGGTTCGGGCCACACGTCGATGATGCCCTGGTCGTCGGCCGAGGCGGCGCTTACGGTGCCGCCGGCAACCTCCGCGATGAGAGCCGCCGCAGCGGCGGAACGCGCCTCGATGCCATGGTCGTCCACACCGCGCTCGTAGCGCATGGAGCTCTCGCTGATAAGCCCGAGGTTGCGGCTGGTGCGGCTGGTGCGACCCGCCTCGAACGTGGCGGCTTCCAGCAGGATGTTCACCGTATCGTCGGTCACCTCGGTATCAAGGCCGCCCATGACGCCGGCCAAGGCCACCGCGCCCTGCTCGGGGGTGGAGATGACGGTCATGTCGCTGGTAAGGGTGCGCTTCTCGCCGTCGAGCGTGGTCAGCGGCTCGCCGTCTTGCGCGGCGCGCACCACGATGTGCGCATGGCCATCGGCGTTCTTCAGCTTGTCCAGGTCGAACGCGTGAAGCGGCTGGCCGAACAGGAACAGGATGTAGTTCGTGACGTCGACGATGTTGTTGACGGAACGCTGGCCGATGGCCGCAAGGCGCTCGACCATCCAGTCGGGGCTGGGACCAACCTTGCAGCCGCGGATGACGCGCGCCGTGTAGCGCGGGCAGCGCTTAGCGTCCTCGACCGTGATCTGGACCTCTTCGTCGACGGGGGTTGCGGAGGCGTCGAGCTGGAGCTTGGAGGCCATTTCGGACAGCGGATCGTTCCAATCGCGACGGTACATCGCGCCCACCTCGCGAGCCAGGCCGGCGATGGAGAGGCTGTCAGGGCGGTTCGGGGTGATCTCTAGATCGAGCACGGTGTCGGTAAGGCCGGCGTACTCGGCGAACGGTACGCCCACCGGGGCATCTTCGGGCAAGATCATGATGCCGTCGTGGTCGCCGCTCAGGCCGAGCTCGCGCGCGGAGCAGTTCATGCCGAAGCTGGCGACGCCGCGAAGCTTGGACTTCTTGATCTTCACATCGCCGGGCAGCTCCGCGCCAACCATGGCGGTGACGATATGGTCTCCCTCGTTGAAGTTCTGGGCACCGCAGACGATCTGCAGCGGCTCGGGGTTACCTTCCTTATCGACATTGAGCCCACCCACGTCGACTGAGCACACCCACATGTGATCGGAGTCGGGATGATGCTCCTTCTTCAGCACCTTTGCGGTTACCACATGGTCGAACGCGGCGCCAAGCGTCTCAACGCCCTCCACGCCCGTTCCCGTAAGGTCGAGTTTGTCGCAGAACGCCTTGATGTCCGTAGGGACCTCAACGTATTCGTTCAGCCATTTCAGCGATACTTTCATGACATTCTCTTTCTATGACATCGGCCAAAGCCGATGAAAATCAGTGGACGGCCGAGCTTGCCGGAATCGACCTGGGTGGCAAAACGCCGTATCAAACGCATCCGACCAAGCCGAGCACGGCCATCGCCCGTGCGCCGAAAGCGGAAAGCCCAAGCCAGGTTCCGCCCATCCGCGCCATCGGCCGATTTCGCCGCCGTCGGGCAAACGGGGCTAGAACTGGCGAAGGAAGCGCATATCGCCCTCGAGCAGCATGCGCAGGTCGGGGACGTTGTACTTCAAGCACGCAACGCGCTCGACGCCCACGCCGAACGCGAAACCCGAATACTCCTCCGGGTCGATGCCCGACATGCTGAGCACGTTGGGGTCGACCATGCCGCAGCCCAAGATCTCCAGCCAGCCCGTGCCCTTGCACATGCGGCAGCGCTCGCCGTCGTGCAGATGGCCCGTGCCGCCGCACACGCCGCAGCTGACGTCGGCCTCGGCGGAAGGCTCGGTGAACGGGAAGTAGTGGGCGCGGAAGCGCGTCTTGCGATCAGGGCCGAACATCTGCTTGCAGAAGTAGTCAAGCGTGCCCTTCAGGTCGCCGAACGAGATGTCCTTGTCGACGACCAGGCCCTCGATCTGCGTGAACTGCGGCAGATGGCTGGGGTCGGCGACATCGCGGCGATACACCTTGCCCGGGGCGATGATGTAGATGGGCGGCTTCTGCTGCTCCATGACGTGCACCTGCACGCCGGAGGTCTGCGTGCGCAGCAGCACCTTGGACTCGCCGCGCACCGCGGACTCCTCGCCGGAGCGGTCGACCACGTAGAAGGTGTCCTGCATGCTGCGGCTGGGGTGGTCTGCCGGGGCGTTGAGCGCCTCGAAGTTATAGTAGTCGGTTTCCACCTCGGGACCTTGAGCCACGGTGTAGCCCAAACCCAGGAAGATCTCGGAGATTTGATCGGTGATGGCGTTGATGAGATGGCGCGTGCCCACCTGCTGGCCGCGGCCAGGCAGCGTGACGTCAACGGCCGCCGCGTCGATGGCCGCCTCAAGCTCCTTGGCGGCAAGCGCGCGCTTGCGCTCCTCGAGCGCCGCCTCGACGGCGCCGCGCACCTCGTTCACCGCTTTGCCCACGGCGGCGCGCTCCTCTTTCGCCACCTGGCCCATGCCGCGCAGGTAGCCCGTCAGCGTGCCGGCCTTGCCCAGCACCGCCACGCGCACCTCCTCGAGCGCGGAAGTGTCCGCAGCCTGTTCGATGGCGGCCAGCGTGCTCGTGCGCAACGCCGACAGCTCGTCCACGATTGCCATGTGTCCGATCCTTTCCACATTTGCCGACGGCCGCCGTATGCGGCCAACAAAAAAGAGCCCTCTTCGCCTTTGGCCTGGGATTTGCCCAGCCCAAGGACGAGAGAAGGCTCTCGCGGTACCACCTTGGTTGACGGACGCGCACCTGCGCGAACCGCCCGCTTCATTCGCCCCGATAACGGAGGGCTGCCGCCACGGCCTACTAAAACGTCCGCGCTTGCCGCGCCCCGCTTTCAGCCATGATGCTCGGAAGGGAATCGGTGCGCTTGCCGTCCGGGTCCTTTCAGCCGATGAGACCCGTCTCTGCCGACCGCCATGATGCGCGCCGTTGTCTTCGTCTATGCATGTGTCTACGGAGTATACCGCAAACATCGGCGATTCGTAGCGTTTTCCATATCGCGCGCACCCGACACAAGAAGGCTTAGGTCTCACGGAAACAAGGAGGCCGCCCGGCGACGGAACGGGCGAGGCCGCAGCGCATCCCGCTATCCGCCCGCATCATGCCGGCAAAGCGCGCCCGAATCGAGAATCGACCGATGACGACGTCGAGCCGATCATGGCGGAGAAGACCCCAGCGTAGGGACCGAACGGCAGCTCGACCATCACGCAACCCCCGCAAAGCGGTAGTACCATAGGCTCCTGATCGAATAAACGAGAAGGAGCCCTTTTCATGACCACTCCCGTCATCCGCCTTGCAACCAGCGCCGACTCCGACGCCATCTTGGGCATCTACGCGCCCTACATAGACAAATCCATAACGTTCGAGGAGGAGGTGCCCGCACGCGAGGCCTTTCAGGCCCGCACGGATGGCGTGCTTGCCGCCCACCCTTACCTGGTTGCCGAGCTTGACGGCAAGGTGGTTGGCTACGCTTACGCCCACGAGCTGCGAGAGCGCGGCGCATACCGATGGAACTCCGAGCTTTCCGTGTATCTTGCGCCCGCCGCGCAGGGCCATGGGCTGGGCGCCGAGCTCTACCGCGCGCTCATCAACCTATGCGCCGCACAGGGCATCAAAGCGGTGTACGGCATCGTGACCAGCCCGAACGACCCCAGCCAGCGCCTGCATGAGAACCTTGGCTTCGAAGTGATGGGGCATCAGCGCCACGCCGGCTTCAAAAGCGGCCAATGGCATGATGTCACCTGGTACGTGAAGTTCCTGACCGACCGGTTCGAGGACGACCCTGCCACACCGATACCCTTCCCGATGCTGTGCGATCAGCAGCCGCAGACGGTGAAGGATATCCTGGATCAAGCGAACTCGTCCCTGCGATAAAATGCGGGCTTGGTCGGAGCCGGAGGCAGACGCGTCGCCCCACGACGACTCACCCCTGCCGCAAAACCGTGCGGAAAAGGGAAACCATTAGGTAACGCCCTCCAGCACGCACCCCGCCCCCTAGGCAAAGAGCAATACAGTGGATATCGCGTCCCGCAAGGCCGCAAACTCACCTTGCGGGACGCGATACGCCGCACTACCAAAACGTTAGGGCACTTATGAAAAACCTCTTCCAACGATTGGCTCAACGCACCGCCATATGGATGCAAGGCCGCTACGGCAACGACGACCTTGGAAACGCGCTGGTCGCGCTGGGCATCATCACCATGCTGGCTTCCATCCTGCCGCATTGCGGGTGGCTTTCCTATGTCGCGCTTGCGGCGATGACGCTGGCAATTTGGCGCACCTGCTCGAAGAACATCGGAAAACGCCGCCGAGAGAACCAAAAGTACCTGCGTCTATCCGCCAAGCCCCGCCGCAGCTACGAGCTTGCAAAGAAGAAGCAGTCCAACCGCAAGACCACCAAGTACTTCCGCTGCAAACACTGCGGGCAGGAGCTTTCCGTGCCCCGCGGGAAAGGAACGATGCGCGTGGTATGCCCGAAATGCAAAACGGAGACGAAGATGAAATCGTAACAAGCGGCATTTTGCCGACAAACGAAACCGGGGATAGTGAAAAAGCGCCAGAAAAGGCGCTTTTTCACTATCTTACAGGACGAAACGCGCGTCTCCGCGAAACATGCGCTCCCCGATGCCGCTCAAGCAAAAACGAAAAAAAGGGGGGTATTCGCGGTGGACCTCCTCCCAAACGGCCCTATCGCCCAACGCGCGCTGATACTCACTGCACGTCACAAGGAGTCGCGCATCGCGCGCAGATCCTATCGAACGAGCGCTAACGCCGCTTTCGCAAAATGTCCGTGACCACCCAGATGGACAGCACCAAGGCGCCCAGGTATCCGAAGAAGGACAGCACGGGAACCCCGAGAACACGCGGCTCCACAGTGGACAGGGCCACCATGGACGAGCCGATGAACAGGCCGGCTACGATAATGCCCAGCGACAACCTGTTGATGATGGTCGAAAGGCTGCGCATGGGCGCTTCCGAGCCCAAAACCTCCATGTTCACCTTCACTTGCCCGCGCGTAAGCATATGCAGCGCCTGACCTGCATACTTCGCCGTATCCAGCGTACCCGAGCCTGCGGCGCGCAACGCCAGCGCCAGCTCCTGCATGGCGCTTATCATCTCCGCTTTCACATCCTTCGTGCGCTGGATGTGCGCGTTGATGATGGACACCATGTTCTCATTGGGGATGAGCGGCATGACGGTACCCTCAAGGGTGATGATGCCGCGCGACACGCTGGTGATGGACGACGGCAGCGTGACCTTGCATTGGCGCGTGAGGTTGAGGATGTCCGATAGCAGCTGACCGACATCGATGGCGCTGACGTCGCATGAACCGTAGTCTTTCAGCAGCAGATCCAAATCCGCCAGAAAGCGCGTATGGTCGATGGCGTTGTTGTCGCGCTGGATGGCAAACGCCAGCAAGGCGTCCTTGAGCTCTGAAGCGCTCTGCATCCCCACGGCGTTGATGATGGAGCCGAACCCCGCGCGGTCGCGCGGGGATAAGCGGCCCATCATGCCAAGGTCGATGTAGACGATCTTCCCGTCGCGCACCAACATGTTGCCCGGATGCGGGTCGGCGTGGAAAAAGCCGAAGTCCAGCACCTGCGTGGCGTAGTTGTCCAAGATCTTCTCGCCGATTTCCTGCAAATCGTATCCTGCAGCGCGCAGCTTCTCGAAATCGTCGATGGGAATGCCGTCAACGTACTCCATGACCAGGATGTTCTCACGGCACAGCTCCGGATACACCTTCGGGCATGCGATATAGGCAACGTCTTTGTTCAGCAGCGCGAACTCCTGCAAGTTGGCCGCCTCGCGTTTGAAGTCCGTCTCCTCGAGAAACGTTGCCCACAGCTCCTCGACCACATCGCGCAAGTCGAGCATCTGCCCGTCCTTGATGAACCTCGACGCCTGCCGCGCCACGATGCGCATGATGTCGATATCCTGCGCCATGGTGGCGCGCACGCCTGGTCGCTGGATTTTCACCGCCACCACGCTGCCGTCGGCAAGACGCGCCTTGTGCACCTGCGCCAAGGAAGCGCTTCCGAGCGGTTTGGGGTCTATCTCGGCGAACAGTTTCTTGCGTTCGTCCCCGTAGATGGAATCCATGGCCGCGAGCATCTCATCGAACGGAAGCGGCTTCGACCTTGCCTGCAGCTTCTTGAGCTCGTCGCAATAAGCCTTGGGCAAGATCTCCGAACGGGTGGAAAGCGTTTGTCCGATCTTCACGAAGCTAGGGCCCAAACCCTCCAGCATGCTACGGAAGGATTCGGGCGTGAACCCCTTCGTGAAATGATGCTTCTGCATGATGGTGTATATCTCGCGCAGCCTTTGCATGCGCGATTTGCGCGTAAGGTTGAACTGCCCCTCGGGGTCCACCTCGGAACCTGACGAGAAGAAGTATTTCAACAGCGTGTTGTCGGCCATGGAAGCACGCGACCCCTATTGCTCGGCGGACGCTTCGGCCTGCTCGGAAGGCTCCTGGGAGTCCTCGCCTTGCGGCTGCTCCTGCACAGGCTGCGCCGCCGGGCGCGCCGCGATCTCGGCCGCCTTCGCGGCGAAGGCCTCGCGCTCCTCGGGAGTCATGACCGACATGCGCGCCTCAAGCGCATCGAAGCGCGCGGACTGCGCGGCATTCGCCGCCTTATGCGCAAGCTCGGTGTTGATCTGCTTGCCCTGCTCGACGGTAAGCTCGCCCTTCGCGATGAGCGTGCTCACCAGATCCGTGGCCTTCTCGCCCGTGATGGCCATAGCCCCCACGCCAGCCAGAAAGATATCTTTGAAACCATCGCCGATCGTTGCCATATCAGATTCCCCTTTCGATACGCTCGCACATTCGGCAAGCCCCTACATATCTATAATGCTACACGCCCGGCCGCCCAGGCGACCTCAAGCGCGAAGTTGAAGCCGAAACGATACCTTGCGCACCTCGGCGGTCGCACCAAGGGCCGCCGCGATGCCAGTCCCCTGCGCAAACAGGAGCTTCACGGCCTTCCCCCTTGCCTTGCCGGATGCAGCAGACGACCCTACGGCTACAATGCTCAATTGCTGGGGGGCCTCCCCCAGATGCATATCGTCCCGATCGGCCGGACTCGCACGTGCGGATAACCCATCCGCATCGTTGCGGGGCGAGACCATCGCCGCTGCTCGCGAAAACCGCTGCATCCCACAAAGGAGCATCATATGGTGAACCAGAAATATAATGCCCTGCTGCGCGTTGCCGAAACCGGCAGCTTCACACAAGCCGCGCACGATCTTGGCTACTCGCAATCAGGCATCAGCGGCATGATAGCTTCCCTTGAAAAGGAAATGGGCGTGCAATTGGTCGTGCGCGATTACGGGGAAGCGCGCTTATCGGTCGAGGGCGAGGACCTGCTGCCGTGGATCTCCAACGTTTGCAACGGCGAACGGCAGCTGGCAAGCCGGATAGCCGAGCTGAGGCACCTGGAGCGCGGCATGGTGCGCGTCGCCGCGCCCACCAGCATCTCCACCCATTGGTTTCCCGGTATGGTGAAGGCCTTCGAGCGGAAATGCCCCGGCGTAGACCTGGACCTGATGTGCATCGACGACGAAGCGGAGCTTGAGCGCGCCTTGTGGCACGGGGATGCCGATTGCGGGTTTTTGGTCGCACCCGCGAAACGGGCGCTTAAAGCCATCCCCCTGTATGATGACCCGGTCATGGTGCTGCTGCCGCCAGACCATGCGCTCGCACACGCCGACCGCGTTCCCACGCGAACGCTTGCCGAAGAGCCTTTCATCCAGCCGCGAAGCGGATCGATACGGGAAGCGGAAGCGCTGCTGCGCAACAGCGGGGTGAAGCCGCACGTGCGTTTCACCGTTGATAGCGACTACAACGTCATGAACATGGTGAGCAAAGGGCTGGGTTTCAGCATACTGCCGGGATTGCTGCTCGAAGATACCGCGCTCCCCTTGACCGTGCTCCCGCCGCATCTGGATATGCGACGAGAGATATCCATCGCCATGCGATCCGCGGACGCCGCCTCGGCCGCCACACGGGCGTTCGTGCAAACCGTGCGCACCTGGGTGAGGCAGCGCTACGAAGAACGCTAAGGACAAGGGGGCGAGCCGCCCGACCGCGAACCGCCCCTGAACGCCCGCGGGCGCGGCAGCCCGCCGAACGCAAGTCTCCCCCCAAAACCGAAACGGGCCCGGCATCCGCCGGGCCCGTAAGGGATACGCGTTCGCGAAGGCGCTATTCGGCCTTCCCGGCGAACAGGCCGGCGAAGGCGTTCAGGTTATTGCCCCAACGGCGCTGCGCGCCCTTGGCGAAAGTCAGCGCCTCAGAGAGCGCCTCCAGCGAGATATCGCGACGCTCGCCGGTGGCGCGACGCTTGATCTCGACCTTGCCCTCGGCAAGGCCGCGCTTGCCCATGACGATCTGCAGCGGCCAGCCCATCAGGTCGGCCTCGGCGAACTTCACGCCCGCGCGCTCCTTGCGGTCGTCGATGACCACTTCCAGACCCAGGCCCGCCAGCTCCTCGGCCAGCTTCTCGGCAGCGGGCTGCACCAGGTCGTCGCCGGTGGCGAGCGGCAGGATGCACACGTGCGCCGGAGCCACGGACATCGGCCAGATCATGCCGTTCTCGTCGTTATGCTGCTCGATGATAGCGGCCAGGGTACGGGACACGCCCACGCCGTAGCAACCCATGATGAACGGCTGCTCCTTGCCATCCTTGTTCATGAAGGTGGCGTTCATGGCACGAGAGTACTTGTCGCCGAGCTGGAACACCTGCGCGACCTCGATGCCGCGCGCGCCCTTGAGCTCCATACCGCACTTCGGGCAGCAGTCGCCAGGCTTGACGGTGATGATATCGGCCCACTGATCGACCTTGAAGTCCTTGCCAAGCTGCGCGCCCACGTAGTGATAACCGTCCTCGTTTGCGCCGACGACCCACTTCGGCACCGCCTTCAGGCTGTTTGCCGCGATGACGAAGGCGTCCTTGGGCAGGCCGACCGGGCCCATGGAGCCCTTGTGCAGGCCGTAGGCCTCCATATCGTCATCGGTGAGGATGGTGAAGCCGCCGGCGGCGCGGGCGGCCTTCTCCTCGTTCACCTCATGGTCGCCGGGGACGAACAGCACGACGAGCTTGCCCTCGTCGTTCTTGCCGGAAAGCGCCTTCACGGTGGAGGATTCCGGAATACCCAGGAACTCGGCGAGCTCGGCGATGGTGTGCACGCCGGGCGTGGCCACCTTCTGCATCTCGGGCACGTCGTAGACCGTGGGGCGAGCCAGGCCCTCGCCCACCTCGTCGCTTGCGGCGTAACCGCAATCGCAGTACACGAGCGCGGACTCGCCGGCTTCGGCAAGCGCATGGAACTCACAGGTGACCGCGCCGCCGATCTGGCCGGCATCGGCCTGCACGGGGCGGAACTCAAGGCCGCAACGCGCGCAGATGCGCTCGTACGCCGCGTACATCCTGTCGTACTCCTCCTGCAGCGATTCCTGCGTGTCATGGAAGCTGTAGCCGTCCTTCATGACGAACTCGCGGCTGCGCAGCAGGCCGAAGCGCGGGCGGATCTCGTCGCGGAACTTCGTCTGGATCTGATACATGTTCAGCGGCAGCTGCTTGTAAGAGCGCAGCTCGGCGCGCACGAGCGCGGTGATAAGCTCCTCGTGGGTGGGGCCGAGGCAGAACTCGTGGTCGTGACGGTCGTTGAGGCGCATGCGCTCGGGGCCGTACGCATCGGCGCGGCCGGACTCCTGCCACAGCTCCTCGGGTTGCAGCATGGGCATGCGGATCTCCTGGGCGCCGCATGCGTCCATCTCCTCGCGCACGATGTTCTCGATCTTGGTCAGCACGCGCTTGCCCAGGGGCAGAAACGTGTAGATGCCGGCAGCGGTCTTGCGGATGAAGCCGGCGCGCAGCAGCAGCTTATGGCTGGCGATCTCGGCATCGGTGGGATCTTCCTTGAGCGTGGGAGCGTACAGGGCGCTCATGCGCGTGATGTTGGCGTTGTTCATTTACAGGTCCTTTATCTCTTCCAGTAAAGCGTCGACGATGGCGCCTTCTTCCACTTTTCGAACGGTTTGGCCGTGGCGGAACACCACGCCCACGCCCTTGCCGCAGGCCACGCCGATGTCGGCGTCGGCGGCCTCGCCCGGCCCGTTGACGACGCAGCCCATGACGGCCACCTTCAACGGCTTATCCAGGTCGGCGATGCGCCGCTCCACTTCCTGCGCCAGCCCGATCAGGTCGACCTGGCACCTTCCGCAGGTGGGGCAGCTGATCAGCTCGGGGTTGCGGCGGCGCAGGTCGAGCGCGCCGAGCAGCGACCAGCAGGCGCGCATTTCCGTGACCGGGTCGTCGGTGAGCGAGATGCGCATGGTGTCCCCGATGCCCTGCTCGAGCAGAATGCCCAGGCCGGAAGCGCTTTTGATGACGCCTTGGAACGTGGTGCCCGCCTCGGTGACGCCGATATGCAGCGGGATATGCGGGATCTCGCGTGCCAGTTGGCGGTACGTGCGCACCGTGGTCATGACATCGTGGGCCTTTGCGCTGACCACCAGGCCGTGAAAGCCGCGGCCTTCGCAGTATTCCACATACTGGCGCGCGGAGGCGGCCAGCTTCTCGGGAAGCGAAAGATCGTTGCGCTCGGCCAGCGCCTGGTCGAGCGAGCCGGCGTTCACGCCGATGCGGATGGGAATGCCTGCCTGCCCGGCGGCGTCGAGCACGGCATCGGTTTTCGCCAAGCCGCCGATGTTGCCGGGATTGATGCGCAGCTTCGCCGCGCCGCGGCGCGCCGCCTCGATGGCGATGGTCGCATCGAAGTGCACGTCGGCCACGACGGGCAAAGGCGATTCCTCGCACACGGCCTGGAACGTGTCCAGGCAGCTGCGGCGCGGGATGGCCATGCGCACGACCTCGCAGCCGGCATCGGCCAGCTGCTGGATCTGCGCGAGGTTGGCCTGCGCGTCATCGGCCGGGGCGTTGAGCATGGACTGCACCACCACGGGAGCGCCACCGCCAAGCGCCACGTTACCCACGTGCACCTGGCGCGTTTTCTGATTGGGACGCATAGCGTCCTGCGGCAACGGGCAAGCCGCGGCCCCCGAAGGAGCCGCGGCGCACGCGTTGCCCATGTTCTCATTAGTTTCCATAGCGGCTATTCTACCAGCGTAGCGCCCCTCGTTGGCGAAACGTATACAAGCAACAGGCGAAGAAAAAGCCGGCAAGGGGACAAGCACCCTACCGGCTTATGCGATACATGGGATGGGAGCGCGGTCCCCCTATTGCCCAAAGAACGTCCCCGAGATGATTCGCTGCACATCTTGATTGACCATGACCAGGAAAAACATGAGGAACAAGGCCATGCCGGCGGCGCTCATGGCGTTCATGGCGCGCATGGAGACCACCTTGTTCGACAGCTTCTGGAACACCTCGATGACGAAGCGGCCGCCGTCGAGCGGCGGGATGGGCAGCAGGTTCATGATGCCCAGCGACACCGATATCATGGCCATGAACTGCATGAACGGCACCAAGCCCGCATCGGCGAACTGCTTCGACATCACGGCGATGCCCACCACCGAAGACGAATCGGACACCGTTTGCGCCGCCGTTGCCGGGTTGAACAGCCCCGCAACCGCCTGCACGACCATGCCGATGTACGTGAAGCCCGCCACAATGGCGCGACCCGGGTCCACCGTCATGTGCGTCACCTCGCCCGATTGCATCCGCACATCGAAGCCGATGACGCTGAACAGCACCACGAACACCAGCATGGCGAACAGCAGGTTGACCGCGATGCCGGCCAGCAGGATGACCGAGCGCTTCCAAAACGGCAGGCTGCGGTATTGCTGTCGATATTCGCTCTCGAACAGCGCGTGGGCATCCTCGACCGGGCGCGCCTGCCCCTCGGCATAGCGCTCCGGCGCGGGCTTGCCTGCTTTAAGCGCCGCACGGATCTGCTTCTTGGAGGGGATGGCCTCTGCGGCGCGATACGTGTTGTACTCGTCCTTCTTCGTGGGACCGGTGCAGCTTCCCCAGTCCACCAGCTCATCGAGCGCCTTGAGCGCATCCTCATCGGGAATGCCGCAATCGCGGGCTATATCCTCCATGTTCGCCGTACCCCGACGGTACAGCGCCGCCAGCACCGGCTCCAGATGCGGGCTCATCTCGCCCGGCTCCATGCCACACACGCGTGCATAACCGCCCAGCAAAATGGGCGTGACGCCGAACTTCGTACCCCATTTCTTGAAGCCGATGTTGGGGCCCGGCATGCCCAGCATGAACTCGGTGACGCGCACGCCGAAGGCGCGCGACGCCAGATAATGGCCGCCTTCGTGGATGACCACCAGAATACCCAGCACGATGGTGCAGTACAAGATCATGAGGATGACGTTCAACAACGGGCTCCTTGCCTTAGCTGCGGACATACGACGAAGCGGGACTTCGCTTGACGGCCCCGCGCGTTGGAATCCGTCTCATTATAAAAAGAGGTTCCGCCCCGTTACCGAAGCGGAACCATAACCACACGATGCACGCGATTGGAAATAGGCATGGAAGCCTGAAAGCAAATCGCTAGCGCACGGACTTGCGGGCGGTTTCGCGAGCCCATGCGTCAAGCGCCTGCAGCTGCTCGAGGCTTTCCACCTTCTGCACGCCCTCGCGCTCGTGCGCGTCTATGACGGCCTCCACGCACTCGGCGATGCCCAGGTAGCTGCCCTGCTCCGCCAAAAACGCCGCCACCGCCACCTCGTTGGCGGCGTTCATGACGCACGGCAGCGTTCCGCCAACGCCGCCGGCGTGGCGGGCAAGTTCCAGGCAACGGAACGTGTCGGTGTCGGCCGGGGCGAACTCCAGGCTTCCCAGCTTGGTGAAATCCAAGGGCTCGACGGGCGCTTCCCAGCGCTGCGGATAGCTGAGCGCGAACTGGATGGGGATGCGCATATCGGTGGTGCCCAGATGCGCCTTCACGCTGCCATCGGTGAACTCCACCATGGAGTGGATGGCGCTTTGCGGCTGGACC
Source organism: uncultured bacterium (assembly GCA_905215325.1). Taxonomy (GTDB): domain Bacteria; phylum Actinomycetota; class Coriobacteriia; order Coriobacteriales; family Eggerthellaceae; genus Senegalimassilia. The sequence continues at coordinate 9,421 of CAJMPP010000017.1, read as the reverse complement.
ACCACGCTGATCTTGTCGTAGGGCATGTTGAACAGATGATGCGCCTCGATAACCTCCAAGCCCTTGTTCATAAGCGTGGACGAATCAATCGAGATCTTCGCGCCCATGTTCCACGTGGGATGCTTCAACGCCTGAGCAGGGGTGATGCCCTCAAGATCGGCACGCTTCCTGCCGCGGAACGGGCCGCCGGAGGCCGTAACCCACAAGCGGGAGACCTCTCGCTCGGATTCTCCCAGCAGGCATTGGTAAATGGCGCCGTGCTCGGAGTCGATGGGCATGAGGGCACCGGCCGGCCCAACCGCAGGGGCCGTGCCCGCCGCGCGGCGCTGCGCATCCACCCGCGCCGCCAGCGGCATGATCAGATCGCCGCCCACCACCAGGCTTTCCTTATTCGCCAATGCAAGGACCTTACCCGCACGCAGCGTTTCGTAGCTTGCGCGCAAGCCGGCAGCGCCTACCAACGCGTTGACCACCACGTCCGCCTCGGGCAGGCGCACCAGGTCCACCACGGCGTCCATGCCGAAACCCCACACGCCCCGGGCGCCGGCCTGCTCGCGCACCTCGGACGCGATCGCCTGGTCGGCCAGGCGCTCATCGCCCACGGCAAGGTTGCGCACGTTATGGGCGCGCGCCTGCGCAAGCATATCGCCCACGCGCGTGTTCACTGCCAAGCCGACGATCTCCAGTTCGTCGGAATGCTGCCGAACCACGTCGACCGTTTGCGTCCCGATGGAGCCCGTGGAGCCGAGAACAACGATGCGTTTCATGAAAGCCTCCGATCATCTGCGAATACAACTCGAGCCAACGCCGCAAGAACGTTGGCTCGTTCGATTTACCAGCTAAAGGGGATGCACCCGCCCGCCACCAACAAGATGGCAGAGGCGACCGCCACTAAAAACAGGCTGTCGCAACGGTCGAGCAGGCCGCCATGGCCCGGCAGCAGCTTGCCGGAATCCTTGAAGCCAACGTTGCGCTTGATGCGGCTTTCGGCCAAATCGCCGAGCACGCCGCACAGGCCGCTGATCACGCCGAACGCCATTGCCATGGGAATGCCCAGGTTCAGCCCGGGGATAAGCGTGAACAGGCACCAGAACAGCGCCGACCCCACCAAACCTGCGAAAAAGCCCTCCCAGCTTTTCTTCGGCGACACGCGCGGCGCCAACTTATGCTTGCCGAACTTGCTGCCGACCAGGTAGGCGAAAGAGTCGTTCGCCCACACGCTGAAGAAGATGCCGAGCACCAACACGCCGCCCCACGGATGCGGCAGCGCCTGGCGGACTACCACCAAGCCGGAAAGCAGCATGCCGCAATACGCCGCGCCGAAGAAGCTGACGCCCACATCGGGGATACGTGCGCGCATCCAGAACACGTACCACACGATAAGCGCCAGCAGCAGCACAAGGCTGACCATAAGCGCGCCCGACAACCCGAAGAAGTGCACGCTGAGCGGATAGAGCGCCGCCGCCACGATGCCGAGCATCTCGTTGGGCAGCTTCGCATCGGCGCGCAGCATGTAGTAGAACTCCCCCGCGCATACCGCAGCAGTGGCGGACAGCAAGGCCAGCGTGGTCCATTCGCTTGCAAGGATGCACAACACGGACACCGTGACGTATATGAACCCAGTGCGGAAACGAACCTGCAGGTCAGAAGCGTTCTTGAACTTCTGCGGCGTTTTCCGGTACGCAAAATCCTTCAAGCGCTCGCCGCGCGAGCGCTCTTCTGCGCACCGCTGCTCGCCGCCTTGCGGATCCTCGGACATTTATTTCACCGCCCCGAATCGCCTATCTCGGGATTGGAACTCCAGCAGACAGCGCAATAACTCATAGCGGTCGAAATCAGGCCAGAGCACGTCGGTTGCCACGAACTCGGAATAGGCGACCTGCCACAGCAGGTAGTTCGACAGGCGCATCTCGCCAGACGTGCGGATAACCACTTCGGGGTCGGGGATGTCGGCCGTGTACAGCCCCTGGGCGAACTCGGCCTCCGTCAGCGGCGCGGTGGGGTCGCCGCCCTCGGCCGCCGTTGCCAGCGCACGGCGCACGCACGCCTCGGCCGCATGCAGGATCTCCTGCCGCGAGCCGTAGTTCACCGCAACGACCAAGGTCATGCCCGTGTTGTCGCGCGTTTTCAGCCATGCTTCCTCGAAAGCCTCGCGCGTTTCGGCGGGCAGAGCCGAAAGGTCGCCGATGGTGCGCACGCGCACGTTCTCCTCATGCAGGCCATCGACCTCGGCCAGCATGGTCTTGGCGAACAGGTCCATCAGGCCAACGACCTCTTCCTGAGGACGCTTCCAGTTCTCCGTAGAGAACGAATAGATGGTTAGATACCGAACACCCAGGTCGGAGGCGCATCGAATGGTCTCGCGCACCGCCTCGATGCCGGCCTTGTGGCCCTTCAGGCGATTCAGCGCGCGCTTCTTCGCCCAACGGCCGTTGCCGTCCATGATGACGGCGACATGCTCGGGGATCGCCCGTGGGTCGAGGGCAGCAGGGTCCAGGCCCTTGGGCGGATTCGGGAATATGTAATCAAGCGTCTTGTTCATGGGCAGCCTCTTACATAAGGGAAAAGCCAACCGGCGGGGAAACCGCCGGCTGGCACTAGGGAAACGCTCATAAGAGCCGGATGACGCAACCCGGTTGCGAACCAGGGTTGCGAGGAGATCGGAGATGCGCTGGGCGAAAGCAGGGGCCGCTCCCCCACCGTCGGCCCGACTGCGCGGACAGGCGGCAGCCAGCCGCACCCACGCAAGCCACGAGCGCGCGATGCGCCGGGGCGCCCGCAGCTCCGAACAACGGACTCGCCGGCAGGCGAACGCCGCTTCTAGATCTCCATGACCTCGGCCTCCTTCTTCTTGAACACCGCATCGACTTCGGCGACGTACTTGTCGGTGAGCTTCTGGATCTCAGCCTCGGCGCGACGCTGCTCGTCCTCGGGAAGGTTGTCTTCCTTGACGGACTTGGCGACATGGCTGTTGCCGTCGCGGCGGGCGTTGCGGATGGCCACGCGGGCCTCCTCGGCGTACTCCTTGCACTGCTTCACCAGCTCGCGGCGGCGATCCTCGGTGAGCGCGGGGAACGGCAGGCGGATGACCGAGCCGTCGTTGTTCGGCGTGACGCCCAGGTCGCTTTCCATGATGGCGTGCTCGATGGCGCCCAGGACGCCCTTGTCCCAAGGCTCGATGACCAGCATATGAGCGTCGGGCGTTTTCACGCCCGCCATCTGGTTGATGGGCGTGGGGACGCCGTAGTAGTCCACCTTGATGCGGTCGAGCACCATGGCGTTGGCGCGGCCCGTGCGAACGGTGCCGAAGGCGTTGTGCAGGCCGTTCACGGCGCGCTGCATCTTCTCCTCGGTTTCAAGCATGATCTCGTCGATCATTTCGGTTCCTTTCCCTTGAGCGCCCGCCCTGCCCGGGCGGCGCGAAAGACGTTACTCTACGGTGGTGCCCACGTCCTCGCCCTTCAGCGCACGGGCGATGTTGCCCTGCACCGTCAGGTCAAACACGATCATGGGAACCTTGTTGTCCATGCACAGGCTGGTGGCCGTGGAGTCCATGACGTTGAGCCCCTGCGAGAGAACCTCCATGTAGCTGATGCGATCATAGCGCTTCGCATCGGGGTTCTTCACGGGGTCGGAATCGTAGACGCCGTCGACCTTCGTGGCCTTCATGAGCACGTCAACGTCCAGCTCGCAGGCGCGCAGCGCCGCGGTGGTGTCGGTGGTGAAGTAGGGATTGCCCGTGCCGGCGGCTAGGATGACCACGCGGCCCTTCTCCATGTGGCGGATAGCGCGGCGACGGATGTAGGGCTCGGACACTTCCTGCATGTTGATGGCGCTCTGCACGCGGCTGAAGATGCCGTGGCGCTCGAAGGCGTCCTGCAGCGCCAGCGCGTTCATGACCGTGGCCAGCATGCCGATGTAGTCCGCCTGGGCGCGATCCATGCCGTCGGTTGCGCCGGAGACGCCGCGGAAGATATTGCCGCCGCCCACCACGATGGCAAGCTGGACGCCATCATGCACCACGTCGGCGATCTCGTCGGCCAGGGAATCGACCACCTTCGGATCGATGCCGTAACCAAGGTCGCCTGCCAGCGCCTCGCCGGACAACTTCAGCAGCACGCGCTTGTATCGGTATTCCTCGGCCATATGCAACCTCCCGGTTAAATCGTAAAGCATTTTAAGCTTCCCTATCTTACCTGAAAACGGAAACGGCCGCCCATCGGGGCGGCCGTTTCCAGGCTTTTCACGCAAAGGACAAACGAGCAGGGCCTAGGCCTTCTCGACGCCGTCGGCGTTGATGACCGCGGCGGGATCGTTGTACATACCGCGATCGAGGCCGCCGGTGAAGTTGGACGATGTGACGCCGGCCACCATGGAGTCGCTGACGTTGAGGGCGGTACGGCCCATGTCGATGAGCGGCTCGACTGATGCCATCAGGCCCACGATCTCGATGGGCAGGCCCATGGTGCCCAGCACGATGAGGCTGGCGAAGGTGGCGCCGCCGCCCACGCCGGCAACGCCGAACGAGCTGATGACGATGACGGCGATCAGGCCGATGATCCACGTGGGGTCGAACACGTTGATGCCGACGGTGGGGGCAATGAGCGTGGCCATCATGGCCGGGTAGATGCCCGCGCAGCCGTTCTGGCCGATGGACATGCCGAAGCTTGCCGCGAAGTTGGCCGTCGCCGGATCGACGCCGAGCGCCTTGGACTGCGTCTCGATGTTCATGGGAAGGGCGCCGGCGCTGGTGCGCGACACGAACGCGAACGAGAGCACGGGGAAGGCCTTCTTAAGGTACGTCATAGGGTTGACGCGGTTGCCGGCCAGGATGAGCAAGTGCACCAGGAACATGGCGATGATGGCCACGTAGCTGAAGATGATGAACTTGCCCAGGTCGAGGATGGCGGCGTAATCGCTGGTAGCGGCCACATTCGCGATAAGGGCGAGCACGCCGTAGGGGGTAAGGCCCACGACCATCTTCACGATGCACATGACGATGCCGTACAGGCTGTCGATGAGGTTGCTGAAGAACTGCGCCTGCTCGGAATCGCGGTCACGCAGCTTCAGGTAGGCCAGGCCCACGATAGCGGAGAAGATGACCACGGCGATGGTGGACGTGGAGCGCGTGCCGGCAAGGTCGGCGAACACATTGACGGGAATCATGGACAGTATGGTCTGCGGGATGGTGGTATCGGCGACCTTGTCCTGACGCGTCTGCAGGGTGTCCAGCTTGGTTGCGTCGACGCTGCCCTGCGTGAAGTCTGCCCCGGCAAGGCCCGACAGGGCGATGGTCGCCCAACCGAACAACGCCGCGATTGCCACCGTGATCAGCAGGACGGCAAGCACCGATCCGCCGATCTTGCCCAGGTTGTCAACGGCCTTCGTGCGCGTGAACGCGCCGACGATGGCCACGAACACCAGCGGCATGACCAGCATGCGCAGCAAATCGATATAGCCGGTTCCCACCAGCGACATCCAGTCGAGCGCGGCGGTGGCGGCGTCGCTGCCGCGGCCCAGCGCCAGCTGGATGCCCGCGCCCAGCACGATGCCCATACCCAAGGCCGTGAACACGCGGAACGTGAAGCTTTTATCCTTCGCCTTCAGATAGCGCAGCACCACGATGAGCGCCGCGAAGATGACCAGCACGGCGAGCACCGGCCCCAGTACATCGAACGACATGTCTCTCGTCTCCCTTTTCCGTTTCGAAGCGATACGACGGGCGGGCGAGCCACCGGGAAACGCACCCGGGAGCACTCGCCCGCCCGTCGCAGCTCCTGCTTACAGCGTGTCGTTAATTATGCGCCTACTTTACCTAGTAGTGCAATGGGCTTACTACGATATTTTCAGGCAGCCGGCTATCGGTCAAGCCGCATGCGCGGCGACCCGCCAAATGAAAGGCAGCGACTCTGCCGGCCCGCTCATGAATGGTAACCGGCCACGATGGGCATATATGCCAAAAAATGGGAACGGCCCCAAACAGGGGCCGTTCCCGCGGGAAAAGGGAAAAGGAAAGGAAAAGGGGGCTTTCGGCCCCATGCGAGGCGTGCGGGTCGCGCACCTCGCATGGGGCCGCTCGGCGTTTGCCCGAGCGGCCCGCAAAGATCCGGAAGCGGGGCCGATGCTAGGCCGCGTCGTTCTTGCTGGAGGACCCGCTGTTGTTCAGCAGGCGATTGAGCATCTCGCTGGAGCTGCTGCCAGAGTTTTGCTGCGTGACCGCGGATTGGGACGATTCGTCGGAGCCCAGCGTGACCTCGATCTGCTTCGTGTCGCCGTTTCGGTTGACCTCCAGCGTGACCTTGTCGCCAGGGTTCTTCGAGCGCACATCGAGCATCAGGTCGCTTGCGGAGCTGACGGAGTTGCCATCGAACTTCGTGACGATGTCGCCTTCCTCAAGACCGGCCTCGGCAGCCCCGGAACCGCTGTTAACGGCGGAGATGTAAGCGCCGCTATCGACCTTCAGGCCATAGCGCTTCGCATTCTGCGAGTTAACCGTGGAAAGGGACACGCCCAGCTGCGCGTGCGTGGGGGTTTTGCCCTCGATGATCTGCTGCGCGATGTTGACCGCGTAGTTCACCGGGATGGCGAAGCCGACGCCCGAGTAGTTGCCGGAATACGAGGTGATCAGCGTGTTGATGCCGATGAGCTTGCCATTGGAATCCACCAGGGCGCCGCCGGAGTTGCCCGGGTTGATGGCCGCGTCGGTCTGGATCATGTTCGGGTAAATGGTGTAGCCGCCGGACTGGGACGACGACCCGCCGTAGCCGTACCCATAGCCGTCGCTGCCGCTGCTTTCGGAGTTGCTCATGATCTGCGAACGGCTGGTGGCCGACACGATGCCGGTTGCCACGGACTGCTCGAGGCCGAACGGGCTGCCGATGGACATGACCCATTCGCCGATGGTCAGGTTATCGGAGTCCCCGATCTCGACGGGGGTCAGGCCGCTGGCATTGCGCAGCTTGATGACGGCGATGTCGCTGGACTCGTCGGTGCCCACCACGTCGGCGTCGTACTCCTCGCCGCCCACGGTGACCTTCAAGGCGTCGGCACCCGCGACCACATGGTTGTTCGTGATGATGTAGCCATCCTCGGAGAGCACCACACCGCTGCCCAGAGAGCTTTCGGTGAGCGCTCCGGAGCTTGACGTGCTGCGACCGAACATGTCGGTGGAGGCTTGCGCCGTGTACACATCGATGGCGGCCACGGAGGGCAGACACTTCTGCGCCACGGCCTCGGGCAGCGTGTCATCGGTTGACTGGGCCTGGATCTCGGTGTTCGTGGAAGCGCCCAGCGTAACGCCGCTGCCGGAAGGGGCCCCCGTCACGTTCTGATACACGGTGAAGCCGCCGAATGCGATGACGCATGCCAGCGCAGCACCGGCGAACGCGGTGCCAAACGTGCGGCCGGAAGAGGCTTTGCGAGGGTTTTGGGCATCGACCACCGGCTGCGTATAAGAATGCTGATAGCCGGGCTGCTGGTAACCCTGCGCAGGCGGAATCGGCTGCCCAGGCTGGCCGTAGCCGTTTTGGTTGTTGAACTGATCGGTCATGGCGTGCTCCTTGCTATCGGAGGCGCAGGGCCCTTATCGCCCTGCGTTTTGTTTGACAGGGCAACCTTACCACGCCGCGGCCCTCCTCGGCAGCGCTCGCACCGTTTCGTCACCCGCACGTCACTGAATTACATCCCTTGGTGTACGGTTTGCGGACCGCAAAACACCGAAGCGTCGACGCGCGCACGCGGCATTCCGAACCTTGCGCTATTCTATCCAGCAAGAATCGATATGCCCAGACGGCGGACGGCGAAGCGCCCGGGCGCGCCGCCAGCGGCCCGCCCGACAAGACGGCGACGCGAACAAGGAGATGCGAGCCCCATGATGCAATTGGTAAAGGATATGGCCTTCCTGGTAAATCACCTGATGGATGAACGGGGCGCGGGGAGTAAGCGCGTTGAGCCGCAAGAGGACCCGCGCTGGTTCATGGAGCAATGGGAGCAGTTCCGCGCGCTGGTGAACACGCGCGAGCCGAAGCCCGCTTCGCCGGAGTTTCTGAAGGTGCAGGACCGCGTGCTCCAACTTATGGTTGCCGAACCGGGCATCACCGAAGCCGATGAGCTTGCGCGCGCCGCCTCCGACCCACGCCTGAGCATCTGGCGCGGAGACATCACGGCCCTGCGCTGCGACGCCATCGTCAACGCCGCGAACAGCGCGCTTCTGGGCTGCTGGATTCCCGGGCACCTGTGCATCGACAACGCCATCCACACCTTCGCCGGCGTGCAGCTGCGCCTGAAGTGCGCGCAAATCATGCGAGAGCAGGGCTACGAGGAGCCGGTCGGCCGTGCGAAGGTCACGCCCGCCTATAACCTCCCCTCGCATAACATCATCCACACGGTCGGCCCCATGACGAAGGGGAATCCTACGCTTGAGCAGCGCAAACAACTGACGCAGTGCTATATCAGCTGCCTGGATGCGGCATGTGCGGCGAAGGCGAAGTCGGTGGCGTTCTGCTGCATCTCCACCGGCGTGTTCGGATTCCCGCAACAGGAAGGCGCGCAGATCGCCGTGCAGGCGGTGAAGGCATGGCTGGACTCCCGCGCCGCCGACGAGCCCGGCGCCGACATGCACGTCATCTTCGACGTGTACACCGAACAGGACGAGAACTTCTACCGCGCGATCCTCGGCGAAGACGAGAAGCCCGCGAGCGACGCGAAGGAGTAGCCCCTCGCTCTGCCGTCCTGCCTCAACGATGCTGGGAAGGTTTTGGGGCAATCGTGCCCCAAATCGGCTGTTTTCCGAAAGTAAGGCCCCGGGAACAACCCCAAGGCCTTCGTTCGTTACATATATTGTTGCGTTCGGAGCATTTCCCGGCTTCATAGAGCGACTATCTCAGCAGAAGACCCTTCTCAAATTCGGAAAACTCGCTATCTCAGCCACGATACGCTGAAACCGTTCCCACGCCCCGCGAAGCAACAGGCTATAGCAGCACGTTCAACGCAACAGCTGCCGCCGCGATCGCAACTGCCATGACAAGCGCCGCGAAGTCGATGCCTGCGAACGGGTACTCCTTGAAGCCGCTTTCCCGGGTCCGCAAATCGAAGCCTCGCACCTCGGCGGCGATGGCGGCGCTGTTGGTTTTGCGCACCGACGACACCAGCAGTGGAACGCACAGCGGCATCATCAGGCGGACCTTCTTCAAGACGCCGCCGTCGAATTCCACGCCGCGCGCGGTCTGCGCCTCCATGATGCCCGCCATATCGTTTATGAACACGGGGATGAAATGCACGGTGGACATGAACGTGAACGCATACTTATACGGCACGTGCAGCACCTTGACCAGCGCATTCGCCATGTCGGTGAGCTTGGTCACGTAGAACACCAGAAACAGCGGCACCGCGCACGCGACCAGCCGCACCACGATGAGCACCG
>CAJMPP010000016.1 GCA_905215325.1 uncultured bacterium | reverse complement strand
ATATATCCAGGTCGGAACCGGCATTATGACCTCTTTACGTGCGTCCGGTACAGAATCCGGTACAAAACCGACCAGAAAGACAGCAAAAAAGGCCCCCGCCGGAACGGGGGAGCAGGGTTAAGCTGCTTGCAGGCTGAAGGTGGTGACGCGCGAGCCGTTGCCCGCGTAGTCATCCAAGCTGCCGCCGGTGTCGGCAAGGTCGCGCATCAACGGCAAGTCGTTGACGTTGTACTCCGCGACCAGCCAACCCGTCTTGTTCGGGTCGGCGGTCTCGTAGTAGCAGCGCACGGCGGTGATGGGCGAGCCATCGCCCGCGCAGCCCCACATCAGGTCGGACTTGTCGTAGCCGTACACGGGGTCAAGCCAGCCGGACGCTTCGGTGCAAACCTGGTACCAGCCTGGCATGTCGATGGCGAGCCATCGAATCGGATCATAGCCGTTGCCCGCGAACGTATCACAAGACCCGCCCGTGTCGGTGTGGTCCACCATCTCCGGCATCCACCAGCCGCCGGAGGGGTCCGTGGACGCCGCGTAGGTGATGGCCACCTCGGACTGCGAATAGTCGGGGTACCAGTTGGTACCGGACGTATCCCCGGAACCGGACGGGACGTAGGTGCCGCCGACGTAGGCGTTGACCGCCGCCTTGAACTCATTCCAGGAGCGACCATACTCGCTAAAATAGCCGGTCGGGTCGGTGTGGTCGGTGCCGCCCCAAATCCATGCGCAGTCGTTGTGGCTGAGCAGTCGGTCGATGCCCCAGCCGCGCGAGTTGAGGTAGTCGCCCGCCCATGCAACGGCCTGGTCCCACTGGGCAGAGAAATCCTCAAAGTTCGTCGCGTGCGCCAGCTCGATGCCGACGGTGGCGTAGTTGCCGCCGCCGACGTGCCAGCACAGCGCCCAGTCAGGCACCGTGTGGTACACAACGGAGCCGTCCAGCTCCATCACGTAGTGGACCGCGTACGTATCATCACGGCTCCAGAACAGCGTGTGGTTGTATGCGGACGCGCCGGGGTTGGCCGTCTCGTGGATGACGAGATAGCCCGCATCGTTGTAGCCGTGGCCGTAGCTGACCGTGTCCTCGACCTGCTCGTACGCAAATGCCGGCACGGACAGGCTCACAGCCAGGGCCACGGATGCCAGGACGGCGGTGAGCTTAGCCTTGATGCTAGTCACTAGGCATCACCTCGGCCGAACTGCTCCTTGAGGGCGAATCCGTACAGCTCCCACAGCTTGTTGCGAAGATGCTCGCGGCAGATGCCGACGCCGATCTCGCGGTCGTAGTTCTTCGGGTCGACGCATCCGGACTGGTCGCTGATGGTGAAGCCGTTTGGCAGGTTCCACGCCACGATGGTGATTCCCGGGAACGGCTCCCATACCTGCTCGGCGCATTGCGCCTGGATTGCGTCGATATCCTCGCTCGTCAGCTTATTTTTCATCCGTATCCCCTTTCCGCGCGTTGATCGCGCTCGCGCCGATGATTGCGCCGACCGCCGCGCCAAGCGCGTTGAGCGTCAGCACGACAGCGTCGACGTTCTCCCATCCCCAGGCCGGGCCGACGGTGCCGAACAGCCAGGCGCAGGCCGGCAGCACCAGCAGGCCGACCCATTTCAAAACGTCGTAAACGCGGCCGGGAATGAGCCACTTCGGTACGTTCTCGTTCATTTATCCCCCTTCCTAGAGGCCTATCTGCGAAGCCATGAAGCCGATGGCGATGCCGAGCACGCACGTGAGCGCGTAGTCGACGACCTTGTTCCAGCGGTCCGCCGGGACGTTTTCCAGCGCGTCGATGCGCTCGCCCATCGCGTCGATGAGCTCCTGGTTCTGGCGCTCGATCTCGCGCAGCGCCGCGAGCGTCTCGTTTATCGCGTTGATCTGCTCGCCCGTCGCCGCGAACTGCCTGTCGGCCTCCTCGAACTGCTTGTCCGTCTTCTCGAACTGCTTGTCATGGTCGCGAATAGCCCTGTCGTGCGCCGAATGCTCGGGGCAGTGTTCCATATGTCACCTCCTACACCGCGAATGCGACGTGCCCGAGGACTCGGCCGTTGTGCGTCGCGCCCTTGCAACCCACCCAGACGGAACCGTCTTTTTTTACGCAGATGTACGCCGTGTTATTGTTTGGCGTCCAATGGGTCGCCTGCACGGCGGCATGCCAGACCGTGAACGGAGGCCTGAAGCCCTTGGGCAGCGTCCCGACACCCCAGTCTCCATCGGTCTCCTTGATGGAGTCCACGATCACCTCCACGACGCAGCCTGCCTTGCGGTATCCCACGCCGTCGGCGGCCGTCGCTGAGCCGTAGAGCCATCGCCACTCGCCAACCGACGCGGACTCTCCGAGAGCAGAGATGGTCGGGACCGGCTCGAACAGCCGCACCGGCTCGCCCGCGTTAATGCCGTTGAGCGGCACGCGCCACAGCTTCAGGTCGTTGGCGGTCGTGGCTGGGTCGGCCGGGGCGCCCGTGGTCGGCGCGCCCTTGATGACCACGGGGGTGATGCTCTCGATGCCCGCGCTGGTCTTTGCGTAGCGCGCGACCACCAGGTCGTTGCGCTTCTGGCCCTGCGTGCCCGATTGGACGGTGAGGCTTGTGGCCGCCTGGTTCCAGAACCTCTTGCCGCCGACCATGCCGACGCCGGTCCCGAGGGTCGCGCTGTTCGCGCTGGCCATCGTCAACGCGAAGTCGTTGCCGTACTTGAGCACGCAATTGGCCTTGCCGACCGTCGCGGTGTTGAGCGCGGCCAGGTCGTCGGAGCTGATGTGCTTGGTGCCGGTCATGCCGTCCACGATCTCAAATGCCATTTACTGCTCCTTCGTGTTGCTCATGAACTGCTGGAACGCCGCATCGTGCTGCGCCGCGAGCTTCTTGTACTCGTCGGTGCAGCCCTTGCAGAGCAGGCGGCTCGCCTTGCTGCCGTACTGGTCGAACCGCTCGACCTCGCGCCAGTCGCCGGCAGCCGCCGCGCCTTGCTGGAGGTACGCGATCTCGCCGCAGCGGTCGCACGTGTACCGCGTGATGTTGTCGGTCTTTGCCATATCCTCTCCTTACTTCGTCCTCAGCCACGTGTGCGGGCCTACGCTCGGCACCTGCTTCCACGTGCCGCCGACGCTGTTCGGGTTGAACGAGCCGTCGGTCTCCACATACTCGCCGACCCGATGGGCCATGAGCCACGTCGTGTTCGGGTCGGCGGTGTCGAGGATGTGCTGCCATCCGCCCCATGCGGAGTCGGACGTGCCGCGGCGCCAGTAGATGTCCGCCCCGACCACCGCCACCTGCTTCGGCAGCCCTCCGGTTTCGTCGTGCCATGGGGTCAGGGTCACGAGCACGGCAAACGTGTCGCCGGACAGCCCGATCGCGCTCGCGGTCTTGAACTCCGCGCATATGGACTTGGCGTGGCCGCTCATGTACCACGACGGCGCGCTGTTCGCGTTTCTCGTGTCGGCTATGCTGCCTCCGCTCGGCCCCTGGGCGCCCCGCGGGCCTTGCGGCCCGGTATCGCCTTTCGGCCCCTGGATGCCCTGCGGACCCTGCGAGCCCGCGGGGCCCGTGGGGCCTGTCGGCCCCTGCTTTCCCGTCGGGCCCTGCGGCCCCGTGGCCCCGGTCTCGCCCTTCGGCCCCTGCGGGCCCGTGGCTCCCGTGGCCCCGCGCGCGCCAGTGGCGCCCTGCGGGCCGGTCGCGCCCTTGTCTCCCTTCGGCCCCTTGATGTTGCCTACAAGGAATCTCGCCATGTCACTCACCTATCTCGTAATACAGCTCGCCAGTGGTCTCGTCGTAGGAGAACGGCGGCGCGGATGCCCCGTCGGCGGCGTGCGCCCACAGGTTGCCGTCGGCGTCCACAGTGAGCGAGAAGAAGCCGGACAACGGCGCGGTCACGCCCGAATCGCCTCGCTCGCCCTTCTCGCCCTTCGGCCCTTGGATGCCCTGCGGGCCGCGCTCTCCCTGCTCGCCCTTGACGCCTTGCGGGCCATTGGCCCCAGTGGCACCCTTCGCGCCCGTGGCTCCCGCTGGGCCTTGCGGGCCTTGCGGGCCTTGCGGCCCCGTGGCTCCTGCGGCGCCCTTCGGGCCCTGCGGCCCCGCTGCTCCCGCCGCGCCCGTGGCGCCGATTGGGCCTTGCGGGCCGATGGGGCCCTGCTCGCCCTTGACGCCCGTGGCGCCGCTCATGTCGGCGATGAGCGAGTAGCCGCTCGCGCCCTTGACGTAGAGCTCGGCGTTGTGCGGGTCCTCCACGTCCGAGCCGATGACGGCGAAGCCGCCGACCTTCACGCCATCGGCCTTCCACCCCGCCTGCATCGCCTCGTAGCTGGCGTACACCTTCGAGATGGAAAAGCCGTCGCCGGTGTCGCCCTTGGGGCCTTGGACGCCTTGCAGGCCCTGCGGGCCGCGCTCTCCCTGCTCGCCCTTGACGCCTTGCGGCCCCTGCTTCCCCTGGATGCCCTGCGGGCCTTGCTCGCCGGCATCCCCCTTCGGGCCTTGCGGACCCGTCGCGCCCGTCGCGCCCTTGGGGCCGATTTCGCCTTGCGGGCCGCGCTCTCCCTTCTCGCCCTGCAAGCCCTGCGGGCCTCGCTCGCCCGTGGCGCCGGTCTCGCCCTTCGGGCCTCGCATGCCCGTGGCGCCGCGCGGGATGCCCAGCGAGAGCGTCTTCTTCAGGCCCTCGCCGGAAAGCGACGCGGTGGCCTTCGCGCCCTCCGCGAGCGTGGAGACCCCGCCCATCGCGATGCCCGCCTGCGCCCAGGTCTGCAAGGAGCTCGAAGCGTCGGTCGCGGCCTTTTCGGCCTTGGCCTCCACCGCCGCCAAAGCCTCGGAATCGACTTCCGCGCTGAAGGTGTAGTTGGAAAGCGTCAGGCCCTTGCCGGCCAGGTACGCGTGGCCTCCTCCGCCCTCCGCCTTGCCGCTGCTGCTGGTCTTGGTCGTGGTGTCGGAGCCGACCTCGTAGCTGTACGTGGCCGTGCCGCGCGAGACCTTGACGAGCTTCTTGGCCACGGTCGCCGACACCGTGCGCCCGTGCGCGTTGTCGCGCGCCGAGACCACGTCGCCCACGTCCACGTCTATGTCCTCGTGGACGTCGACCTCGACGCTGCCGCGCGTCTGGTACTCCTTGAGCTTCTTGCGGCCCTCCTCCTCCAGCTTCTCCTCGTCGGCATTGCTGTAGTCGTAGAGCGCCGCTATCTCGTCCACGCCGAACAGCGTCTGCGTGTGGCCTACGTTGCCCGCCTCGTCTGCGAAAAAGTGGATGACCGCGCGGTTTTCCAGCTCGCCCGTGCCGACGCAGACCAGGTGGTTCACGCAGCGGTGGACGCTTGTAAGCGCGAAGTCCAGCAGGTCGCTGTCCACCTTGTTCGCATAGTCGACCGCCGGAGGCATGGACAGCTCCACCTTGCTCCCCTTGCGGCGCATCGACAGCTTGCGGCCGTTGGCCTTCGCCATGGACTTGAGGCCGTCGTAGCCGTCGCAGAAGCGCTCGAAGGTGTAGCTGACCGCCGCGCCGTCGGAAGCGGCGGAGAACAGCCCGGACAGCCCCATGCGGGAGATGAGCGAGGCCAGGACGGCGCCCGCTTTGCCGCTCACGGACAGGTAGCCGCTGCCGGAGTTCGGCAGCAGGCGCTTGCCCGCCAGGACGCCGTGCCAGGTGCGGCCCTTGCACGTGACGGTGCCCGACGCCTCGCGGCCCGCGTCGTAGCCCACCTCGTCCACGATCCCGCCGTATTCCGTGCCGTCGACGAACACGTGCTGGCCGGCTTCCGGCGCGAGATTCGGGGCGCAGGCCAGCTCGAACGAGTTCTCGTCGCTGCCGAACGCCAGGTCGAGCTCGAAGTCTTGCAGCTCGCGGACGTTGCCGAGCTTCGCGTCGTAGACGACTAGGACCATGGCGGCTCCCCCTCCTCCTCGTACCATGTGAGGTCGAACCCGAACGAGCGGTCCCACTCGACCTCGTGGGTGCCGGGCCGCACCGGCTGGAAGACGTACTCGCCGCCGCCCAGCCCGTCCCCTCGCCGCGCCTTGGGAAACGCGTCCGTGACAGAGCCGTCAGGCCCGACGACGGTCACCGAGCGCGGCGTTGCCAGAGGGTCGACCACCATGTACCCGCCGTCGGGGACGGTCACGTCGACGCGGAACCAGTTTCCGTCGATGCGAATTGCCGGGTTGACGCACGGCCCGTAGACGGTGAACCGCAGCGGAGCCGCGCCCCACCCAGCTATGTCGACGTATTTCCTTGCAGACGGGACGCCGAGGTCGTACGGCAGGTCGTGCGGCAGGTCCAGGAACTCGCCGCCTCCCGCCGTCGCGGTGAGCAGCTCGAACGGAACCGTGTGGCCCTTGCGCCACACGCCGTCGAGCAGCACCACGGTCAGCTCGGCGGTGAAGAAGCCTTCGGAGACCTTGTCGGCCGCCGACTCCATCACCATGCACCGCTGCGACCATCCGTCGACGCTCAGCGTGCCGGCAACGCCTCTGGCCACGTCGCGGTCGCATGCCCGGCGAAACGCATCGGCCTTCGCGACGTCGGCGAAGAATGCCTTGAGCTTCGCCGTTCGCGCCTTCCTCGTCACGGACGAGACCGACGCGTAGCCGACGGAGTACGACCACTCGCGGCTGAAGAGGTCGCTCGGCCTGCCGACGTAGATGCCGTCGTTCAGGCTGTATGCATCGCCTCCGACGCCGGAGACGTACGCGATGTCGCTACGCATACGCCACCGCCTTTCGCACCTTGCGGCCGAAGTCCCTCTCGCCCATGACGGGCGTGTACTCCGCGATGATTGCCGGCAGGTTGGCCGCAAGCCACGCGATGACAGACCCGCCGGACGCGCCGACCGAGACGGAGCCCCCGAAGCTCGCGCCGCCTTCGCCGATTGCCGAGCGCACGCGGCCCATGACCCCGGCCATCGCCTCGGTCGGGGTGTCGCCGGCAGCCTCGATGCCCTCCGCCAAGCCTTGCACGATGGCCCTGCCGCTGTACGGGGTCCAGCCCTTGCCGCTGAACGGCCCGCGCTTAGCCGGCGAATGGGGCAGGTAGCTCGCGATCGTGTCCACGACGCTGCCGATGGCCTCGCCTGCGGCGCCTATCATCCCGGTGATGCCGTCGATGACGCCCTGGACGATGGCCTGGCCGGCGCTCATCGCCGAGCCCACGATGCCGTAGAGGCCGTCGATGAGGCTTGAGCCGAAGTTCGACGCGGCCTGCGCCGCCTGGGAGGCCATCTGTCCAGCCCATCCCGCTACGGCCCCGATAACGGAAGACAGGAACCCGGCCACGTTGCCAGGCAGCTGCGAGAAGAAGCCCGCCACTGACGAGATGAAGCCCGAGCCCGCCGAAGCGGCGCCTGAGACCATCGAGCCTACCCATCCGGCGACCGCACCGATGACCGAGGCCAGGAAGCCGCCCACGATTCCGGGCAGCTGCCCGATGAACCCGGCGACCGATGCCACGAACGCCTCGATGCTCGCGGGGGCGGCCATGAAGAACTCGACCACGGCCGTTATCGCCTCGATGAGGCCCGTGACGACGGCCACGACGGCCGATACCGAATCGGCCAGCGCAACGAGGACGGTCACGAACACCTCGCCCAGGAACGACGCTATGGGCTCCAGCCACACCTGGGCCTCGCCTATCGCCACGTGCAGCTCCTCGAAGCGGTCTCCGAGGAACTCAAGCGCCGGCGCCAGGTATTCGCTGGCCGTGTCGGCGATGCTCTCCAAGAACGCGCCCACCGTGTCGAGTATGGCCGCCTGGCCCTCCATGTAGCTGAACGCGTCGAACTTCGATGCCAGCTGGCCTATGCCGTCGGCAGCCCGCGCGCCGAAGTCCGCTATCGTCCCCAGGAACCCCGACAGCGACTCCGCCAGGCCGCTGCCCTTGAACTGCAACGCTATCTCGTCGACCTTCTGCTGCGCCTCGGACGGCAGGGCGTCGTAGATGCCCCTCAGCGCCTCCGCGAAGATATCGCCGACGGCCTGCGCCGCAACCGGCCCCAGCTGCGAGACCAGCCCGGGAACCTGGCCTATCAGCGTGCCGATGATGACCGCCATGCGCGGCACCACGTTGCCCGCCGCCGTCTCGAAGCTCCCCACCAGGTTCTCGGTCAGCTGCTGTATGTCGGCGGAGTCGTCGCCCAGTCCGGTCAGCCAGTTCTCCCACGCCGCCTTCATCGAGTTCACGCTGCCCTCGATAGTGGTCGCAGCCTCGCGCGCCGTGGTCCCGGAGATGTTCATCTGCTCCTGGATGATGTGGATGGCCTCGGTCACGTCGGCGAACGAGTCGATGGACAGGTCGGCCATCTCGCCGTTGGCCTCCTTGACGCGGTTGGCGTCGGAGATGAGGCGCTCCATCTCCTCCTTGGTGCCGCCGTAGCCGAGCTTGAGGTTGTCCAGCATCGTGTAGTTCTGCTTCGCGAAGCCCTGGTAGGCCCATTGCAGGGACTGCATGTCCGTGCCGAAGGTGTTCGCGTTGTCGCTCATGTCGACCATCGCCATGTTGGCGTAGCCGGCTGCGGCGTTCGTGTCGTTGCCGAGCGACGTTATCAACGCGGCGGAGAAGCCGGTGACCTGCTCCATGTACTGGTTCGCGCTCATGCCGGCCGTCTGCCAGGCGTTGCCCGCGTTCGACAGCACCGTCGTCTGGGCCTGCTCCAGCTGCTGCCACTTACCGGCGCATTCGTCGGTGGACTGCCCGGTCAGGGAGGCGTACTCTTCGAGGGACTTGCCCATGTTGCCGAAGAGCTTCTGGACGCCGCCGACGTTCTGCTCGTAGCTCGCGTACATGCCGAGCGCCTGGCTGCCGAGCGCGCCGACCGCCGTGGCCGCCGCCGCGACGCCGGCCGCAGCGGTCTTGCCGATTGCCCCGAACGCGCCCTTGACCTTCGACGCCACCTTCTCGACGCCGCTCGTCGCCTTGTCTTCGATTCCGACCTTGACCATGAGGTCCAGCAGGTTAATCTCCATCACCTCCAAGCTTCGCCAACCGCTCCAGCACGCTGTCCGCCAGCTGCCGCCCCGTCAGGCGCTCGGCGGGCCTGCTCGGGCGGACGAGCTCCGCCCAGCTCGGCAGCTCTCCGCCGCCCAGCAGCCCCCGAATCCCCTCGGTCACGTACGTCCGGTACGCGGCCTCGTCGGAGTCGCGCCTGTAGCGCGCGACCGCATACGCCATGAACGGGCGGAGGCGGCGCGGGCCGCTGTACTCGCCCAGGTAGAGCCAGAGCGGCCCTCCCTTATCGGCGGCTAGCCGAAAAAAGGCGCCGCCAGCTCCTTCAAGGCTCCGCCCTCGCCGAGCGCGGCCTTGAGCGCCGCGACGTCGGCCATGAGCTTCTTCGGGGTGAAGCAGGCCTTGTACTCCTCGACGGTCTGCCCGTCGCACGCCGCAAGGATTGCGTACAGGTCTCCGACGTTGCCCTTGAGCAGCGCCGGGATGTATTTGGCCAGCATGTCGACCGCCCAGCCCTCGGCGTTCGACCGGTCTCCGGCGCGGAACGCCTTCACGTCGTCCTTGAACGTCTCCGCGAGGTCGCTCTTGGCCAGCCCCTCGATCGCCTCGCCGAGCGAGGCCATGGCCGACATGAACTCGTCGGCGCTCAGCTCGTCGATGCGCATCAGGCCACCGCCTCCTCGTCGGACGCGGAGCCCTCATCGGCCGCATGGGCCACAGCGGTCGAGGTCTTCACGATGTACAGCTCGAACGGCGGCGTGTCCTGGCTGTCGATGCTGTAGTGGCCGGTGAACGCGAACGGGAACTGGCCCTTCGCCTTGTCGCCGGTCTGCAGGCTGAAGCCGTCGGTTGACAGCGCGTTGATGAGGTGGGCGGCCGCGCAGCCGTCCTCGCCGTAGTTGCCGACCCACCACACGTCGGAGAAGTCGGTCAGCTTCACGTCGTTGCGCGGCGCGACCTTGTTCCCGGAGGCGTCGGCGGCTCCCGTCACCTGCGTGGCGGAGGCCGTGTCGATGGTCAGCGCGGTGCCGGAGAGCGTCGCCTCCCAGTTGTCGAGGCGCTTCAGCTCCTTCATGTTCTTCGGGCAGTTGTCGATGTCCTCGCCGTAGTCGGTGTAGGTCGGCTTGGCCTCGAACTTGATGCCGCCGGACGTGGCGAACAGGATGTTCTCGTCCGCGACCGCCGCAGGCTTCGCCGGGTCGAACGTCTTGCAGACGATGCCCGCGCCGAACTGCAGCTTCTCGAACGCGTCTGCCGTGATCTTGTTGAATCCGCTCACGGGACCCCTTTCTAGTCGTTGGTGTAGAACTCGATATCCAGGTTGACGAACCGCCGCAGCACGGCCGGGTCCTCGTCGCGGAGCGCCTGCCAGAACGGCGAGCCGCGCAGCACGCGCATGGCCCCGCCGTCGCAGCGCAGCACGCTGCCGCAGTCTCCCAGCGCCGCGCCTATCTCCTCGGCCTTGGCGTTGGGCGCGGCCTCGCCCGATTCGGCCGGATACCACAGGTCGGCCTCGGCCGCGAAGGGCTCATCGCCCCAGGCCGCCGACCCGAACGAGTACGTCAGGTACGGCATCCGCGCTTCCTGGGGCACGGATGCCGCCGGATACGCCGGGATGCCGAACCCGGAGGCCCACGCGTGGAACGCCGCCGCCTTGCTAGCCATCGAACGACACCGCCTTGCACTGGCGGAACCCGAACGACGCGATGGCCGGCGCGGACACCTGCCCGCTCACGACGCGCAGGCGCGAGCCGTCGGCGCGCTCGATGACGTCGCCGTACGCCAGCGGCAGCGTCCCCGTCACCGTCCACGAGGCCTCCTCGCCGCGCTTCTCGGCCCGAGCGCCTTCGGCGGAGGAGTCCTTGACGATGGCGGCGGCGAACTCCTCCGCCGCCGCGTACTCGACCGCCAAGCCTCCCTCGCCGTCGGCGGCCTCGGAGCGGCGCAGCAGGCGGCACGGCTCCGCCATGCCCTCGTACAGCCTCATAGCCTGCGCCACCTCCCCAGCTCGCTCCGGAACGCCTCTCGCCACGACGGGCAAGCGGACGAGGAGCCGCCCTTGCTGTACGAGTAGCCGCCGAAGCTCTCGGACTGCATGGGGCTGCGCGCGGCCTCGCCGTTCGCCTGCTCCCACGCGGCCACGTCCTCGGACAGCTCCACGACCGCCTTCGGCACCGCCAGCGCCCACACCTGGCCGTCGAACTCCTCGTCGGCCAGGTCGGTCGCGGGCCACGTGTGCAGGCCGTCGTTGAACACGCTCCCGACGATGCGGAATCGCTGGCCGTCCATCAGGAAGCCCTCGGGCAGCGCGATGGCCCCGCCCTCGATGCGGAACTCGCCGCGCAGCCCGTCGCACTCGAACCAGTTGTTGAGCGCCCGCAGAACGGCCTCCAGCATGGCTAGGCCAGCTTCGGGGCGGTGGCGATGCCCTTGAGCACGCCGGCCTTGAGGGTGTTCTTGAGCACGACGCCGGCCACCAGCTCGACCTCGCCGGACTTGACCGCGCCGGGCTGCGCGAGGTCGGGCATGAAGGACTGGATGAGGCCGGTTCCCACGGGGCTGATGCCGTGGAAGCCGTCGAGGCCCAGGGACGCGGCGTAGATGTCGGACGTGCCGAACTTGCCGGATGCGGCCGCGACGTCGGCGATGGCGTCGACGGAGGTCGTGCCGTTGAAGTACTTGCCCAGGTCGACGATGGGCACGCCGTTGTACGTCTCGATGTAGCGGCCGGCGTCGTCCTTGGTGCGCTCGTAGTAGCCGGCGCGGCGGGCGATACCGCGGAACTTCGTCAGCATCTTGCCGTTCATCATCAGGATGTTGGCGCCGTCGACGAACGACAGCAGGTTGTCGATCTCGTCCAGGAACGCCTGGGCGTTGGCCGACATCTTGTCTGCGTCGGAGACGTCGACGGAGGACTCCAGCTCGTTCGAGGTGCCGCTGAGCAGCTTCGCCAGGCCGTCGAACGTGCCGTCGGGCTTGCCGGTTGCGGCGGTTCCGGCCGCCTTGCCGTTGATGGCGAGGTAGTGGAACTCGTTGGAGGTCGCCTTGACCTTCTGATCAAGCTGGAAGGCCAGCTCGTCGACGGCGCCGGAGGTGTTCTGCAGCACGCGGTCGACCTGGAACGAGCCGCCCATGATGACGGCGTTCGCGGTCTTCTTCTCGCGCTTCGCCTCGTTCGCCTTGTACTCGGAGTTGATGGCGCGGACGCCGGCGGTCGCCGGGGTCTTGAGCTGGGTGTAGCCGTACGCCAGCGTGGAGCCGCCGGTGCCGGGGGAGATGGCGTTGTCGAACGTCATGCGGTCGAGCAGCAGGGACGAACGCTGGAACGTGTCGATGACCTGCTGGTCTACGTGGTCGGCCATGCCGACCTTTGCCTCTTCGAGGGTGATAGCCATGGGCTAGCCTTTCTGCTCGTATCTCTCGTGCAGCGCGTCGCGCAGCGTCTTCGGGGCGGCCTTGCCGCCGCCGCCCGCCGGGGGCTTCGCCACGCTCGCGCCCTTCGTCTCGGTGACCGGGATGAAATCGGCCCAGTCGCTCTTGATACCGTTCACCAGGTCCTCGGCCCCCTCGATGGCCCCGTCCTTCACCGTTACCTTGGAGAGGTCGGACACCTTGAGCACGGAGTCGATGCGCTTCTGGTCGACGCCGGCCTCGGCCAGCAGCTCGCGGTAGAGCCCGCGCTTCTGCTCCTCGGCCTTCTCCGCCTCGACCTGCGCCTTGTAATCCTCGAAGGCCTTCTTCTCGGCCTCCAGCTGCTCCTTGTAGGGGTTCTCGCCCGGTTCGTTGGGCTTCGGGTCGGCCTGCTTGGCCTTGGGCTTTGGCGCCTGCTTGGCAGCCTCCAGCTGCTCCTGCAGGTCGTCGCGCTCGCCCTTGAGGCCGTTCACGGTCTCGACGTGCGCCGAGATGATTTCCTCTGCCTTCTCGTCCTCGATGCCCATAGCCTTGAGGAACTTCCTGGTCAACGCCATGTTTCGCTCCGTTTCCTTGGATTCGGCGCGGTGCTTCGCGCCTGCTGCCTTCCCGGCCTTGCCTCGCCGGGGCCGTTTTCCATCATCCGCCCCGCGTCACAGCCCGACGAACAGCCCCGGGACGCGAAAAGGCCCCGCCTGCGCGGGGCCTCGCCTCAGCCGTTTCTCAGCTCGTTCTCTATGATCGCCCGGTACTGGCGGCCGTGGTTCTTCGCCGCCGGTTCGAGGAACGGCTGCTTCTTCTGCCTGCTCGTCCCCTTTTCGACGTACTCTGCATATTCGACGTTCGTCCCGATGTATACCTTCTTCGCGCCGTAGTTGGTCACATGCGTGATGCTGTTGCGCAGGCGCCCGGTGTCGACCGGGCACAGCCGCTTGGCGTAGCCTTCCGCGACCAGGCCGCACTCCTCAAGCCCCCTGGCGAGCGCCTTCCAGAGCGCATGCTTGAACTGCTCGCGGTTGTCCTCTCGGACTTCGAGGATGCCGCTTATGTCGGCGCTCGTGAGGTTCGTCGTCTCGAACGTGCCGCTCTCGTCCTCCATGAACGTCTTCTGGCTGTTCATGTAGCGTGCGCCGCCGGTCTTGCCTCTCATGATTCCGCTCCCTTCATGTACCGGTCCAGCAGCCTGATTGCCGCGTCCGCGCCGTTGCACACGTACGCGCAGTAGCCGTTCTCGCGCAGCAGTGCCAGCCACCTCTGCTGATACGCCGACACGCGCCCGTTCTTCTTCGCCTTCATCTCGATGAACAGCCCGTGGTAGCCGTGCCTGGCCACCGGCACGCAAAGGTCCGGCACGCCCGGCCTGACGCCCTGCGCCTTGAGGTGCGCCGCCTCTGCCTTGTTGCGGTAGCCGCCGTTCGGGATGTGGAACACGGGTATCTTCTTCAGGTCGCAGTACTCCACGACCGCGCGCTGCTCCAACGCCTCGCTCATGTGATCACCAACCGTATCCGTTTACAGCCGCATTCGCGCCGATATCGACCTGGTAGCCGTATGAGGCGATGCCGGGATTTCCAGGCGCGCCGAACGTGCAGCCGTCACCGCGCGTGACCTCTTGCCCGGTTATGGTGCAGTACAAGGCTTCGGTGCCGGCAAAGCCGCAACCGATTCGAACGGCCGCCATGGAGCACGATATGCAGCAGATGGTTTCCTTCATGGCTGCAATGATGAGCTATGCGTCACGCGTCGGTTTCTGGGCATGAAAAAGCCCCGCCGGAGCGGGGCCTGGGTTGCTAGATGAACGGCATTATGTCCTTGGCGTCTTTGAGGAACCGCTTCGCCTTTGCTATGAAGGCGTTGTCGGTCAGGTATTCGATGCCGGTCGGGGTGATGGCGGCGTGCTCCATTCCCAAGACGCGCGGGAAGGAGTTGTCGGCCTCGACGACCGTGCAGCCTTGCACCAGCCCGTAGTCCACGAGGCTTTTCAGGATATAGTTCCAGTACCGCTCGTTCAGCTCGGCCTTGAGCGCGATCGCGGCCAGCTCCTTGTCCTTCGGGTCGTCTCCGGCCTTCAGGCACGCGTACAGGTACGAAAGCACCTGGTATACGATGACGTGGTAGTCGTCCTTCGACACGGCAGCTCCTCAATATCTGATTCGGTTCGGCTCCCACGAATAGTTCGCCTCAACCATCTTCGCGTAGCCGTAATGCTCGGCAAGGATTTCCTCGGCGGCTTTGAACAAGTCCATCGTTCGTCCGACCTTCCCGCTGTATTTCGGTTTGCAGAAGCCTTCGCTGACCACGTCCTCGACCTCGATTTCGTCAGGCGTCAACTTGCATGATTCGTCGGAGCAATCGAAAAGGCGCGCTGTGAAGCGCCGATTCTGGCCCGCTATCTCGTATACCGCGTGGTCTTTCATCTCTGCCCGAACCTCCCCATCATCGACAACACCCATTTTAACATTTCGATATCGCGCAAATATGCAGATGGTGAACGATATAGCAGCTCGACGCCCATGCTCATGAGTTCGTAGCCATCTCCTCCATAGTCTTTGAAGGCATACGGGGTCAAACACAAGGGGCCAACATCGAACGCCATCTCATCGATTCCGTACGATGCGTCTCCCATCAGCTTACGCAGCTGGACGAGCTTCTTCCCTTTCGTGCACTTCTCGAAATACTCGCGCTCGGCATCGAGGAATCCCGGGTCGTGCTCCTCGACCGCGTGCATCAGCTCGTGCACGACGGTCAGCTCGTCTGCGCCCCGGCCTATCCGCAGCGTGTTCGCCTCCGGGTCGAACTCGGAGCGGTCGAGCGACATGTCGCGCACGGCTTCGACGTTGCCGCGCTTGACGGTCTCCAGCATCGCCGTGGGCACGTACGAGACGGCCTTCTCGAACAGCTTCGCGCCCCTCTTGCCCATGCCTTGCAGGCGGATATAGCTCGATGCGGTCTTGCCCGCCGACGGGCCCAATGAGACCGCCTTGCCGACGACCGAGCGCACCGCGCTCGCGCTCAGCGCCTGGCCTCCCGAGATGGACGCCTGCAACGTCTCCGCGGCCTTCCTGCCGCTTCCGCCCGCCTTCCATTCCTCGTACGTCATGCCCGGCGGGAGCCTGCTCCACCGCTCGGCGCCGTCCTGGTCTATGCCGTCGATGGCAGCGACCAGCGTGCAGCGGCAGTTGCAAATCTCCGAGTACGGCCCCTGCGGGTCGCCGGGGAAGCGGCAGCCGTTCGCGAACGTCCCGGGGTCGGGCGCCTTGGCCTTGTCGAGCTTGCGGTGCGTGTGGCGCGTCCTGCCGTCGAGCGTGGCCATCCACTCCTTCTGCAGCTTGATGCCCATGGCTCGGGCCATGCCGTAGCTGCGCACGCGGCCCGCGTTCTCCGCTCCGGTGACCGCCGTGCGGGCCGTGCGCACCGCCGCCGCATAGTTGCTCCCGGTGACGCGCTGCACGCGCTTCGCAAGCTTGGGGATGGACTCGCCCAGCAGGACGCCCTGCGTCAGCTGCGAGGCCAGCAGCTTGCGGTTCCACGCCAGGTCCTTGGCGACGTTCAGCGCCGGGGGCGCTATCAGCGCCTCGCCCGCCGTCAGCATGTGCTGGGCGGTGGAGGCGTCCATGAGCGAGAACGAAACGTCCAGCCCCGACGCCTCGCACACCTGCCAGCCGCCGTAGTTGGCGTTCTCGGCGTACACGTCGGGCAGCCTGCCGTTCAGCGCCGCCACGGCCACCTCGTTGGCGTTGGAATACGCCTCGGCAACCTGGTCGAGCACCTGCTGGTAGCGGCGCCCGGTCATCATCATGCCCCTGCGCCAGTCGGCGTACGCGCGTTCGCTTATCTGCCCGGCCTCAAGCTCCGCGCGCTTCTCGTCGTCGCGCTCGCGGAACTCCTCCAGGAACGCGTCGAGGTCCTTGCGCGCCTGCTGCTCGGCCTGCCCGTAGACGTCCGCGACCTCGGCCTCGAAGGCCGCGAGCTGGCCGTCGGCGTAATCGTGCCCGTAGTCGCCCATGCGCTACTCTTCCCCGGCTTCTTCCCCGGCCTCTTCGCCGTCCCCGACGGCGTTCTGCCGCAGCGCCGGCGGAAGCGCGGCCATCCTCTCGGCGGCCTCGGCGTCCTTCCGGCGCAGGATTTCCGCCACCTCGTCGGGCGTGATGTTCGGCAGCTTGCGCAGCACGGTCTCGTCGTCGAGGTACGCTGCCTCGGCCATGACGACCTCGACCTGCTCCTTGAGGTTGCTCACGCGGTTGCGGGTGAACACGGGAGTGTCGACGATGCCCTGGAGCGCCAGCAGGTCCATGATGCCCTCGCGGATGTGGCGCTCGAACTCGTCGGCCTCCTCGTCCATCGGCTGGTAGGCCGCGTCTATGTGGTCGTTCGTGGCCCCTGCGGCGACGGTGTGCACGTCCAGCGCGCCGAAGTCCTCGTACATGTCGGCCTTGATGGTGGCCAGGACCTCCTTGCGCGCCGCGTACGGCACCTCCTGCACGTAGGGCTTTATGTTTCCGCCGTCCTCGGTGTTGGCGGACGCCACGTGCGTCAGCTTCAGGCGGTCGATGTAGCGTTGCAGGTCGGCGTCGGTCATGCCGCCCGCGTTCTCGACAATCCAGTAAATCTCGGCGCAGTCCTGCACGTCGTTCGCCAGGCCGCTCTTGATGAGGTCGTACGCGTCGATGCTCTCGCGCAGGCCCACCAGCGTGCTCTGGTGCGCGTCGCTGCCCCAGATGGGCACGATGGGCAGGCGGCTGTAGTTCTCGGCGTCCACGGCCAGCTTCAGGCCGTCCGCCGGCACCTCGGCGTAGGTCACCTTGTAGGCGCGCTTCGGCTCGACCAGCGCCATGTCCGAGCCGTCCGCGCCGCCGGCCTTGTACACCGTGTAGCCGTCCTGCTCGTACAGCACGGCGTTGAGCGGGTGGTACTGGTCCAGGCGCCAGAACCGGATGCCCGCCATCAGCGCGCCGGTCTGCTCGTCCCAGATGGGGGCGAACTCCGCCGCCGTGAACACGTCGATGTGGTCCAGGTTCCAGAACGGGAAGCTGATGCCGTGAATCAAGGCGTTGATGCCTATCTGCTTCACGTCGTCGTCGAAGCGCGGCCCCAGCTTGGCCTTCGTGACGTCCTCGCCGCCCTCGCCGACGTCGACGAACGACACGCCCTTGCCCAGGCTGTACATGCACCGCTGGACGTTCAGGCGGCGGAAGAAGTTGCTCGCCATGCGCAGGCTGCTCGCCGTGAAGTCGCGCACCTCGACGCCCTGCGCCGTGAACAGCATCTTCGTGAACGCCGCGATGGTCTCGTTGCGTTGGCGGAAGTAGTTGTCGGCGCTGACCGCGTTGCGGTACATCTCGCTGCGCCGGTGCCGCTCCACGGCCTCGTCGACCCAGCCGGGCGTGCCTCCGTCGGCCAGCAGCTCGGCGTAGGTGATTATCGTGCTGGCTGTCATCGTCTCCTCTTCTCGAACGGGCTCACATACTCCTCGCGGCCCCTCCACATCCTCAGCGTGGCCACGCCGTAGCGCAGCGCGTCCATGAGGTGGTCGTCCTCCTTGACCGGGGCGTCGCCGCCCTTGCGCGCGTCCCACACGTAGCCCGCGAACTCCTTCGCCAGCTCCGGCAGGCAGTCCGCGATCTCGACCGTCCCGGCCTGCATGCACGCGGCGGTCTCGCGGATGCCGTCCTCGACGGCGTTGCGCGCCTTGCGCACCGTCAGCCCGGCGCGGCGCATGGCCGCGTGGAAGCTCGTCGCGCTGGGGTCGATTATGAAAGGGGTGTCACGCGGCAAATCGCCGAGGAACGCCACCATGTCCGCCACGTAGTCGGCATCGGTCTTCTGGTGGCCGGTGTCGCGGCCCGAGTAGCGGTACTCCTTGACAACGTGCCACGAGCGGCCGTCGCACGCCCACAGCAGCGCCGCGAAGGCATTCTGCGTGCCGTAGTCGCACGAGACCGCGTAGCGCGTCGCGGAGCCGTCCCACAGAGGCTCGAACGCCTCGGCGTAGCAGGGATAGACCAGGCCCTCCGCCTGCGTCCACAGGCCCTTGATGTAGCGGTCGTAGTACACGCTGCCGGCGTAGTCGGCCTCAAGCTGCGCCACCACCTCGGGCAGCAGCGCGCCGTCCCAGATGGTGTAGTCCTGGCGGTAGATGTCGGTCCCCTCGGAATCGAGGAAGGCCTTGAACCAGTGGTTCGGGCTGTCGGGGTTGCACGTGCCGTCGAAGTGGCTGTGGGGGCAGCGCAGGCGCGATTTGAGCATCTGGAAGACCGGCTCGGCCCACGTGGTCACCTCGTCGCCGTAGACCCACTCGAACGTGGCGCCCTGAATCTTCGAGACGCTGTTGGACTTGTCAGCGCCCAGGCAGTAGACCTTCTTGCCGAAGATGTTCGCGGTGTTGTCCATGCGGATGCCGCCGACGACCTCCTCCGAGTAGAGCGCGCGCATCGGCTCCAGGATGTTGCGCTCCAGGGTCGAGCGCGTGTTGCCTATCATCACCAGCAGGCCCTCGCCCTTGGCCGCCATGATGCGCTGCGGGATGGTCACCGCTATGTCCACGTACGATTTGCCGCTGCCCGTCGCGCCGCACTTGACGTTCCAGCGGTGCGTGCAATTCTGCAGGTACTCCTGCTGCATCCTGGTCAGCATGGGCTACTCGATCGCGCTCTGCACGCCGGCGACCAGCTCCTTGGCGGCGGCCAGGACGGTCGTGTCGGCGTCGTCGTGCCTCGGGCGGTCGCGCCACAGCTCGGGCTGGCGGTTCTTGAGCCAGTAGATCATGGCGGTGGTGTCCGGCGCCAGGGTCTCCTCAACCTTCTCCACGAGCGTGACCTTGCCCTTGTTCGGGTCCAGCACCTCGCGCTTGCGGACGGTGGTGCGCTTGGCCTTGCCGCACGCCTTCGCGTAGAGGCTCGTCACCACGGCCTCGTCCGCCTGGCTCTTCGATTCCTTGAGGGCGTGACAGAATTCCGGGTGCGCCTTCTGCCACCGGTAGATGGTCCGCTCCGAGATTCCGAACGCCTCCGCTATCTCCGCAGATGAGCAGCCTCTCCGCGCAAGCGACACGGCCCAGGGCACGTGCATCTCGGCGTTGTATCGGGTCGGCTGGCCCCTATGTTTTCCGTCAGTCGTCATGACATAGATGATGCCCTACCGGTCACGGGCAAGGGAAAGGCCCCGCCGAAGCGGGGCCAGGCTCTGAAAGGTCGATAGCGGAAGCTAATCGTCACACGACATCATAAGGCGGCCGCCGCGTCCGCCATAAGCTCGGCGAAGCTCCTCCGCGCTATCACGTCGCCGATGCCGGCCTCCTGGTGCAGCGACTTGAAGCAGCCCGCCGTCCCCGGCCGCCGCATCAGCTCGGACGGACCCCCCCCCGAGCCGTTGGCGATGCTCACGCAGTTGAAGCGGTTGCCCTCGAATCCGGGCAGGTCGCCGCACCCGCAGCACGCCGTCGAATCGCCCAGGCTGCGCAGGCGGTTCTCCGCGCACCAGAACGCCAGCCCCAGCTCGCGGCAGCGCGAGCGTATGGCCAGGTAGTCGCGCTCAAGCTCCTCCTCGGGGTAGGCCCAGTCGCCGCCGACCTTCACCAGGCCCGGCTTGCGGCGCTTGAACTTCATGCCCTCAAGGGTGATGCCGTGGATGCCGGCGCGCTTCATCTCGGGCAGCGCCTCCATCAGCGAGGCCTTGCACTGCGGCAGGTACGGCTGCGCGCGGGCTATCACGCGCTTGACCCGCGGGGCGAGCCTGGCGGCCATCTCGATGCGCTCGGCGAACGTCGGCGCGCCGACCTCAAGCTTGTCGAGCAGCGGGCTGGTCATGCTTATCTGGACCACGGCGTCGCACTCGGAGAGCAACGACAGGTACGGCTCCTCCGCGACGAGGCGGCCCTTGGTGCTGACGATGAAGGGGTGCTGCGTCTCCTTGAGGACCTGTAGGACCTCAAGCGTGCAGCGGTGCTCCAGCTCCGCCGGCTGGAACGGGTCGGAAAGCCCTCCCCAGTGCAGCGGGATGCGCCAGTCGCACCAGCTGGTGGTGGAGGTCCTGTTCCCCGCGGCGAAGCGCCTGACCTGCTCGGCGCAGTGCAGCGGCTTGACGTTGGATATGTCGCGCTTCATCCGGGCGAAGCAGTAGCGGCAGTCGTGCGAGCAGCCTTCGTACGTGTCGAGCCTGATGGGGTACTCGCAGAGCACCACCTGGCTCCCGCAGTCTATCCCCATGCCTGGGCCGCCTTCACGATCATGGCTACGGCCTGCTCCTTGCCGGCGTCGTCGAGCCAGGCCTTGACGGCCCTCTTGGTCTCGGCGGGGAAGGTGAACGTGATGTTGTAGAACTCGGCGTCCGCCTCCTCCTTGAGGGAGACGAAATCGTCTTCGAGCAGGTCCTGGATCGCGTCGAAGCCGTCCTCGAAGCCGAACTCGCACATGTCGATATCGGCCAGGGAGTCTATCTCGGAGTTGAGCTTGTCGAAGTCCCAGCCCGTGTTCATCGTGAGCTTGTTGTGCACCAGCGCGTAGAAGCGGCGCTGCTCGTCGCTCAGCCCGTCCAGGTGTATCACCGGCACGCTCCGCAACCCAAGCTCAAGCGCCGCCATGAGCCGGCCGTGGCCCTCCACGACCTCGCTCTTGCCCTCGGCGTTGGTCCACACCCCGATGGGGTCGCAGAAGCCCACCTGCCGCATGCTGGCCTTGATCTGCTCCACCTGCTCGGCGGTGTGCTCCTTGGCGTTGCCCGCGTACTCCTGCAACCTGCCGACCGGCTCAACCGTCACCGCCAGCGTCGGCACGAGCTCCTGAATCTCGGCCACGGTCATTCCCTTGCCCAATGGCGCCTCCTTTCGTAATGCATCCATCATCCCAGTTCCGTCACGGCCCCATAAACGCCAAGCGGCCCCGGGCCGAGGCCCGAGATCGCTCAGAAGGAGGTGCGCCATGGGGAAGCGCCCTATAATCATCCCGCACGCGTCACAGGGCGCCGAACGCCCCCAGCGCGAGCCGCGCCGCCCATGCGCAGGCGGCCGCCATCAGCATCACGGGGAACAGCACGACCATGACGCCGCACGCGCATCCCAGGCCCCCCATCGCCTTTTCCCTCACCCTTGCCGCCGCGCACGCCGCGTCGCCTCCTCCGGTGGGACGGTGCCTCAGCATGCACTCTCCTTCGCCGTCGAGGCTGACCAGACGGAAGTGCGCGCAAGACGAGCACGCGCCGCCGCTCCTATCGAGCATAGCCGGATTCGCGATGCTGCGTTTCGCGTCTTTTTCGCAGCTGTTTCGCACCTCGCCGACCCGTTTGATATATGAAGTCATTCCTTGCCATCCCTTCTGTTCCAGTTCTTAATCGCTTCCGCTTTTGTCTTCCCGATTTCGCCCTGTGCATCGCACGCTTTGCATGCGCAAATCCACCCAAAACCAGATTCGAAGTGATAGGTGCTTCCGCTATACGCCCATGCTTTACCGCCGCAGAATGGGCAAGGCTTGATCTTCATTCCTCGACCTCCCCATAAAAAACTTCCCTCGTAGTGCGCCATGACTCGGCGCTATCCGTCACCATCTGAAGCAAGAGCGCGGCAGTCGAGAGTTTCCTGAAGCTTTGCCACTTGTCGCTCAAGTCATACGCGATGCGCAGCCTGCCTGCGGCATCCGGGCAAATCACCTTGCAATGTCTCGGAAGCTGCCGCTTTTCGTACAGCGCATCGGCGAGGCTTCTCGGGCAAACCATCCAATTTTCGTCGCCCTCGAACGTGAGCCCGTGGCCGCTTTTAAAATCGTCCATGCACGACTTAACCTCTACGAAGCAGAACGTGCCGCGTTCAACACTTGCGTTCGTATACGCGCTTCCGATGCCATATGCGATGAAATCGACCCTGTGTCTCTCGTCGACCCATACCTCGCTCGACACGAGCAAGAACTCTTTCCTCAGCTTCTTGAGCACCTTTTCGGAAAGCTCGGCGGTTACCTCTGCGCGGTTGTTCATTCATCCACCACCTTCGCTCCGCAGTTCGGGCAATAGCTAGCTGTGCTCAAGATTGCCGCAATGCGACCGCAGTTCGAGCACGTCAGGAACCCTTCGTCGTTCGCGACAACGCGGCACGTCCCCGCATCAGGCACGTACTCGACTGCCCCGCCGCGTCCCTCTACCCTGATGCGCTCCGGCGTGTAGCCGATGTGCATGCCGTTGACCCAGTCCCATGAGTAGTTCGGTTTAACGGTCATCCTCATACCTCCATTCGAGCGGCGTGCCGCAGAACGGGCAATGGCTTGCTTCGCTCTCTTCTTCACAGCGAAACGCCGCCGGTACGCTGACGATGAAGCTAGCCCCGCAGGTGTGGCATTTCCCGTATCCGTCAGATTCTTCCGTTGCGATGCCTGTAGGGCGGTCAATGAAGTCGGCGAGCAGATGGAATATGTCTCCCTTGCCGACGACCGCGCGGATTGCGCTGAGCGCCATGGCATTGTGCACTTGCGGTGAGCACATGGGCGGAACCCCGTCAATATGCTCGTCGAGACTGCGCAGCTTTGCCGCAACCTCACGGCGCTCCTGGTCGCTAATCGCCATCTCGAACCACCTTCCGTCCGCATTCCGGGCAGTACGACGCATCGAGCATGCACAGCGCAGTGCACCCGCATTCGGAGCAGGCCGTGCGCCCGTCATCGTCCTCGACGAGGTGGCAGGTCTCACAGTCGATGAGGTCGGCCAGCCTGCGCATCACTCCGCGCCAGCTGCCATCTTCGGCCTTCGTGATGGCCGCGAGATTCTTTTGCAGGCTAAGCCCGCCCAGGTCGTCGTTCGCCACATAGCGCAGCTTTGCCGCAACCTCACGGCGTTCCTGGTCGCTACTCATCTGCATCCTCCTCAATCGGCTCGAAATCGCACCAGCGCGTGCCGCGAACAAGGCTGACATCTGCTAACGCGTATCCTGTGCAGTTGAGCCTGTTGGTGTGCTCAAGGTATTTCTCGCACGTGCACTTATCTTCGCTAAAGAGACCCCCTTTTACACAATGCCCGCAGGTTTCGCAGGTCGGCGTGGTCACAAGCCGTAGATACTTGATGGGATGTCTCCAGGCTTTAATCGTCATCTGCATCACCGCCAGGCTCGATCAGGTCCGCCAGCGCCAGGAACGTCTCCTGCGGGTCGGGGAAATCGACCTCGCCCGTCACCAGCTCCTGCAACCTGCACCACCACTCAGCCATCGAAACGCCAGAGCGATACGCGGCTTCGCGGCGCAGCTCGTTGGCAATCGCCTGCTTTTCCTCGTTGCTAGCCATCGAACCTGCCCCTCTCCTCGTTGCGTATCCGGCACATGTCCACGTACGGCACGAAGTCGGTCACGCCCATCCCCGCAAGGAGGTTGCACGTGGCCTGGATTACGTAGGCGCATTCGGCCAGAACCCGCCACCTCGAAAGGGCGGGTTTTTCGCCATCGTCGAACTCCTGCCATGCGCCGAACACCTCGGCGGCTTCCTCCAGCACCTTCAGCGCCTGAGCCTTGTCGGCCTTCGCGCCTGGGAAGGTCGCGACCTCGCCGATGTTGACCGAGCCGCCTGCGCCGTCTCCGTGCTCGAATCTGATGCCGAATGCAACGTCCTCGCACCTGCGAACCAGGTCGCGTTGCATCTCCTCGTGGCACGTCACCGGGTCGCCGAACATGCAGCCGTGGCACGTGACGCAGTTCACCGGGCCGTTTCCGCGCCTGTACGCGTAGATACACGACGTGCATCGCGAATCGGCGATGATGTTCTCGAAGCTATCGCTCATAGTTAATCCTTTCGGCCAACAGGCTCCCGCACATGGGGCAATAGTTAATCGGCACCGTCATCACGTAGCCTTCCGGCAACTCCACGTTGATTCGAAACTCGCAGCCGTCCAGCCTGCCCCCGCTGAAGCAGCTAAGACATTCGATGCTTATCTCCTCGACCTTGCATCCGGGACCTTCGGCCGCTCCCCTCATGTCGCGGTGGCTCTCGCAGTAACGACAGCTCATCGCTTGTCCTCCTTGTCAAGCAGCTTGTCGAGCCGGTCTGCAAGGTCCTCCCTCATAAGCGAACCGCAGGGACGGTCATCGTCCCACCATTTGCAATGCTCACAGGAGGCTCGCTTATCGTCGGCTCTGGCTCCATCTCCGATGCCGCGCTTCTTCGCGTACGTGCATACGTCCAGCGTCATGTCCTGCTTGATGCTCTCCAAGCTGTCCCGGACAACCTCCGGGAACCGCTCCCCGCACATCGGGCAGAACCGAATCGGGTTCGTGGCTCCAGCGCGATAACCGTCTGAGTAGCAGATGCAGTAAACGTCATCGACCTTGCCGATGCTTACGTCGGAGCAGCTGTCGCGCATCATGCTCTTGCCGCTCGTGCAGTAATCGCAGCTCATTTCTTCGCTTCCTTCCTGCGGCGCACGTTGCTATCGTCCACTTCGTCGCGGCACTTTTCGCAGACTTCGCCGACGCGCTTCTTGCCGTCTTTCCAAAACTCGCGGGGATAGCCAACAAAGAACGGATCGCGGTACACTTTGCCGCACCTATCGCACGTCCACTTACACAGCAAGTAGCAGCTCACAGCCCCACCGCCTTACGGATTCGCTCGGCCCAATCGCCCGTGCCGTCAACGTCCGCGTCCTCGATCTCGGCGACGACATCGCGAAGCGCCCCCGTGTCGGCGAACTTGAGCGCCTTGAGCCACCTGCGCAAATCATCGGCGCAGTCGGGGCAAAGATGCTGCTTCTTTCCGAAGCGGTACACGCCGCGCGATGGCTTGCGGACGAAACTCCTGCAGCTGGACGACACCAGCTCGCCGCATCTGTCGCACTTGTACATCCTCATGGCTGAAACCTCCGTTTGTTAAATCTCTGGTTGGCCGGGGGCGCTAACGCTTGACTTACGGCTCGAATGACCTTCGCGCCCCCGATGTTGCTTGGGTCTTACGCGGGCGGCTCGCCTAACGTCACCGCCCGCTGCCCTGGTCGCAGGCCCGGCCCCTCCGCCATCCTGCATGCCCGCGTCCGGGCTCCCGGCGCACGCCTCCTTGGAGTCCGCGTGCGGCGCCGTTGAATCCCTCTCGCGCCGTCTAAGGCCGCGTCGTGCTTCGCCCCCATAGGTTTCCCGCCCTGCTCTGGTTCGGGCCTTGCAGGGGCATCTCGTAGCGTCTGAGCGCTATCCGAAGCTCACGCAGCGCTTGCCGATGCGCGTCCAGCCCATCTTCCGGGCCATCCTGAGCGTGTGCGGGCTGACGTGCTCGCGCCTCGCCGCCTCGGCTATCGATTCGTAGGCCGTGCCGTCCACGGTCACCGCCACGGCGCACGGAGGCACGCTGCCCGGCTCGAACGAGAGCGGCTTGTCGCGGCGCTTCCCGCGCCGGCCCTTCGGCCTCTCGGCCAGCGGCTCCCCCGTGGCAGGGTCGAAGTACCTGACGCGCACGGGGCCGGATTTCGCGCAGCTGCCGTTGTCGCAGAACGCCCTGCCCCCGCCGTAGCGCAGGCTGCTGTGGTGCGTCATTCGTCGTCCTCCTCGTCTATCGAGATATCCACGCCGCCGCCGAACACGCA
Source organism: uncultured bacterium (assembly GCA_905215325.1). Taxonomy (GTDB): domain Bacteria; phylum Actinomycetota; class Coriobacteriia; order Coriobacteriales; family Eggerthellaceae; genus Senegalimassilia. Next base: position 22,795 of record CAJMPP010000016.1, on the reverse strand, counting down.
GTGCCCGACCTCGCGGCAGTTGGTCCATACCGGCCTGCCGGACCACGTGCACTCGGTCTTGGTGCCGTATCGGTCCGTCTCGTGCGAGCAGAAGCCCGGCTCCGGGTCGGTAAACAGCCCGAGCTGGCCGGGAAGCTCGGACCTCATGGGCGCATCACCGGGAGCCATCCCGGCAGCGCCAGCGCCGCCTCGTGCTTGCACGGCGCGTCGGTGCGCAGCCACTCCCACCAGCCCTCGCCGTCGGGGCGCAGGTGCAGCACGTGGGCGTGCAGCAGCCCGTGGCACCCGGCCGCGTTGCCGAAGCCGCACACCGTCACGGTCGGACCGTCCTTGCCGCCCTGGCTCCTCGGCACGATGTGGTGCCGGTTCGACGCCGGGCGGCCGCAGAACGGGCAGACGGCGGACTCGATGCTCGGCAGGGCCATCATGGCCTCCTGGTAGCGGTTCACGGCCTCGCCCCTCCCTGGACGGGAGGCAGCTCCACGGCCGCTACGTGGCCGTGAACGCCCGCCTCGCTGTCTGCCAGCTTCGGCGGCATGTACACCACCCAGGCGTCTGCCTTCCAGGCCGCGTAGCGCAAATCGTCCGCCGTCATCGCAGCCTCCTGTCCGCGCCGCCGATGCGCACCTGCCGGGCGTCCGCCAGGCGGCTGACGATGGACTTGGCCGTGGCCTCGTCGCCTGCGGCGGACAGCTTGGCGAACAGGCTGGCGGAATCGTCGTTGGTGGTGTACACCGTCGGCCGCATCGCCTGGTACCTGCCGTCGATGACGGCGTACATCATCGCCAGCGCGAACGGCGTGACGTTCTCCTTGCCCAGGTCGTCGACCACGAGCAGCGGCACGTTGCGCCACCGCGCAACGGCCTGCCGCTCGCTTCCGGGGCCGGAGTACGTGGCCTTGACCTCCCCGAGGATGCCCGTTATCGTGGCGAACTCGCCGCGCATCGACGCGGCCAGCGCCATGAGCGCGGCGCACGCCTGGGTGGTCTTGCCGGTGCCGTTGGGGCCTTTGAGCATCAGGCTGTCGGTCGACCCTGCGGCAACATCCGCCGCCCAGCGGCGCACCGGCTCGCAGGCGTCGGCCATCGACGCGCCACGGTACCGGGCCGGGATTCCCGCCTGGCGGATTCGCCGCTCGGCGGCGTAGCGCCGCTCCGCGGCCTCGATCTCGCGGGCCTTCGCGTCGGCCTTCGCCCGCACATCGGCGGGCGGAAGCTCAAAACGCGGAAGCATAGACGCCAGCGTCTGCATGGTCTGCCCCCTTCTCGTTCAGGTAGCCCTCGAACTTCTCGCCAAAAAGCGTCTCCGGCCGGATGTGCTGCGCCATGCGCTTAGAGCCGCGCCATTCGTCGCGCTTTCGGCGCACGACGGCCCGGGCGTCGTCCACGGTGCGGCCCGCATCGAACATGCGCCGGAGGTCGAGGGCCAGCTTGCCGCCGCCGCCCCAGCGGTAGTCCGAGCCGGTCTCGGCGTTGAACGCGTCGATGCATCCGGCGGCGAACTCCGCGAAGGCGTTGGCCTCCGGGTCGTCCTCCGGAAAGAACGCGTCCTCTTGGTTTGGTTTGGCTTGGTTTTCTCTGGTTTGGCTTGTACTGGCCTGTACTGTATTGGCTTGTACTGTATTGGATTGGGTTTTCGGTTTCTCGAAACCAGTTTCCGAAACCGGCTTCGCGTTGGTTTCCGAAACATCGAAACCAGTTTCCGGTTTTGGTTTCGCGTTGGTTTCCGGCTTGGTTTCCGGTTCGGCGGAACCGGTTTCTGACGCTTCGGATTTGCTGGTTTTCGCCTGCTTCGCCGGTCGACCGCCTTTCGCCGCGCTCGCCCTCTTGGTCAGCGAGTTGTCCACGTCCTCGCGTATCGCCGTGAACAGCGCGGCCATGAGCGGCGAGCTGAACTCCGGCTCCTCGCCGAGCGAGCCGTAGCGGACAATCGCCAGCGCGAACTCGGCCTGGTTCTCGTCCGGCAGGGTCTCCATGACCTCGCCGAACTTCTCGAACCACGTGAACGCCCTCGCCATGGCTCACCTCCTTAGAACGGGATGTCCTCGTCGTATACCTGCTCGGCCGCGTCGAGCGCCGGCCCGGTGTGCAGATGCTGCACAGCGCCGCCCTGCCTGCTGGACATGAACTCGATCTCATCGACGACGACCTCCAGCTTGCTGCGGCGCTGGCCGTCGCGCTCCCACGAGCTGTAGCGAAGCTTGCCCTCGATGGCCACCTTCGTGCCCTTTGTCAGGTATGGCTGCAGCTTCTCGGCTCGGGTACCGAACATGGTGCAGTCCACGAAGTTCGGCCAGTCCTCCCATTCGCCGGTATGCTGGTTCTTGCGGCGGTCGTTGACCGCGACGCCGAACCCCAGGATTGCCATGCCGCTCTGCGTGGAGCGGACCTCCGCGTCGCGCGTAAGGTTGCCGCTAATCATCACTCTGTTGATGCTCATGAATCATCCTTCCGCCCATTGAAGGGCCGCTATCTCCGACGGGGTCATGACGTCTATCCCCTGGGCCTCGCACTCGTCCCTCATGCCGTTGACGAGCCGCGAGAACTCCGAGGAATCCATCTTCGACGACCCCTTGTAGACCTTGACCAGGCGCATGGGCCTGCCGCCGACCAGGCGCTCAGGCCCCGCGTCGTAGTGCTCGAAGTAATCGCCGAGCGGCACGCGGGCGTCCACCTCGAACGCCTCGCACGGCCCGTAGTCGCGCAGCATCCCCATGTGCACCTCTGAGCCGGCCATGCCCAGCTTCGCCGCCAGGCGGTTGAGCATGGCCCAGTAGTAGGCGTTCTGGGTCAGCGTGCGGCGCCTGCGCACGTCGCTGACGACGTACTCCCGCGAGCCGTCGGCCCGCATCAGCGCCGCTATGCACCGGGCCTTGTCACCGCGCGCCAGCTCGGCCATGCTAGGCCGCCTCGGCGGCGTGCTCGCCGTAGCTGCGCGCCAGGGCCTCGAACCACTGCGCCGTGTAGCCCAGCTCCGTCAGGCGCGCCTCGTCGCGGTCCATCGGTATCTGCTGGGCCTGCCACTCGGCCTGCGCGCGGGCATCCAGCTCCTCGCCTTCGAGGCCGGTCGTCGCGGCGCACCATGCGCGCATCGCCTTCCAGAGGTCGTTGCGCGCGTCCATCAGGCTCGGCGGCTCGATGACCTCGGCCTCGACCTCGACGGGCGGCTCGGCCTGCTCCGGTTGCTCGTCCTGCGCCTCGACGCCCATCTCCGCAGCGTCGTAGAGGCCTTGGAACTCGTCCGGGAACGCCTCGCGCAGCGCGTGGACCATGGCCACCTTGCGAATCATCGTGCCGGGCATCTTCGCCCAGCTGCCGCCCAGCTTGCCGTCCTTGCGGCGGTTGGCGTACTCCTCGAAGGCCACGCTGTCGTAGATGGGCACGTCGTAGCCCTCGACGAACACCTTGCACCAGCCGCCCACGACCGTCTCGCCGGGCAGCACCATGGAGCCTTCGCGCTCCTTGCCCTTGCCGTCGCGGGTGACGAAGATGCCCGCCTGCATGCCCTTGAAGCGCGGGTTCGCCTGCGCGCGCTTCGTGTACACGTCCTTGCCCACGACCAGCGACGCGGGCTTGTCCCCGTACTTCACCAGGTACGCCTCGCGGATGAAGGGGTTGAGCCGCTGCGCCTTGCACAGCTCCACGAACAGCTTCACCTCGCGCTGCGTTACCGCCGGGTTGTCGCAGAACACCCTCACGACGTCCACGTCGGTGATCGTGATTTCCTGCCCCGACGTGTCCTTGTACTTAGCCAGCTCCTTGGCCATCTCTCATGCCTCCTGAATCCTGCACATGCGGTCGGCCTCGTGGCCCCGCATCCATTCCTCGACCATCGCGCGGGCCGTCTTGAGCGGCCCGGCGTACGCCTCGTGGTCAATCTCCCACTCGCCCTCGGCGTCCAGGGCGTAGAACGTCACGTCCATTCGCGCTCCTCCGTTATCTCGATGCGCCACCAGCGGGCGGGGAGCCCGCCGTCGCCCACGAACTCGACCTGCTCTCGGCAAGCCTCGGCGAAGCTCCCGCGCTCGCCCCGGTGGACAAGCGTCTCCACGCCGTCCTCGTCGACGGCGTACAGGCTCAATCGCCAGGAGCTCATGCCCCCGCTTCGAGCAGCTTCAGCGCGCCGCCGCCGTCGGCGATGCGCGTGCCGAACGCATCGAGCACCGCCTGCGAATCGGGGATGCGGACCGCCGCGCCCTTGACGCGCTTCGGCTCCCACTCGGCCCACTCGACCAGCTCGGCGGTGTCCTTGTCGGCCACCAGCCCGGCCACCGCAGTGAAGTGCTCCTCCCAGCCCTTCGCCGGGACCTCGACCGTCAGGCCCTTCTCGCGCAGCGCCTCGATGGCCTTGCCCATGTCGGTGATGACCGGCCCGGGCTTGCTGTAGCTCGCGCCGACCTCCCCGACCTTCGCGCCGCCCACCATGATGGGCCGGCGGTCGCTCTCGCCGTCCATGGCCTGCGCCGCCATCGCGGCGCACGCGGCGTTCTTCGCCTCCTTGGCCTTCGCGGAGACGGTCTTGTCGACCGCCACCACCAGCGCCAGATACTCGTCGTTGGTCAGCTTCTCCATGACGTAACCTCCTCGTGTGACGCCACCTTTACTATCGGTGACGATGAATCAACTGGTAGACATTCCGGCCACGCCTTCCGCCGCCCTGCGCAAGCTGCGCGAGGGCCTTTCGGAGTGCGGCCTGTTCGTCTTCTCCGCCCCGTGCAAGGGGCTTTGCCTTGCCGCGCTCTTCGCGCAACCGGCGCTCGCGCAGCTCAAGCGCGAGTTTCTCCTGCATCCGGCCAGAACCGCTGCCGGGCTGCTATCGTGGCTGCTCTGCTCCGCCATCCCCACGGCCTCGTTCTATGTCGAGGCGATTCGAAACCTTCTTTAGCGTCAGCGCTATGAAGAACAGGTTGCCGACAACGGCGGCCATGAACAGCAAAGACAGGCGCTCCATGCCGTCCCACCTATCCGATGCACGCGAGCACGGCCATGGCCGCGATCCATGCGGACATGCCCAGAAACAGGGCGATATCCTCGCGGTTGTCTGCTAAACTGTTCGCGGCTTTGCCCAAAGCCATGCGCGCCCTGCCTCGAAAACTCGGCGCGCAATTTTTTTTCGAAAAAAACGCCCCGCCTGACCTGGCGGTTAACATCGTCTTTAACATCGTCACAACTCCTTCACATTGTCCCGGTGCGCCTTCTGGCGCCTCGCGGCGTTGGCCTTCCTGGCCTCCGCGACCTCCCGGCCGAACTCCTCCGGGTCGGGCATGGCCGCCCGTATCTCCGCGCCGGTGCGCTGCTGCGGGTAGTACGACAGCGCGCTGCACCTGAGGCACAGCCCGCGCTGCTTGTTGTAGCTGCGCCGGGGGAACACCCCGCCGCACCGCGAGCACGTGTAGTGCTCGACCAGCGTCACGCCCATGCGGCTCGCCTGCATCTGCACCGCCGCCGTCGTGCGCCTCGTCCCGCACAGCGAGCGCAGCTTGCGGACGACGGCCTTCGCGCCGCAGTCCGCGAACTCGCGCAGCACCTTGCGCTCCGCGACCGTCCACGCCCTTCCCGCCACTACGCGCGCACCCCCAGCGCCTCGGCCGTGCGGATGCGCCACTCCTTGGCCCCCGGGTGCTTGAACGCGCCCGGGATGATTCCAAGGCGGCAGTGCTTGCGCACCGTCCACTCGGACATGCCCATGACCGCCGCGTACTGCGCCGTCGTCATCACCGGCGGCAAATCTGCGATGCTCATATCTCCTCCTTGCTCTCGAACGTGACCAGCGGGCTACCATGCGCCCATGACGAAACCCGCCCACATACACGCGCCCGGCACCGCCGAACGCTTCTCGCGCTATGGCGAGCGCTATCGGCAGATGGCGCAATCGCGGCGCGCCGCCGCGAAGGCCCGCGCCAGAATCGTCAAAACGGCGTTATCGGCCGCGATTGCCGTGCCAGAGGTCGTCGACGCGGTTCTCCAGCTGCTCGCCCTTTTTTCGTAGACGGTCGACGCTGCGGAACAGCGCGGATACCTGGAAGACCAGGAGCAGGACGACCAACGCCTGGCAAAGGTCAGCGATTTTCCCGAACAGCTCCATCAGGCCTCCTCGCGCTCTCGCGCTTCGCGTTCTGCGTCTTCGAGCGCCTGCCGCGTCGTGACGCCGAACAACTCGGCGACGAGCGTCGCGTCCTGAATCGCCTCGGACGCCCGCCTGTCCGAGCTTGCGCCGCCGATGTCGTACTTGTCCCTCTCCCGCCTCTCCGCGATGCGGCGGCTCGCGATGGCGACCGCCGCATCGTAGGTCGGCTGGAAACACGCCTTGCCCATTCGTCCTCCTTGTGATGGTTCGATATTACGGATTGTAATACTTACGAGCAAACAAAATCGGCCACCGCCTGAAGCAGCAGCGCCTTTGCGTCGTCGTTGATGCCGTGGTAGTAAGCTCGAAGCTCTCGAAGCTTCCACTCGCCGGATTTCTTCTCCGTGCGGCATTGGTCGATAGTCGCCTTTGCCAGCCCGCAAGCGGCCGCAATCTCGTCGTTATTGAAACCTGCTGCCGCTTTAACGGCCGAAAACGGTACTGCCATAGGCTCTCACCTCCTACTTGAACTCGTACAGGGAGCCGTCCTCGCGCCATACCACGTATGGCGGATAGTCGCAGGCCATCGGGTCGTATGACGGCGTGGACAGCATGGCGTTCTCGTACACCAGCGTGTGCTCGCCATCTGCTATGAAGCCATCGTCGGCGGGCATGTTGAACCATTCCCCGGCGAAGGCGTTGTGGTTGATCGCGCTGCGCCCGTAAGCGTCTTCCAGCTTGCGAATCATCTCCCAGGTCAGCTTCATGGCCCGCTCCTTTCCGAACGTCTCCCTTTGATTCGTTAGTCGTTGTTTACAGTTACTCGCACGGCTCGCGCCCAGGATTTGCTGGGTCGTTACCCCGTGCCTCTATCTTCGATTCTCAAGGTTCCATGCCCGAATCTCTCTCAAGCACATTACATATATTAATATTTTCATTCCAATATGTAAATATCATTTTGTAATATTTTTTCGTTTTGATATTACAATTGTTATAGCGAGTTAGGAGGGGATATGGGAAGCAGCTTCGCGAGGAACCTGACGGCGTTCCTTGATTCGAGAGACCTTACGCAAGAGTCTTTCGGGCGGATGATTGGCAAATCGCAAGGGGCCGTTTCGCAATGGCTTGCCGGGAATCGCGAGCCAGCGTCAACGACGTTGAATAAAATCTGCGAGGTTTTCGGCCTTGAGCGCGACGACTTTATCTCGGAACGCGCGGGCTTCTACGCAAAGCTGCACGGCCTGACCGACGCCCCTGCCGGGGCCATCGCCGCCAAGCCCTCCTCCGCGCTCGTCCCGCTGCTGGGCACGACGCACATGGGCGAGTTCGAGGACGAGGGCGAGTGCGACCGCATGGTCGAGGTCCCCGCCAGCGTCGCCGAGGCCCACCCCGGCGGGTTCTGCGTCCGAGCGGACGGCGAGTGCATGAACAACCGCTACCCCTCGGATTCGGTGCTGTTCGTCGACCCGCACATGCAGCCGTTCGACGGCTGCGCCGTCCTGGCCGAGACCCAGGACTACCAGAGCATAGTCCGCAAGTATTCGCGCGGCGCGTCCGCGCTGATGCTCTCCCCCGATTCGCACGACTGCGAGTTCGAGGACATCATAGTAAGGGCCGGCGATGCCCCCATCATGCTCAAGGGCGTGGTCGTGTGGTATCAGGCCGAGAAGGACGTGAGGTAACCCATGGCCAAGACGTCTCAGCACGGGTGCATGTGGTGGCTCGTCATCGGCTGGTGGTGGCGACCGATAGTCTGGCTCATTAGGCGTTTCGAGAAGAAACTTGATGCGTATATCGAAGATGACGACGAAATCACGTTTCACAACGCAGACGGCAGCGTGATGACCCTGAAGCAAACGCGGGAAATCCTCGAAGAGCACGAACGTCAGCGCGTTAAATACGAAGCTGAACAGGAGGAGCTCAAAAACACCTACTCGAAGATGGGCGTAGCGGTTTCCCTTGTCTCCGAGCGTGCGATAGCCTCCGACGCGTTAGAGATCGCGAACGAGCTTTGCAAGGCGCGCGTCAGGAAGGACGCCGTCCCCGAGCGCGTCATCCTCGACTGGCGCCCCCTGACCAAAGGCGGGAAGGTGCCCAAGTGCGTGCTGAAGACAACGACCGTCTGGGACCGCAGCAACGGCGACAGCGTCACAGTGCACGCCGGCTACCTCGCCGATATCGAGCCGTACACGGCCGAGGTCCACATCTGGACCGACGGCAGCCTCGACAGCTACAAGATTCGCGTGGTCGAAGGCAAGATGCAGGTCGTGAGCGAAGAAGGAGAGTAGACCGCCATGGACGGAAAGGGCATGGTCGTGCGGTATCAGGCCGAGAAGGACGTGAGGTAGCCCATGGGCGACGAGGCCAATGAGAAGATCAACGCCCTGGGCGTGCAGATAGGCGTGTCCTCGACCGGCACGCGCGACGACTATATATCGCTCACCGACATAGCGCGGTACAAGAGCGACGAGCCGAAGATGGTCATCCAGAACTGGATGCGCAACCGCAACACCATCGAGTTCCTAGGCGTCTGGGAGGGGCTTCATAACCCCGATTTCAAAGGCATCGAATTCGATGCCTTTAGAAAAGAAGCGGGCTTGAACTCGTTCACCATGACGCCCACGAAATGGATATCCGCGACGAACGCCAAAGGCGTCAAGGTCAGACGCGGCCACGGCGGCGGCACGTACGCCCACGTTGACATCGCCTTCGAGTTCGCGTCCTGGATATCGCCGGAGTTCAAGCTGTACATCATCAAGGACTATCAGCGCCTGAAGTCCGACGAAAACAGCAGGCTGTCGCTCGAATGGAACGAGAAGCGCCTGTTCACGAAGATAAACTACCGCATCCACACGGATGCGGTGAAGGAGAATCTGGCGCCGAACATCAAGGGCAAGGGCGGTAAGTTCGTCTACGCCACCGAGGCGGACGTCCTCAACGTCGCGCTGTTCGGCAGAACCGCGAAGCAGTGGCGCGACGAGAACCCCGACAAGCCCGGCAACCTTCGAGACGGTGCAACGCTGCACCAGCTGATAGTGTTGGCGAACCTTGAGAGCATGAACGCCCAGCTTATAAAGGAGGGCCGCAGCAGGCAGGAGCGCGCCGAGTACCTGAACGCGATGGCCCGCGAGCAGCTGTCGGCGCTTGCGGACAACCCGACCGTGAAGGCCCTAGAAGGCGGAGAGGCGAGCGGTGCTGCATGAAGGTAGGTTTCCGCAAACCGAGCGTCAAGCGCATGGTGAAGGCCCGTACCACGGGCCGCGCAAAACGCGCCGTGAAGCGCTCGTTAAACCCGCTGTACGGCAAGAAGGGAATGGGGCTGGCCCACCCCAAGAAGGCGGCAAGGGGATACGTGTACCGCCGCACCACGTTCGGGCTTAGGGATGTGCTGCGCTGGATAAAGAAGTAGGAGGCGTCGTATGGGAGCGAAGCTGACGCTAACGGTGTCGCGCATGGAGGGCGCCAGCAACGCCAAGTGCCGCCTGTGGCGCCTGCGCCTGTTCGTCGACGGCAAGCCCGCCAAGTCCAAGCGGTTCCACGGCACCTACGGCCAGGCCAAGGCCGCCGGCGACGATTTCAAGGCCGCCTACGCCGAGACCATGCGGCTGAGCGGCTACGACCCCGACATGACGTTCGCCGAGTACGCCGAGCGGTGGCTGCAAAGGCGCAGGGACTCCGGGAGCTTCGAGAACCAGACAATCATAAGGGACGAGCGCCGCGTCGCCGGCCTCTGTAAGGTGCTTGGCGGCATCAAGGTGTGCGAAATCACCAGGCCACGCGCCATAGACGCCCTGGCAAAGATAAAGGCCGGGGCGGTCGGAGGGCGCGAGATAATGAACTCCACTCTCATAAACTACCACACGGCGCTCAAGCAGATAATGGACGAGGCCGAGCGAGACGAGCTTATAGCGAGAAGCCCCATGTCTAAAGTCAAGCCGCCGAAGACCGACGCCGAGCCGAAGGCCGCGCTCCCGTTCGACCGCTATATCGAGATACGGGACAGGCTCGCCTCGATGCACGACGACTCGCACGCCGTCGGGATGGCCCTCATAGCCATGACCGGCATGCGAAGGTCTGAGGTCGTCGCCCTGGACTGGAAGGACGATGCCGGCACGGGAATCCGGGTCGACGAGTCGGTCGAGAACCGCACCGGGCTGAAGAAGAAGCCGAAATCCCCCAGCGGCCGGCGCACCATCCCCATGAGCGCGAAGGCGCGCGAGCTCCTCGATTCATGGAGGCGCGAGCAGGCCGCGCAGCTCTCGCTGCTCGGAATCGACCAGACGCCCGACACGCCCGTGCTCACGAACGCCAAAGGCGAAAGGCTCTCGGGCGAGATGCTGTACGTATGGTGGAAGGCCCGCCGCGAGAAGATGTTCGGGACGACCTGCACGGTGCACGAGATGCGCCACACGTTCCTCACCTACCTTGCGAAGGGCGGGGACACGTTCGCCCTCAAGCGCATAGCCGGATGGTCGAAGATAGCGATGGCGGACACCTACGTGCACGCCGACGACGAGGCCGACCGCGACGCCGTGAGCGTCATGGAGCTGCGCGAGGAACGGTACAGAACCGGTACAAAAGAGCCGCAACGCAAGGCCGCGCACGATGACGCGAAGCAACCTGGGGGAAGCGAATCCCCCCAGGTCTTGCAACACATAGAAGCATGACGCAACATGAGGCAACGCTAGCTGCGCCACTCCGCCCAGATCACATCGCCGGGCTTGGGGGCCTCGATGCCCGGCCCGTTGGGCAGCATGTAGTAAGCGTTGGCCTCGAAGCTCTCCGGGCTGCCGGGGCGCCCGGGCACGGGCCAGGCGCGCAGCGTGCCGTCCTCGGCATGCTCGGCGCGCAGCAGCTTGATGCCGAAGAACTCCGGCCCGCCGGGCTTGTGCGCCGGATGCTCAGCGGGCCTGTCCTCGCCGCGGACCGGGCCGCCGTGCCCCTTCGGGCCGTGGCCGCCTGCCGGGAACGCCTCGGCCAGCACCATGGGCGTGCGCGGCACCTCGGGGTCCAAACCCGAGAACGCGCGCATGAGCGGGCGCAGGTAGAAGTTCAGCGTGAACGAGGCGCCGGCGCTGGGGCCCGAAATGCCCACGATGGGCGTGCCGTCGACGATGGCGAAGCTGGAATGGTGCCCCGGGCCGTGATTCGTCTGATGGCATATCATCTGCCCCATCTGCTCCATGACCTCGCAAGACCAATCGTCGCTTCCCTTCGATGACCCGGCGTTGAGCACCACGATATCGGCCTGCTCGACGGCTTGCGCGATGGCCTCCTCGATAGCGTCGCGGCAGTCGGGGACGATATCGAACGGGACGAAACGCCCGCCCCACTTCTCGCATTTCGCCTTCACGAGCACGCTGTTCGTCTCGAAGTTGCGCCCGCGAGCGGCGAAGGAGGCGGCGCGGTCGGGATCGAACGGCACGCCGGGGGTCACCAGCTCGTTGCCCGTGGGGATGAACGCCACACGAGGACGGCGCACCACCGGCACCGACCCGTTGTTGCCCGAGCCCATACGCGCCGCCAGATCGGGCGTGATCAGCTGGCCGGCGCGTCCCAGCACGTCGCCGCGGCGCATGGCGCTGCCCACCGGGCGCGTGCCCGCTCCGGGCTTCGACGGCGCCGCATCAATGACCACATGCTGCTCATCTGCGGAAACCTGCGCATGCTCGATAACGATGGCCGTGTCGAACCCTTCCGGCATGGCAACGCCGGTGTTGGCGAACTCCCAGTCCCGGCCGCGCACCCACGAGCTGGTGTCGGGCACTTCGCCATCGGCCAGATCGGCAAAATCGGACCAGTGCAGGGCAATGGAGTCCATGGCACACGTGAGCGCGCTGGGCATATCGTTCACGGCGCATACGTCATAGGCAAGCACGCGCCCCACCGATTCCGCCAGGGAAACGCGCTCCACCAGCTTGCGTTCCACCTTGCCCGCATGGTCGGCGGCAGCCGCGCGCCCGCGCCAGCCGAAGCCCTCCGGCTGCGCTTCGAGCGCCGCCAGCGTTGCCGCCACCGCTTCCTCGCGCGACAACTGTATATGCTGCGAATGATCCCTCATAACCGCCTCCTACCTTGACGCCCGGCGCGAGGGCCGCCGCATTGCGCGCACGCAACCCGTCATCCGACCACCCGGATGACGGCGACGTGCGCATCGCCCGCTCGCGCCGAGAGCTTGCCCTCGGCAAGCTATTCTCGATTGAATACAACCCGAACTATAGTCCAACTTCATGCGTTTGCATGCCTTTCATTTGGATTCGGAATCGAATGCCCATGGCGCTTGCATCGGCGCTTCGCCACGGCGTATACTGCCCCCTCGTAAAGGAGCGCGGGTGACCCGGAGCAAGTCCAGGCATCCAGCCTCGCAGCAAAGAAACGAAAGGCACTGACGTGACCGTATCGGTTGGTTCGTGCCCCGCAGAACGTGACGCGCGCTTGCGCGTGGGGTTCGTGGGAGCCGGCAAAATCGGGTTCGCCCTGGGAACGCATCTGTTCGAACACGGTTCGAACGTCTCAGGTTATGCAAGCCGCACGCAAAAGGCGGCGCTTTGGGCATCGCAGTGCACGCATTCCGTTTCCTTTTCCTCGCTGCAAGCGCTTCTTGATTCCACGGACCTCATCTTCATAACCGTGCCCGATGGCGCCATCGCCGAAGCGGCAGGCCAGCTGGCCGACGCCGCGGCGGAAACGCCGGCAGGCGGCCTTTCCGGAAAGCTGGTGTGCCACGCAAGCGGCGCGCTGACCTCCGGAGAGCTCGACGCATGCCGAAAAGCCGGGGCAGCCTGCGCGAGCGTTCATCCGCTGTGCGCCGTGCCCGACGTCCCGACCAGCGCCGATACGCCCGATCGCCTTGCCGGCATGTTCTTCACGCTTGAAGGCGACCAGGTCGCGGTCGACGCGGCAGGCGCGCTGCTGGATGCGGCGGGCAATCCGCACTGCACCATCGCGGCCGATGCGAAGGTGCGCTACCACGCCGCGGCGGTGTTCCTGAGCAATCTGGTGTGCGGCCTTGCCTCCGAGGGGCTTGGCATCCTGGAGGGCTGCGGGTTCACGCCCGAGCAAGCCCTACAGGCAGCCGGCCCGCTGTTCACCGGCAATTGCACCGCCATCGCGCAAAAAGGCCCGCAAAACGCCCTGTCCGGCCCCATCGAGCGCAACGACCTTGAAACCGTGCGCAAGCATCTGGCCGCATTGGGCGGACAAGCACGCGAAACGTACACCACGCTGTCGCTTTCCGTTTGCGATCTGGCGGCACGGCGCCACCCCGAGCGCGATTATGCCCCGATGAAAAACCTGCTGGAATCGGCACAAACCCGCAGTTGAAGCGAAGGAGAAACAACCATGAAGAACACTGTAGCGACGTTCGCCCAGGCCAAGGCCGAGGGCCGCAAGCTCGCCATGCTCACGGCCTATGACTATTCCACCGCAAAGCTCGAAGACGAGGCCGGCATCGACGGCATCCTCATCGGCGACTCGCTGGGCAACGTGGTGCTCGGTTACGAGGACACCCTGTCCGTAACCATCGAAGACATGATCCACCACAGCGCCGCCGTCGCCCGCGGCGCCAAGAACGCGCTGATCGTCTGCGACATGCCGTTTCTGTCCTACGAGGTCAGCGTGCCCGACGCCGTGCGCAACGCCGGCCGCCTGCTCAAGGAAGGCCGCGCGAACTGCGTGAAGCTGGAAGGCGGCGAAGAGGTGTGCCCGCAGGTTGCCGCCATGGTGGCCGCCGGCATCCCCGTCATGGGCCATCTGGGCCTGACGCCGCAGTCCATCAACGCGTTCGGCGGCTTCAAGGTGCAGGGCAAGAGCGAAGCCGCTGCCCGCAAGCTGATCTCCGACGCGAAGGCGCTCGAGGCCGCCGGCGCGTTCGCCATCGTGCTCGAGGCCGTGCCCGCCAAGCTTGCCGCCCTGGTCACCAAGGAAGTGGGCGTCCCCACCATCGGCATCGGCGCCGGCGCCGGCTGCGACGGCCAGATCCTCGTTTACCAGGACATGCTGGGCATGTTCAGCGACTTCTGCCCGAAGTTCGTCAAGCGCTTCGCAAACGTGGGCGAGGCCATGCGCGACGGATTCACCAGCTACATTAACGAGGTGCGCGAGGGCTCCTTCCCCTCCGCCGAGCACACGTTCAAAATCGACGACGAAGTGCTCGAGAAGCTGTACTAGCCGATGACCGGCAAGCTCGGCACGGGCGATACGCCCCGCCGAGTCCGCCTTCCCAAACGATACGCAGGCACTCTGCATCCCGCGGCGCGCCGAACGCCGGAGCGGCTGAACCCCTTGCAAGCCGACCATAACCCTAACGCGGTGCGCCTTGCATCAACGCGCCGAGACCTGCTGCGTCCACGGCGCTTCGATCCCCGGCACACCCCAATCCACCGTACCCGAAAGGAAACCTACCAAAATGCTTACCGTTGCCACCACCCCTGAACAGGCGAAACAGGTTATCAGCGAGTGGAAGGCGCAGGGCCTGACCGTGGGCCTCGTTCCCACCATGGGCTACCTGCACGAGGGCCACGAGAGCCTGATCAAGCGCGCCGTGGCCGAGAACGACCGCGTCATGGTCAGCGTGTTCGTCAACCCCATCCAGTTCGCCCCGGGCGAGGACCTGGAAACCTACCCGCGCGATTTCGAGGCCGACAAGCGCCTGATCGAGGGAGCCGGCGCCACGCTGGTGTTCCATCCCGAGCCCGCCGACCTGTACTTCCCCGATGCGTGCACCTACGTCAACGTCGAGGGCATCACCGCCGAGCTGTGCGGCAAGACGCGCCCGACGCACTTCCGCGGCGTGTGCACCGTTGTCAACAAGCTTATGAACATCTCCCAGGCCGACCGCGCCTACTTCGGTCAGAAGGACGCCCAGCAGCTGGCCGTCATCCGCCGCATGGTGCGCGACCTGAACATGAACGTGCAGGTTGTGGGCTGCCCCATCGTGCGCGAAGACGATGGCCTGGCGAAAAGCTCGCGCAACACCTACTTGTCCGCCGAAGAGCGCGCAGCCGCGCTCGTGCTCTCGCGCGCCGTGGCCGAGGGCCAGCGCCTGATGGAGGCCGGCGAGCGCTCCGCCACCACGGTGCTTGACGCCATGAAGCAGCTGATTGAGGCCGAGCCCCTGGCGCGCATCGACTACGTCGAGATGGTGTCGTGGGACGGCATCAAACCCGTCGAGACCGTAGACGGCCCGGTTCTGGTTGCCATGGCCGTCTACATCGGCAAGACGCGCCTCATCGACAACTTCATCTTCGGCGAATAACTTCGATTTTCAAAACCTACGAAAGGACCAACAACCGTGTTCTCTACCATGCTGAAAGGCAAGATCCACCGCGCCACCGTCGTCCAAGCTGAGCTTGACTACGTGGGCAGCATCACCGTCGACGAGGACCTGATGGACGCCGCCGGCATCCGCGAGTACGAGCAGGTGCAAATCGTCGACGTGAACAACGGCCAACGTTTCGAGACCTACGTCATCGCAGGTCAGCGCGGCAGCGGCATGATCTGCCTCAACGGCGCCGCCGCTCGCTGCGTCTCGGTGGGCGACAAGGTGATCATCATGTGCTACGCCCTGATGACCCCCGAAGAGGCCGACGCGAACCCGCCGCGCGTGGTATTCGTCGACGAAGACAACCGCCCCGAACGCATCACCCGCTACGAGCGCCACGGCCGACTGGAGGACATGGACCGCTAGCGCGCCGAGCGGAAACGAATAGAGGCCGGGATGCGCAGAGCAGCTGCGCATCCCGGCCTCTTGCTTTGTTGAAACGGTGCTAGCTTTTAGTGCACCTGCACAAGAGAGAAGACGTCGGCATCGGTAACCTTGGCGATTGCCTGGCGCGGATTCAGGAACGCCAGCTCCATGAGGAAGCCCATGCCCACCAACGATGCGCCGAACTGCTTGATGAGCTTGGCCTGCGCCTCGGCAGTACCGCCCGTGGCAACCAGGTCGTCAACGATCAGCACCACGTCGTCGGGCTCAATGGCATCGGCGTGGATCTGCAGCTCGTCGCTTCCGTACTCCAGATCATAGCTTTCGCTGCGAACCTCGCGCGGCAGCTTGCCCGGCTTGCGAGCGGGCACGAAACCGGCATGCAGGCGATACGCCACCGGCGCGCCGATCATAAAGCCTCGGGCTTCGGCACCGACAACCTTGGTCACGCTCGCATCCTTAAAGTGCTCGGCGATGGCATCGATGGTGGCCTCGAAGCCGTCCGGGTCCTTCAGCAACGTGGTGATGTCCTTGAACACCACGCCCGGCTTCGGATAATCGACGATGTCGGTGATGTGGCCTTCGAAATCGAACGACGACATGGCGGTCCTTTCCTAGAGTATGCAACCTGATTATTGTAGCGCCACCGGGCACGTCCGACGCCGCCATGCGCCGAAATCGGACGCTTCCGGCGTTAATGCCCACGAACCCACATGTTCGCCACGCCGAAACGCTGCAGCTCCTCGAACAAAAACGGCAGGTAATACGGCCAAGCACCGGAACCTTTGCTGGAAAAGCCCTGCACATCGCTGAGCACCTCGACGCTCCACTCCAAGCTATCATCCTGAGCGGCATACGGCTGATAGGCCTCCTCCCATGAGGCCAGCTCGAAGCCGAGCAGCTGCCCGCGCAATGCGGCGGCGTCCTCAGGGTCCAGCTGCAAAAACTCGCGCTGCCCCATCACGCCCAGCTCCTGCTCGAGCGCTGCACCCAGCTCATCGAACGTGATGCGCACGGTGCTGCGAT
Organism: uncultured bacterium; assembly: GCA_905215325.1. Classification (GTDB taxonomy): domain Bacteria; phylum Actinomycetota; class Coriobacteriia; order Coriobacteriales; family Eggerthellaceae; genus Senegalimassilia. The sequence continues at coordinate 5,997 of CAJMPP010000016.1, read as the reverse complement.
TCTCCACAGAACCGCGCATCGCCAGGTTGAACTCCACCATGCGTGCGCAACGCAAAACCTCGAAACGCCGGTCCACGCGCATGCCCTCATCCACATCGTGCTGGCCCACAATAAGCTGCTCGCCCGAACGGGCTCGGTAACACCCCGCCGGGACCAGCGAGTCGCCATCGATGCGCAAAATGCCATCGACATCGAACTTAGCACCCGAGGGCAGCGGCCTCCATTGCGCGTACGAGTCGGAACGCTCGCCCAGGCGCTGCAATGCGCGGTGGCATTTCTCCAGGTTGCCGCGATAATAGTCGAACCCATCGTCAAGAGCTGCCTCGAAGTTCGCCGCCGCCTGCACGTAATACGCCTGCGCCAGCGCATAATCCCGCGCACAGCCGCGCCCGTATTCGAAACAACCCCCGAGCCTAAAGGCCGAGCTTCCCAGCCAATCGGGCTCGTTGCGGCCCTGCGCAAGCCGATGCGCCTTGCCGTACAGCGCAAACGCCTGGATATCTGCAGCCGATTCATCCGCAACGTCGATATTGCGCCAATACAGCATGTCGCCGAGCTTGTACAACGCTTCCGGATGTTCGCAAAACGCCGCCTGTTCGAACAGCTCCAATGCCTGTTCGGCATCCTCTTCACCCAAACGTCCGTATTCGTAGATGTAACCAAGGTTCACCGCGGCTTGCGGATTGCCGAAGCTCAGGCTCTTCTCGTAGAACTGTCGCGCCGCCTCGAAGCACCGCTTGTCATCGGAGGCAAGCCCGTCGTTGTAAAACCGCGCGCCGATATCCAACGACAAGCCGCCGCGTTGCTGGCTGTCGCGCGCTTCGTCGTATGAGGGGTCAAGATTGCGTAGGTCCATGTGGTTCCCTTCAAGGTATACCGTTCCACCATAGCAGAGAATCAGCAAGGACGGCCCGAAGCTGCTATGCGCAGGAGGGAACGGGGCGAACGCGATGCCGCTATTCGTAGTCCTGCAGGAGCTCATGCAGGTAACCGGCATACCCTTGTCGCAAGCTTGACGGCGACTCAACCGTGATCTGGCCGGCGAACTGGGATATCCAGCCGAAGAACACCGGCGTCGCCATGGCTGCCACGCTTACGCGGGCAGTGCCGTCGCCCATGTCGCTCACGCGCGCATCCTTCCCGAAGCGATCGATCACGGCGTTCATGGCGCTTTCCCTCACGCGCAACACCGCGCGCACCGAGCTGCCCGAGAACATGCCGAACACGCGCCGGTCGTACTCGTCCGCGTCGAACGTGGCAATGCGGGCGTTTCGCGTTGCGCGCTGCTGCGTTACGTGGATGTCGCACATGCGGTCGACGCGGTAGTTGGCGAAGTCGTCGTACTTCTCGCTGTAGCAGACCAGGTAGTAGAAGCCATCGGAGTACATGAGCTGCACCGGCGTTTGGGTGTACGGCTGGCCACCGTGGCGCAGCTGCACCCGGGCGGAGCAATCGTAGCCGGTGTATTTGAACGACAGCATGCGCTTGGCGGCGATGGCCTCTTGGATGACGTCGACATTGCGGAACACGCTATCGTTTTGGCTTTTCACGCGCCCGCCCACGTGCACGTGCTTTTCCAGGCCTTTCACCTGGTGCTTCGAGCCCAGGCTTTTGATGGAGCGAACGAGCGAGGTCGATTGCCGCGCCGTGATGAAGCGGCTTCCCTGAACCGCATCGATGAGCAGCAGCAGCTCGGATTTGGTGAACGGTCGCTTGGCAAGGAAGTAGCGCACGGGCTTGACGTGTTGCCGCTGAATCTCGATGCCTGCGTTGTTCAGCGCCTCGAAATCGCGATACAGGGCCTTGCGCTCCGCGGATATACCCGCTGCCTCCAGCTCCTCGATGATCTGCTCGAGCGTCAGCCCCCGCTCGTCGTCGGTGTTCTCGAACATGATCTTCAACAGCGCCAACAACCGTTCTTTGCTGACTTCCTTCACCATACAGACCCCTCACGCAGCTTCCTTCGCGCACATTGCGCATCTGCATATGATAGGCGATTGAGTGAGTGAGTGAGTGAGTGAGTGAGTGAGAATCACGCAGGCAACCCTATGCTGCTGGCGGGAAACTGGCATTTGCGGCGAAAATCCGCTTGAAGTCCTCAAGGTACGGGCCGGTTATGCCAAGCCTGCAAACCTCATCGAAGCTGGCAATGCCGAAGCTTTCCAGACAGTCGCGCACATCGTAAGCCACGGCGTTCTTGTCGCCCAGCATGCCCTCGTCGTACAGCTCTCCAATGGCGACAGCGGCGCCCATGCGGAAGAACTCCTGGAACATGCCCTCCAGCTGCGCAGAGGAAACCTTCTCGTGCGATGACGCATCGTCTACGGTTTCGTTCGATCCCTCGCCCAGCAGCAGGTCTTCGGCGGCATACCGCTCGGTCGCCCGATCATACGGCGCGTACGCGCCGTACCCGTCGACCAGAAACTCGCCCTCGTCGAAAGAGAGAGGCCGCGAGACACGCTCGCCCGCAAAGGTCTGAACTTGCCCTGGCTGCCCCTGGATTGCGCGGCGCACGGACCGTGAGGCGCCCTGGCTTGCAAAGGCCTGAGCCCGCCCGGCCGAACCCTCGAGTGCACAGCGTACGGGCTGCGGACGTCCTTCCATACGCGCATGGCGGCCATGGGATACCTTCGAATCAATTGCAAATGCTCCGAACATGGACGTGTGCTTCTTGGCGAACATTTCAGGCTCCTTACCTGCGTGTTTCTTAGTTGATGCTTCGCATGGTACGCCGTCTCGATGATTTAACTGTCCCATCCAAGGGACTCGAGAAAAGTTCGCCGGTTTTTCTCGAGTCCCCCGTGAATGCTGAATGGAAACCCCTATATGAGAGACACCCGCAAAGCCTGGTTGCAGCGGAAGACGGCTTCATAAAGAAGCAGCCTCACGGGTCTAACTGCACCGGGAAACGACCTCGCGAAGAGACGGGCCTCAGAAGCCTAGTCGTAGCAGGAGACGAACTCCTAAAGAAACAATCCCACAAGCCTAGTTGTTGCAGGAGGTAGCCTCACAAGGAAGCAGCCTCACAAGCTTAGCCGTTGCTGAAGACGACCTCGCACAGAAGCGGGTCTCATAAGCTTAGTTGTAGCGATAGAACCCTTCGCCCGCGTCAACGCCCGTTTTGCCTGCGTCGATGCGCTCCTTAAGCGCCGCCGCGATCTTCGCGGGAACGGAATCGGGGTCTTTCGTGCGCGGGTCGAGCACCACGATGTTGTACGCCGTGGTAAGGCCCACGATATCCAGGATACGGAACGGGCCCAAAGGCGCGCCCGTGCCCAGCATCCACGTTTTGTCGATAGTCTCCGGATCGGCGACACCGGTTGCATACAGCGCCTCAGCAGCGTTCAGGAACGGCACGAGCATGCTGTTCAGGATATAGCCGGGCTGCTCCTTGTGCAGCTGCAACGGAACCATGCCCAGATCGGCGGCGAAACGAACCACCTCGTCGTAAGCAGCCTGATCGGTTCCGGGATGCCCCATGACCTCGGCAGTGTTGTTGCGCCAGATGCGATTGGCGAAATGCAGCGCCAAGAACTTCTCGGGGCGACCCGTGGATGCCGCGATCTGGCTAGGCAGCAGCGTGGAGGAGTTGGTGACGAGGATGGTGCTTTCCGGCAGATACTTTGCCAGCTCCGCGTAGAACGCATCCTTTTGCTTGGGGTCCTCCGCAATGGCCTCGATCACCAGGTCGGCATCCTTTGCCGCAGCCTCATAGCTGGTGGTGAACACGATGCCCTCGAACGCCTGCTGCGCGCGCTGCTTGAGCTGCTCGATTTCGTCAACGGAAAGCTCGGGCGTATCTGCCAAGCCACGGCAATACGCCGCGGGATCGCTCTTCATCGCCTCGAGCGTTGCCAGATAGGTTTGACGCAGCTGCTCGAACTTCGGCTTCGCGCGCTCGACGGACCCTTCGCTTCGCAGCCACACCGTAACGGCGAAACCCTTGTATGCCGCCTGATATGCGATCTGGCTTCCCAGCACTCCGCCACCGGCGACGACAACGTTCTTTATAGTCATATCCGACCTCCAATCCGCGCGTATGTTCATCTTGCTTATGGCGCGAGACCGGATTGTGGCCCCGCGCCATAAGCCTAGCACGCCTCTAGGAAGCCGCATCGATTTGTCACGCAAACGGTGGCAATTCGTTGCAACCGGCCCTTACCATCCGCCGTTACGAAGAATAGCCGCCGACGAGCACCCGAAACCCGCCGCTCGCCCATATGCCCAGCAGCGGCGACGGCAAGCATACAGCCGGCGAACCGGCTAGAACTCGTCGAGCAGCTCGTCAGCAAAGCCCACGCGATAGTTCGCAAACACCACGCCGTCGCCTTCCTGCGTGGCATCCAGGTCCACATCGGCGACGATAACGAAATCGTTATCGCCCGCCTCGTCATGGAAGATCTGACGCACGTGCCACACGCGCAGCTCCTCCTCATCCGCCTCGTCGAACATGAGATAGGCCTTCGAGCGCGCGTCGGCGTCCAGCAGAATCTCCTCATGCGTCTCGTAATACTCGTCCAAGGCCTGCATCCAGGCACGCTCGCCGAAGCCCCAGTCGCCGTCCGCCTCGCCAAGCCCCGCCGTATCGCGGTGAGCAGCCATGCGAACACGGCTGAACAAGGCGTTACGCACGAGCACGGTGAGCCCGCGTCGGTCGCGCACGACCGCTTCGGCGCCGGCGGCGTCGGGCGGGGCGGCGTCCAGCACCGCTCCGGCGTTCTCCCATTCGTCCACCAAGCTGCTATCGACGCTGCGCACGATCAAGCCCAGCCAAGCGATGATGTCCTTCAGCTGCTCGGTGCGCTTATCCTCGGGGATGGTGCGGTCAAGGCCGCGGAACGCCTCGGACAGGTAGCGCAGCAAGATGCCCTCGTAGCGCATGATGCCGAGCTTCTGGATGTACCCCTTGAAGTCCGCCGCGCTTTCCAGCATGTCGCGCAGCACCGATTTCGGCCGCAGGCAATAATCGCGCGCCCACGGCACCGCATCGCAGTACTTCGAGAACGCCGCATCTAGCAGGTCCTCCAGCGGCTTGGGGTACGTGACGTCGGCTATGCGCTCCAAACGCTCGCCGTAGTCCACGCCGTCCATCTTCATCTCCGCCATGGCGGCATCGCGTGCCTTGCGCTCCTGTGCGCGCAGCACCTGCCGCGGGTCCTCCAAGGTTGCCTCGACCATGGACACCAGGTCGAACGCATACTCAGGGCTTTCGGGATCGAGCAGCTCCAGCGCCGCCAGCAAAAACGGCGACAACGGCTGATCGAGCGCGAAGTCCTCCGGCAGGTCCATGGTGACCGAGTACACATCCTCGCCGTCCTCGTCCACCTCGTGCACCACCACGTCGGCATCGATGAGCGTTTGCAGCACCTCGGCGGCGCGCACGTGCAGCTTGACCTTCTCCTCCGCCGGCTGCAGCGAATCCTCGATAAGCTGGTCGACGCGGGCGCGGGCGTTGCCGCCCTGCTCCACTTCGGCCAACACCATGGAATGCGTGATGCGCATACGCGGCGTCAGCTGCTCGGGAACCGATTCGATGAGCTTGTTGAACGTGTCCTCGTTCCAGTTCACGAAGTTCTCGGGCGGACGCTTCTTCTTGATCTTCTTGAGCTTCTTCGGATCGCCGGCAGCTTTCACCTCGGCCTTGTGGTTCTCAATCTCGTGCTCGGGAGCCTCGGCTATGACCACGCCCTCGGTATCGAAGCCCGAGCGGCCTGCGCGACCGGCGATTTGATGGAACTCACGGCTGCGCAGGCGGCGCATCTTGCGACCGTCGAACTTAGTGAGCTGCGTGAGCACCACCGTGTGGATGGGCACGTTGATACCGACGCCTAGCGTGTCGGTGCCGCAGATGACGGGCAGCAGGCCCTGCTGCGCAAGCTTTTCCACCAGCAGGCGGTAACGCGGCAGCATGCCGGCATGGTGCACGCCCACGCCGCAGCCCAGCAGGCGCTTCAGCGTTTTGCCGAACGCCGTAGAGAACTGCGCGCCCTTCATGGC
>CAJMPP010000015.1 GCA_905215325.1 uncultured bacterium | reverse complement strand
GGCTTGGCGGCTTGGCGGCTTGGCGGCTTGGCGGCTTGGCGGCTTGGCGGCTTGGCGGCTTGGTTTCCTTACTGTGCAGAAACTGCACAGTAAGGAAACCAAGCCTAGCATTTTTGAACCAAACGAAATCGAACAAACATAAATGTTGAGTAGTTCATATAACAAATAATTGTGAGTTTCACCTTAATACATGTTACAAATACTTGAATACAGCTTGAAATACAAGTAAAATTACTCGTGTGCAGTTCCTGCACAGTCCTCAAATCGTATCGTACATATGTTCGTGTTATATCTTAGACAGGAGCGCAAATGGCCAGTAGGGCAAAGGTGCGCGGCGGGGAGAAGCAGCAGCAATCCTTGTCGTTGGGTAGGGAAACCGTAGAAGAATTAGAGAAGGAGGCGGAGCGTCGCGGACTGAACAAGTCGCAGCTCGCTGACCTTTTGCTGAATGGCCAGCTGACCCAATCCGCCGACAAGCCTACCATCATCTCCATCATGAGCTACAAAGGCGGCGTTGCAAAAACGACCACGAGCACCTGCCTTGCAGTTTGCCTTTCGGAGCTTGGCTACAAGGTTCTGGTTATCGACATGGACGGCCAGGGCAACGTCAGCCAGAGCCTGGGCGTTTACGACCCCCGCTCCGAAGAAGCCTGCATCGCCGACGTCCTATACCAGGCAACCCCAAGCTCTCCGCGTATGTCGCTGAGCGAGGTCATGCGCACCACCGATTACGAAAACGTGTTTTGCGTGCCTTCAAACTTTCGATTCGCCGATGCGGACACTCGCCTAAAGGCCGAGATTGCTGGCGGCGTGGACACACGCCTGCTATACGCCATCGAGGACCTGATCGACGAAACCGCCAGGAGCGGGGAGCGGAAATTCGATTACATCATCATCGACTGCGGTCCGCGCTTGGATATGACGACTACGAACGCCATCGTCGCGCTTGAGGCAGGAAACAACGCTTCGCATATCATCATTCCTATCAAGGTGGATGGCTATGCTATCGCAGGCCTTTCGCAGACGATCGACACGATCAACCGTACGGCAAGAGAGCGACGACGCCTGCCGCAGCACTGGAAGATTCTACAGACGATGATCGAGCGAAACACCTCCGCGTACAAATATGGCTGCCAGATGATGAAGGAAGCCATTCCGAACGCAGAGTACTTCAATACGAAGATCGAGAAGAGCACCGTGGTTCCTGAAGCAAGCTTGGCAATGGAGCCTCTGATCAAATACGACCCCAACAGCAAGCCTGCGATTTCGTATCGACTGCTGGCCCAGGAAATCGAGGAAATGAATGCCTAGGAATAAGCTTCAAGCCGCACTCAAGAACAACGGAGGAGCAATCGCCAACGTGACGCCGCGTTACGAGAAACTCACCGATGAGCAAATGCGCCTAGCGGCGTTCGAGGCCAGAGACAACCAGGAAGGTGCCATCACCGACAAAATGGCCAACAGCAATCGTCGAAATACGCTACTGGCCGAAATGGGTTTTGACTGGTTCGATATCGACAACCTTAAGCCGAATCCCAACAATAGCTACACCATCACCGACGAGGATGTGAACAACCTTGCTGGCCTAATCTGGAATAGCAAGGAAGTCGAGCCGCTGATCTTGCGCGAGACCGAAGACGGCATCCAGATCATCGATGGCGAACGTCGTTGGCGCGCATGTAAGCTGCTTGCGGAAAAATACGGCGACGCATGGCGCATGGTTCCTGGCAGGTGCCATAAGCTTGGCGCTGTTTCTGACGAACAAGCAAATTTCATCATGCACTCGAGCAACATCGGTCAGCGAAACATCAAACCGTCGGAGCGCGCACAGGGTTTCAGAGTGCTGGCGGACAAGCTAGTGGAATGGCGCAAGGACGATCCGTCGCTGAAAGGCGTGAACACGAAAACGTACCTCGCTGAGCACTTCGGGGTGTCCGAACGAACTGCACAGGTGTTGCTGAACATAGCAAGAAACCTGTCAAAAGAGGGCAATGATCTACTAGATGCAGGAAGCATCACGCAGTCGCAGGCAGAAGCTTTGTCAAAGCTTTCAAGCGCGCAGCAAGAGAGCGTCATCAATGCGGTGCACAAGGAGGAATTGACTGCTGATGAGATTACAACGCTCATCGAAGCAGCGAAAGTTTCCAAGCAAGAACAACCGATCGAGGCTTTGGTTGCAGCCACGCAAAACAAAGCACATGAGAAGGTCGTACAGAACCCTAAAGCGCCAAAGGATGTGAACGGTTACCTAAAGACTGCAAGGAACGCACTCCGACATGCTGAGAACGCAGAAGGCGAAGCAGATTTCAAGCTGCTAGGAGAAATCAAAGCCTTGGTACGTTCAATTGAGAAATCACTGGACTAATCGCTGAGTATAGATAAATCGTCGAACAACAAAGAAGAAACCCTCCCATGCCAAAGTGACAGAAACACTTGTTGGGAGGGTTTCTGTCAAAGAGGTATAGCAGTCCGGAGTAACAAGGAGCTTAGGAGATAGGGATAACAAGCACTTCTTAAACTCGTATGACAAAAAATTGCATGTATCGAATACTTTCTTGTTATAACGACTTACGTTCACTAGAACACGCTTACGCTCGTTTTGCTTGTGGGAGCTGATAACCGTAGCCACGGTTCTGACAGAGCAGCTGACTTGTCTTGCAATTGAGGCATACGTATGAGAACCTTGGCGATACAAGGTGACGATACGGGCGTTTCTTCGCTCCCTTTTCTCTTTGGTGATGCGTTTCGCTTCTTTTCGCAGAACCGAGCGTTTCGATTCGAAGAAGTTGATAGCCACCTCCTCCTCCAATGTCATGGCGAGAAGTTCTCGAAGGCGATTGGCGCCGATGAGGTAATAGCCCTGTTCCCCACGCAAGTTGGTTACAGAATCGACCGACTTGATGATTCCTTTGAGCTCACTGGCGTTCAGCGGATTCATGAAGTTGTCGTTAAAAGAGCTCAGCTTCTGCTGTGCAACCTGGTGCGGATACACCTGAACAGCCGTGTTGTAGAACACGAATGACATGAGCTCGCGGTTTCCTTCGCAATTGAAGTTGCGGAGCTTTTGGAGCTCAATGATCTTGGTAAGACGGCTGTTCAGAAGAGGCTGATAGTCGATGATGGAAGAAGTCTTCTTGAGAGCGCGTTTGAGATTGGTTTTGCAGTTGGGCTGTTCGGCGCGTGACGGGGCGAACTCGGAAAGCTTCGACAAGCTATATAGCGCATCGAAGGAATACTCGTGCAGTTTGGCGAAGCGCCCTGCTTTTGCGTTGTAAGTCCCGGGAATGCGGGAAACGCGCGAAACATCAAACGTTGCGCGATCGACCGACATGCCCTTAATGGGGGAGATAACGGAATCAAGCAACGAAGCCATGCATTTCTGCACGTTTTCGAATAGCTTTACAGATTTGATGTTTACCTGGCCGTTTGCGCTCACTCGATACGGAATGGACCGGGTGAGAACATAGAACAGTTGCACGCCTCGACCGGAGTCGATGGTCATGGTGGGTTGGGGAAGGATTCCTTCTCCAACGGCTGTTTTAAGCGCGCTAAGCGTTTTGCTCACGATAGCGCGGGTTTCTTTAAGGTCCCGATCATGGCAATCGAGGTCGAAGAACAGCGTGTTCAGTTGTCTGACCTGCTCTGATTTTCGGCATGCCGAAGTGAACCCGTTATGAGTCATGTAGTAGGCTGACTTCGTGTTGAAGCCGATGGCCGGCAGAGATTCGCTTTTCACCGCGGTGTCTTCCCAGGACCCGCTGGCGTCCGAAGAGACCACATAGTAGCTGTTGCGGTCGTCGTGCGTGATGAGCGTGCGGAAAATCTCCCACTCGCTTTCCTGCATGTGGGGGACCGCCGCACCTACTGGTGGTTGAGGCATACTGCACCCTTCACGACCTGCGGAAACGCGGTCGCTTTCTAGCCGAATGTACTCCGTTTTCGACAATGAAAAAAAGAGTGCAAAAACAAGAACGCCTTGTGAGCGCATGTTCTAAGTGGTAAAATATCACCTGTGAGTGAGTGGTCGATACTTGATCACTTAGGCAACCCCCTAGTTGGCGCTAGGGGGTTCTTTTTTCTGTTGTCGATACAAGCGGGAGCTATGTTGGCGCATAGGTATCCACGCTTGTTACTTGCACAGTCTATAACAAGAAACACTTGGCTGTCCACATTGTTTTGTTATGAAAACGGGCAAAAGAGCTTGATTCGGTTACGCGTTGGTGGTTGTTGTGCGATCGAAGTCGGAGCAAAAATTGAAAAAAACTCGCTTCTTGCCTGGCGTTTTCTGATCGATAGATATAGCTAACCGTGAAATTGTTGCAACTTGTTTCCGAATCGAAAAAAATTGTTATAGTTTGATGGCCGAAAGCCGGTTGACGGTGCTTGGTTGCCGGGCTTTAGCGTATGATATGCAGTCAAAGATCGCTGGAGTTCGAGAGGAGCATTAGGATGGAAGAGATGCGATTAGCAGATGAGCGCCTGAATGTGCTCGATCATCCTCTTATCGCGCATAAGATGTCGATCATGCGTGATGCGTCCACGGCTCCTTCCCAGTTCCGCCAGCTCGTTCACGAAGTGGCCATGTTGGAAGTGTACGAGGCCTCGCGCGATTTGCCGACGGAGCCCGTTGAGGTGGATACGCCTTTGCAGCGCACGGTGGGAAAACGGATTGCAGGCGAGAACCTTGCTGTTGTGCCCATTCTTCGCGCGGGCATGGGAATGCTCGACGGGGTTCTTTCCGCCATACCCTCCGCTGCAGTGGGGGTGCTGGGCATGGAGCGCGACGAGCAGACGCATCAGCCGCACGAGTATTACGCGAAGATGCCGAAGGGCATTGCCGACAGGACGGTGTTTTTGATCGACCCGATGTTGGCCACCGGCGGCAGCGCGCTTTCGGCTATACATTATCTACGTGAACAGGGCGTTCGCGATATCCGGTTCCTGGTGCTGGTGGCTGCTCCCGAAGGGGTTCGCGCCGTTTTGCAGGAGGATTCTGGTGTCCGTATCTGGACGTGTGCGCTAGACGATGGGTTGAACGACCAAGCATATATCCTTCCCGGCTTGGGTGATGCGGGTGACCGCATCTTCGGTACTTTATAGGGGACGCTATGGAAAGCACGCAGCGCCCCGTCAGCATCGAGGAGATCGCCACGAAAGCGATGGGCGCATCGAGGCCGGTCATCGGCATCGTGCCGACGTATGACCCGAACGAGGGCGTTCTTCGCATGAACAACCACTATGCGCAGGCAATCGTCGCTGCGGGCGGGGCGCCGCTGATCGTCCCGTTTACCAGCGATGTCAGCGTGTACGAATCGCTGCTGCCGCGCATCGATGGGTTCGTGCTGTCGGGCGGCCAGGATATCAGCCCTGTGCGCTATGGCGGCGATATCACCTACGGCAAGCTGTCTGAGCTGACGCCCGAGCGCGAGGAAGTGGAGTATCTGCTGCTCAGCTATGCGTACCAGTTCGACTATCCGTTGCTGGGCATCTGCCGCGGCATGCAGATGATCAACGTGTTCTTCGGGGGCACGTTGTATCTGGACCTGGAAGAGCAGTTCGACGGTATGTGCGCCGTCGACGATACCCCCGTGCTGGCAGAGGGCGTGCAGACGCATGCGGGAGCGCGTGTGAACCATTGGCAGACCAAGGAATACGGGCATCCCACGCATACGGTCTCGATCATGCGCTCAAGCAAGCTCGGCGAGATCCTGGGCTGCGGTTCCGCAGCGGTGAACTCCATGCATCACCAGGGTGTTCGCGCGCTGCCTCCCAATTTGGCGGCTGCTGCCTACGGACCCGATGGCCTGGTAGAGGGTGTGGAGGCGAAGGACTGCCGTTTCCTTATGGGCGTGCAGTGGCATCCGGAGTACTTCGTGGAGAACGGCGGTCATATGGCGCCGCTGTTCCGAGCCTTGATCGATGAGGCGCGGCAGATGCGCTGTCGCGAGGGACGTTGCCATGATTGCCTGCGCATCGATCGCGAGGAATGCGACTCGAACGTCGTGTGGCCTGCGGTTAAGTTCGCGGATTACATCTAGCTTGTTGGCAAGGCCGGGGTGTTCGAGTCGTTTAGGATCATGGGCTTCGCGAAGATCTCGCGAAGAGCTTCGATGCGCTTGTAGGCTTAGGCGTTTGCTCCGGGGCGCGTTTTACTGCCGGGTTTGGTGGGCCGTCCTCGGCGGTAGAGCGGAATCCGCGAAGCGCATAGAGCGCGCTCGTAGGCTTAGATGCTCATGCGAGGACGGTTCGGGGCAGCGTTAAACGTAGGTCGACATGCGCTTGCAAATGGGATCGTTGATGAGCGCAATGCGCGCTTCGGTAGCGGTACGGCGGTAAGTGTTTGAAGGAGTAATCCCAGGTGGATGGTGAAAAGCGAGAGCGTGTGCTGGTTGCGATGAGCGGCGGGGTGGATAGTTCGGTGGCGGCGCTGCTGCTTCGCGATGCGGGCTATGATGCCACGGGCGTCACCATGAAGCTGTTCGACAACGAGGTTGCCGGCGCTGGAGGCGCGTGCGTGGTGGGCGAGAGCACCTGCTGCAGCCAAAGCGATGTGGAGGACGCCCGTCAGGTAGCGTTCGGGCTGGGGCTCGAGCACTTCACGTTCAACTTCACCGGAACGTTCGGCTGCGAGGTGATCGACCGGTTCTGCGATGCGTACCTGCACGGCCGTACGCCGAACCCGTGCATCGATTGCAACAGGTACTTGAAGTTCGCCGCTTTGCAGCGCCGCCGCGCGCAGCTTGGTTTCGACTATGTGGCGACCGGCCATTATGCACGTCGCGCGTTCAATGAGCGGACGGGTAGGTTCGAGCTTCGCCGCGGCTTGGACGAGGCGAAGGACCAGAGCTATGTACTGTATCATCTGACGCAAGACGACTTGGCGCATATGTTGTTTCCGTTGGGGGAGCTGACAAAGCCGCAGGTGAGGGAGCTGGCGGAGAAGCATTCGTTCGGAAACGCGCATAAGGCGGAAAGTCAGGACATCTGCTTCGTGCCCGATGGCGATTATGTATCGTTCATTGCCCGGTATATGGGGTTCGAGGGAGATGCCGCGCGTGGTGACGGGAAGGATTCGACGGTCCCCGCCGCATTCGAACCAGGGGATATCGCCGACGTTGACGGTAAGGTGCTTGGGCGGCACAACGGATTGGTCCATTACACGATCGGTCAGCGCAAAGGTATCGGCATTGCCGCACCTGAGCCGTTGTACGTGGTGGACAAAGATGCCGTTGAGAACGTGCTGGTGGTAGGTCCGCGAAGCGAGCTAGGTGTGCGCGAGGTGCGCGCCGGGGACGTGAATCTGATCTCGGTGGCGGCGCTTGATAAGCCATTGCGCGTTATGGCGAAAACCCATTATCGCCAACGAGCGCAGGCCGGTGAGGCTGTTATGGAGGGCGATCAGCTGGTGGTTCGCTTCAATGAGCCGGTAGCTCGTCCGGCGGCGGGGCAGTCGCTGGTGGTCTACGATGGTGATGCCGTTGTGGGCGGCGGCACGATAGAGACCAGCGAGTAAGCTGCCTAGATGGCTGCTTGAGCTGGGATTTCGATAATTAAACGGGGGCGCGGCTTGGTTTTGAGCCGCGCCCCCGTTCGCATGATGCGAGGGAAGCCGTTCGCTACTTCACGATGCGGACGCGATGGACGCCTTCGATGGCCGTGAGTTTGGCGACAAGCTCGTCGGTTGCGGGGGCGTTGAGGTCGAGCATGGTGTAGGCGGCGTTGCCGCGGGCCTTGTTCGTGAGGTTGTCGATGTTTGCCCCGACTTCGCCGAACACGCCGGTGATCTGGCTGAGCATGTCGGGAACGTTGGCGTGGAGCACGGCGACGCGGCCGCCCTGCGCGGGGATGGGGCCCATGTCGCAGGCGGGGTAGTTCACCGAGTTCTTGATATTGCCGTTCTCCAGATAATCCTTCATCTGCAGCGTTGCCATGATGGCGCAGTTGTCTTCAGCCTCGGCGGTGCTTGCGCCGAGGTGCGGCAGCACGATGGTGTTTTGCATGGCCATGACCTCGGGCGTTGCGAAGTCGGTGGCGTAGGTGGCTACGCGACCGGCCTCGAGGGCCTCGGCCATGGCGGCGTTGTCGACCAGGGTGTCGCGGCTGAAGTTCATGACGGCGCAGCCGGGCTTGGCGACCTCGAGCTCATGCGCGCCGATCATGCCGCGCGTAGAATCCATGGCGGGCACGTGGATGGTGACGTAGTCGCTGCGATGCAGGACGTCGTCGAGGTTGGTGACGTGTTCGACGGAGGGGGACAGGCGCCAAGCGGCCTCGGCGGAAACGTAAGGGTCGTAGCCGAGCACGTTCATGCCTAAGTCGATGGCGGCGTTGGCCACCAGCGCGCCGATGGCGCCCAGGCCGATGACGCCGAGCGTCTTGCCGGAGATCTCCTTGCCGGCGAAGGCCTTCTTCGCCTTCTCTGCGTCCTTGCCGATGGTGGGGGAGTCGGCATGCTCGCGGCACCAGGCGGCGCCGGGCAGGATGCCGCGGCTTGCCAGCAGCATGCCGCACAGGACGAGCTCCTTCACGGCGTTCGCGTTGGCGCCGGGGGTGTTGAACACGACGATGCCGGCCTCGGCGCATTTGTCGAGCGGGATGTTGTTCACGCCGGCACCGGCGCGGGCAACGGCCAGCAGGCCCTCGGGTAGATCCATGTCGTGCATGGCGGCGCTGCGCACGAGCACGCCGGAAGCCTGCGCGATGTCGTCGGTGAGCTGGTAGTCGGATCCGAGCAGGTTGGTTCCCTTGGCGGAGATGTTGTTCAGGCAGTTGATGTAGCGCATGAAGCCCCCTTTGGCGTGTGCGGTTGCGGTTTGCGAACTAAATCTAGCTATATAGTGGGTTTGGGGAAACGCAAAGTCAACGATGGGTGCGGCAGTCGGCGGGTTTGCGCCGGGTTTGGTGGCAAATGACGAAACCGCATGCGAAGAGGCCTGGGAAAAGGAGCGCGCGTTTTCGATCGAGCGCGTTCTTCGGGGATCGGGCAATCGCGATGCCGGCGGCATCCCAGGCCGTTTTCGCCGATTTCCCGTTTTGCAAACCGTATGAATGGCATGACCGGGGAGCGTGTTACTTGACAAGGGTGCTAGAATTATCAGCTGGTATTTGCTGTAATTCGAAGGGACGTGCTATGTCAGGGCATTCTAAGTGGGCAACCACGAAACATCGCAAGGCTGCGCAGGACGCTAAGCGCTCCGCGTTGTTCTCCAAGCTGTCGCGCAACATCACCGTTGCTGCCAAGGAGGGTGGCGACCCGAACCCCGACAACAACGCATCGCTGGCCGCCGCAATCGACAAGGCCAAGGGCTACTCCCTGCCCAAGGACAAGATCAAGACCGCCATCGACAAGGCCTTCGGTTCCGGCAAGGACGCCGCGAACTACGAGACCGTCGTTTACGAGGGCTACGGCCCCTGCGGCGTTGCCATCCTCTGCGAGGCGCTGACCGACAACCGCAACCGCACCGCCGCTGACGTGCGCGCTGCATTCACCCATGCGGGTGGCAACCTGGGCACCTCCGGTTCCGTTTCCTACATGTTCGAGCGCAAGGGCCAGATCATGGTCTCCAAGGAGATCGAGACGGGCGACAAGAAGCATCCCATGGGCCCCAACGGCGCCGCTGCCGATGAGGAAGAGTTCGAGATGGCCGTCATCGAGGCCGGTGGCGACGACTACGAGGACGCCGACGAGGAGTGGATCGTCTACACCCAGCCGTCCGACCTTATGGCCGTGAAGAAAGCCCTGGAAGAGCAGGGCGTGCAGGTCAAGGGCGCCGAGATGACCATGGAGGCCACCACGCCCGCAACC
This sequence comes from uncultured bacterium, assembly GCA_905215325.1. Taxonomy (GTDB): domain Bacteria; phylum Actinomycetota; class Coriobacteriia; order Coriobacteriales; family Eggerthellaceae; genus Senegalimassilia. Next base: position 39,067 of record CAJMPP010000015.1, on the reverse strand, counting down.
GTCACCGCCAACGATGCCAAGAAGGTCATGCGCCTGGTGGACAAGCTGGAAGAGCTTGAGGACCTGCAAAACGTGTACCACACCATGGACATCACCGAGGAAATCGCTGCTGCTCTGGACGAGTAAACGCGCAGAATATCCTTTGCGAATGGAAGGCCTCCGATAGGGAGGCCTTTTTTTTCGCGCTAGTTCGCTGGTATCGGACAGGCGGTTTTGGAAAGAAATGAGCGCGGGAAAAACGTTGGGGGAATGCGAACATCCGTGTGGTAGTATATCCGCGAACAAATGTTTGAACGGATAAGGTGGGCGGATGACGGAATCTCGAACGATCCTAGGGATAGACCCAGGCTTGGCGAACACGGGATGGGGCGTGGTGCGGCAGTGCGGCCCGCGTATGGAATGCGTGGCGTACGGGTGCGTATCCACGCCTGCAGGCGTGGAGCTGTCGCAGCGTTTGGCGAAGATCCACGAGCAGATCTCGGCGGTGATCAGTCGGTTCGAGCCCGTGTGCCTGGGAATCGAGACCGTGTGGTTCGGTCAGAACATCACGGCCGCTTTCGCAACGGGGCAGGCGCGAGGTGCTGCTTTGGTGGCATGCGCCCAGCACGGGCTTTCGGTCGGCGAGTTCACGCCGCGGCAGATCAAGATGGCCGTGGTGGGCACCGGCTCGGCCGATAAGACGCAGGTGCAATATATGGTGAAGAAGCTGCTGAATCTGCAGGTGGAACCGAAGCCGGATCATGCTTCGGATGCGCTTGCGGCTGCAATCTGCTACACCACTCACGAAGGGTACGGGGGAGTCGGCGGCGCTAACGCATTGGCGAAGCTTGAGGCGCGTGGCCGCGTGATGGCGGGCGCGGGTACGGGCGGAGCCGTCGGTGCGGCGGCTCGTAAGATTTTGGAGGAAGGAGGGCGATGATCGCATTTCTGAAGGGTGCGCTGGCGGGCAAGACCGCCGCATGCGCATATATCGACGTGCAGGGCGTCGGCTATGCCGTCGGCATGTCGCAAGGTGCGCTTTCGAAGCTGCCGGCAGTGGGCGATCCTGTTCAGGTGCACACGTATCTGCAGGTGTCCGATAACGGCATCGCATTGTACGGCTTTTTAACGCTTGAGGAGAAAGCGCTTTTCGAGCGTCTGATCGGGGTCAGCGGCGTGGGGCCGAAGGTTGCGTTGGCAGCGCTATCCTCGTTCGCGCCCGAAGCCTTGGTGGCTGCCGTGCAGGCACAGGATGTGGCTGCAGTGCAGAAGATCCCGGGCGTGGGCAAGAAGACGGCATCGCGTATCATCTTGGAGCTGAAAGGCTCGTTCGATCAGGGGTTGGCAAGCCTGTTTGATACCTCGGGCGTGCCCGCTTCGGCGGCTGCGGCTGCGGCTGCGGCCGAACGGCTTAAGGCCGCCCGCGAGGCGTTGCTGGCGTTGGGTTTCGCCTCTGCGGAGGCAGAAGTTGCGTTAAAGGGCGCTCCCGAAGACGCGGATGAAAACGCGTTGATAAAATACGCCTTGAAACGTTTGGGCAAATAACGGGTTGCGTCGTTGCCTTGGCTGATGCTTTGGTTCGTTCGAGCCGAGCGGCCCTCCTTGATGGAAGGGCGTAGAGGCTTGCGCGACGATGCGGGGTGCGGGGTGCTTCCGCGTTCAGCGAAGGCAAGGCGACCCGGAAGTTATATGGATGACGGAGCTTGAGCTTTGGCTGATGGAGTGAAAATAGAGGGAATGGTATTCGAGGCGGGTCCGGGCTTTGACGGCGGATCCTCGTCGGCTTCCGTTGGTGCGACCGACCCCTCGCAGCGTGCGGTTACGCCGGATTTGACGGAGGATGACCTTGCGCTTGATCGCAGTTTGCGACCGAAGCGGCTGGGCGACTATCTTGGTCAGACGAAGATCAAGGAGTCGCTTGCTATCTTGATCCAAGCTGCGCAGGAGCGTGGGGATGTGGCGGATCATATCTTGTTCTCGGGACCTCCGGGCCTGGGCAAGACCACCCTTGCCACCGTGGTGGCCAACGAGTTGGGCGCGAACATCAAAACCACCAGCGGTCCAGCCATCGAGCGCACGGGAGACCTTGCTGCGATTCTCACGAATCTCGAAGAGGGCGATGTGCTGTTCATCGATGAGATTCATCGTTTGAACCGTATGGTGGAAGAGGTTCTCTACCCCGCGCTTGAGGATTTCGCCCTGGATATCGTTGTGGGCAAGGGGCCGGCGGCTCGTTCCATCCGCTTGGACCTGCCACGGTTCACGCTGATCGGCGCCACTACCCGCACAGGTCTGCTTACCGGGCCTTTGCGCGATCGTTTCGGCATCGCGTTCCGTCTGCAGTATTACACGCCTGAGGAACTGGCTTCCATCGTACAGCGCTCCGCCTCCATTTTGGATGTGCCCATCTCGTATGATGGCGCGCTGGAGATCGCGCGTCGCAGCCGCGGCACGCCTCGTTTGGCCAACCGTATGCTCAAGCGCGTGCGTGATTGGGCGCAGGTGCGGGGCAACGGCGTCATCGACGAGGACGTGTCCGCGCAGGCGTTGAGCTTTTTCGAGGTGGACCCGTTGGGGTTGGATGCGGTGGACAATCGTATTTTGGAGCTGCTATGCGTGCAGTTCGGCGGACGTCCGGTGGGGCTGACCACGTTGGCATCGGCGCTAGCCGAGGACCCGGATACGCTTGAGGACGTGTACGAGCCGTATCTGATGCAGCAGGGTCTGCTCATCCGTACGCCGAAGGGCCGCCAGGCAACCGAGCGGGCGTATGAGCACTTGGGGATTTTTCACGAACCGACGAATAGCTAGGAGCAGCCGATGTTCGAGCAAGACTATCTGATGAAGTTGCTGCTGGCGTTTTACCAGGCGATGTTTAAAAGCCTGCGGCGTGTTACCGACGAGGACGAAGATCCGAAGGAGGCGGCCGATACGCTTGACGAGGTTGTTGGGAATGCCGTTGGGATGGATGGCGCAAGTTTGCTGTCGTTGGCACCGGAATCCGTCGTCGGCGTGCTGCAGGTGTCCGGCACCGATCCGCGCGTAACGGAGTTCATTGCGCGGAGCTTGCTGCTCTCGTCTGAATATCTGACGCAGGCAAAACAAGGAGCGTTGGCGTCGTTGCGCGTGGAGCAGGCTCGGGCGATCGCGGATGCGTATGGGATCGATTTGCCCGATGACCCTACCGACTTGTCGGACTTGAAGGAAATGGCCGAGCAAGCTAACGCCTGATAAGGGCGATGACGGGAGTGGATATGCCGAAGATCGTAGCGGTCGACACCGATTTCGAGGATAACAACCTGGAAGAGGCTATGGCCCGGGATGCGGGCATTGAATTCGAGGTCACGCGCGGCCGCACCGCTCAGGCGGTTATCAACGGATTGTTGGAGACCGGCGCCGATGCGGCAGTGACGTCGTATGCGATGTTCCCACGCGAGGTGTTCGAAGCTTGTCCGAACCTGAAGGCGGTCAGCCGCACGGGGGTCGGGTACGATGAGATCGATGTGGAAGCTGCTACCGAGCATGGCGTTGCCGTTTGCAACGTGCCCGGATACGGCACGGAAGTGGTGTCCGACCACGCCATTACGCTGACGCTTTCGGTTTTGCGTCGAATCAACGAGCTTGATGCAGACATGCGCCGCGGCGTGTGGGATTATGCGCGCACGCGGCCGCTCGGGCAGTGCCGTGGCCGCGTGTTCGGCGTCGTAGGCATGGGGGAAATCGGCAGAGCGGCGGCAAAGAAGGCTGCTGGTCTGGGCTTTGAGGTGGTGTGCTGGTCGCGTAGCTTGAAGCCTGGGCGACGTACCCCCGAAGGCTATCCTGTGCTGCGCTTGGAAGAGCTATTGCAGACGGCGGACGTGGTGAGCCTGCATACGGCTTTGACGCCTGAAACCCATCATCTTATCAATGCTGAGCGGTTAGCTCTCATGAAACCGGATGCTGTATTGGTGAATACCGCTCGCGGCGCCGTGGTGGATATCGTGGCGCTTGCGCAAGCGCTGTGCGAGGACAAGCTGTGGGGTGCTGGCTTGGACGTATTCGAGCAGGAGCAGCCTTTCGACTTCGATCATCCCATCATGAAGGCGCCGCACACCGTGCTTTCGGCGCATGCGGCGTATTGGTCGGAGGAATCGGGGCGCGAGCTGCGCGAACGCGCTATGCAGGCTGCTATTGACGCCGTGCAGGGTCGGATTCCGGTTGATTGCTTGAATCCTCAGGTGTATGCACGATAACGGTGTTTAACGCTCGACGTTGATACAAGCTGTTGTCGGTGAAGCCTTGCTTGCGGTAATAGCCGCGTGTGCCGATGGCGCTGATCACGTTTATGGCGGTGTAGCCGTTTTCGCGGGCGATATCGCAGGCTCGTTCGATGAGCGTGCGGCCGAGTCCTCGGTGCTGGGCGTTCTCGCCGCCTTGGTGCAAGCCGGCAACGCGTCCGTATACGTGCACCTCGCGGATCATGGCCTCGCCGGCATCGATAGGCAGGTCGGCGGCGTGTGCGCCGACGTAGTCGGCGTTCGGCATGGACAGGCGCAGGAAGCCTGCGATGCGATTGCCGGGAGCGACCCATTGCAAGAACACCTCGCGGGTGTTCGTGGTTTCGTACTCGATTTCGGAGAGCGAGAGCTCGTCGTTTGCGGCAGCTCCGAAGGCGATTTCGCGCGAACGGATCTCCTGCACGGGCACGTCGCGGCGCGAAAGCTCCAGGTCGACCAGCTGGCGCAGGTTCACCTTCTTGTTGCCGGTCATGATGTCGTGCGCCGAGATGTCGCGGATCATGCGCGATATGCGCGTGAACGGCGGCGTGACCAATACGTCTTCGGCTAGCAGGTTGACAAGCTCCTGCTCGGTGTAGGGGCGCCAGCTGCCGTCGCGCCAATGTGCGACCAGCCCCGTGCCGTCCACAAGCGCGCAGGGGTACAGCTTGATCTCGTCGGGCTTGAAGGCGGGATGCTCGACCATGCGCCGATAATCGACGGCGTCGCTTTCGGGCGTTGCGCCGAGCAGGTTCGTCATGAAGTGCGCGTGCGTTTTGAAGCCGAAGATGCGGGCGAGCTCGAAGGCCTGCTGCATGCGATCGACGCCGATGTCCCGATGGTTCGCGGCAAGGATGCGCTCGTTAAGGCTTTGGATGCCCATCTGCAGCTTCGTGCAGCCCAAGCGACGCAGCATGGCAAGCCGTTTGGGCGAAACGGCGTCGGGGCGGGTTTCCACGACAAGGCCCACGCAGCGGTGCTCTGCGGCCTCGTTTTCGCGTTGCAGGGCTTCCAACTGGGAAAACGTCGCGGTTTGCCATTGTGCGACGGCGGCCCAGCCGTTGCAGGGAGCTGCATCTTTCGGGTCTTCAGGGGCAGCCGGTTCCGGGTTGGCTTTCTGCGTATCGCTGATTACGGCGCAGTTAGCGAGAGAGCCGTTGGTTGCAGCATTGCTGCCATCCGTTCGGGCGTGCAATCTGACATCGCCTACGCGGGTTCCGCAGGCGTATAGCCTTCGAACCGTTTCGTTATATGAGGCGTCGCCTGCGGTGACGCGGGCTTGCGCTTCGGAGGCCCAGTCGGTAAGGTCTTCGCGTTCGCAGGCTATGCCGGCGTTTTGATATTGCTCGCGGCGCGTTTCGGATTCGCGTCCCACCGTGGTTTCGCGGCTCATGTCGTTCAGGGCGCGGAACAGCTCGTGCATGTACCAGATTTGGTATGTCTCCGGGTAGTCGCTCCAGGTGCCGCCCAGGACGATGAGCTCCACCTTGTCGGTGACGTGCCCCATTTGATGCAGCGTGTGCAAACGGGCAGTAACCTGCAGATACGGGTCGAACCAGTTGCGCTCTGCGCGTTGGCAGGCCGGCTCGTCGTGCAGGTAGCTTTTGGGCATGCGCACATCGTTGGGGCAGTACAGACACGCGCTTGAGCACGGCCAGGGCTTCGTGAGCACGGTGACGGTAGCCACGCCGGACGCGGTGCGGCGCGGTTTGACCTGCAGTGTTCGCACGAGCAGGGCCTCTTCGGCGGGCGAGACGCCCCAAGTGCGCCATTGTTCAGGGCGATGCTCCCTCGCTTTCTGATAAAACGGCAGCAGCTTTTTCTTCGCCACGTAGCGGACGGGGCCGGCTACCTCGCGATTTCGGGTGCGGATGATGCGGTCGAGTGCATCGGGAGAAAGCGGGGCGTTGGTGCGGCGGATCTCGCCGAGGATGTTCTGCAGTGTTTTTTCCATAGCCGGTATTGTACGGCATAGCGCAAAAGGGCAAGGGCGTGGTGCGTTGGTATCGCGAAAAGCTTCGAGGTTACGCGTCGTTTGGGCCGCGTCGCGATGCATCTAGGCGGGGCGTTGCATGGATGCCGAGGATGAAGCGAATCGGTCTGGGCGCAAAACGCGGCCGCATCGCGTGCTGCGCAGGTGTGCGTGCACAGCTCCGGACCGAGTATGCGGCAGCCATGGAGGCGGAGTCAGGCCTGGGTTTGACGATATGGTAGCCATGCGAATTGTCAGAAATGCTTCGGGCTTCAAGGGCGCATGGCTTCAATGATCGCTGCGAATTGTCGGCGCATACGTGACGGCTGTGCGGAAGGCGAGTGGCCATTTCATGCAAATACTCAACAGGTTGAGCCCAAGACGATGCATAGCGCTTATCAATAATGAGGTAAAAACCACTGGTGACCAGGCATTATCCGCTAGTCGACAAAACAGTTCCCAAGTGGTGTTGGTTTAGTGCCATTTAAACGGCCACGGTAGAATTAAAGAAAAGAACGAAACGAAGCAACGATGGGAATACCCGTGGACAAGCCGCTCGCATATCTAGACAACGCCGCAACAACGCCTCCTTATCCTGAGGTGCTTGCGCGCATGCACGAGGTCATGATGGACGGCTGGGGCAACCCTTCGTCGCCGCATGTGGTAGGGCGTCGCGCTAAGGAAATGCTTGAGGACAGCCGTGCGACCATCGCCGACGTGCTTGGCGTGGATGCTGATGAGATTTACTTTACGTCCGGCTCGACGGAATCGAATAACCTGGCCATACGCGGGGCGTGCCTGGCTCAGCGTGAGAACCCGGGCAAGATCATCACCTCCACGTTGGAGCATTCCTCGGTGACCCGAACCGTTCGCGGCATGCGTCGCGATCATGATTGGGATTGTCGCTACGTCGATGCGCCGGATGGCTGCTTCGACATGGAGCAGCTGGCCGAGCAGTTGCAGGATGGTCCCACGTCGCTTATCTCGGTGATGCGCGTGCAAAACGAGACGGGCTGGATCTTCCCCATTCCGGAAATCGCGCAATTGCGTGATGAGCTGGCGCCGGGCGTGCCGCTGCACTGCGATGCCACGCAGGCGTTTTGCAAGATGCCGGTGAATCCGCGCGAATGGGGCGTGCAGCTGCTTACGGCGGGTGCGCACAAGATCGGCGGGCCACGCGGTATCGGCATCCTGTATGTGCAGCGCGGGCTTCCCATGCGCACCACCGCGTTCGGCGGCAACCAGGAGCGCGGTTTGCGTTCGGGCACCGAGCCGGTGTTCCTTGCCGTGGGCATGGCCGAAGCCGTGCGCATCACGGCGGCGCATATGGAAACGGACATGGAATACGCCGCAAGCCTTCGCGAACGCGCCATCGAGGGCTTGAAGCGCGAGATTCCCGATGTGGTGGTGCATGCGCCGGAAGGCGGAAGCCCCTACATTTTGAGCGTAAGCGTGCCGGGTCTGCCCAATGCGGTGTCGGTGAAGTACCTGTCCGGTCGTCGCGTGTGCGTGGCGCGTGCATCGGCGTGCGAAGAGAACCACACCACCGTCGCACCGGGCACGTGGCGTCCGAAGCATCCGCTGTCGTTGCAGGCGGCAGGTATCCCGCTTCGCGAGGGCAAGGAGACGCTGCGTGTGAGCTTCTTCCATCGGAATACGCCGGAAGACGTCGACCGCTTTGTTGCCGTGCTGGCGCAATGCGCCCGAGAGATGCGCGAGTCATAAGAACATGGAACTGAGGGGGGACGCCACGTGCGAGCAAGCGCGTGCAGTTGCAAGCGGCGGCGCGGCTTGCGTGGCCGATGCGACTGAAGGCCTTGCGGCCGGCGGTGGCGCGGCAAGGTGCGCCGAAGAGGTGCTGGCGCTGCGCTTGTGCGCGTTGACGGGGGAATTCTATCGCGCGAACGCTGAATCGTTCTCGCAGACGCGGCAGTCGCCGTGGCAGGGCTGGGTGCGGTTGCTTGAGGTCATGGACGCGGCGGGTGTGCAAATAGGTTGCGAATCTGGGCCTTTGCACGCTGTGGACGGCGCGTCTGAAGGCTCGGTTCGCCGAGACGGGTACGCTGCCGACGACAAGGGCCGCGGGAAGGCGTGTGCCGTCGCCGATGTTGGTGCAAGCGGGCAGGAGCCGCTGCGTGTGCTTGACTTGGCTTGCGGCAATCTGCGTTTCGAGCGGTATTTGGCGGACGCTTTGCCTGGTAGGATGTTGTCGGGTTATGCGGTGGACAATTGCGATCCGCTGGTGGAAGCCGGGGAGCGAAACGAATCCGACGCGTTGTCCCGAATAGCCTTCCAGAATCTGGACGTAATCGAGCGGCTTTCCGCCGGTTGCCTTCGGGAGGTGCTTGAGGCGCCGGATGCGTCATGCGATTTGGCGGTGTCGTTCGGGTTCATGCATCATGTGCCGCTGGAGCGTTGGCGAGCGGGGCTTTTGCGCGCGCTTGTCGCGAAGGTGCGCCCGGGCGGGTTCGTGGCCGTGAGCTTCTGGCGATTCCTGAACAGTGCGAAGTTGGCGCGCAAAGCGCAGGAAACCACGAGTCGTGCACGTGCTGAGCTGGGGATTCCCGAGCTGCCCGGCAACGATTATCTGCTGGGTTGGCAGGATACGCAGGGGCTGTACCGCTATTGCCACCATTTCGACGAGCCGGAAATCGAGCGGCTGTTGGCGATGGTGGCGGATTCTGCGGACCTTGTAAGCCGTTTCGAGGCAGATGGCAAGACGGGCAACTTGAACGAATACGTGGTTTTGCGCGTAAGGTAGGGGGCGGCCGCCGTGCGAATCGTTCGCCGGCAACCGCCCTTTCTCATTTCGGTATTCAGCTTACGCAAGCAGCTTCTTGCCTGCGCCGGAAACGACTGCCGAACGCGCGACCAGATACGTTGAGGCTAGATAGACCGCATACACCGCAACTACCAGCGAGATACCGACGGCAAGCGTGCCGGCAACCGTCGAAGAGCCCCAGATCGACAGCAGGTTCTTGTACAGAAGGCTGATAGTGCACGCGGAGTGGCATCCTGCGACAAGAAGCGGAGCCACGAAGTAGATGCCGATCTGCGTGCGCAGGCTTCGCAGCACCATGGCCCTGTCGCATCCCAGTTGGGCCAGCAGGCGGTAGCGAGGGATGCCGTCCGCCACTTCAGAGAGCTGCTGGACGGAAAGAACCGCTGCTGTAGTCATGAGGAAGACGAAGCCGATGTAAAGAGCCAGGTAGACCAAGAGCAGCTTAATCCCCATGCTGTCGGCGATAATGCTTTCACTCGTGTCGTAATAGGACACCGGCCATGCGCTGGAATCGTATGTCCAGCCCATTTCGGCAAGCTCTTCGCTTGGCGGTGCCGCCTTCCCGTATTCGGCCATCAAATCTTTCATGGCCTGCTCTTGCGAATCGCTTGCCAGGTTGACGTTCAGCTCGCTTAAATACGGCAGATCGCCCGCGGCAAACCTGTCGGCCGCCAATTCGTCGGGGACTACCAAAACGGCGATCAGGCAACTCATACTGCTTACCTGGAGAGATTGGGAAGCAACCTGCCCGGAAGCGGTCAGGGCATGACCATCGACGGTGATCGTGCGTCCCTTTTTGCCAAGGGCCTTCGCGTAGTCGGCCGATTTGTCGACCGTGTTGTCGACCAGGTACTCGTTTGCGGCAAGCTCGATCGGCTTTTCGCCTGCAAGCTGGCGCGCGGCGTTGAACTGCGACAATGATACGTATTGCACGCCTTCGTCGGCCATGCTGGAGTTATCGTCGGAACCGATCTGCTCAAGCGTGAAGCCGCAAGCATCGACAAGCTGCTTGTTCGTCAAGTCGTTCGCAAGCCATGTGTCCACCTGAGCCGAGCCGGCCACGCATTCGTCCCAATCTGGGATGAGCGACTTGAGATACGCGGCGGTGGAGCCGCCGTTCTCTTGCCATAGCCTGTGAATTTCGTTGCGTTGGGCTTCGGCTTCCTCGATCGCTGCAGCCTTCTCATCTTCCCCGCCGTACTGCTCGGAAGGCACCGCTTCCATGTCGGAGGTGTCGAGCGACATCAGACTTGCGCGGATGGACGCATCGAACTGGGTGTTCTCCTCTAGCTGATCGGAGAGGACCGTTGCCAGGCTGAAGCCCGTTGAGAACACGACGATGCTGAAGAACAGAAGGATGCTGACCGTCCATAACGACACGAACGCGGTGTTCACCTTCGCCGCGATTTGGCGCATGGTGAACATGGCCAGTCCCTTGAAGTACACGCCGCGCAGGCGTTGGATTAGCAGGATGAAGAACCCCGATGCCGACCAGAACAGGCCCAGTGTGCTGACGAGCATCAGCGCGGTTGCGGTGCGGAAGTGCTCGCCGAAGTAAACGAGGCCGTCGAGGTTGAGCTCGGCATACGCCTTCGCCAGAATCAGGCACGATAGCACGAACACGATGAGGCAGACGATGGGGTTGCGCACGGGCATGCGCTCGTTGCGGGAGTTGGCCGAAAGCAGCGTGGCGAGCTTGCAACGTGAGATTTGCACAGCGTTGAAAAGGGCCACCACGGCGAAGATGAGCGCGAAGCACCCCAGCGTTAACTGCGCGGAATGGGCGCTGAAAAGCAAATGGTAATCGCTGATGGCCACGCCGATGAGGCCCGCCGTGGCGAAGGCGATAGCCTGTGAGATCAAAAAGCCGAGCCCAAGACCGACTACGAGCGCAATCACGCCGACGGTCAGCGTTTCCATCAGGACCACCGAGGAAACCTGGCGCGGGCTCATGCCTAGCAGCAGGTACGTGCCGAACTCCTTCTTGCGCGCTCGCACTACGAACCGGTTGGCGTATAGGACCAGAAAGCCCAAAACCACGGCCACGACGACGCTGAAATAGGTCATGACCTGCGCAAGGATATCGAAAATGCTCACGCCGGACGACAGGAGCACATTTGCGGCGCCTTCCTGGGCTTCAAACAGCACACGCGAGTCCCCGATGGCGTTGAAGGCGTAGAACACCGCCACGCCCAAAGTCAGGGTAACGAAGTACACGGCGTAATCGCGCACGCTGCGGCGCACGTTGCGCAAGGCAAGTTTCATCAACATGACGACCACCGCCTAGTTGCGCGACTCGGCGCCGTGGGAGGATGCGAAGCCGACCGCGGGGGAGTCTCCCTGCTTGCCGGAAAGGAACGCCTGGACTTCGAGGATGCGCTGGTAGAAATCGGTTCGGGCGTCATCGCCGCGGCGCAGCTCGTTGAACAGCTTGCCGTCCTTGATGAACAGGATGCGATCGGCGTAGGATGCCGCGACCGCATCGTGCGTGACCATCATGATGGTGGTGTGCAGCTTCGTATTCAGCACCTCGAGCGTCTCAAGGAGGACGGCGGCGTTGCGCGAATCGAGCGCGCCGGTGGGCTCGTCGGCAAGGACCAGCTTCGGGTCGGCGACGATGGCGCGCGCCGCGGCAACGCGTTGGCGCTGGCCGCCCGACATCTGGCGCGGGTATTTCTGCAGGACGTCCGTCACGCCGAGCATGTTTGCGGTGCTATCGACCTTCGCGCGGACGGCATCGGCCTTCTCGCCCTTGATGGTAAGGGCCAGGGCGATGTTCTCGAAACCGGTCAAGGTGTCCAGCAGGTTGGCGTCCTGGAAGATGAAGCCCAGGTCGTCGCGACGGAACTTTGAGAGCTGGCGGCTGCGCAGCTGCGTGATGTCAAGCCCGTTCAGGATGATGTTCCCGCTGGTCACGGTGTCGATGGTGGAGATGCAGTTCAGAAGCGTGCTCTTGCCCGAGCCCGATGGGCCCATCACGCCGACGAACTCGCCTTCGCAGATGTCGAACGACACGTCATCGAGCGCGCGGGTGACGGCTTCGCGCGAGCCGTATACCTTGCGGACGTCGCGCACGGATAGCAGGACGTTGCGGTTGTCGGTCGTGCCTGCGTTCGCGATGCCTGCCGGAGGGGTTGCGGTAACCACGGTCATGGAGGATTCCTTTCTCTTCGATTCGGTATATCCCCATGATGCGGCGCTCGCGAGAACGGAGCCATCGAAGGGCCTTACCGCAAACTTACGGTTTTGTAAGGTTTCCACCGCGGCGCCTGTGGGCTGCGAGGCCGACGGGAGGCGCAGGGACGCCGTGCCCTACGGCGGCCCGGGCGTCTCGCGTTACGCTGCGGACGTGCGAGTTCGCCATGGTCCGCACCGATCGGCTGCTAAACCCCGGCCAAATCCATGCGCGTGCGGTCGAGGGGGAAGGTCAACGCGACGGTGGTGCCCGTTCCTTCTTCTGAGGAAATGCGCAGGCCAAGGCCCATTCTTTCGCAGGCCACAGCGGCTAGGTGCAGCCCCATGCCCGTTGCCTTGTGATGCGTGCGGCCCCGGCTTCCCGTGAAGCCTCGGTCGAACACGCGCGGCACATCGGCGGCGGGGATGCCGTCGCCGTCGTCGCAAATCGCTAGCTCGATGCAGCCGTCTTTCGTGCCCGCGTTCTTCACCGCGCCCTCGAAGCGGATGGTCTTCGCGCCGTACTTCGCCGAGTTCTCCAGGACCTGGCCGATGATGAAGTCGGTCCATTTCGCGTCGGCGAGCACTTCGAGCGCCTCGTCGATGGCGAACTCGAGCGAGACCCCTGCGCCGATGAGCGTGCGGGACCGTTGGCGGCACGCTTTGCGCGCGAGGGCCGCAAGGTTGAGCTCCTCGATGGAGAAGTCCTCGCTTAAGGTTGCCGAGCGTGCGTAGTAAAGCGCCTGCTCAACGCGTGATTCGATGCGATCGAGGTCGCCGCGGACCTTGCCGATCTCGGGCCCGTGAAGGCTTGCCAGCGCTAGCTGCGCCGACGCGATGGGCGTTTTGGTTTCGTGAACCCACAGCTCGATGTAGTCGCGGTACTCCTTCATGTCGCGTGATCGTGCGGCCAGCTCGTCGGAGGCGGCTTTGCCCTGCACGGCGAGCGCGCGGTAGGCGATGGAGCCTTCCAAGGTGCGCGGCTCGTCCAGGATTGACGAGAGATAGCGCGCGTTTTCGGGCGAATCGCAGAACAGGTCAAGCTGCTGGTAGAACTCGCGATCGCGCAAAAACCCCGCGGAAAGCGCAACGCAGGCGAACAGGGCTTCGCAGAGGGATACGAGCGCGATCGCCGAAGTGTTCGAGCCGGTGACGGCCATGACGCCTGCAACGATGGCTATCAGCGCGACCGCTCCGAGCGCGAACCCGGCGCGCGAGCGGAGGTACGCGCCGAAGGAATATGCGCGCTCCGGGCGGTCGACCTGGCCGTTTGCGGCGGGCGGCGCGGGTGCGGGAGAAGCAGGCGCGGGACCGTGCGGCGAGTCGGCTGGCGAGCCGGGCGCGGCCTCCGGCGAGCTCGGCTCCGGGCAGGCGAGTGAGTTGGGCGCTTGCGTGGCCGCGCCGTTTCCCCGAATCAATGCGTTCATCGGACCACGTAGCCCAGGCCGCGGCGGGTGGTGATGAAATCCTCGGGCACGCCTGCGGATTGCAAGCTACGGCGCAGTCGGTTCACGTTCACCGTGAGCGTGTTGTCGTCGACGAACGCATCGGTTTGCCACAGCTCGTCCATCAGCTCGCTGCGCGAGATGATGGAGCCCGCGTTCTCCATGAGGATGCGCAAGATCAGCAGCTCGTTGCGCGACAGCTCCACGCTTTTGCCGCGGTACGAGATCTCGGCCCGCACGGGGTCGAGCGAGACGCCGTCGTGCTCAAGCCGTCCGCGCGCCGGGTCGGCGGATCCGCTGCGCGTAAGCGCGCGGTCGATGCGGGCGAGCAGCGCGGCGGGGCGATAGGGCTTGACCACGTAGTCGTCCGCGCCGACGTTCATGCTCATGACCTCGTCGAACTCGCTATCGGAGGAGGTCAGGACGATGATGGGGACGTTGCTTCCCTGGCGGATGGAGCGGCAGACCTCGTGGCCGTACGCGCCGGGGAGCGAAAGATCGAGCAGGATGCAATCGGGACATGCCGCCAAAGCCTCGGCCGCGGCGTTCGCAAACGACCCGCAGCAAAGGCATTCGTGCCCCTTAAGTTTGAGCATGCGCACAAGATTTTCCCGCAAGGAGGCATCGTCCTCGACAATGAACAGCCGCGCCATCGGTCCCCTTCCATATCGAACGGATGAGCCGATGATAGCGCAACACCGCGGGTTCCTGGCGCTTCGTCATAAGCCTGACGCTTTGGGGACGTAGCGTTATCTGTCAGCGACGCGATTACCTTATCGGGCGCCGTTTCCCCGTTCGCTCGCGGCATTGGCCGCAACGTGACAGAGAACCGCCTGTGCGCGCTACAGGAGCCGGTACGTGCGGCCTTCGTAGTCGATGACGCCTTCCCTGCGCAGCTTCGACAGCTCGTTCGACAGCGCACTGCGGTCGACGCTGAGGTAGCTTGCCAGCTTGGTTTGGCTGTAGGGGATGGCGAAGGCGCGGGTGCCGGCCTTTTTCTGCTGTTGCGAGAGGAAGGCGAGGATCTTGCCCCGTATGGTTTTGGGGGTCATGGCGATGGCGCGGCGGTTCATGTCAAGGTTGCTTAGCGCCAAGGCGCGCATGAGGTTCGAGGAGATGTGCGCGTGGCAGCCGCACTGCTTGGGACAAGGGTGGATGATCCGTTCTGCTTTGAGCAGCATCACCTCGCAGGCCGAATCGGCCAGCACATCGATGTCAAGGGGTTCCATGCTGCAGGCGTATCCGTGGGCGAAAAGCGATCCAGGCCCCAGCATATCCAGGATCGTCGTCTCGCCCCAGGCGTCCGAGACCTCGATTCGCACGCGCCCGGAAAGGACGACGCCGAGGTATTCGGTGGGCTGGCCGGCGCGCATGATCCGCTCCTCCCGGCTGAAAGCCCTCCTTGTCGCCCCAAGGCAAGGCAGCATCAGGTTCGCTTCGGCCTGGGCTATGCCGGCGAAAAGCATCGAAGAAGAAATGGGGATATCATTCATTGGCTTCACCTGTAGGTTCTACAACAGAAATGTATGAGATACCTCAGTATAGTGCAGTCACATCGAAAAGGCACCCTATGATTGAGGAGCGCGAAATGACTGACGGGAACATGTTCTGCTTCCAATGCGAGCAAACGGCGGGATGCACCGCCTGCACCGGAGCCGCCGGCGTATGCGGCAAGACCGCCGATGTGGCTCGATTGCAAGACGAGCTGACCGGGGCATTGGTCGCCCTGGCCCGATCGGAGAACGGCGGAAAGGGGGATTCCGAGTCCGACGGGCTTATGCTGGAGGGCATGTTCGCCTGCGTGAGCAACGTCAGCTTCGACCCCGAGGCCATCGCCTCCCTTGAGCGCCGTGTTCGCGCTAAGGCTATCGCCCTGGGCGAATTCGACCTGTACGACATGGGCTTGCTGTGGGACGCGCAGGAGGATATCCGCAGCCTGAAGAGCTTGCTGCTCTTCGGCATGCGCGGCGTGGCGGCGTATGCCTATCATGCGCAGATGCTGGGGAAGTCGGACCCTGCTGTGACGGCGTTCCTGTATGAGGGTATGCGGGCCGTCGGCTCCGACCTGGGCATGGACGAGCTGCTGCCTTTGGTTCTCAAATGCGGCGAGGTCAACTTGGCCGCCATGGCCGCTTTGGAGGACGCGAACATCTCCGCCTACGGCAAACCCGAGCCGGCGACGGTTGAGCTCAAGGTCGAGGCGGGCCCTTTCATCGTGGTCACCGGCCATGATCTGCACGACCTCAAGCAGCTTTTGGAGCAGACCGAAGGCCGCGGCGTGAACGTGTACACCCACGGCGAGATGCTGCCTGCAAACGCCTATCCCGCGCTGCGCAAGTATCCGCACCTGAAAGGCAACTACGGCACCGCATGGCAGAACCAGCGCAAGGAGTTCAAGGACCTTCCCGCGCCGATCTTGTGGACTACCAATTGCTTGTTGAAGCCGGACGAGTCGTATGCCGACCGCGTGTTCACCACCGGCCCTGTGAGCTTCCCGGGCGCGCATGTCGTCGAGGCGGGCGAAGACGGCGCCAAGGACTTCTCGGCGCTTATCGATAAGGCGCTGGAGCTGGGCGGCTGGGCCGCTGATCGAACCTTTGCCGGCATCAACGGCGGCACCAGCGTCACCACCGGATTCGGCTACGACACCGTGATGAGCGTCGCCCCCGCCGTCATCGATGCGGTCAAGTCCGGCGACATCAAGCGTTTCATCCTGCTTGCGGGTTGCGACGGCATGCGTAAGGAGCGCAGCTACTACACCGACTTCGCCAAGCTCGCCCCCTCCGATTCCGTCATCTTGACCCTTGCCTGCGGCAAGTATCGCTTCAACGATCTGGACCTGGGCAACATCGCCGGTATTCCGCGCCTGCTGGACGTCGGCCAGTGCAACGACGCCTACGGCGCGATCAAGATCGCGCTCGCGCTTGCGGATGCTTTCGGCTGCGGCGTGAACGACCTGCCGCTTTCCATGGTGCTCTCGTGGTACGAGCAGAAGGCGGTGTGCATCCTGCTCACGCTGCTGCACCTGGGCATCAAGGGCATCTACTTGGGCCCCACGCTTCCGGCGTTTGTGAGCCCCGGCGTGCTGCAGGTGCTGGTGGACAACTACGGCATTCGCCCCATATCCACTCCCGAGGCCGACCTTGCCCAGATCATGGGCTAGCCGATCGACCGTTCCCCTTAGGCGGGATTCGTTCGTTGGCGGGGCCGCAACCTGCGTTGCGGCCCCTTCCTTTCGGGGAGGTCGCCCGCGTTTCTTTCCGTGTGGGTCGGCATCGCTGTCGCGGTTGTGCTTTGCGTCGAAAGGACGGAGCCCTCGTCATTTCAGCAACGCGCCTGGTCGCGTGAGGCGGGAATCGGCCTTCACATCTTCATCTGCCGTCTAAGCATGCCGGCCTTCTTGCCGTTTCCCTGTTCGCTCGCGGCATTGGCCGGAACGTGGCCGGGCGCGCCGGCGAGTTAGCCTATGCTTATGCGCATAAGAGGCTTGCGAAAGCAACGATGGCGTGAAAGGAACCCTCATGGGAATGAATATCGTATGTCTGGACTTGGAAGGCGTGCTGGCACCGGAGATCTGGGTCGCGTTCGCGGAGAAGGCGGGCATCCCCGACCTGATGCGCACCACGCGCGATGAGCCCGACTACGACAAGCTCATGCAGTTCCGCCTAGACGTGCTGCGCCGTCACGGCATGGGCCTGCCGCAGATCCAGGAGGTCATCGCCGGCATCCA
This sequence comes from uncultured bacterium, assembly GCA_905215325.1. Lineage (GTDB taxonomy): Bacteria > Actinomycetota > Coriobacteriia > Coriobacteriales > Eggerthellaceae > Senegalimassilia. The sequence goes on along the minus strand of CAJMPP010000015.1, from coordinate 21,729 downwards.
GCCCGTTCCCGGCGCCAAGGAGTTCCTGGACGATCTGCGCGCGCAGACCCAGGTGATCATCGTCAGCGATACGTTCGAGCAGTTCGCCCAGCCCATCATGGAGAAGCTCGGCTGGCCGACCATCTTCTGCAACACGTTGGAAGTCGCCGACGACGGCGCCATCACCGGCTATCGCATGCGCTGCGATCAGACGAAGCTGACCACGGTCCGCGCGCTGCATTCCTGCGGTTTCGAGACCATCGCCTCGGGCGACAGCTACAACGACCTGGGCATGATCAAGGCGTCGAAGGCGGGCTTCCTGTTCCGTAGCACCGTCACCATCAAGGCCGAGCATCCGGAGATCCCCGCGTACGAGACCTTCGAGGACCTGTCTCGCGCAATCAAGGCCGCGCTGTAAGGCGGGTTTGCGCGGACGGGGCGTTTCAAGCCGGGTCTGGATGAGGTTGCGCGTTTGAGCCGCGCGCTTTTCGGGCGTTTGATGCTGTGCATATGAAGCGTTCGGATTGTTCGGATGGACAACGCTGCGCGTTTGAGGCGTTTGGGCTTTTCGGATTGGGCCCGGACGGATAATGCTGCGTCCCCAAAGTGTCCGGACAGATAGTGCTACGTCCCCGAAGTGGCCAAAGTGTTTGTTTCGAGGGCCGTCGCTTGGAGCGTTCGCCGTTTTCGGCTTGCGCTTCGGCGGCGGCCTTTTCGCTTTGCGGCTTGTGCTTGTTCGGAGGGTTAACAAAACTGAAACCTGAACCTTCGCCTTATGCCATAGGATACTGCACAAGTATCAAATACTAAGAGTTCGATGGGGCGGCTTGTACCGTTGCCGTCCCCATGCAAGCGTTGCAAGCCTGCATAAGCAGGCGAAACGGGGGAGAAATGACGAGATTGTCCATTGCGCCCGCTTCGGCGGACGATGCCCGCATCGGCGGGTTCCTGGACCGGCAGAAGCGTCGCGTCGACGCCATGCCGCCGGGCATGTGCCCTCTGGCGCAGCAGCTGACGCTGCTCGAGGAGGGCGCGCTGCAAACGTGCGGCAAATGCGTGCCGTGCCGCGACGGCCTGCCCCAGCTGGCGGAGATGCTGCGTCATCTGGTGGATTGCCAGGCTGACGCCGCCGAGGTCGAGCGCATGCGCGCGCTGGCCGAGATGGTTCGCGATACGTCGGATTGCGCCATCGGCTACGAGTCGGCCAACGCCCTGCTGGAAGGTCTGGACGCCTTCGCCGCCGAGGTTGAAAGCCACGTGAGCAAGCATGAATGCCAGCGCGGCGTGGGCCAGTCGGTGCCGTGCGAGACGTTCTGCCCGGCGCACGTGAACGTGCCCGCCTACATCGCGCTGGTGTCGCAGGGCGATTACGCCGGCGCCGTGCAGATGATCCGCAAGGACAACCCGTTCCCCACCGCGTGCGGCTTGGTGTGCGAGCATCCCTGCGAGCAGCGTTGCCGTCGCACGCTCATCGACGCGCCGCTCAACATCCGCGGCATCAAGGAGTTCGCCTGCGAGCACGCGCGCACCGACCAGGTGCCCGTGCCGAAACGCCTGCCCGCAACCGGTCGCCGCGTGGCGGTCGTGGGCGGTGGCCCGTCCGGCTTGACCTGCGCGTACTTCGCCGCCTTGATGGGTCACGACGTTGACGTGTTCGAGGAGCGCAAGCAGCTGGGCGGCATGATCCGCTACGGCATCCCCGCGTACCGCTTCCCGCGCGAACGCCTGGACGAGGACATCCGCGGCATCCTGGCCGTGGGCGGCATCGCCGTGCATACCGAAAGCCCCGTGGACGCCGCGCGCATGGCGCGGCTTTCCGCGGATTACGATGCCGTATATGTGGCCATCGGCGCGCAAACGGGCAAGGGCCTGCGCATCGACGGCACGGATGCCGAAGGCGTGTTTTCTGCCGTTGACCTGCTTGGACGCATCGGCGATGGCGATTATCCCGACTTCACGGGCAAGAAGGTGGCCGTCATCGGCGGCGGCAACGTTGCCATGGACTGCTGCCGCACGGCGGTGCGCGCCGGCGCCGAGGAGGTGTCGGTGGTGTATCGACGCCGCATCTCGGACATGACGGCGCTGCCGGCCGAGATCGAGTCGGCTATCGCCGAGGGCGTGGAGATGATCACGCTGCAGGCGCCGGCCGCCATCGAGAAGGACGAGCAGGGCCGCTGCTGCGCGCTGCTGACGAACCCGCAGATGATCGGCCCGGTCAAGCGCGGCCGTCCCGCGCCGGTTGCCGCCGATAAGCCGCAGATGCGCATCCCCGCCGACATCGTCTTGATCGCCGTGGGCCAGAACATCGTGTCCGCGCCGTTCGAGGAGTTCGGCATGGCGGCCGAATGGGGCGAGTTCAAGGCAGACGAGCAGCTGCATGCGCAGATGGATGCCGAGGCGCTTGCCGCCCGCGGCGCCGATGCCTCCGCGGGCGCGAACGTGTTCGTGGGCGGCGACTGCCAAACCGGCCCGGCGTCGGCCATCAAGGCCATCGCCGCCGGCAAGGTCGCCGCGCGCAACATCGACCATATGCTGGGCTTCAACCACACGCTCGACTGCGGCGTGGCGGTTCCGCCGGCCCAGCCCAACGACCGCGCGGCGTACGGCCGCGTGGAGGTGCTCGAGCGCCCCGCGCGCGAGCGCAAGAACGATTTCGACGCCGTCGAGGTTCCCATGAGCACGGAGGAGGCCATGCAGGAATGCGGCCGCTGCCTGCGCTGCGACCACTTCGGCGCCGGCGCCTGCGAAGGGGGGCGTATCCAGTATGCTTAACATCACCATCGATGGCCGCGCCCTGGCGGCGCGCGAGGGCCAGACCGTTTTGGAAGTCGCCCGCGAGGCCGGTATCCACATCCCCACGCTGTGCTATCTGGCCGAGCGCAGCGCCATCGGGTCGTGCCGCGTGTGCGTGGTCGACGTCGAGGGGCAGGATGCCCCCGTGCCCGCGTGCACCACGCGCGTGGTCGACGGCATGCAGGTGCAAACGGCCACCGAGCGCGTGTTGAAGTACCGCCGCATGGCCGTTGACCTGCTGATTTCCAACCACGGCCTTGATTCGACCGACTACTGCTTCAGCTGCGTGAAGAACGGCGCCTGCGAGCTGCAGGCCGTGGCGCGCGAGGTAGGCGTCTCGCATCCCACCTTCCCCGTTGCACAAATGCGCAAGCCGGTTCTGGATTCCAACCCGTTCTTGCGCTTCGACCCCAACCTGTGCATCGCTTGCCAGCGCTGCGTGGGCGCGTGCAACAACGCGGCCGGCAACCATGTTCTGCAAACCGGCAAGCGCGGCGTGCGCACCACCATCCGTGCGCCGTTCGGCCCGAACTGGGACGCCACCATCTGCGAGAGCTGCGGCAACTGCGCGCAGGCGTGCCCGACGGGCGCCCTGGTGGAGAAGCGCCGCGGGCTGTACCGCGAATGGGACACCCATACCGTGCGCACCACCTGCCCGCACTGCGGCGTGGGCTGCCAGCTCGACCTGGTGGTGAAGGGCGACCAGATCGTGGACGTGCAGGCCGCCGACGGCCCGTCCAACGAGGGGCTGCTGTGCGTGAAGGGCCGTTCGGGCAGCTTCGACTTCGTGAACTCCCCCGACCGCATCACCACCCCGCTGGTGAAAAACCCCGAGACCGGCGAGTTCGAGCCGGCCGATTGGGATACGGCGCTCGACCTGGTGGCGCGTAGGTTCGCCGAGCTCAAGGAGGAGCGCGGCGGCGAGAGCATCGCGGCGTTCGCGTGCTCGCGTTCCACCAACGAGGATATCTATCTCTTCCAGAAGATGGCGAGGTGCGCATTCGACAGCCCCAATGTCGATAACTGCGCACGTGTTTGACACGCCCCTACCGTTGCCGGTCTGGCAACTACACTTGGTTCGGGCGCAATGACGAACTCCATCAAGGATGTCTGTGAGGATTCGCAGGTCATCCTGCTGGTGGGCAGCAATCCGGAAGAGGCGCACCCGGTCATGGGCATGCGTCTGCGACAGGCGGTCGAGCGCGGCGCGAAGCTGATCGTGGTGGACCCGCGCGAGATCGGGCTGGCGAAGAAGGCCGACATCCACCTGAAGCTGCGCCCCGGCACGAACGTGGCGTTCGCGAACGGCATGGTGAACGTGCTGATACAGAAGGGGCTGGTTGATCGCGAGTTCGTGGAAAGCCGCACCGAGGGCTTCGACGAGCTTGCCGCCATGGTGGCCGACTATACCCCCGAGCGCGTGGCCGAGATCTGCGGCATCGATGCGCGCGACCTGGAGGCGGCCGCCGAGATGTACGCAACGGCCGAGCGCGCCCCCATCGTCTATTGTCTGGGCGTGGTGGAGCACTCCACGGGCACCGAGGGCGTTATGGCGCTTTCGAACCTGGCGCTGGCCGCGGGCAAGCTGGGCCGTCCCGGCTGCGGCATCAACCCGCTGCGCGGCCAGAACAACGTGCAGGGCGCATGCGACATGGGCGCGGGCCCGGCGGACTTCACGGGCTATCAGAAGGTGGCCAACCCCGAGATGCGCGCGAAGTTCGAGGCCGCATGGGGTGTCGAGCTGAACCAGGCCGCGGGCCTGAAGGCCACCGAGTGCTTCCCCGCCATGATCGACGGGCGTATCCGCGGCCTGTTCCTGTTCGGCGAGGACCCGGTGCGCACCGACCCGGACACGGGCCATGTCATCCGCGCGCTGGAGTCGCTGGACTTCTTCGTGTGCGAGGAGCTGTTCATGACGGAGACGGCGAAGTACGCCGATGTCATCCTGCCTGGTCGCAGCTATGCGGAGAAGGAAGGCACGTTCACCAACACCGAGCGTCGCGTGCAGCGCGTGCGCAAGGCGGTGGACGGCCCGGCGGGCGCGCGCCTGGACACCGAGGTGTTCGCCGACATCATGCGCCGCATGGGGTATGACCAGCCCACGCTCACGGGTGCGCAGCTCATGGACGAGGTGGCAAGCCTGACGCCGTCGTACGCGGGCATCAGCCATGCGCGCCTGGACTCCGCCGCCGTGGCGGGGCAGGGCCTGCAGTGGCCGTGCACGGGCCCGGACCATCCAGGCACGCGCATCATGCACGAGGGGGCGTTCTCGCGCGGCTTGGGCGGATACTCGCTGGCGCAGTACCGTCCGTCGGCCGAGCAGCCCGATGAGGAGTTCCCGCTCATCATGATGACGGGCCGCGTGCTTGCGCAGTACAACGCGCAGGCCATGACGGGCCGCACCGAGGGGCTCAACCAGATCGACGGCACGTCGTTCATCGAGATCAACGACGCGGACGCTGCCGTCGCGGGCATCGCCGACGGCGACCGCGTGCGCGTGAGCAGCCGCCGCGGCGTCATTGAGAGCCAGGCTCGCGTGTCGGGAAAGACCAATCCCGGCGAGGTGTGGATGCCGTTCCACTTCCAGGATGGCAACGCAAACTGGCTGACCAACGCAGCGCTCGACAACATCTCGGCCACGCCGGAGTACAAGGTGTGCGCCGTGCGTGTGGAGAAGGCGTAAGGGATAGAGCGAGATCGAGCGAGGGGCGCATATGAAACGGGTTTTGGTGATTGCGACGGGCGGGACCATCGCGTCGGCCGAGGAGGGCAGCGGGCTTGCGCCGGCGTTGACCGGCGAGCAGCTGGTGGCGTTCGTGCCTGAGGTGGCGCAGGTTTGCCATGTCGAGGTGGCGCAGGTCATGAACGTGGACAGCACGAACATGCGCCCGGAGGGATGGCTGACCATCGCGGGCGAGGTGCGCCGGAGCTACGACGACTTCGACGGGTTCGTGGTCCTTCACGGCACCGATACCCTGGCGTACACGGCGGCGGGGCTGTCGTACCTGGTGCAGGGCAGGCCGAAGCCCATCGTTCTGACTGGCTCGCAGCTGCCCATAGGCGACCCCGGAACCGACGGCAAGCGCAACCTGCTCGACGCCGTGCTCGTGGCCTGCGACGATGCCGCCGCGGGCGTCATGGTCGCGTTCGGTGGCAAGGTGATCTCGGGCACGGCGGCGCGCAAGGTGCGCACGCGCAGCTTCGAAGCGTTTGACAGCTTGAACGTTCCCGACTTGGGACGCGTGCGCGACGGACGGGTTGAATGGGCTGATGGGGTTTGCGAGCGGATGTGCGGGGCGGCAAGGGCCTGCGCCGCGGAGGAGGTTGGCGGTGCGCCTTCGGCCGCGCGCTTCTACGATGAGCTCAACCCGCGGGTGGCGGTGCTCAAGCTTACGCCGGGCATGGATGCGCTGGTCGTCGACGCGCTGCGCCCCGCGTGCGATGCTCTGGTGGTGGAGGCCTTCGGGTTGGGCGGCATCCCGGAGTACGATGGCATCACCGATACGCTGCTCGCATGGGCGGACGCCGGGAAAACGCTGGTCATGACCACGCAGTGCCCGTACGAGGGCGCCGACCTGAGCGTGTACGAGGTCGGTCGCGCGTTCTGCGACCGTCCGGGCGTGCTCATGGGCGGCAGCGCCACCACGGAGGCCCTGCTGGCGAAGACCATGTGGGCGCTTGCGCAGGCGGCCGACCCCGACGGCATCGTGGACCGCGAGCAGCTGGCGGAACTGTTCGCCAGCTGCTAAAGGCGAAGAGGTGTGGCGCTCCATACCCGCTCATCTACCCCAAGAGAACGAGAAGTTCGTATTCGGCAGGATCCGCGAGGCGCGCTGTTGCTTGTTTTCGGGTTATCGCGAGCAGGACTGGATGACGAACCTGTCGCTATTCGCGATCGGGGTTTCGGTGCCGCGGCAATAGGTGCAGCGTCGCAAGACGGCCCGTCCGTCGGCCTGCGCTTGAACTGCCCCCCATTTCTTGGACACGAGAAATGGGGGGGGGTTTCTTATGCGCACCGATCTCAGGGTGAAGCACGACGTCGAGACGAGGAGGCATGCCGCCGAGCTGTTCGATTCGGGCATGGGCCGCTGGGCCGCCTCGCGCGCCCTTTCCATCCCCAGGGGCACCGTGAGACAACGGCGGCGGATATACCGCGCGTTCGGAAGCGAGGTGCTGCTGACCATGGACGGCAAGCAGGCCAGGTACACATACGAGCAGAGTGTGGCCGCGGCTTCGGCCGTGGCCGACGGCGGGGCGACGAAGGCCGAGGCGGTGGCCGCGCTGCGGTCGCGGAGGTCTTCTCGCGCACCGCCAACGGCTGCGGCCACAGGCAGGTGGCTATGTGCCTGCGCGCCGAGCTGGGCGCGCGCATCGCCGACAAGACCATGCTCAAGATGATGCGCGAGATGGGGATCCGCTGCGGCATCCGCCGCGAGACCGACTACCATAAGCACAATTCGTACAAGGGCATCGTGGGCGAGATCTTCGAAAACGTCATAGGGCGCGACGATACCCGAGTTCTGCCGAATGCTCGACGCCTATCTGCGATACTACAATGAGGAGCGGCTGAAAGAGAAGCTGGGATGGCTGAGCCCGATGCGGTACCGCAGGAGCCTTGGGCTGGCGGCATAGCCGGTCCAAAGAAACGTCCGCATCCCCGTATCGCTTGTCTTCTCCAGAATCATGTAGTTCGTTGGCGCACCCATGGCAGAACCCATGCCTAAGCCCATCACGGAAAGTCCCGCAATCAACAGTACGGCGTTTCCGGTGGTGAAGCTCGCGAACGCCAACATCAAAAACCCTCCGGCCGTAATGGCCGGGCTGCTCATGAGTACCGGTTTCGGCCCGAATTTGTCAATGAGCTTGCCACCGAGCGGCGGGCCGAACATGCACATCACGCCCACGGGAAGGATATACAGACCGCCCGACCCAACCGGCGCGCTCGTGATGAACTCGGCCACCTCGGGGATCAGCGTCATGGTGATGGTGACGCAGCCTACGAAAAGCCCACCACCATAGTGATCGCGATCGGCCGATTCCCCAGGTACGTTTCATGGCCGCTATTGTAGCAACGGTGCGACTCGGCCAAGCAGCCTTCGCTGCAGGTCAACTCACCGTGCGGCAAGCAATCGCCCCCCGCACGGTTCATGGAGCCTTTGCGCTACACGCGCGGAATCTCCAACATCTTCTGCTTTAGGTCGGCTTCCATGCGGCGCATCTCGGCTTCGGCCTCGGCGCGTTTCTGACGGCCCTCGGCCTGAATCTGCATGACTTCGTCGAACGTCTTGATGAGCGTCTCGTTCGTGTTCTTCAGCGTCTCGATGTCCACGATGCCGCGCTCGGATTCCTTCGTCACATCCACGGTTGAGCTGTGCAGCAGCTCGGCGTTTTTCTTCAGCAGATCGTTCGTCATGTTCGTGACGGCGTTCTGCGCGCGCACGGCCTCGGCCGAGTTGGCGATGCCGAGCGCCAGCACCATCTGGCTTTTCCATAGCGGGATGGTGTTCACGATGGTGGTCTGGATTTTCTCCACCAGCACAATCTCGTTGTTTTGCACCAGGCGAATCTGCGGTGCGGTCTGCATGGCGATGGTGCGCGTGAGGTCCAGGTCACCGAGCTTTTTCTCGAAGCGCGTGCACATGGCCTCAAAGTCTTGCGCGGCCTGGGCGTCCTCGGCGCGGCCCGAAACGCGCGCCTGCTCCGTCAGCTGCGCCAGCTCGCCCGCACGCACCTCGGCAAGCTTTTTCTTGCCCGCCAGCAAATACATGGTCAGCTCTTTGAAGTACGTCAGGTTCAGCTCGTACATTTTGTCGAGCGTGGCGGCATCCTTCATAAGCGTCATCTGATGCCCCTTGAGCGCCTCGACGATTTTGCTGACGTTCGCCTCGGCCTTGTCGTAGCGCGTGCGCAGTGCGTCGACCTTGTTCGCGCCCTTCTTAAAGAACCCGAACAGCCCCTTTTCTTCGGTGGCGTCGAAGCCGCGCAGCTCGGTGACCACGTCGGTTATGAGCCCGCCTACTTCGCCGAGGTCCTTGGTGCGCACGCTCGCAAGCGCTGTCTCCGAGAAATCGGCCATTTTCTTTTGCGCGCCAGCGCCGTACTGCAGGATGGTCGTCGAATCGCGCACGTCGATCTGCTGCGCGAACGAGTCCACCATCTGCTTTTCGTCGTTGGTGAGCATGCCGTCGTCAAGCTGCGCCGCGCCCTCGTCCGCGGCGGCGGGCGTAGCGGCGGGCTGGGCAACTAGCTCGGGCGCTGGGGCATCGTCGAGCGCGGGCGTTAAGGTGAGCTGCGGTTTTGCTTCCTGGTCGTGCCCCTCTGTCATGGCGCTTCCTTTCTTCGTGGCGAATATGGCTGGTTTCGATTGTCTCTTGTGCTTATGTATCTTCGTGCTGAGGCTGACGTTGACTGGCTTGATTATTTGGGCCGTCGAACAGACCGTCTCGCTTCAGCTCGCTGATTCGTCGCCGTTGCCGATCAGCCCTCGGCATTGTAGCCCAATCTCATTACCGCAGGTCGAATCTAAGCGGTTCGGCTGCATATCAACCGCGTGCGCCGCGCTCAAACGGCCCGTCGACCAGGCCCTCTTGCGCCAGTACGGTATGCAACACCGAAATGTCTGACGACACGTCGATGGACATGTCGCGGAACAACGAGTCGAGTAGCTTTTCGAACGCGGTGTTCAAGCTGCCGAGCGCGCCTTCGATTTCGCGCTTTGATTCCCGAATGCCATCGCTTTCGATGGGCTGCCCGTCAAGCTCGCGATACGCATCGAGCAGCTTCACCGTGGTGGGCAGGTAGTAATCCATCAATCGGTCAAGGTCGCCGATGACCTCGGGATTTTCCGCCGCGCAATCCAAAATAGCGCGCACCACATGCTCGATCTGGTCAAGCGTGCGGGAAATGTCCTCGCCGGGAATGGCTTGATTGCTCTGACGAATCTGCGCAACGAACGCCTCGCCGCGCTCAAGAATCTGCTGCTGCTCGGGCGTCGGCTCCGCCTTTTCGCCGACGGCGCCTGCCGAAGCAACCAATTCCTGCTGCCGTTGTTGCTGCAGAGCCTGCGCCTGCTCGCCCCGATATTGCTGCAAAGCAGCGGGCGTCATGAGCAGCACGGTCTCGCTGCTGTCAAGCGCTGCTTGCTTGAACAGGCCCTTTGCTAGCATGGCCTTCACGTTCTTGCGCACGTTGCCAACCGAGTCGGCGCAGCTAGCCGCCAGCTCATCGATGCTGCAACGCTCGCGCACGCCGATGGCGTCGCGGTAGCGTTCGAAGCGCTTCGCAAACTGCAGCTTGCGAATGCCGACCACCTGCAGCCCGAGCGCGCCAACCCCAAAAGCAAGCGTCACCGCAGCGGCTCCAGCGTTTACGATGAACAGCAGCGCGCCGGTCGCAATGAGCGGAATCGCAAGCGCGCACCCGCCGATGATGAGCGCCACGCCCGCCCCGCGTTGCGACGACGGCTTAGCGTACAGTGCGTTCATCTGCTCTTCTTGTCGCTTGCGTTCCTGGATGAGCGCATACTGCTCCTGACCGCGGCGAATGCCGTCGGAAGCCTGCGCGATGCCCTTGCCGATGCTTTCCGCAGCGGTGTTGATGGACCGCTCGATTGAAGATTGCAGGTTGCTGAAATCTTTGGAGTTCACGGCGTTTTGCACCGCATCGGCAATCTGATCTGCGATGTTGTTCGAGGAAGCCATAGTTACCTCTCCGGCGCGCAATCCAACGCACCGCCGAACCAATAAATATGACCCAATTCTATCGTAAAGGTGATTACGCTTTACGAGCGGTTACAAATACGTTGCCATTCGAAAACAACCTGCACATAAGCGCAAAACGCCTGATAATGTGCAGGTTGGCGCACCCAAGAAAGCGCGGCCCCGACGCTTGCGGGGAGGGGGCAGGCGTCGGGGCCGCTGAAGAGGGAAGAGACAACGCCCGGAAAGAGGGGGTTCAGGCGTGTCAAAAGGGATATCGATTGCGTGTCGACGTTGCGCCACAGCGAAGCGGCGAACGCGTTCGTGGATGGCGCCGATGTTGCCGGCGGTGTAGCCGCGCAGCGCCATCGCATGGTGCTCGCAGCTGCCGTCGACGATGGCCGCGATATCCACGCCATCGTCGACGTGCAGCGCTCCGACGCTGCAGATGCTCTCGCAGCAGCGGCATTTCACGCACGCGCCGGGGAAGTGGTCGATGCGCGCGATCCTGTCTTCGCCGAGCGACCCGTCGTGGAGCCGCGCGTAAACGGCTTGCATCGCATCGCTTACGTTCGACAGCCGGTTGACCTGGGGGTTTGCAATGCTCACCACGAACCGGTCGAACCGCAACTCGCTGCGGCCGAAGCGCAGCGCCTGCACCACACGCTCGTCCAGATCGCCGGGCGCCTCAAGGCGCAGCAGGTCGCGCTGCAGCTCGATGGCAAGCTCGGCAACTTGCGGCACCACCACTTTCTTCCAATTTTGCCGCGCCACCGGATCGTCGACCTCCACAGTGGCCGCGGCTCGCAATGCACGAGCAGGCTCCTTGCAGAATGGGCGCGCGCCAACGACGTGCGGCTTTCCTGCGGCCGCACCGGCAACTGCCGCGACAGCGCCGTGGCCGAGTCGTTCTTCGCCACCCGGAAGAACGAATTCTTCTGGGGAAGGGCATGGCCCGACTTCGAGTCGTTCAAAGCGGACCTCGACGCATACGTCGTTTGCTGGAGCACCCGGAGACGCCAGGTTAAACTGAACGGGCTGACCCCGGAGGAGTTCCGGGGCCAGTCCCTAGTGGCGTAGTCTTTATTTAAGCCGTCCAAGATTTGGGACGCAGTTCATATGAGAAATAGGAGGCAGTTCATTCATCCTCAGAGCGCTCCTTATCTTTTGTTTGAGGAGTGGCCATCGCTTGATGCTATTCCTATTCGATTCGTAGTCTTTTGCGATAGGCGCGTGGCGTCGTGCCGTAGGCACGCTTGAACGCGTCAGTGAATGCTCCCTGGTTGCGGTAGCCCGCGCTTTTGGCGATTTCGCTGATTTTGCGGCTTTCATCAAGGAGAAGGCGTCGTCCGTGCTCCAGGCGCCGTGCGCGGATGTGGCTTTGCGGGGTGTCCCCCTGCACATTGCGAAACGCCGATATCATCTTCCCCTCGCTTACATGGGCGATGTCGCACAACGTTTTCGTGCTGAGATCGGATGATAAGTTGTTGTCGATGTAGGAGCAGAGGCACTCGACGCAGTCCCTGTCGCTTATGTTCACGGCATCGGCTGACGTGACCTTTTCGGGAATGCTGCTTGCCAGCAGCGCGAAGCATTCAATCACCTTGGCGTGATAATACGAATCGGCGACCGATGCGGCGGGGTAGGTGATGTCGAGCCCTCGAAGCGCCGAGGGCAAGCCGGGCACGCCCTCCGACGTGGTGAGCCGTCCGATGGCGCGGTGCAGTTTCTTCTCATCGCAGTGCAAGGCATCCGCATAGCGGTGTATCGCTTCAGGGGCTATGGTGATCGACGCCGATGACAGCCGCTTATCGGGCTCGAACGAGCTTATGTAGGGGCCGCCATCCCAGTCATGTCCCATGAGCTTGCAGCTGGATGCGGCGCACTCGGGCGAGCAATACATGGGCATCGCATGCTCATAGAGGCCGAATCCCAGATAGGGAACAGTTTCCATAGCCGATTCCACGGCGCGTCTGTACGTGATGTCCATCGACACGACGATGGTGTCACCGTCCATGAGATAGAACCAGTAGGAGCCCCTGCCGTATTGGGGGTCGACGAACCATGTCTCGCCGACGCTTCGCACTAGGTCGGCCCGTCCGAATCCGCGCGCGAGTGCTTCCTTCGCGCATACGGTGTGCAGCTGCGAAAGCTGTGTGACGAACATGTCGTAAAGTGGGTTTCCCTGTCCTGCGGCGTAGCTTCCGTTTGATTTTTCGGTAGAACTTGAATTCTTTTCGGTGCAGTTTTCCATCTTCCCGTTCCGTCTTTCGCATTGCCTTATTGAGCTGTATTTTATCGTAAAGAGTTATATATAGCTAACTAGTAGGAAGAAGGACGATAATCGCATGGCTCTTTCGATGGGCGCGCCTTTGCCCTTGAACGCGGTAGTGCAGACGCAGCCTTCGACGTCTGCCAACGCTGCACCGCGCCATCTTGACCCGCGTACGTCGCTTGCGGTTCTGGTAGCGATCAACGTGCAGATGGCGCTTACGCAAAGCCTGTTCGCCGAGATGGGCGTTTTGACGCTTACCGTTGTCGTGATGGCGTATTGCCGTCGCTTCTCCGCGATCGTGCGCTGGCTTGCCTTCTATGCGCTGTTCGCCGTGACGGCGCAGCTGTTCGTGGCGAGCGGGAACACCCTGCTTTCGCCCTTTGCGGCGTCGCTTCTCATGTACCGCCATGTTTTGCCCGCCTTCATGTTCGCTTTCAACATGATCGCAACCACGCGTCTCGGCGAGCTCGCTTGCGCGCTGCAGGCGATGCATGTTCCTGCGAACGTGTCGGTGGCTGTGTGCGTGGCATTTCGTTTCCTTCCCACCATGGGACGCGAATTCTCCGCTGTCGCCGATGCTATGAAGACGCGCGGTATCGCGCTCACGCCGAGGTCGGTCGTGCGCCATCCTGCGAAGACCGCCGAACATTTCCTTGTGCCCGTGATCGCGCGTTTGGGCCAGATCGCCGACGAACTGGGGAACGCGGTCGTCGCCCGCGGCGTGGGGGCGAGTGCGCACCGCACCTCGTATTACCACTTAAGGGTGCGCGCTATCGATGTTGCGTGCCTCATCGCTGCGATGGTGCTCCTTGCACTTTCCGTTTGCTTTAGAGCGGGGGTGCTCTGATGATGGAAAATGCCGCCGCGGCGAAGACTTCGCCCTATGCTATCGAGCTCGATGGATGCACGTTTTGCTACAAAGGCGCTTCCCGTCCATCGCTTCGTGACGTTTCGCTTAAGATTCCTCGCGGTCAATGCGTTGTTGTGACCGGGCAGTCAGGATGTGGCAAGACAACGCTTACGCGCCTCGTTAATGCGCTTATTCCTCTTATGTACGAAGGGGACCTTCAAGGTGAGGTGCTTGTTGCGGGAAAACCCGTTTCCGCATGGACGATGGGCGAGCTTTCCGCGCATGTCGGGTCGGTGTTCCAGAACCCGCGTAGCCAGTTCGTCAATCTCGACGTGACCTCGGAAATCGCCTTCGGATGCGAGAACTTCGGAATCGATCGCGAGGAAATGGTCGAACGTGTGGCGCAGGCGGCGGCAACGCTCGGTATTGAGGGCCTGCTCGGGCGCGGTACCGAGGCGCTTTCCGGCGGGCAGAAGCAGTCGGTTATCCTGGCATCGGCCTATGCGGTGTATCCTGACATCTTCGTGCTTGATGAGCCGACCGCGTCGCTCGATGTGCATGCGATGCGGAATCTTGCGCGCACGGTTGCACTTCTGAAGAGTCAGGGGAAGACCGTGCTTATCTCCGAGCATCGCCTGTGGTGGCTTGACGGCATCGCAGACCGCTATGTGGTTATAAGCGATGGTTCGGTTATAGGAGACTGGGCGGCGGCAGAGTTCCTTGCTATGCCGTTTGAAACGAGAACCGAAATGGGGCTGCGCGCCGCCTCTCTTGCTGAAATCGACTCCGTTGTGGCGGTGTCGCCCTTGGGCGACGCGGTCGCATCGAATGCCTCCGGCTTGCCTTCTTCCGGGAAACCCGTCGTACGTATGAGCGGCGTAGTTGCCGGCTACCGTGGTGCGCCTGCGGTCTTGAACGATCTCGATTTCTGCCTCCTTCCAGGTAGCGTCGTCGGTATTGTGGGGCACAACGGGGCTGGGAAAACGACGTTTGCCCGGTGCATGGCCGGCCTTCTCAAGGAAAAGGCGGGGGTGATCGAGGTCGACGACGTGCCGCTTCGCGCAAGGAAACGGGCGGGGCGCGTGTACCTGGTTATGCAAGAACCGGGATACCAGTTGTTCAGCAGCACAGTCGACGATGAGCTTGCAAGCGCGTGCTCTTCGGATGGTGCGGAAGACAGCCTAGGTAATAAGGACCGGATCGCAGCAATAAAGGCTGCGCTTGCTCTCGAAGGTCTTGCCGACAGGCACCCGCTCTCCCTTTCAGGCGGGGAGCGCCAACGGCTTTCCATCGCTGCCGGTTTGCTTTCGAGTGCCCGCGCGATGATTCTCGACGAGCCTACGAGTGGCTTGGATTATCGCAACATGCGTCGAATAGATGCCCAGATCGCGCGCATGCGCGATGCGGGAATCGCCGTCTGCGTTGTCTCGCACGACTATGAGTTCCTCTGCTCGGCATGCGATGAGATAGCCCTGGTCGAAGACGGGCGCATCGCCGAGCGCTTCCCTTTAAACAAGGCAACACTTCCGAAGTTGAAGCTCAATTTCGGGTTTGCGGAAATGCAGTAACAAGAGAAAGGTTTCACAATGACAAGCAAAGCAACAATCGGTTCTGCCGCCAAGGAACGTAATGGCTTAAGCCCGAAAGACTTCGTCTTTATCGCCGTGTTCGGCATCCTTTTGTTCCTAGTGTTCATGGCGTTCTCGATTATCTTTAGCGCGAATGCCAACCTGTGCTGGTTTACTCACACGGTAGGCGCGTTGTTCGCTGGTACCGTGTTCATGTATCTGGCCTATCGCGTCCCGAAGCGTGGTGCGATCGCCATCATGGGCATTATAGTTGGTGCTGTCGGCCTTCTGATGGGCATGTTCTGGAGCGGTTCTGTCGGCATTGTTGTGGGCGGTATCGTGGCAGACCTTATCGCAGGCGATCCGCAGAAGCGCACCAAGACCAAGCTTATCTGTGCCTTTGCCGCGTTCACGTTCTGCTTCTGGCTGGGGCAGATCTCTCTCATCCTTATGATGGGCGAGGCTTATGCCGAGATGTGCGTTCAAGCCGGCATGACCCTCGAGTACGGCCAAACGCTCGTTAACTCGATTCTAAGCCCGATGGGCGTCGTTACCGGCGCTGCCACCATCGCTGGCGGCCTCGTCGGCGGATTCATCGGTACCAAGGTGTTCTCGAAGCACTTTGCCAAACTTGGCATGTAGATTTACGACCGGGAGGTAACTATGGCAATGACCCCGGAAGACGGTGCTCCAACGGCTTGGGAAGGAAAGGGCATGGGGAAGGAAGGTCCCGCCAAGAAGAAAAACGCGATTCTCGAGCTGTTGGGGTTTGCTGGTAAGCGGCGGGTTTTGGCGTATGTAGGATGCGGTCTTTCGGCGCTGAACGCCGTGCTCACCGTGATGCCGCTTGTTTGCGTATGGTTCGTGGTTCGCGACTTGATTTCGGTGTACCCGAACTGGGCAGAAGCATCATCTGCCGCGATGTGGGCTGTGCTTGCTGTGGTTTTCGCCGTGTTGAGCATCATCGTGTATTTTGGCGCGCTCATGGCTTCGCATCTTGCGGCCTTCCGTATTGCGGCAAATATGCGCAAAGCGATGGTTCGCCACGTGGCGCGGATCCCAATGGGGTATTTCAGCGCGCACTCGTCGGGGGAGATGCGCCGCGTGATCGACGGGTGTGCAGGCCAGACAGAAGACCTTATCGCCCACAAGCTGCCCGATTTCGTTGGTTCTTTTGCCACCCCGGTGATCTTCTTCGTCGTGGCGTTTCTGTTCGACTGGAGGATGGGGCTTCTGTGCCTTGTCCCCATCGCCGTTTCCTTTGCTGCGATGTGGTGGATGATGGGCCGCGAGGACGAAAAAGGCGGCCGCCATTTCATGGAACTTTACCAGGCGGCTCTCATGCGTATGAGCGCTGCGGCAACCGAATACGTTCGAGGCATACCCGTGGTAAAGGTATTCCAGCAGACGGTGCTTTCGTTCAGGGCCTTCCACGAGGCGATTATCGACTATCGCGACATGGCGACGAATTATACCGAGTATTGCCGACGACCCCAAGTCGTGCAGCTGGTTGCGATCAACTCGACTTTCGCGGTGCTCGTACCTGCGGGTATTGCGCTTGCGGCTGTCGCACCTGATTTCCCGGCTTTCCTGATTGACTTCCTGTTCTATGCGTTCTTCTCGGCGATGACGACAACGATGATGTCGAAGGTCATGTATTCGTCGGAGGCGGTCATGATCGCCGAAGACGCGCTGCGGCGGATGAACACGATCATGGAAGTTGCTCCCATCGCCGAGGTGGAGTCTGCCAAAGCTCTCCATCCGAAGGAGGCGAGCATCGAGCTTGCGGGTGTCAGCTTCTCGTATCCGGGGTCCAGGGAACCGGCGCTTTGCAACGTATCGCTATCTGTTCCCGCCGGAGCGACGGTGGCTCTCGTCGGGCCGTCGGGCGGAGGCAAGTCGACGCTCGCGTCGCTCGTCCCGCGCTTTTGGGACGCAGATGAGGGTTCCGTTTTGGTGGGCGGGGTGGATGTGCGACGCATTCCTGCCGAGGAATTGATGGGTGCCGTTTCTTTCGTGTTCCAAGACGATCGACTGTTCAAGCGAAGCTTGGCTGATAACGTGCGTGCCGGCCGCCACAATGCGAGTGATGCCGAGGTGCTCGCGGCTCTTCATGCGGCCCAATGCGATGACATCATTGCCAAGTTCCCCGATGGCGTGAACACCGTGGTAGGAAAAGCTGGCGTGTACCTTTCCGGGGGAGAGCGTCAGCGCATCGCGCTTGCGCGTGCCATTCTGAAGGGAGCCCCAATCGTGGTTCTCGACGAGGCAACGGCGTTTGCCGACCCCGAAAACGAGGCACTGATCCAGGCCGCTCTTGCGACGCTTTGCGAAGACAAGACGGTGCTTATGATCGCACACCGTCTGTCAACCGTAGTGAATGCGGACCGCATCTTCGTCGTCGACCGTGGCTCTGTCGTGGAGCAGGGTGCTCACGAAGAACTTGTCGCGCAAGGTGGACTGTATGCGCGCATGTGGCGAGACTACCGAACGAGCGCGACGTGGAGGATTGAAGGGGGTGACAGCCGTGTGGCGTAGGATTCAAGATGCTTTTGCCTTGACCGATCAAGGCATGAAGGATTTTATACGCGGTGCTGGGTTCTGTGCGTTGGCGAACCTAATGCTGATGCTGCCCATCGTGGTGCTGTACTTCGTCGCAAGCGATTTTGTCAGGTACCTGGACAACCCTTCAGTTGGCCTGCCAGGCATGGCGCTCTACGCAGCGGGCATTGTAGCGGCACTTGCCGTGATGTTTGTCACGCAAATGTGGGAATATCGGGGGACGTACACGGTGGTGTACCAAGAAAGCGCCCGCAAGCGCATTTCCATCGCCGAGCGTTTGCGCCTGCTTCCGCTCTCGTTTTTCGGGAAGCGCGATTTGGCCGACTTGACGAGCGTTATCATGAAGGATTGCTCCGATCAGGAGCGCCTGTTCTCGCACACTATGCCGCAGATTTTCGGCATGGGCGCTTCGACGCTGGTGTTCGCTGTCATGATGTTCGCGTTCGACTGGAGACTGGCGGCATCTGCGCTCTGGCCCATCCCCGTGGCGCTTGTGGCGTTGCTTTTGAC
The DNA here is from genome assembly GCA_905215325.1 of uncultured bacterium. Lineage (GTDB taxonomy): Bacteria > Actinomycetota > Coriobacteriia > Coriobacteriales > Eggerthellaceae > Senegalimassilia. The sequence continues at coordinate 3,495 of CAJMPP010000015.1, read as the reverse complement.
CGCGCATATCCAGAAGTCGCATACTGCGAAGAAGAACGCGGCGTCCCTTTCATTCGCCGACGCGCTGCAGGAATACCTTGAATGCCACCGTGAGATACGCTCTCTCAACAAGGTGGGCGCATTCCAGGATGAGCTTGATTGCCGCATCGATCGTTTCGAGCGAGAGAAAATTGGTGCCGAGCTGGCTATGGGTGTGGCGGTGTGCTCCGCCCAAGGATTCTTGCGTCTGGGAATCGCATCCGTCATCGTGGTGGGTACTGTGCTGCTCGTGGCGGGACAAGTCGACTTCCTCGTGTTTTTCGTGTATCTGTTGGCGGTGACAAGGGTTTACGATCCCATCAACGTAATCTTGCAGGCCATCGCCGAGCTGATGGACATGAGCTTGAGCCTGGAGCGCATGCGCGCCATCGAGAATGAGCCGATCCAAACGGGTAGCACCTCGTTCGAGCCTCAGGGCTATGACGTGGTCTTCGAAGACGTGGGCTTCGCGTACGCCGACGGCGAGGACGTCTTGGGCGGCGTATCGTTCAAGGCGCGGGAAGGGCAGGTGACAGCGCTTGTGGGCGCGTCCGGTTCGGGCAAGAGCACGGCTGTCAAGCTCGCTTCACGTTTTTGGGACGCAAGCTCTGGCGCGATCTTCGTGGGCGGCGTTGACGTCTCTACTGTCGATCCGGAAACGCTGCTTTCTGCATTCTCCGAGGTGTTCCAGGACGTGGTGCTCTTTGACGACACCGTGCGTGAGAACATTCGCCTTGGGAAGAAGGATGCTACGAACGAGGAGGTTCTCGCTGCGGCGAGGGCGGCGCGCTGCGACGAGTTCGTGGAGCGTTTGCCCAACGGCTACGACACGATGATCGGGGAAAACGGCAGCAGGCTTTCCGGTGGTGAACGCCAGCGTATCTCGATTGCGCGCGCCCTGCTGAAAGACGCTCCGATCGTGCTGCTCGATGAAGCAACGGCCTCACTTGACGTGGAAAACGAGACATACGTGCAAGCTGCTCTTTCTGAACTGCTTCAAGGCAAGACGGTCCTCGTTATCGCACATCGCATGCGTACGGTTGACAATGCCGACAAGATCGTGGTGCTTGAAGGCGGTTGTGTGGTGGAGCAGGGAAGCCCGGCAGAGCTGCGTGAGAAGCCCGATGGTAGATACCGCCGCATGTTGGAGCTGCAGCGCGAAAGCGAGGCGTGGGTGCTCTAACGCAAAGGCAATGCCAGGCGGGGCAGATGAGTGTGTACCGAAGCCCCGCCTGGCATATCTGCGAACCAGTGGTACAGAGGAGCTTTTGATAGCGATATGTTTTGCCTCTTGAAACCACGAGAGCCGACCGTACGTGAACTGCACCCCAAAACTTGGACGGCCTAAAAAAGAACAACGGCGGCCTTTCCTTTTATGATCCTGAGCATAACGAATCGCTATAGGTAAGCGGCAATAATACTGATAAAAGAATAGCCACGAGCTGGCGTTTTCGATGTCGTTAAGGAGGGGCGTTATGGCAGCGCAACAGGAGCAGGCGGATTTGCGGGGGACGGCGACGATTGCGTTTCCGGGCACGGAAGCGCCGGGGACCGCGTGTGATCTGTACAACCAGATGATCGCGGGCATTCCCGAGGGCGTGTTCGTGCGTGATTATTGCTCGGGGCTGAACTGGTCCTATGTCGAGGCGGATTGCGGCATGGGCGTGGCATTCACCGTGCGCGGAGGCGGGAAGCGCACGTATAAGAAGGATTTGCGCGGCATGGAGCTGCGTCAGGTGGCCGAGCTTTCGAAGTCCTGGTGCTTCCAGGAGGCCACGCTGGGCATCGCGAGCCTGAAGGCGGAATAGCGGGTCGGCGTTACTCCTGATAAACGCTGTGAAATTCGAAAAAGCGAACGTCTGTATTGACAGTACAGGCGTTCGCTTTTATACTAGCTGAAACGAGCCAGTGCGAACGCTCGGCGGTCTGCCGTGCCCAAGCTGGCGAAGGGTCCCGCCTTCGCCCATACCACGTTCGCAAGATCCTCTTCACCACGGGAAGGCGGCGCGCGCCGTCTGGGAAGGGGACGGGTATGCCTGAGCTGAGTCGTTTTTACGGGATCGTCATCACCATGTATTCTGAAGCGGGTGGCAACCATTCGTTGCCTCATATCCACGTGAGATACGGAAACATGAGGGCGGTGTATTCTCTGCAAGGAGACCTATTGCGGGGTAAAATGCCTTCGAAGCAGCACAAGCTTGTTCTAGCCTGGATGGCATTACACGAGCAGGAATTGCAAGAAAACTGGTATCTGGCATCAAGTAAGTGCGCTTGCTATCGGATATCTCCCCTCAAGTAGGAGGATGCTATGTTCTCGATGGAATGGGATGTTGATTGTCGGGTGTTGTCCGTTAAGGCCACTGATAGTTTTTCGGTTGTCGCGCAATGGTCGGACGGGTCTTCCCGGGAATATGATGTAAAACCCTTTTTGAAAGACTGCGGCCCTTACTTTGCGCGCCTCAATGATCCGGATTACTTCAAGAAGGTCCGTGTGAGCGAATTCGGTGATACGGTCGAGTGGCCTGAAGGGCAGGATATAGCCCCCGAGTCGTTGTATGAGGATTCGCTGGTGCTGGGCGTTGCCGATTAGGCGTGCTTTTGGCCCGGTGCCGGAGCGTCTTTCAATCATGGAATAGTCGAAGCGGGCATCGGTGCCGGTGCCCGCCGGAAAAGAAAGGGCTGCGTTGCTTTGCGGCTTTGCCGAAAGGCTGCGCGTGCCATAATTCGAAGGAACCGCCCTATGGCTGATATTCATATGTTCGAAGGCGAGGACATCGTCGAGACGCTGGCCGCGCAAGCCGAAGGCCACGAGCCCGGCGAGTTGGGCGCGCTGGCTTACCATCTGTACGATACGAACCCGGAGCTCACTGAGGAAGAGGCTTTCGAGGCGTTCACCAACTGGGTTGCTGACCGCGGCATCGAGCTGTGGCCCCACCAGGAGGAAGCGCTCATGTCGCTCATGGTGGGCGACCACGTCATTTTGGGCACTCCCACAGGCAGCGGCAAAAGCCTGGTCGCGCTGGGCATGCACTTCATGGCCATGTGCTTCGGCGAGACATCGTATTACACGGCGCCTATTAAAGCGCTGGTCAGCGAGAAGTTCTTTAATCTGGTGGAGCTGCTCGGCCGCGACAACGTGGGCATGATCACGGGCGATGTCCATATCAACACCGAGGCGCCCGTCATCTGCTGTACCGAGGAGATTTTGGCGAACCAGGCGCTGCGCGAAGGACCGGATGCCCTCGTCCACAGCGTTGCCATGGACGAGTTCCATTTCTTTAGCGATACCGACCGCGGCTGGGCATGGCAGGTGCCGCTGCTCACGCTGCCGAAGACGCAGTTCTTGCTCATGAGCGCCACGCTGGGCGACGTCACGCAGATCGCCGATCTGCTGCGCCGTCAAACCACGCGCGATGTCTCGAACGGAGCGTTCGAAGCCCAGTCCGAGAAGGGTCTTCTCTACGTCTTCCTCAAAGT
>CAJMPP010000014.1 GCA_905215325.1 uncultured bacterium | reverse complement strand
AAGGCCGAGCCACTTCATGGCGTTCAGGATGACCTGCGTGTTCTCCTCGGTGGAACGGGTGGGGTCGGTGTCCTCGATGCGCAGGATGAAGGTGCCGCCTGTGGCGCGGGCGAACGCCCAGTTGTAGATTGCCGTGCGGGCGCCGCCGACGTGCAGCTTGCCCGTGGGGGAAGGCGCGAAACGGACGCGCACCGGTTTGCTCTCAGTCATGGTTCGTTAGTTCCTTACGTGTTTGAATCATCGGTTGTTTCAGTATAGGCGGCTTGAGCGCAGCTGCAAGATGGGCATATGCGTTTACCACCCAAAATGCGACATACTGCTAAACGATGTGATTGAACTTGCTAATGCTTGACGCTTGTCGATTAAGCGATTGCCCGAGTCTCATGAATGAGGGATGCTTATTTCGTTTGGGGCAATAGAAGTGCATTTTTTGTCAATGGAAGTCATGCATGTTCTTCTCTCGGTCGGTTAAGAGGAAGTCTTATTCTGGCTATTTTAAAAACGAAACCAAAGGGAAACGTGCAGCTCGATAGCCCCGATTCGTGCTGCGCTATGAATAAGTATTTCTATGAGCTATACGAGCACAAAGCGATTGACGAATTGGCTTTTAGGGAATTCGCTTGATTATGTCCCCGGGCTCGCACTCAAGCACTTCGCAAAGAGAATTTAGGGTATCAAGACGAATTGCTTTGATGTTTGTGTTCTTCAATCGACTAACGTGAACTTCTGTTAAGCCAAGAATGGCCGCTAGCTTTTTATTGTTGAGCCCCTTGAGCCGCATTGCGCTATCGATGTCAATGATAATTTTGCTCATATTAAATTGTTTCGTCTGATAGCTGCTGCAAATCGGCTCCATAAGAAAACACGGCTGAAACGGCGTAGCAGAATGCAGCCATGACTGCGGTTTTCAAGTCAATGTGTAAGGAGCTGGTGGCAGGGTCTTGCACGTATCCGATTTCTGCGAAAAATCCAACTTGAAAAATATGTTCGCATACTGCAGGTATTAATTGCATGACAATTTCGACTAGGCAGCTTGCAAGTAAGAGAGATGCAATGATTGCAAGGATTTTTGCGTGTTTTTAGTTAAAGGCGACTTGCCGTTTGCGATATTGCGAAACAGTGCATACATAAGCCGTAGAGTAATACATGCCGTTGCGAGCTGGATCGTTGGATAAAAAATGCTTAGTAAGGATGCATCGTTGTTGCTGATAAAGGAATATACAGAAACGCCTAAATAGGCTAGTAGGCCTATTGCTGATAACACAAACAAAATCATGAAAACACGAGCGATTATCGCACACGTGTTTTTGATTTTGATTTCAGTTTGTTTGCTGTGCTTGAAATCGGAGCAATGCTCCATGGCGGTCTCCTTGCTAATTGTTAATTGCTAGTTGCCTTGATTGATCCTAGTGGCGGGTTCGAACCCTGTGGCCATCCGAATTCGGCGATTGCATCTGATCCGACGTCGGGAGGCGGCGGAGCGGTGCTGTTATCGACTCGTGGCGTGCAGTCAAGAATTAGAGATTGTGCACCAATTAGATCAGTCAATTCATTGGCGTAAGAAGTTATTGTCACGAGGTTTCGTTCGTCTTCGGTAATTTCGATGGCTTGAACCGAACATTTCGTTGTGATAATTACGGCAGGGCTGTCTCCGCTGACGTTGTTATCAATGCTGAATCCGTTCGTCATGGTTTTCGATTTGTTGGTTTCAGGCTCGATATCATTGATGGGGCCGAAGATAGTCTGTTGCGACGGGGAGCTGCTGCTTTCGTCGGCTGTTTTGCGCGAAGAACAGATTGAGCTTATCGTAATTACGGAAAGGCACAGAATCGATAGCGCGAGAATAACCAATGCGGTAATCAGAGCTGTTTTTTTGCTATCCATAGAAGGCTCCATAAGTGTCCATGTAGTTTGGGAAGCAGAAGTTAAAGCGCCGAGTGCAAGTATTCCAGCCATCGTGTACCCCAAGGACTTTGATTTCTTCGTTGGGGTACACGATGGGCCCGAGTAGAGCGTAGCCTTGCACGGACATTGTGCGCCCCGATCGCTTTCCGGTTGCGGTGTCGATTATGCCTGCGCAGAATAGTGACATGTACCAGTTATCTTTGCTAGTTTTGCATTGCGTCCAGGTTGGCGTGCTTTGCTCTCAGGTTTGCATTGCCTGCCCCCGCGTGCTCGTATATTGCTTGCAGCCAGGGCATAGTTTGTCGTTGTTCGCGCGTCCCTGAGCGGAGTTATTGTTGTCGTACTTCGAGGCGACGAGGCTCTTCATTGCGAGTCTCCTTTCGTCCGTATATGTAACGCTTCTTCTAAGAAGCACATTAAAGATATCGGAAGATGTTATTGAATTAACCCATAAGGTTAATTTGTTCGGCAAATGGAAGGGCGGCATCGAGATGCCGCCCTTCCATTTGCCGAACAAATTCTATCCAGTACGTTATTCAGTTTCACTGCGCAGCAATCGTCCTACGATGATGCAGATGATGCTGGCAATGCAGGTAACTGCAAGCCAGATGCCGCCCATGCCCATCCAAAAAGCGGTTGGGTACAAGGTGATGAGCAGACTGTCGTAGGGAAACGTCCAGGTTTCCGCCTGGAAGAACAGGCCATGGAAGGCGGCGAACAGCCCGTCGAAGTCGATGACCGCCCATGCTCCCAGCGCGCAAAACGCCGCGAGCACCAACCCGCCGCCTGCCATAAGCGTGCGCCCGAGCGCTCGCCGGCTGATGCGCACCGCCACGTGCGCAAGGCCTGCGATGCATAACGCGGCAACGATCACGAGGGCGGGTTTGGCCACGCTTGCCACGCGATAGACGTCATCGAGGTGGCTTATCGCGTCCGCGGGCAGGCTGCGCGCGTCGCTTTCCCCGTTCAGCACATCGGCACGTCCGTCCGCCTCAGCGGCGGCGTTGGCCTCGGCGATGGCGGCGTCGAGCTTCTCGCGGTCGTTGTCGTCGAAGGTGTAATGCTTGCCGGCTATGGCCATGGAAGCGAGCTCGTCGGCGGTGAACGGGGTGTTAGGCTGGTCGCAGCCGGAAAACGCGCGCGACAGCGTTGCGGTGGCGGCGTCGGGGATGGCGACGGCGGCGAAGCCGGCGCCGATGAGCGTCACGGCCAGCAGCAGTGCGCTGCCGAAGGCGACGATTCCATTAAACAGTCGGGTCATGTGAAAGGGGCCTCGCAGGTGTTGGGGAAGGGTGAAACGCCCGCGGCCCCCGCGTCGTGGGACTTGGGGGCCGCGAGCAGGGCAGGCTGGGCGCGTTCTAGTCGACCCAGATGGTGGCGCAGGTGATGCCCTTCATGGGCTTGCTGATGGTGGGGAAGGGCCCTAAGCGGCTGAAGATGCCCTGGAACGTGCCGTTGTAGCAGTACAGGCCCTCCAGGTTGTTGTACAGCACCGGCTCGCGTTGCACCTGGTCATCGGCCAGGTCGGCGATGCCGTCGTCGGGCGTGAGGATCTGCGTCTTGAACGGCGTGATGTAGCGCTGCACCAAGAAGGGAGCGCCGGCGGCCCCGTTGGCGAACTTCTCGATGATCTGCTCCCATTGCTCCTGCGTGTGGAAGCAGCCCGCGTACACGTCGGCCGCGCCGTAGGCGTCGGTTGGCTTGATGATCCAGGCATCCTTGTCGGCGCGGATGGCGTCCAGGTCGACTTCCTTCTCGTCGAGATAGCGCGTCTGCGGGACGGTACGCTCCACGAACGCGATCTCCTCGGGCGTCAAAAACGCCTGCGTGGCAGGGTTGAACAGCGCCTCGAAGATCTGCTTATCGTGCACGATATGGCCGGCGAAGCTGCCGATGAGCGCCACCTTCTGCGCCTTGACGGCTTCGATGAGCGCCTGCGACTCGTCCCAAAACTCCAGCACGTCGTTGGTGACGCAGCGGCGCCAGATGGCGTGAACGGGCTGGCCCTCCTTGTCGCGCAAGACTTCGCCGTCGAAGGTCAGGTCGCGCACGTCGCACACCGTGCAGGGGTGGCCGGCCTCGGTGAAGCGCTTTGCGAACAGGTGGAACTCGTCGACCACGCCGTTTTGCAGGTAGTCGCAGATGGCGAAGCGGGGGTTTTCCACGCGATGCTCGTAGGTGGCGTAGATGGCGGCGAACTCGCGCACCCACGCGTCGAACAGCTCGCAGCCCTCCACGCGATGACGGCGTGCGAACTCCTTAAAGGTGGCCGTTTCCTCCACCGAATGCGTAATCTCGCGGTTCTCGTTCATGCCCGAGCTGCCGTCGCCGTTGAACTCGCAAAACGCCACGTCGCCGGTGATCTCGTCCAAGAAGATGTCGAAGCGGGCAAACGGAAGCAGCGCATCGTAGCCGCGCGGGACCAAGATCAGCTCGGCAAGGCGCGGGTCGTAGTCGAAGATCTTGCGGTACTCGGCGTCGTCGAGGTAGTGCTGCATGACCTTGCACAGGATGCGGTGCGTGGTTTCCACCACCTCGCGCATGACCTGGCGCGATGCGGCGTCGTAGAGCTTCGGTACGAAGCTGGTGGACACCACGCGATGATGCACGATGGCCGTGGAGGAATCCATGTAGGCGCGCGCTGCGCGGCGGCCGGGGATATCGCCGTCAAGCGATTCGGCGATATCGATGTACTCCTGGGTATAGGCTGCGTTCTTGAAAACGGGCTGGTCGGCAGGCTGGGGTGCGGTATGCGTCATGCGTCCTCTTTTCCCGATCTGGTTGGTTTCCGCCCAGTTTAGCAAACGAGGAGCCGCGTTGATGCAGCAGGACGGGGAACCTCCGATACGCCCATATACCGCGCATGCTCCGGTAGCCCTCTGCACGCCTCCTTCCCGCTGATGGCGAAGAGAAGTTTGCCATAGTGAAGATTCTGTGATGCGGGGTAAACCTAGGGTAACAATAGTATTTCGCTCCTATAGAGTTAGCCAGATAAAACTAAAGGGTCTCGGCGGCATGCCCGCTCGAGAAGTTCAAAGGAGCGAAACGGTGGGGAAGCATATGGGAAGGCCCGTGGCGGCCGGTGCGGCTATCGCGCTGTCCTTGGCATGCGCGGCGCCCGCGACGGCCGGCGCCGAAGTGTCGTCGGTCGTCGATTGGGCGTATCTGTTCGGCGATGCCGGAAGCAGCACGGTCTCCACAACGTGCGATAGCGTGAACCAGACCCAGCGCTTAAGCGACGGGGGCTTCGTGGCTGCTGCCACCTTCGATGCGCCGAGCGGCAGCACACAGGAGCACGCGAAGGGCAAGGCGGATGCCGTGCTCGTGCGCTACGACGCCGATGGCGGCGAGCTGTGGCGCGGCTGGGTGGAAGGCGAGAAGGCCGACCTGTTCAACGGCGTGACCGAGGCCGATGATGGCGGCTTCGTGGCGGTTGGCGCCACGCAGTCGACCAAGTTCGACTTGGAGGGCAAGAGCCGCGGCGGGCAGGATGGCCTGCTCGCCAAGTTCGACATCCAGGGCAACCTGGTGAAGACGGCGACGTTCGGCGGAAGCGGCAAGGATGTGCTGCAGCGCATCACGCCCGCCGTCGATGGGGGCTTCATCGCGATCGGATCGTCGGCGTCCACGGACGGCGATATGCAGGCCACGGGAAAGACCGAGACCGACACCGACGCCGTCATCGCGAAGTACGACGACGACTTGAACCTGGTGTGGGTGACGCGCGTGGGCGGCTCGAAGATGGAAGGCCAGTCCTTGCAGTCCGACGAGTTCTCCGCCGTCGTGCAGATGCAGGATGCTACCGCGCTCGATGACATGGGCAACAGCGTTTCGGTGTCCGCGGGTTATCTGGCAGTAGGCAAGACCAACGCGAACAACGGCGATCTTGAGGGCCAGAACAAGGGTGACAACGACGTCCTCGTTTCCAAGATCGCCGCCAACGGCTCCGTCGAGTGGACGAAATCCTACGGCGGCGCTGGCAAGGACGAGGCCGCAAGCGTCTCGCGCGTCATCTCCACGATGTCGTCTGCCGACGAGGGCCATGGGACCATCGACAACGGCTTCATCATCGCGGGAACGACCAAGTCCGCCGACGGCGACTTCGGCGTGCGCGATGCGGCTGATTCCGATTCGGCCGGCTTCGTGATGCGCATCGGCGCGACGGGTAACGTCATCTGGTCGAACCTGATCGAGGACAGCGAAGCCGTCACCGCCGACGGGGTCGTGACGACGCTTGACGGCTATGTCGTCGCGGGCACCCATAAAGCCGCGGACAACGATTTCACCGGCACCCAGTCCTTCGGCAAGAAGGACGCCTACGCGGCGCACTTCTCAACCGACGGCGCTCGCTTGGGCATGGAGACGTTCGGCGGCAACGATGACGATACGGCGAAGGGTCTGTCCGTGAGCGGGACCGACGACTTCCTGGTTTGCGGCACCACGAAATCCGATGACAGCATCTTCGCCGGGCGGGTGGGTAAAATCGACGGGTTCGTCGCCGGTTTGAACGCCGAGAAGCTCACGACGCATGCCGAGGAGACCACGCTCGTGCCGGTGAGCGCGCTGCATGCGACTAAGGACGAGGCATCGATGATGGCCCCTATGCTGTACGCCGACGCCTATGTACAGCGCACGGGCGAGCAGTACACGGTGACGGTGTACTTCCAGCGCGCCACCATCATGGGCTCGGAGGTGACGCCGTCGTTTTTGGGCGATGTCACCTACGATCGCGGCGATGGCGTCATGGTGGACGCGCTTTCCGACTCCTATGACCCCTCGACGCGCGTGAAAACCACGACCATCCAGGTGAAAAGCCTTGATAAGCCCGTGCACATCCATATCGACAACGCCATGGGCGATGTGCGCCTGTCGTTCGACCCTGCGAACGCGCGCGTAACCGACACGCCGCCGTATTTCGCTCCGGTCGAGGTGACGCTGCCCGACTTCCCCTATACGTGGAAGACGACGTTCGGCGGCTCGAGCGCGGAATACGCGGCCGATTCCACCGTGCTGGCTGACGGTACGTTGGCCACGGTTGGGCAAACGTACAGCTTCGACGGCGACGTGGAGGGCTTGCAGCGCGGCCCGTCGAATGCGTACGTGAACATCCGCGATGCGGCGGGCAACTCGCTTAAAACCATCGAGCTGGGCGGGCTGGAGAACAATTACACGGCCTACGCGGCAAGCGTCGACGCTACGACCGACGGCGGGTTCTACCTGTGCGGCGGTTTCACCACCGCCGACGGCACGCCGAAGGGCGATTTCGCCTCGCTTGATCGCGATGGGGCGGTGTTCGGACAGACCGACGCCTTCGTGACGCGCTTTTCCGCCGATGGCGCCGTGGCTTGGATGCGGGGTTTGACCGGTTCGGGCCATGACCAGGCGAAAGCGGTGAAAGCGACTCCTGACGGCGGTTGCGTTGCCCTGTTCGAGACCTCTTCCCACGACGGCGACCTGACTGATTTGAACCGCGGTATCTTCAACTTGATCGTGGTCAAATACGATGCGTCGGGCAGCACCGAATGGACGCGCACCATCGGCGGCAAGAATCTTGAGTCGAGCGATTTCGGCATCGATATCCTTGCGAACGGCAACTACGTGGTAGCGGGTATCAAGTCCTCCTATTCCGATGACTTCGCCGATGCGCCCTATTACGGCAACACCTTCGACCTGTTCGCAACCGAGATCAGCGCAGCCGACGGGACCAGCGTGTGGCTCAACACCTACGGCGGTGAGTCCAACGAGTACTTCAACGGCGTGACCGCCACCTCCGACGGCGGGTTCATCATGCTGGGGAAGACGAAGTCATCCACCGATACGTTCGCGGGATTTTCCGGATACGAGAACTCCTACATCATGAAGCTCGGCGCTACCGGCCAGGTCGAGTGGGTCGATGGCCTGAAAAGCTCGGAGTCCAACGAGGCGGAGCGCGCCGTGGAGCTTGACGACCGGTATGTGGTCATCGGCAACAGCAACGGGACCGACTTCGATTTCAAGGACCTGAACAAGGGCTCGAGCGATGTGTACGCGGCGCAGTACGACAAGGCGGGAAAGCGTTTGTCTCTTGACGTCGTGGGCGGTTCCGCGGGCGATTACGCGGCCCAGATCACGGCGGTGAACGGGTATCAGCTGAACCTGCTCATGTACGGAGACTCCAACGACGGCGATTTCGCGGGCCTGTCCAAGGGCGATTCCGATGCCCTGCTTTTGACCTACGATTGGCGTGAGGCGGCAGGCGACCCCACGGCGCTCGCGGCGCTTGCGGCGCAGGCGGGGGAGCTTTCCCCGGCCGACTGGACTCCGGACAGCTGGCAGATCCTGGCCGCCAAGTTGGAGGCGGCGAACACGTTGCTTGCCGCGCCCTATGCCACCAAGGCCCAGTACGACCAGGCTGCTGCCGAACTGCAGCTTGCCATGGACGGCTTGGCGAAGGTGGCCGATCGCTCGGGCCTGGAGGCGGCCGTCGAGCAGGCGGGCGCGCTGGCGAACGAGGGGTGGACTGCCGATACCTGGAACGCGCTGCAGGCGAAGATCGCCGCAGGCAAGGCGCTTTTGGAGGACGGCGCGGCCACGCAAGAGCAGATCGACCAGGCGGAGAAGGGGATCCGCGATGCCATGGCGGCGTTGAAGAAGGCCGATGCTGACGGCAGCGGTTCGGCCGGCGGTGACGACCAGGCTTCCAGCGGCGATCAGGGGCAGAGCGGTGCCGGCAAGACTGACGATGGCGCTCAGAAGAACGCTGTTGTCCCCGCCGGCTCCGGGAGCGCGACCGCCGGCAAGGCCGGGGCATCCGCAAGCTTGGCTGCGACCGGCGATACTGCAGGCGTGGTTGCCGGCACGGCCGGTGTGGCGGCTATCGTGGCCGCGGCTACGGCCTTGGGCGCGCGTCTGAGGCGCCGTGCGCTGAAGGGCCGCCGCTAAAGGCCGGTTATGGAGCCTTCCCCTTTTCGCTCATGCTAGCTAAGTTGGGCCCGTCCGCCGATGCGCAGGGCGGGCCCGTCGCTTACCGGCGGGAGGCCGGCTTCGTTGCCGGGGTTCGCGTGTTCAGATATATGGTGATTCCACGCGCGTGGCGTGCAGGGCATGCAAAATGCTGCCTGTGTGGTACTATTCGCAGCTAGCATAAACGCGGGCGGCGCGCACCGCCCGAACATATCCGTTTATCAAGAGTCGGGGGAGAGGGTTGGCTCGCAGATCCCGACACCAACCTGGCGCAAAAGCGTCAAGGTGGTCCGGCCGACAACGATGAAGGAGGAACATCAATGGCCAACGCGCATTCTTCTTACCTGTTCACGTCCGAGTCCGTCACCGAGGGTCATCCCGACAAGGTGTGCGACCAGATCTCCGACGCCGTGCTCGACGCCATCCTTGAGAAGGAGATCGAGCTCGCCGGGCAGGGCTACGTCTCCCCGTCCGGCCAACCGGCCGACCCCACGCAGGTGCGCTGCGCCTGCGAGACCATGGCCACTACCGGCATGATCATCGTGGCCGGCGAGATTCGCACCCAGGCATACGTCGACGTGCCCACACTTGCGCGCGAGGTGCTGCGCGAGATCGGCTACGATCGCGCGAAGTACGGCTTCGACTGCGACACCTGCGGCGTGCTCAACGCCATCCACGACCAAAGCCCCGACATCGCCCAGGGCGTCGACGAGAGCTACGAGGCCCAGCACGGCCAGGCGGGCGACGACCCCTACGAGAAGGTCGGCGCCGGCGACCAGGGCATGATGTTCGGTTACGCCTGCGACGAGACCTCCACGCTCATGCCCATGCCCATCTACCTGGCGCAGCGCATGGCCGAGCAGCTGGCGGCGGTGCGCAAGGACGGCACCATGCCCTACCTGCGCCCCGACGGCAAGACCCAGGTCTCGGTCCGCTACATCGACGACAAACCCGTCAACGTGGAGAAGGTCGTGGTGTCCACGCAGCATTCCGAGGAGATCTCCACCGAGCAGCTGCGCGCCGAGATCGAGGCCAACGTCATCCGCCCCGTGCTCGAGCGCGAGGGCGTGGAGCTTGCGCCTAACGCCGGCATCCACATCAACCCCACCGGCCGATTCGTCATCGGCGGCCCCATGGGCGACTGCGGCCTGACCGGCCGCAAGATCATCGTCGACACCTACGGCGGCATGGGCCGTCACGGCGGCGGCGCATTCAGCGGCAAGGACTGCACGAAGGTGGACCGCTCCGCGGCCTACGCCGCCCGCTGGGTCGCCAAGAACGTGGTCGCCGCGGGCCTGGCGCATCGCTGCGAGGTGCAGGTTGCCTACGCCATCGGCATGGCACGCCCCGTATCCGTTATGGTCGACACCTTCGGCACCGAATGCGTGCCCGTGGCCGATATCGAGCGCGCCATCGACGAGGTGTTCGATCTGCGTCCCGGCGCCATCATCGACGACCTGGACCTGCGCCGTCCCATCTATCGCGAGACGGCCGCCTATGGTCACTTCGGCCGCGAGCTTCCCGAGTTCACCTGGGAGGCCACCGACCGCGCGGATGCGCTGCGCAAGGCGTGCGGCCTGGAGTAAGCGCTTTCGGCGCCCTTCAGGGGATGGCTCCGCGCGTGACCGGTTTGCACCGATTGCAGCGCATGTTGCGAAACGAGGTCAGGCCGTGATCGGTTAGGATGCCCGTTGCGAAAGGCGGCGGGCGCGATTTAGGTTTCGAAGTAGGGAAAGCCCGCTGGAAGCGAGCACGGCATAGCCCGGGGTTCCGGGATGTGCCGCGCTCTCCGGCGGGTTTTTCTGCGTTCCGGGCTTGCTGTGGGATGATTGCCATGTCGGCGACTGCTACGCGGATGCGTGCGGGCATCGTTTCGCCATCGCGATGGAACGGTCGCGGTATCGTTCGGTATGTAGAACCGACGGGAGGATCGGGTGCGGGCGCAGATGTAGGCGATTCTCGAAAAACGAATATCTGTTCGCTTTCTCGATTGCTTTCCGCGAAACGCTGGTATACTGGTTCGCTATGAAACTGGCATCTGTGATCTTGGACATACCTACGCAGGCGCTTGATGCGCCTTATACCTATGCAGTCCCCGAAGAGGGGCTGTTCGCCGCCGCATGCGAAGGTGCCGGCGATTACGACGACGGCCCGCTTGGGCGCGATTTCGCCATCTCGGTGGGCTGCGCGGTGCTGGTGCCGTTCGGTCACCGGCGTGCCGTGGGCTTTGTGGTGTCGCTCGGCGAATATGGGCAACCCGGCGGGCCGCAGTGGCCGCAGGGCGTCGACCCGGGCAAGCTCAAGGCCATCGAGCGCGCCGTCAGCCAGCCGTATTTCGATGAGGAGGGCGCAGCGTGCGCCCAATGGCTTTCCGAGCGCTATATCGCGCCGCTGTCGGCGTGCGTGCGCCTGTTCACGCCGCCGGGCGGCGTGCCGCGCATGGTGCACGGGCGTGACGGCCGTTGGCGCCTCGAGCAGCCCGCAGTCGGTCAGGTGGACGATCGCTGGGTGGTCGCGGGCCCGGCGTTTCAGGAGTTCACGCCCCGGGCGAACGCCGTCAAGCAGGTTGCGGTCATGGAGGCGTTGCGCGGCGGTCAGCTGCGCGTGAGCGAGCTGACCGCGCAGCTAGGGTCGGTATCTTCCACGCTCAAGGCATTGGAGGCGAAGGGTGCGGTGGTCATCGAGCACCGCCGCCGCATGCGCGGGTTTTCCGAAGGCGCGGCGTACATCGCGCAACGCGCGGTTTCGGGTGCTGCCGGGGGTACGGCTGGCGAAGAGCCGGTCGGCTTCTGGGAAGCCGCTGGCAAGGACGCTATCGAACGGAGCGCCTCGGGTTCCGAGGCCGTCTGCGAGGGCCATGCGGGGCAGCCGCGCGCCAGCGTTGCCGACCTGGCGGCCGTTAACGAAGGCGTAGCGCATGTTCCCTCGCCGAAGCCGCAGCTCACTCCAGGCCAGGCGCAGGCGCTCGACGCCATCGCCTCCGCCTGCGATGCCGCCGACGGCTACGTGGTGCTCGTCGACGGCGTCACGGGCTCGGGCAAGACCGAGGTGTATCTGCAGGCCATCGAGCGGGTCCTCGCGCAGGGTCGCACGGCGTGCGTGCTCGTGCCCGAGATCTCGCTGACCCCGCAGACGGTAGGACGCTTCCGCGGACGCTTCGGCGATACCGTGGCGGTCATGCATTCGCGCATGTCTGCCGGTGAACGCTACGACCAATGGGACTTCATCCGCAGCGGCGCGGCCCGCGTGGTGGTGGGTGCGCGCAGCGCGCTTTTCACCCCGCTCGCCAACGTGGGGCTCTACGTCATCGACGAGGAGCACGAGGGCAGCTATAAGCAGGACAGCGCCCCGCGCTACCATGCGCGCGAGGTCGCGTGCTGGATGGCCCGTCGCAGCGGAGCTGCGGTGGTGCTCGGCAGCGCCACGCCGTCGATCGAGGCGCTCTACCGGTGCGCGAAGCACCCGCGTTGGGCGCAGGTCCGCTTGCCCGAGCGCGCCAACGGCCGCCCGATGCCGGCTGTCCGCGTGGTGGATATGGCGCGCGAGTTTGCTGAGGGTTCTCGCTCCATGTTCTCCGCCGCCCTTACGCGGGCCTTGCAAGAGGAGCTTTCGCAGGGGCGCAAGGCGGTGCTTTTGCTCAATCAGCGCGGTTTCGCGAAGTTCTTGCTGTGCCGCGAATGCGGCTTCGTGCCGAAGTGCCCGCACTGCGACACGTCGCTCACCTACCATGAGCGAGGCAACTTCCTGGCGTGCCACCATTGCGGTTACCGGCAGGCATCGCCGGCGGTGTGCCCGGAGTGCTCGAGCCCCTATCTGAAGAAGTTTGGCGCGGGAACGCAGCGGGTGGAAGACGAGCTGCGCTGTGCGCTCGACGCCATGCCCGGGGTGGGGCCGGGCGTGCCCATCATCCGCATGGATGCCGACACCACCAGCGGGAAGGGGGCGCACGAGCGCCTGCTCGAGCAGTTCGCGGCGGCGCAGGCGGCGGTGCTGCTCGGCACGCAGATGATCGCGAAGGGCCTTGACTTCGACGACGTCACCCTGGTGGGCGTCATCAACGCCGACACGCAGCTGCAGCTGCCCGACTTCCGCGCCCACGAGCGCACGTTCGACCTGATCGAGCAGGTTGCCGGCCGCGCCGGCCGCGCGCAGCTGCCCGGGCGCGTGCTCGTGCAGACCTACGAGGCTGATGCCGCGCCCATCCGCGCCGCGGCGCGCTACGATCGCGCGCTGTTTTTGCGAGACGAGCTGCCCAAGCGCAAGATGCTCGGGTATCCGCCGTACGTGCGTATGGCGAACGTGCTGGTATGGGGCGCCCACGAGGCCGACGTGGCGGCGCTCGCTCGCGAGCTCGCGGTCGAGCTTGCCGAGCAGGCGCGCGCCTTCGGCGGCGACGGGTGGAGCGTGCTGCCGGCAACCCCGTGCGTGCTCGCGAAGCTGCGCAACACGCATCGCTGGCATGTTGTGGTCAAGTGCCCCGCCGACGCCGACGTGTCCGCAGTGCTTCTGCCGGTGTTCCGACGCCGCAAGGCCGACAAGTGGGTGAACGTCGCCGTGGACGTTGACCCTGATGACTTGCTCTGACGTGCAGATTATGCTATCTTAATTTGATGCATATTTGCGCCCATTTGCGGAATGGCAATAGGCGCGTTTTTTATCCTGTCGAAAGGAAGAACACGTGGCTCAAGCTTCGAAGAACCAGGCAACCGCTTCCAAGACCGCGAAATCCGCGAAGCCGGCCGCTGCCCCCGCGGTGGTCGAAGAGGTGCTTGAGGACGAGGACGTGCTCGACGTCGACGACGTCGAGCCCGATATGAGCAGCACCGAGGCGGCATCCGACGAGAAGCCGGAGTCCAACATCAACGAGGACGGCGAGGAGCAGGACCTGCTCGAGGGCATCCCCGAGGAGGAGCTCAAGGCCGCTTCCGATGTGTCGCTGCCCAAGGTGCGCACGAAGAAGACCCGCAGCTCGGTGCGCAAGCGCAACGAGGCCGCCAACGTCACCATGCTCACCGGCGACCCGGTGCGCATGTACCTGAAGGAAATCGGCAAGGTCCCTCTGCTCAGCGCTGCCGAGGAGATCGACCTGGCCATGAAGATCGAAGCCGGCGTCGCCGCCGCGGCCGAGCTTGACAAGGCCGAGGAGGAAGGCCGCGAGCTCGAGCGCCGCGAGAAGCGCCGTCTGGGCCGCGTGGAGCAGGTGGGCATCGATGCCAAGCAGCAGCTCATCGAGGCGAACCTGCGTCTGGTCGTGTCCATCGCCAAGCGGTATGTCGGCCGCGGCATGCTGTTCCTGGACCTTATCCAGGAAGGCAACCTTGGCTTGATCCGCGCCGTCGAGAAGTTCGATTACACGAAGGGCTTCAAGTTCTCCACGTACGCCACGTGGTGGATCCGCCAGGCCATCACCCGCGCCATCGCCGACCAGGCGCGTACCATCCGCATCCCGGTTCACATGGTGGAAACCATCAACAAGCTCGTGCGCATCCAGCGCCAGCTTCTCCAGGAGCTCGGCCGCGAGCCAACGCCCGAGGAGATCGGCAAGGAGATGGGCCTTCCCGCAGAGCGCGTGCGTGAGATCCAGAAGATCAGCCAGGAGCCCGTTTCCCTGGAAACGCCCATCGGCGAGGAAGAGGATTCCCAGCTCGGCGACTTCATCGAGGACGATGCCGCCGTGGTGCCGCCCGATGCTGCCAGCTTCAGCATGCTCCAAGAGCAGCTGTCCAAGGTGCTCGACGGGCTTGCCGAGCGCGAGCGCAAGGTCATCAGCCTGCGTTTCGGCCTGGAGGACGGCCATCCTCGCACGCTCGAGGAGGTCGGTCGCGAGTTCGGCGTCACACGCGAGCGTATCCGCCAGATCGAGAGCAAGACGCTTGCCAAGTTGCGTCATCCTTCCCGCTCCAGCAAGCTGAAGGATTACCTGGAAGATTAACGGAAACGCGGGTCGTAAGGCCCGCGTTTCTTTTCGGGCCGTCAACGCCCGTAGCTAGACCCATCGCCCACGAAAGGCATCTAGATGACTTCTCCCGCATACGATGAATACGAGTTCTTCGCCAGCTGCCTGGCCGGGTTCGAGCAATACCTTGCCGACGAGCTCAAGCGCCTGCGCGGCCGTCGCATCCGCCCGTTGCACGGCGGCGTGGCATTTTTCGGCACGGCGGCTGTGGCCCAGCGCGTGTGCCTGTGGTCCCGTCTGGCCTCGCGCGTCACGCTGGTGGTGAAGCGCGTGAACGCCGGCGATGCCAGCTTGCTGTACGAGGGCATCCGCCGCATCCCCTGGCATGAGGTCATTGCGCCCGGGGCCAGCATCGCCGTTCGCGCGCATGGCATGAACGAAGAGCTTCGCAACACGCATTTCACCGAGCTGAAGGTCAAGGACGGCATCTGCGATGCGCTCAGGGAGCGCACGGGCTCGCGCCCCGATGTGGATAGCGCCAACGCCGACGCCAACATCGACGTGCGCATCCGCGACAGCCGCGCCACCGTTTCGCTGGATCTTTCCGGCGAATCGCTGTACGCGCGCCCGTATCTGGAGCCCGATGCGGGTCAGGACGCCCCGCTCGAGTGCGCCTTGTCCGCGGGCGTGCTGGCCATGTGCGAGTGGGACGGCATGCGCGACGCAGCTGCGTTGGTCGACCCGGCGTGCGGCGACGGATCGCTGGTGGTGGAGGCTGCCGCGGCGGCGTGCGATATGGCTCCGGGCCTGGCGCGCAGCCGCTGGGGCTTCATGGGCTGGGCCGCGTTCGACGAGCAGGCTTGGGGACGTTTGCTCGACGAGGCCGACGAGCGCTTCGAGGAGGGCTTGGAAGCCGTCGGCGGCGCCGGTGCCGCAAACGCGTCGGCTTCCGATCGCCCCGATCTTGAGCGTGTGCGCATCGTGGGCGCCACCAACTCAAGCCCTGCCATCGCCCGTGCCCGCAGCCGCGCCAAACGCGCCGGTCTGCGCCAGGTGGTCAGCATCGAGCTGGGAGATGCGCATACCGTGGCCGATATGGCCAAGCGCGCGTGCGACGTGGCGGAGCGGTTGCAGGGCAGACGTGCGGCCGACAGCGGTCAGGACAAGCTGTGCCCGTGCTTGGTGGCCTCCAACATGCCGGCGGGCGATCGCATCCAGTCCGAAGCACGTGCCCAGGCGGAGGCCGCAGCGTTCGTGAAGGCTGCGGCGGCGGTTCCGGCGGGCAGCCTGTATGCCGTCGCCGGCGGAGAAGGCGTGCAGGGCCGTTTCGGCGTCGACGCGGCAGACGCGCTGCGTTTCGGCCGCGGACGCGTGGAGACCCAGGTGTTGCTGTTCATGCGACCCCCGGCCCAGCTTGCCCAGGCCGTGGTGCCCGATGCCCACGGCGGCGCGGAGCACAAGGTGGAGGTGTTCGAGGAATCCTCGCAGCAGTTCGCCGACCGCCTGCGCAAGGTCGCCAAGGAGCGCCGCAAATGGGCGCGCCGCGAAGGCGTCACGTGCTATCGCGTCTATGATGCCGACCTGCCGGATTATTCCGCTGCCATCGACGTGTACACCGGCGCCGGCCAGGCTGCGGGCAATACGTACCTTCATATCGCTGAATATGCACCGCCGCGCTCCATCGACCCCGATAAGGCGCGCCGTCGCTTCGACGATATCCTCACGTTGGCCCCGGTCGTCTTAGGCGTTCGTCCCGACCATGTGTTCTCGAAGGTTCGCTGTCATGACAAGGGCGGCGGGCAGTATCGTGGTGCGGGAAAGCGCAACTACGTCACTCACGTCGATGAGGCCGGGTGCCTGCTCGAGGTGGATCTTGCCGGCTACCTGGACACGGGCCTGTTCCTCGATCATCGCGATACGCGCGCCATGGTGCGCAAGATGGCCGCGGGCAAGCGCTTCCTCAACCTGTTCGCCTATACGGGCTCTGCCACGGTGCAAGCCGCGGCGGGCGGGGCGGTGGAAACCGTCACGGTCGACCTGTCGCAAACCTATCTGGATTGGGCCGAGCGCAACATGGAGCAAAACGGCTTCACCGGGCGTGCGCACAGCTTCGAGCGCGGTGATGTGATGAACTGGATCACCGATTGCCGCCGCAGCCCGCGTCGCTTCGATTTGATCTTCGTGGACCCGCCCACGTTCAGCAATTCGAAGTCCATGGGCAAGCGCACCTGGGACGTGCAGCGCGACCACGTCGAGCTTTTGGTGGGCGTATCGCGCCTGCTCACGAAGGAGGGCACGGCGGTGTTCAGTTGCAACCTGCGCTCGTTCAAGCCCGACTTCGAGCAGCTGGAGAAGTACGGTGTGGAACTTGAGGACATCACGGCCCAAACCATCCCGCACGACTTCGAGCGCAACCCGCGCATCCACAAGTGCTATCTGGTGAGGCGCGCGTAAAACGGACGGCGTCCAGCTCGTCCAGCTAGCTTTATTTAAGGCAGGGGCCCGAAAGCGGCATCGCTTTCGGGCCCCTGCCGTTTTGTTGCTATTTGCTCGAGCAGCGAATGCGTCATCTAGTGTAACGCGCTTTCAGACTCCTAGCATCGGCTATGCTTTGCATCATGCAGCTAGCGTAGCACCTTGCGCAACGCGATTTCAGGCCCTCTCGCTATGCCATGCATGTCATTGTCAATACGCGGGTCCGGTTCGTGCAGCGTGCCATTTGGGCTTTACCGCCCGCTATTGATTCCCGCCTGCTTTCAGGGGAGTGCGCGCACCGCCCATCTTGCGCACGAAGAAGTTCACGACGAACCCGGTGAGAATCGCGGCCGCTACGGTGCCCTCGCGGACACCTGTCACGTTTCCCATGGTGGCAAGCGAAACCGCGCAGGCGATGATGACGCAGCTGATATCGAATCCGACCTTGGTATGGCCGAAATTCCACCCGGTTTTCGAGGTGATGGCGGCTACCAAGGCCTCCCCGCAGTTCATGGCCACATTTGCAACAACCGTGAACGATACGCCTGCGGCAAGCGTGATGATGCCGAGGGCGAGCATACCAAGGGACTCGGCGTAATTCGCGGGCGCGAACCAGGAAAGCAGGCTTGCGAACGCATCGATGCTCAAGCTGAACAGCACGCTGATGGGAATCTGCAGCAAAGCCAAAGGTTGAAATCGGCAACGCAGGATAACCACCTGCCCGAGCAGAAGCAAGATGTTCCAGAAGAACATGAACACGCCGTACGATACGCTGGGGAAGGCCACGCTGAGCACGTATCCCGTTGATGAGATCGGGGTGTTTCCCGTAGCCGATTTCGTGACGATGACGATGCCTGCGGCCATGACGACGATCCCGATGGCAAGCAGGCACCAGCGTAACGCTAGGTGTTGCTTCATGGTTCTTCTTTCTGTTGGAGGGGGACGGGTCAAACGCCGTACCAAGAACGGTCGAGCGAAACCCTATATTGATTGTAGGTATATAGGAGTATCCCTGCAAGCAAACTTTTTCAAAAAAGTTGAAATCAGGGGTTGCGCGACAGGGTGCTTTCCCGTAATATATATCGAGCGCGCTACGAAGTACGCAACACGGTCGCTTGGCTCAGCGGGAGAGCATCGCCTTCACACGGCGGGGGTCACAGGTTCAAATCCTGTAGCGACCACCACGAATGACAAGGCCGGAATCAAGTGGTTCCGGCCTTTTTCTTTCAAGTGGATGGCAGCAGGCAGTTTGCCGAAGATGCTTCATGCTTCGAGCGCGGCGAAGGCGCGTGCCGCGAAAGCGAGCGATGCCGACAATGCGGGCCTGTAGCTCAACGGTGGAGCAGGGGACTCATAATCCTTTGGTTCTCGGTTCGAATCCGGGCGGGCCCACCAAAACAAATTAGGCCAACGGTGCAACCCGTTGGCCTTTTTTCCGTCTACCGTCCCAAAGCACGGCGATTTAGCCGCTCTCTTAGAACCCCAGGTCCTCGGCGATGAGGATCACCTTGATACGGCCGGCTTGGCGGCTGTGGCGCGTTACCACCACGTTGCAGCACATGCATCCGGGCTCGTGGCAGTTGCCGCAAACGCCGGTGCGCTCGCAAGGCGTGTCCGTGTGCAGGCGTGCGGCATTCGGCGGGCACGCCATGGTGTGAATGCGCTTGATGCCGGCATCCGCGTCCTCCACCACCTTGTTCATGCCTACGAGCACGTATACTTCGCGCGGGCCATGCAGCAGGCAGGCAAGGCGATTGGAGTTGCCGTCGATATTGATCAGCTCGCCTTTGCGTGTGATGGCGTTGGCGCTCATGAAGAAGCAGTCGCTGGCGAAGTGCTGCAGCAAGATCTCGCGCGCTTCCTCGGGCGTGGTCGCCTTCGCGCGGTCGATCATGCGGTAATCGCCGGCTTCCAGCATGGACTTCACGCCCGTTTCCTTGAACGTCTCCGTGCTGCCCCAGGCGATGGAGGCGCCGGCGGGCACCAGCTTGCGCACCAGTTCCACGGCATCGGCGGAGGTTTCGCAGAAATAGCCTTCCATGTTGCGGCGCTCGAGCTGCTTGATGATGGTTTGCGCCGTTTGCGCGAATGCAAGGGTGCGGGGGTTTTCCATGGTGCGCTCCTTCTGTCGTCTGGCGGATGGTTCTCATTGTGCCACGTTTTCCGCGGTGCGGTGTCTGCGGTTGGGAAACGGCCGCAGATGGTGCGCGCTTGCGCAGGGCATAAGCGCTATACTGGAACAACTACTGAATTCCCGCCTAACTATGAATGTGAGGGCATGATGGGCGATAGCTTCGAAGCCAGCAAGAAACGCAGCGATGAGATTCGCGCCGACCTTTCCGTCAACCCGGGCAAATACTGCATGCTCACGGGCGACCGCCCCACGGGCAGGTTGCATCTGGGCCATTATTTCGGCACCATCCGCGAGCGCGTGGCGCTGCAGAACCTGGGCGTCACCTCCCGTGTGATCATCGCCGACTACCAGGTCATCACCGATCGTGACACCACGGCGAACATCCAGGACAACGTCTACAACATGGTCATCGACTATCTGGCCTGCGGCATCGACCCGGAGAAGACCATCATCTTCACCCACTCGCAGGTGCCGGCGCTCAACCAGCTCATGCTGCCGTTTTTGTCCCTATGCACCGAGGCCGAGCTCGAGCGTAACCCCACGGTGAAGTCCGAACAGGAGGCCTCCGGCCACGCGCTCACCGGCCTTTTGCTCACCTATCCCGTGCATCAGGCCTGCGACATCCTGTTCTGCAAGGGCAACATCGTGCCCGTGGGCAAGGACCAGCTTCCGCACATCGAGCAAACCCGCCAAATCGCCCGCCGCTTCAATGAGCGCTACGGCCATGTGTTCCCCGAGCCCGAGGGCCTGCTTACCGATGCCGTGCTCATCCCCGGCCTTGACGGTCGCAAGATGTCGAAGAGCTACGGCAACGCCATCAGCCTGTCGGCCACGGCCGAGGAAACAGCGAAGCTCATCAAGAAGTCCCAGACCGACTCCGAGCGCTTCATCACCTTCGATCCGGACAACCGTCCCGGCGTGTCGGCCCTTATCACCACGGCCTCGCTGTGCACCGGTCGCGGCGAGCAGGAGATCGCCGAGGAGATCGGCAACGGCGGCTCGGGCCAGCTGAAGAAGTACGTCACCGAAAGCGTGAACGACTTCCTGGCTCCCATCCGCGAGCGCCGCGTGGAGCTTATGGGCGATATGGATTACGTGAAGGACGTTCTGCGCGAAGGCAATCGCCGCGCCAACGAGATCGCGAACCAAACCCTGGAAGAAGTGCGCGAAGCCATGGGCATGGTGTACTAGGGAAACGAAAAGCCGCCCTCGGGCGGCTTTTTCCATCGGCAAGCGCGTTATCAGAACCTACGCAGATCGGGCCGGGCGATATGCCCGGCCCGATCGTTTTGCGTCATATGCGCTGCTCGCGGTTTTGCGAAGCGTTTACAGCGAGGCGATTCCCTTAAAGCGGCGATGGCGTTCTGCAGTGCTTGCCTCGTGGCTTAACAGGCGCGTTATGCGCATCGCTCATGCACCGCGTGCTTTACGATTCGCCATCCTCTTCCACGTAGATGCCCTCCTGCCCGAGCACCGTGGCGAACGTGCGGAAGAACACCTTCGCATCCAGCAGGAAGCTCACGTGCTTGACGTAGTACACGTCAAGCGATAGGCGCTGCTTCCAGGGCAGGGAGTTGCGGCCGTACACGGCGGCGTAGCCGGTGATGCCCGGCTTCACCGACAGCTTCAGGCCTTCCTCGCCCTCATAAAGCTCGGTTTCGCGGCGCAGGTCGGGACGGGGGCCCACCACCGACATGTCGCCGAGCAGCACGTTGAAGAACTGCGGCATCTCATCCAAGCTGGTCTTGCGCATGAAGGCGCCGATCTTGGTCATGCGGGGGTCGTCGGCGCCATTGTAGGTGCTGCCGTCCTCCATGATCAGGTCGGGGGCGTTCACGCGCATGCTGCGCAGCTTGTACATCTTGAAGTCCACGCCGTCCTTGCCCACGCGTGGCGCGTTGTAGAACACCGGGCCGCCGTCTTCCAGCTTGATAAGGGGCGCCAGCACCGCGATGATGAGCAGCACGAACGGCAGCGCGATCAGCCCGATGGCGATGTCCCAGATTCGTTTTCCGAAGCTTACGTACATCAGCGCGCGCCCTCCGCTTTCGCCTGCGAGATGGCCTGGCGCAGGCAACGGCACACCTCGTCGATGTCATCGTCGGAGAGCTTGGTATGCAGCGGCAGGGTGATCTCGTTCTCGAACTGGGCCAGGGCGTTGGGGAAGTCGGCGATGTCGAACCCGAGGTTGCGATAGGCCGTGAGCAGCGGCAGGGGCTTGTAGTGCACGTTGGTGGCAACGCCGTCCTCGGCCATCAGCTCGATGACGCGGTCGCGCAGCTGCCGCCCGCAGGCGTTCAGGCGCACGAGCATCAGATGCCCGCTTGAAGACTCTTGGCCCGCATCGGCGCGCGCGGCGGCATCATCGGCGTTGCAGGCGTCCGAGCAATCGGCGGCGCGATAGTGCTGCAGGATGGACAGGTCCAGGCCGGCCAGATTTTGCGTATACCGCGCCACCATCTGGCGGCGTCGTGCGAGCATGCCCGGGTAACGGCGCAGCTGCGCTAGGCCCAGACCCGCCTGCAGGTCGGTCATGTTGCACTTCCAACCAGGGAAGGCCACGTCGTATTCCCAAGCGCCGGCCTTGGTCTTGGCAAGCGCGTCTTTGGACTGGCCGTGCAGCGACATGAGCATGAAGTCGTGATACAGCTCATCGGAATCGAACAGGCCCTCGCGCCAGGTGACGGCGCCGCCTTCGGCCGTGGTGAAGTTTTTCACCGCATGGAAGCTGAATGTGGTGAGGTCGGCAATCTGGCCTGCGTGCTTGCCATGGCGCACGCTGCCGAGCGCATGCGCCCCGTCGGTGACCACGGCGATGCGGCCGATGGCCTGTTGACGGGCGTTTGCGGGCGTGAAGGCGCCGCCGAAGGCGTCGATGGCGCCGAACAGCGCGTCGTAATCGCACATGACGCCGCCCAGGTCGACGGGGATGATGGCCTTCGTGCGCGGGGTGATGAGCTTTTCCAGTTGCGCGTAATCCATCTCGTAGCTGTCGGGCGCCACATCGCACAGCACGGGCGTCGCGCCCACATGGCAGATGGGCGAGCAGCTGGCGGTGTAGGTGTACGCGCTCGTGATGACCTCGTCGCCCGGGCCGATGCCCAGCGCGCGCAAGGCGCACTCGAGCGCTGCCGTGGCAGACCCCAGGCAGGCTACGCGCGGCGTGCCCAAGAAGGCGGCCAGCTCACGTTCGAGCTGCTTGGTTTTCGGGCCCGTGGTGATCCATCCGCTCCTCAGCGCGTCGGCAACCTCGGCGATCTCGGCCTCGGTGATATCGGGCGGGGAAAACGGGATGCGGATCTGTTCGGACATGGTATCTCCTTAGCTATCCGGCTCAAGCGTCTGTCGCATGAACGCATGCTGACGCAAGGCGGCGTACCTTTCGATGATGACGCAAACCGCGGCGCTTATATCAGATTGCGCAGCAAATTCACGATGGCGAGATACGAGGTTCGCTGGTCGAACTCCCGCTCGGCCACGGCGCGTCCGCGCGCTCCCATGATCTTGCGCAGCGACGGGGTGCGCGCCAGCTCCTCGAGCACATCGGCCAGCGCCTCGGGGTTCTCGGCTTCCACGTTCAGGCCGAACCCATCGGTGGTCACCTTGTTGCGGAACTCCGGCGACGAGCCGGTGTTGATCATGGGCTTGCCGGAGGCTAGGTAGTCGCCGATCTTCGTGACGATGCTCTGCACCGCGCTTTTCACCAGGGAGTTCACGGTGATGTCGCTTGTGCGAAGCCAGGCCGCCATGCTGCCGTGATCCTGATAGCCCAAAAATTCCACGGGGGCGTTTTCCTGTCGGGCAAGTTCTTCCAGGCGCTGTCGGTCGGGGCCGTCCCCTAAGATCTTCACCTTCACGGGAGGGAAGGGGCGACGTTGCTTGGCGGTCCCTGCGGCGGCGGTGCGCGCGGCATGGGCTGCGCGGCGCTTCTCCAGCAACGCCGACGCTTTGATAAGGGTTGCCAGGTCGTAGCTGGCGCCGAGCGTTCCGGCGTAGACGGCCCACAGCTCCCCGTCGGGCTTCACCACGTTGGCAATGTGCTCGCGGGCTCCCTCGTCGAATGCCGCAAGGTCGTTGCCCACGTACACCGTGGCATGGGGGTAGGGCGCTGTGCGGTCCTTCGCCGGGCGCGCCGTGTACTCATCCGAGGTTCCCACGGCGCCGGAGAGCAGCTGGTAGACGCGTTTCGCATCGCGGGAGAACGGGTAGAACGCCACATCGCTGAGCACGGGGATGTTCACCACCATGCGCATGGCCTCGGGCCACAGGTCGTTGATATCGGCCACATAGGGGATGTTGTGCTCGGAAGCGTATTCCGCGCACACGCGCGCCACGTCGTTGGGCGGGATCTCGGAGTAGATCAGGGAATAGCGGCCTTCGGTGCGCTCGAAGCATTCGCGGAGGTTCTTCGCCGCCACATGGTGGCTGCGGATGCGCTGCAGGTCCAAGTTGCGCGTGTAGCCCGGCTCGTCGATGAACACCACGTTGTAGGGAAGGCCCTGGTAGCAGGCCTTCGAGGTGTCGCGCTGGGCTTTTTCCCAGTGCTGGAACGACGAGGTGATCAGGTCCACGTCGAAGCCCTGCTCGACGAGCATTTCGGACAGGACGCGGAAGCGCGTGTAGCCGCGCGTCTCGTCGCCAAGCTTGACGCCCATGGTGACCACGGCAATGCGGGGGCGCGGGCGCGCCTGGGCGCGCTGTGTGTAGGTTTGCGTATTCATGCAAGCAAGTATACCAAGCCGGCGCCCCGCCGCGCTCGGCGAACAGCGAACCCCCACGAGCCCCGTAGGATTCGCGCTGTCCGTGCTCGACGTGGCTTGCGGATCGGCTCGTCGTCGCCGGGCGTGATGACGGGTGGATTCCCGTGGGCCTGCGCTCAAACGCCCTCCCAGGCGCGGAGGGGCCTGCGGATCGTCGGCGCTACCGGCTTGGGGCGAGGCGATGGGGGCTTCCCGGCAAACGCCATCCTTGTGCGTGGCTTGAGGTTCGCCTATTATTAGAAGTTGCGCATTCGCGCGCGCAAATAGGGCTCTTGGCGCCCGTTGCGTCGTATCCAACCAAGTGATCGGGAAACGTATGATCCAATTGCAGCACGTGTGCAAGACGTATGGCGAAGGCGAAAACGCCCATCATGCGCTGCGCAACGTGAACCTTACCATCAACGATGGCGACGTGTTCGGCATCATCGGCGCCTCGGGCGCTGGCAAATCCACGCTCGTCCGCTGCCTGAACCTGCTCGAGCGACCCACCGAGGGCTCCATCCTTTACGACGGCCGCGATGTCACGGGCCTGTCCGGTCGCGCGCTGCTCGAGCTGCGCAGCCAGGTGGGCATGATCTTCCAGAACTTCAGCCTGTTCCAGCAGCGCACCGTCATGCGCAACGTCACCTTCCCGCTTGAGCTTCGCGGCGAGAAGGGCGAGGCCGCGCGCAAGCGCGCCATGGAGCTGCTCGAGCTGGTGGGCCTGGCCGACCTTGCCGAGCGCTACCCCAGCCAGCTTTCCGGCGGTCAGCAGCAGCGCGTGGCCATTGCCCGCGCGCTGGCCAACAACCCCAAGGTCATGCTCTGCGACGAGGCCACCAGCGCCCTTGACACGCGCACCACCGCCTCCATCCTGCAGCTTCTGCAGGACATCAACCGCGAGCTGGGCGTCACGCTGGTGGTCATCACCCATTCGCTGCCCGTGGCCTGCAAGATCTGCAACCGCGTGGCCGTCATCGACCACGGCCGCATCGTGGAGGAGGGCGCCACGGCCGCCGTGTTCGGCAATCCGCAAAGCCCCGTCACGCGCGAGCTTTTGGCCAATGACGACCTGGTCATGGCAGCCGGACGCGATGAGGCGAAAGGCCAGGAGGGCTAAATGGATTACATCAGCAACTTCATCTCGCAGTATGGCGCCCTGTTCGCCCAGGGCACGGTGGACACGCTCGTCATGACCCTTGCGTCCACGCTGTTCGCCTACCTTATCGGCGTGCCGCTTGGCGTGCTTCTGGTCATCACGGCCAAAGACGGCCTGAAGCCTCAGCGCGCCCTTAACACGGTGCTCGGCTGGATCGTCAACATCGGCCGCTCCATCCCGTTCATCATCCTGCTTGTGGCCATCATCCCGTTCACGCGCCTGGTGGTGGGAACATCGCTTGGCGTTCCCGGAGCCATCGTGCCGCTTACGGTTGCCGCCATCCCGTTCGTGGGCCGCATGGTCGAGCAGAGCCTGGCCGAGGTCGACGGCGGCCTTGTCGAGGCCGCGCAAAGCTTCGGCGCCAACACGTGGCAGATCGTGTGCAAGGTCATGTTGCGCGAAAGCCTGCCCAGCCTGGTGCGCGGCGCTTCCATCACCGTTATCACCCTGTTCGGCTATACTGCCATGGCCGGCGCGGTGGGCGCGGGCGGCATCGGCGATATCGCCATCCGCTACGGCTACCAGCGCTACCTGGGCGATGTCATGATCGCCTCAATCGTGCTGTGCATCGTGCTCGTGCAGGTGTTCCAGTCCATCGGCGACCTGGTCGCGCGACTGGTCGACAAGCGCGTCCGCAGGTCGTAGGGTCCTGCGCTTTGGTTGGCGCGGTGCGCGCCTTCGCCGGGTGCAGCGCGCTAACGAAATAGCTTCAACAGCTTTCGGGCCGCCTTTCGGGGCGGCCCTTCGCGTATGCGCATGCCGTTTTCGATGGGAAGCCCCGGTTTCTATTCGCTTCCACGATGCCTCGGGCGCGTAACCCGTTGGCAACATGCGCTGATATAATCTCCCTTTAAGAAGATGTTAGGACCCGCGCCGTCGCATGGCCTGGCGCGTGAAGGAGGAAACGTCCATGGCTTCCAACCCGGAACAGGATTTCGTCCTGAAAACCATCAAAAGCCGCGATGTGCACTTCGTGCGATTCTGGTTCACCGATGTGCTCGGCAGCATGAAATCGTTCGCCGTCATCCCCAGCGAGCTCGAGGACGCCTTCGCCGACGGCATGGGCTTCGACGGCAGCTGCATCGAGGGCTTCTGCCGCACCGAGGAGTCCGACATGTTGGCGTTTCCCGACGCGTCCACGTTCCAGGTGCTTCCGTGGCGCCCGGAGAGCAACGCCGTGGCGCGTATGTTCTGCGACATCCGCACGCCCGATGGCAAGCCCTTCGAGGGAGACCCTCGCCATGTGCTGGCGCGCGTGGTGGGCAAGGCGCAGGACATGGGATACGTGTTCAACGTCGGCCCTGAGGTGGAGTTCTATTATTTCAAGGACGCCGAGGGCACCGAGCTTTTGGACCGTGGCGGTTATTTTGACCTTACCAGCTTGGACTACGCCAGCGACCTGCGACGCGACACCGTGCTCACCCTTGAGAAGATGGGCATCCCCGTCGAGTACAGCCATCACGAGAACGGCCCCTCCCAGCACGAGATCGACCTTCGCTTCACCGACGCGCTGTCCATGGCCGACGCCGTCATGACCTATAAGCTGGTGGTGAAGGAGATCGCCATGAAGCACGGCGTGTACGCCTCCTTCATGCCCAAGCCCCTTTCCGATGCTCCGGGCAGCGGCATGCACGTGCACATGAGCCTGTTCGATTTCGATGGCGGCAACGTGTTTTTCGACCCCGATGACCCGCAGGGTTATCATCTGTCGGCAACCGCGAAAAGCTTCCTCGCGGGCATCTTGAAGTACGCGCCCGAGTTCGCCCTGATCACCAACCCCTGCGTCAACTCCTACAAGCGCCTGCTCGCCGGCGGCGAGGCGCCTATCTACCTTTCGTGGGCCCGCGCCAACCGCTCCACGCTGGTGCGCGTGCCCGGTTATCGCCCCAATCGCGAGATGGCGTGCCGTCTGGAGCTGCGCAGCCCCGACCCCAGCGCCAACCCTTACCTTACCTTCGCGGTCATGCTGGCGGCGGGCCTGGCCGGCATCGAGGAGGGCCTTGAGCCTCCGGCGCCCGTTGAAGATCGCGACCTGTTCACCCAATCGCGCCAGGAGCTGCGCTGCCAGGGGTTCCGCACGCTGCCCGAGAGCCTTGGCCAAGCCGTCGAGCTGTTCAGGCGCTCGAAGCTCATGCGCGAAACGCTGGGCAACCACATCTGCGATTACCTGGTGGAAGCCAAGCAGGCGGAGTGGGACGAGTACCAGTCCAACGTGTCTGCCTGGGAGCTTGACCGCTATCTGGCGGTTCTGTAGAGGTGCGCGGGATGCGACGTAAGGAGGTGCGCTAAAACATGAGGAAAACGGTTATATTCATCGCGGACAGCCTTGATAACGCCCATAAGTTCCAGCAGGTGCTCTCAGGCCTGGACGTCGATGTCGCGGCGGGGTCCTCGGTGCAGTTCAAGAAGCTTCTGTCCCAGCATCCTTCTTACGACCTGGTCATCTACGAAGCGCGCGCCGATGCGTCGGCAACCTTGTCGCAGGTGGAATCGGTGCTGCTCGAGGACGGATCGGCATCGCTTTTGGTCATCGTCAACGAGGCGCAGCTTCCCGAGTTCCGCCTTCCCGTGCAGGTGAAAAGCGATTTCGTGGTGCACGGCGCCGGCAGCGAGGAGTGCGCCGCCCGCATCCGCCAGCTTCTGTGGCCGGGCAACGAGAGCGCCTCGACCGATTTCGTGACGGTGGACAACATGACCATCAACCTGGCAACGTATCAGGTAACGGTTGGCGGGGAGCCGCTTGACTTCACGTACCTCGAATACGCGCTGCTGGCGTTTTTGGTCACCCATCCGGGCCGCACCTACAGCCGCGATGCCCTGCTGCGCCGCGTGTGGGGCTTCGATTACTACGGCGGCAGCCGTACCGTCGACGTGCACGTCAGGCGCGTTCGCGCCAAGCTCGGCCCCGAGCTTTCCCAGCATCTGGAGACGGTGCGCGGCGTCGGCTACCTTTGGAGCGCGTAGCGAATCGGGCAAACGGTGCTTCTATGATGCGGTTGGCGCCGCTTTCCCTTCGCCGCTTATATAATGGTGGGAAAGCGCAACCAACCTGAAGGAAGCCCTATGCCTGAGAAGAAAGTGGCCGTCATCGACGGCAACTCGTTGATGCACCGCGCCTTCCACGCGGTGCCGCCGACCATGAACGCCCCGGACGGCACGCCCACCAACGCGGTGTTCGGCTTTATAGCCATGCTGCTCAAGTTCATCGACATCTCCAATCCCGACGCCATCGTGTGCGCCTTCGATGCCGGGCGCCCGAAGTTCCGCACCGAGGCGCTCGAGCAGTACAAGGCGCAGCGTCCTCCTATGGATCCGGGCCTGAAGGCGCAGTTCCCCATCATCGAGGAGCTGCTCGAGTCCATGAGCATCCCCGTGGTGCGCGTGACGGGCTGGGAGGGCGACGATATCCTGGGAACCGTGGCGGCGCGCGACGAGGCGCTGGGTTACCGCACGCTGCTGGTTTCGGGCGATAAGGACGTCTACCAGCTGTGCTCCGAGCTCACGCACGTGGTCACCACGCGCAAGGGCATCACCGATGTGGCCATCTACGGCCCAGGCGAGGTGCGCGAGCGTTACGGCGTGGAACCTTCGCAGTTCCCTGATTTCCTGGGGCTTAAGGGCGACAGCTCCGACAACATCCCCGGCGTGCCGGGCGTGGGCGACAAAACGGCGGCGAAGCTGCTGGGCGCCTACGGCAGCCTCGAGGGCATCTACGAGCATATCGACGAGCTGCGCGGCAAGCAGAAGGAGCGCATGGAGGAAAACCGCGAGGCGGCGTTCATCAGCCGCAAGGTGGCAACCATCGTGCGCGACCTTGATTTCCCCTTGGACCTTGAGGGCGCTGCGTTCCCCGCGTTCAACGCCCAGGCCGTCACCGAGGCTTTCTCCAAGTATCGCTTCAACTCGCATCTGACGCGCGTTCTCAAGCTGGTGGGCGAGGCTCCGCAGCGCGAGTCCGCTGCCATCGAGGTAGGCCAGGTTCTGCACGGCGAAGAGGCCGAGAAGCTTGTGGATGCGGTTCTGGAATCGGGCGAGCAGGTGGGCGTGGCCATCGTCGATCCCGAGCAGGAGTCGCTGTTCGGCGGTGGGTCGGTCGTGGCGGTGTCCGCTTCCCGGGGCTGCGCCGTGTTTTCCGATGATGCGGCGTTGCCCCAGCTTGCGCGTTTGATCGCCGGCGGCAACTTCGCCGCAATCGACGTCAAGGCGGCGGTGCATCGCGTCTATCCTGCAGATAACGCCCTTGCCGCGCTGGTCGATGACGCCGAGCTCATGTCCATGCGCGCCTTCGACCTGGGGCTTGCCGGGTATGTTTTGAACTCGTCGGTATCCGAGTATACCTACGATGTGCTGCTCGACACCTATATGGGCGGCGTGCTGCCCGAGGCGAAAACCGAAGAGCAGCGCGCAACCGCGCAGGCTGCTGCCGCGCGCGCCCTGGTCGGCCCGCTTACCCGCGCCCTTAAGGACGAGGGCTCCGAGCGCGCCTATTTCGATATCGACCTGCCGCTTGTGGCGGTGCTCGCCATCATGGAGCGCACCGGCGCGGCCATCGACGTCGAGCGTCTCGCGCAGCTGGGCGCGTCCACGGGCGAGGAGATCGAAGGCCTGCGCACGCAGATCTTCGAGCTTGCCGGCCAGGAGTTCAACGTGGATTCCCCTAAGCAGCTCGGCCACATCCTGTTCGAGGTGCTCGGGCTGCCCGCGCGCAAGAAGACCCAGCGCGGGTACTCCACCGACGCCAAGGTGCTCAAGGATCTTGCCGAGATTCACGAGCTGCCCGCCTTTGTGCTGCGCTATCGCGAGCTGGCGAAGATCAAGTCCACCTACATCGACGCGTTGCCGCGTATGCGCGCCGGCGACGGCCGCGTGCACTCCAGCTTCAACGAGACCGTCACCACCACCGGGCGCCTGTCCTCTTCGGATCCCAACCTGCAGAACATCCCCGTGCGCACGCAGTTCGGGCGCCATATCCGCGAATGCTTCGTCCCGCTCGAGCCGGGCTGCAAGTTTCTCTCGGCGGACTACTCGCAGATCGAGCTGCGCCTGCTCGCGCACCTCTCAGGCGATGAGGCGCTCGTCCAGGCGTTCACCAGCGGCGCCGACTTCCACGCCTCCACGGCATCGCGCGTGTTCGACGTGCCCATCGACCAGGTCACGCCCGAGCAGCGCAGCCGCGCCAAGGCGGTGAACTTCGGCATCGTCTACGGCCAGCAGGCGTTCGGCCTGGCGCAAAGCCTGGGCATCTCCATCGCCGAGGCCAAGGGCATGATCGACCGCTACTTCGAGGTGCATCCCGGCGTGCGCGCCTATCTCGACGAAACGGTCGAGCAGGCCCGTGCCAACGGCTATGCTCAAACCATGTTCGGGCGAAAACGCCATATCCCCGAGCTGCGCGCCGCCAACGGCAACACGCGCGGATTCGGCGAGCGCACCGCCATGAACCACCCCATGCAGGGCAGCGCCGCCGACATCATCAAGCTTGCCATGCGCCAGGTGCAGGAGCGCCTCATGGAAGAGGGCTTCAAGGCCCGCTTGCTCGTGCAGGTGCACGACGAGCTGGACTTCAGCGTGCCCGATGAGGAAGTGGCGGCGCTTTCGGCTATGGTTCGCGACGTCATGGAGCACGTGGCTGAGTTGAAGGTGCCCTTGCTCGCCGATATTTCGGCCGCCGATACCTGGGCTGAAGCGCACTAGCTTGTGGGCATTCCGTGAAGCGCGGCGGCAATGTGGGAAAAGCCGGCAACGCCGCCGCGTGTGTCCACAACATCTGGTATCATATCGAATGTTGTGCCCGAGGAGGCGCAGCGGAAATAAGTGCGATGATACGCGGAGACTGTGCATTCGATCACTTCGTTGACTTGCTACGGTCGCGCTGCTAAGCTATCGCCTTGCGTTTATTTCGAAAGTAGGAGAAAACATGTACGCAATCGTGAAAACGGGCGGCAAGCAGTACAAGGTTGCCGTCGGGGACAAGCTCAACATCGAGAAGCTGGACGCCGAGGTCGGCGCAACCGTCGAGCTTCCGGTCATCTGCTTCGTCGACGGTGCCACCGTCGAGGCCGATCCGGCCAAGGCAGCTGCCAAGAAGGTCACCGCTGAGGTCGTCGAGCAGTTCAAGGGCCCCAAGCAGCTGGTGTTCAAGTTCAAGAAGCGCAAGAACTACAAGAAGCTGCGCGGTCATCGCCAGCAGCTCACGCGTGTTGAAATCAAGTCCATCGCTTAATTGTAAGGAGGGAATGAAATGGCACATAAGAAAGGTCTCGGTTCTACCCGTAACGGCCGCGATTCCCACGCAAAACGACTGGGCGTGAAGATGTTCGCCGGCCAGCAGATTAAGACGGGCCAGATCATCGTCCGTCAGCGCGGCACCAAGTTCCATCCCGGCGACAACGTCGGCCGTGGCAAGGACGACACGCTGTTCGCTCTGTGCGACGGCACGCTGGAGTTCACGCGTGGCGTGAAGCGTCGCGTGCATGTCCGCCCCCAGGCGTAGCACAAGCCGCACGCGTGTGCGTGGCATCTATGCATTCGCGAAGCCCCCTGCCTTGCAGGGGGCTTTTTTCGTATACAATCAGGGGATACACGCAATCCTAAAACCGATGGAGGTCACATCGTGTTCATTGATAAGGTCCGAATCCACGTTAAGGGCGGCGACGGCGGCGCCGGCTGCATGTCGTTTCGCCGTGAGGCCCATGTGCCCAAGGGCGGTCCCGATGGCGGCGACGGCGGCCATGGCGGCAACGTGGTGCTTGAAGCCGATGCAAGCGTGTCCTCGCTGATCGATTACCGCTTCAAGCATCACTTCAAGGCCGAGCGCGGCACGCACGGCAAGGGCAGCCGTATGCACGGCGCTACGGGCGCCGACCTGGTGCTCAAGGTGCCGGTGGGCACCGTGGTCCACGAGTACTTCGAGGAATCCAAGGAAACCGGCGAGCTCATGGCCGACCTCACTCACGACGGCGAGCGCATCACCGTGGCAGACGGCGGCATGGGCGGCCGCGGCAACATCCACTTCGTCACCTCCACGCGTCGCGCGCCGGCGTTCGCCGAGCTGGGCGAGCCTGCGCAGGAGCGCTGGATCGAGCTTGAGATGAAGCTGATGGCCGACGCGGCGCTTGTGGGCATGCCCTCTGCCGGCAAAAGCTCGCTCATCTCGAAGATCTCGGCGGCGCGTCCGAAGATCGCCGATTATCCGTTCACCACGCTCGTCCCCAACCTGGGCGTGGCGCGCTCGGGCGATCTGAGCTTCGTCGTGGCAGACATCCCCGGCCTCATCGAGGGCGCGCACGAAGGGCGTGGCCTGGGACACGAGTTCCTTCGTCATATCGAGCGTACGGCGCTCATCGTGCACGTGGTCGACCTTACGGGCGACTGGGAGGGCCGCGACCCGCTCGACGACTACAAGATCATCAACAACGAGCTGGCGCTCTACGCCGACGAGCTGGCGGCGCGCCCGCGCATCGTGGTGGCGAACAAGATCGACGTCGCGGGCACCGAAGAGGCGTTGGAGCGCCTGAAGGCGCAGGTCAAGGTCGATTCCCTCGCCGCTGCCGGCGGCAACGAGTTCGCGCCGAGCCCCATCGACCCGAAGGTGTACTGCATCAGCGCGCTCACCGGCGAGGGCGTGGACAGCTTGAAGGCGGCCATCGCCAACCAGGTCCACGAGCTTCGCGAGCAGGCTCGCCAGGCCGAGGCGTCCGACGTGCAGTACGAGCACGTTTGGGAGCTCAAGCGCGAGGCCCGCGACAAGCGCTTCACCGTGCGCAAGCTCTCCGAGGGCGTGTTCCGCGTGGTGGGCACCCAGGTCGAGCGCATGGTGGTGCAGTGCGATTGGGAAAACGAGGAGGCCGTGGTGTTTTTGCAGCACCGCCTCAAGCGCGTGGGCGTCGAGGAGGCGCTCGAGAAGGCGGGCGCCGTCGATGGCGACGAGATCCGCATCTGCGGTCGCGCCTTCGAGTTCGAGTCCACCAGGACGGCCGCCGATCTGTTCGAGGAGCTTGATATCTAATGGAGCAGCTGGATGCTAAGGCGGGCGCCGCACGGCGCCTGGTCATAAAGATCGGATCTTCGACGCTCACCACGTCGGAGAGCAGCATCGATTACGAGTACCTGGAGGCGCTTGCCGACCAGATCGCGAAGGTGCGGGCCGCCGGCTGGCAGCCCGTCATCGTGACGTCGGCCGCTATCGCGTGCGGCCTTGAGGCCTTGGGCATCCAGAAGCGCCCCAGCGATATGCCAAGCCTGCAGGCGGCGGCGTCGGTGGGGCAATCGGCCTTGGCCACGGCGTATGCCGAGGCGTTCGCAGCCCACGGCATCGTCACTTCAACGGTTTTGCTGACCCGCCGCGATACCGCCGACCGCCATGCGTACCTGCATGCCCGCAACACGCTCCTGCGCTTGCTGGAGCTGGGCGTGGTTCCCATCATCAACGAGAACGACACCGTTGCCGTCGAGCAGATCAAGTTCGGCGACAACGATACGCTTGCGGCGTTGGCCGCGTGCCTCATCGATGCCGACCTCATGGTCATCCTATCGGATATCGACGGCCTCTACGACGGCAATCCGAACACGAACCCCGATGCCAAGCTCATCCCTCATGTGGAAAGCATCGGGCCCGAGATCTTGGCGGTCGCCGGCGGCGCCGGCTCCACGGTGGGCTCGGGCGGCATGATCACCAAGATCAAAGCCGCGCGCGTGCTCATGGTGGCCGGCATCCCCATGATCATCTGCTACGGGCGCCAGCCCCATGTGGTCGAGGATGCGGCAGCGGGCAAGGCCGTCGGCACGCGTTTCTCGGCGTTGAAGAAGCCCCACGAGATCACGCCCCGCAAGCTGTGGATCGCCCTTGGCGACTCGGCGCGCGGCGCGGTGGTGGTCGACGAAGGCGCGAAGTCGGCGCTCATCGGGCATGGCAGCTCCCTGCTTTGCGTGGGCGTTGCCAGCGTCGAGGGTCGTTTCGAGGCCGGCGACATCGTCGACATCAAAGACCTTGCGGGGCATCTGTTCGCCCGCGGCCGCGCGGCGTTCTCCGCCGACGAGGTGGAGCTTGCCTGCGGCAAAACGCGCGAGGTGCTCGAGCGCAACCGCTTGCTTGCCGCACTGACCCAGCGTCCGTTGGTGCACCGCGATGAGCTGGTGGTCTTCGAATAGGGGCGTTTCACCCCATGTTTTGGATATACGACAGAATGTGAGTCGATCATGCTGGAACAGGAAGTGCTGGCGGTCGCGCAGGCCGCCAAGAACGCTAGCCCGGCGCTTGCGCAGGCAACCACGCAGGAGCGCAACGCCGCCTTGACCGCTATGGCTCGTGCCTTGCGCGAGCAGTCCGGCGCCATCGTGGCCGCCAATGCCCAGGATATGGACGCCGCGCGTCGGGCAGGCACCAAGGAAAGCCTGCTTGATCGCCTGATGCTCGACGAAGGGCGCGTGATGGCCATGGCCGATGCGCTCGAGGACTTGGTGGCGCTTCCCGATCCGCTCGGCCGCGTGTTCGATTCGCGTACGCTCGATAGCGGCATCCAGCTGTCGCGTGTGGCGGTCCCGCTCGGCGTGGTGGCCGTCGTGTACGAGGCGCGCCCTAACGTCACCGCCGATGCCGCGGGCATCTGCCTGAAGTCGGGCAACGCCTGCGTGCTGCGCGGCGGTTCCTTGGCGGCCAAGTCCTGCGCCGCCATCGCGCATGTGCTGCACGATGCGGCGGTTTCGGCCGGCATGCCCGCAGGTTGCATCGGTATCATCGAGTCCACCGATCGCGCCGCGGCCGACGTCCTCATGGGCTTGCGCGGCGTGGTCGACGTCCTCGTGCCGCGCGGCGGTGCGGGCCTGATCGCCCATTGCGTCGATTGCGCGAAGGTCCCCGTTATCGAAACGGGCACCGGCAACTGCCATGTGTACGTGCATTCCACGGCCGACTTCGACATGGCGCGAAACATCGTCGTCAACGCCAAGTGCCGCCGCTACGGCGTGTGCAACGCCTGCGAGACGCTGCTCGTCGACCAGGCCGTGGCTGAGCGTTTCCTGCCCGAGCTGTTCGGCATGCTCGCCGACAAGGGCGTGCGCATCCACGGCGACGAGCTTGCATGCAAGACTGCCCTTGTTGCCGGTGAAAAGCGGTTACCGACCGATGCCGCGCTGCAGGTCGAGCGCGCTTCCGAGCAGGATTGGGAAACGGAGTACCTTTCGCGTGACTTGGCCGTGCGCTGCGTCAGCGGCCCTGAAGAGGCTATCGCGCATATCAACCGATACGGCACGATGCACTCCGAGGCCATCGTCGCCGATCCGAAACTTGCCGAAGGCGCGGCGGCCATCGAGCGGTTCGTCAACGAAGTGGATGCGGCCGCGGTGTACGTGAACGCCTCCACCGCGTTCACCGACGGCGGCATGTTCGGCCTGGGCGCCGAGATCGGCATCTCCACGCAGAAGCTGCACGTGCGCGGCCCCTTCGCGCTCGAGGGCCTGACCTCGTACAAGTACGTGCTGCGCGGCTCGGGGCAGGTGCGCGCCTAGGATGGCCCTCACGCAAGCTGACGTCCTGGTCGGGCGTGCGCAAGCGGCGGCTGCCCCTGTGGTCTGCGAGCGCTTCGACGATCTTGGGGCCGACGGCCGTCCGGTGCGCCTCGGCATCATGGGCGGCACGTTCGACCCCATCCATATCGGGCATCTGGCCTGCGCCGAACAGGCGCGCGAGGCGTTCGGTCTGGATGCCGTGGTGTTCATCCCCGCGGGAAAGCCGGCGTTCAAGCTCAAGCGCGACGTCACGCCCGCCGAGCAGCGCTTCGAGATGTGCCGCCTGGCGGTGCAGGGCAACCCCGCCTTCGACGCCAGCCGCATCGAGATAGACCGTCCGGGCGTCACTTACACGGCTGATACGCTGCGCCAGCTTCGTGAACATTATCCGGGAAACGTGGCGCTGTTCTTCATCACGGGCGCGGATGCGGTATGCTCCATCTTGAAGTGGCGCGAAAGCGCCGCCATCGCCAGCATGGCGGAGTTGATCGCCGCAACGCGGCCGGGATACGCCCTGTCGGAGGAAACCAGGCTCACCATAGAGCGGTCGGGCAATTTCCGTATCCATATGCTGGAGGCAACGGGGCTGGCCGTGTCGTCAAGCTACCTGCGCGCCCGCGTGCAAGCGGGCCTGTCCATCCGTTATTTGACGGTGCAGCGGGTGCTCGATTATATTGCCGCCCATGGGCTCTATGGTTGGAAGCGGAACAGGGAAGCGGTGTGTGAAGTGAGCGAAGTCGAACCGGATCAAGGCAGGGCAACGGAGCTGGGTGCGGCAGACGTTCTCGGCGATGCGTTTTATCAGGCCAGGCGCGAAGACCTCGCGCATCGCGTGAAACGTAGCCGCTTCGAGCATTCCCTGGGGGTCTCCGAGACGGCGGCGCGCATGGCGCGGGTTTACGGGCAGGATGAACGTCTGGCCCGTCTGGCGGGTCTTTTGCACGATTGGGATAAGGGCTACGATGACGAGGGCATCCGCGCCCGCGCGGTCGAGCTCGGCATCGCCGATCAGCTGGCAAGCTATCTGGACATGCCCCACTTGCTGCACGGCCCTACCGCCGCGGCAGCGCTGGCCAGGGAGTTCCCCGAGCTGCCGGCTCCTTTGCTGCAGGCCATCCGCTTGCATACCACCGGTGCCGTTGGCATGTCGCCGCTCGATCTTATCGTGTACGTGGCAGACGTCATCGAGCCCGGGCGCTATTGTGCGGGGGTCGACAAGCTGCGCGATATGGTGGGGAAAGTTGAGCTTGAGGAGCTTTTCATGGCAACGCTCGTATACGTGGTGGGAAACCTCGTCGAGCGTCGCAAGCTCATCCATCCCGATACCGTGACCGTTTGGAACTATTACGTGGCACGCGCACGTGAGCGCGCCGCCGGAAACGATGCGAAAGGAAACAAGTGAACGAGGCAGTGGACAACAACGCCCCCATCAACCAGGGCGTGGATATGTACGGACGTCAGAAGCCCGACCTTCTCAGCCCGCGCGAGTGCGCCATCATCGCCGCGCAGGCCGCCAACGAGAAGAAAGCCACCGACATCATGGTGCAGCAGGTCGGCGACCTGATCGGCGTCACCGAGTACTTCGTCATCTGCACGGCGTCGAACAACCGTCAGGTCGATGCCGTGGTCGACGAGATCGAGGAGCAGTGCCGTCTGCGCGGCGGCGCCAAGCCCTATCATATCGAGGGCACGGCCGATGGTACGTGGTCGCTGCTGGATTACGGCAGCTTCATCGTGCACGTGTTCCAGCCCGAAACGCGTGATTACTATCGCCTGGAGTCGCTGTGGAATGACGCGCCCCTGGTCGACCTGGAAGGGGAGGCCGGCTTGACCGATCTGACCTATTCCGAGCGCATCGCCAAGCTGATCGGCCGCGAAGCGTAGGTCGTTAACGTCCTCAACCGTTTAAGGCGCCGCAGGCGCCGTTTGCAGATGCCCGCATGCCGTAAGGTTTGCGGGCGTCGCTGTATCCGGATTTCGACTCTGTTGTGAGTTCGCTTTGTTATACCCACAATATATAGTTTGAAAATAATCGTGATTTGTAAAAACGTGTGAAACCACCTTGTATTATCGAAACCCCGGCTCTTGTCGGCATCAATATATTGCGGTATGGTGGCGGCATCACAGGCCAAGCATCCGATCCCGTCAAACAGGGGGTTTGAAGGATGCTGTCCTTTTTAGCTCAATCGGCGTGCCGCGGTAACCGGCCGTCCAGGTTCTCTTCTTTGCGTGCATATCCGCGCCCGGCGCTGGTGGCCAAGCTTCTGCGCGAGCGCAACGTCGCGCGGTTCATGGTGGCCCCGTCAGGTTTCGGGAAAAGCACCCTAGCGCTTGAATACGCTGAAACGGTGTTCGCGTTCGACCATGTGTTCTGGATCGATTGCGCCAGCCCGTGCTTTTTGCGCGATCTAGACGCGCGCGGCATCGTCGATGGCCTCGTCGAAGCCGATGATCGGTCCTTTCTCGCCGTGTTCGAGGATGTCCCGCCGCTTGATTCCCTGCGAGCCGAGCTGTTCGGCGC
Source organism: uncultured bacterium (assembly GCA_905215325.1). Taxonomy (GTDB): domain Bacteria; phylum Actinomycetota; class Coriobacteriia; order Coriobacteriales; family Eggerthellaceae; genus Senegalimassilia. The sequence continues at coordinate 15,661 of CAJMPP010000014.1, read as the reverse complement.
CGTTCTCGATGATCTGCTCGACCGAGGCTGCGAGGTGCTCATCACCTGTACGCCGGCGGCCGATGTGTTCGCCGACCAGATCGATCGCATGCTCGTAGGGGCAGGCGACCTGCTGCTCAGCGACGAGGAGGTGGATTTTGCACGCTTGCCTTCCGATATCGCCGAGACCCCGGCCCACGATGTCGCCCGTTGCCGGCGCGTGGCGGCGCTTGCCTGGGGGGAGTCTGAATCGCCTGCGTTTTTAGAGCTCGCCGCTTCCGAGGAGCTGCCCGCCGATGTGCTGGCGGCTTTGTTCGCCTTGCTGTGCCTGGGGTCGGGAAGCCTCTCCGACGCTCGGCGCATCGTCCGCATCGACGATGAGGTGGCGGAGCTTTTGGAGCGAAGCTACGTATACGTCGGCATCGATCGCGTGCGCGGCGTGTTTTGCGCGGCCCCGTTCGGCGTGCCCCAGATCGCCCAGGCGTTCTCGGACAGGTTGGCGAATCTCGGCGCGAGCGCACACGAGGATGCGGGCGCGTTCGTGTTGCGGTTGGCGGAGGCCCTTATGGATGCCGGGCGCTGCGCCCGAGCATGCGAGGTCATGCGCTGCCTGGCATCCGCTCACGTGCGCTGCACCTGGCTTGCTTCGCAAAGCCGCCGGCTGCGCGATGCGGCGTGCCTTTTGAGCGCGCGCACGTTGTATGCAAGCTTGGATTCCCGTCAGCTCGACGCCGAGCAGCATCTTGAGGAGGCGGTTCGCTGCGCCCTGTTGGGCGAGAACGTGGCAGGCTGCCTTGCGGCGCGTCGCGCCCTTGCCTGCGGCGCCGACCCTGCGCAGCAGGCGGTGGCGCAGCTCGTGCAGCTTTCCGGTTCGGCGGGGGAGGCCGCTGCCGCATGCGTGTCGGCGATACGCGAGCTGGGCGACGGGCCGTTCGCCCATCTAGGCGCCATGGCCTGTGTGGTCGATCCGGCGTTTAACGAGGATATCCTTCCCGCGCAGGCGTGGCTTCTGGCGTTCGAGGGGACGGAACTCGGGGAAGGCGCGCTGTTGTGCGCCGCGAAGCTGCTCGATGATGCGGGTCGCTTCGAGGGGCTGCTGGCGGTACAGCTGGCCGAGCGCGTGGCCGCCGCGGTTGCCCGCGACGTTTCCCGGGCGTTTGCCGCAACCGGATCGCTCGCGCTTTCCCAGGCCCTTGCTGCCTGCTCGTTCTCGCGCGTCTTGGAGCGCGGGTACTTGGACATGCCGGGCTTGGATCCCCGTTGTGCAATGGCGGCTAACAGGCTTGAGAGGGCGTTGTCCATGCAGCGCATGGAGTGCGAGCGCGCCCATGCCCGCAAGCTGCGCTCCCGTGCGTCGTTTGAAAGCACGCATCCTGATGCGTTTCGCAAAGTGGCGTGGGGGACGGCGATGCCTGCGACGCCGGCGCCGCCGCGTCTTACCGTGAACCTGTTCGGCCGCTTGGAGGTGAAGGTGGGCGATGCCGCGGTCGAATCGGAGCACCTTTCGCGGCAGAAGGTGCGCTCTCTGCTCGCCCTGCTCGTGCTCAACCGCGGACGCGACGTGTCACGCGATCGCCTGGCTGCGCAGCTGTGGCCCGAGTCGAGCGCGTCGTGCCGGCGTAAGAACTTCTACGCCACCTGGTCGCAGCTGCGTTCGGCGCTATCCACGCCCGAGGGCGATTGCCCTTATCTTGTCAGGCATCAAAACGGCGTGTGCATCGAGGCTCGGCTGCTGGCAAGCGACGTTCTCGAGCTGGAGGAGGTATGCCGGGCGTTGCTGTTCAACCGTCCGGGGCGCGGCGGCTGGGGGCATCTTTTCGCGCGGGTCGAGGATTCTTTCGCCGATGAGCTTCTGCCGGGCGACGATGGCTGCGATGTCATCGACGGGCTTCGCGAGGATTGCAAGAACCGCCTGGTGGATGCCTTGGTGGCGGCATCGGGGAAGCTGCTTGACTCGGGCGACCCCCGGGAGGGCCTGTGGTTCGCCCGTGCGGCGCTTTCCCGCGATGACTCGCGCGAGGACGTGTATGTGGCGCTTATGCGCGCCCAGATCGCCTCGCTGCAGCGCACCGCAGCCCTGCAAACCTACTTCGCCTGCCGGCGGTATCTGGCCGACGATCTGGGGATCGACCCTTCTGCTGAGACGATGCGGCTGTACCGCTCCATCATCGAGGTCGAGGAACGCGTATAGGGCGAAGGGGTGCTGCAAGGGCGCGCGAGGGCGGCGCACTTGCAGCGTTTGATGCGGGCGGTCTGGTTTCGGTGCGCGTTTGGGCGATGCGCACCGGGGAAGCAAGGGTTCTACGAAGGCAAACCCCCGCGAAAAGCTGCGCGGTGCTGCGAAGAAGCTGTGCACGTCGGTTAATGGAACCTAGCTGAATCGAGGATATGTTAGAGTTAACTGATTGAACGAACCCGCGCCGGCGTATAGGGTCGGCGCTGAAAGGAATGGCGCTCATATGGCAGGTTTCCTCTCCAAGTTGCTCACGTTCGGCGAAGGCAAGCAGCTGAAGAACTACCAGGCCCTGGCGGACAAGATCGGCGGCCTCGAGCCCGAGATGCAGGCGAGATCCGACGAACAGCTGCGCGCGTTCACCGATGAGCTGCGCGCCCGCGTGCAGGCAGGTGCCTCCACCGCCGACGTGCTGCCCGAGGCGTTCGCGGCGGTGCGCGAGGCGTCGGTGCGAACGCTGGGCATGCGTCACTTCGACGTCCAGCTCATCGGCGGCATGGCCCTCAACGACGGTCAGATCGCCGAGATGCGCACGGGCGAGGGCAAGACGCTCGTGTCCACGCTTGCCGGCTATCTCAACGCCCTTGGCGGGCAAAACGTGCACATCGTCACCGTCAACGACTACCTGGCGCGCCGCGACAGCCAGTGGATGGGGCAGGTGTATGAGTTTCTGGGCATGAGCGTGGGCCTTATCCAGAACGGCATGCGCCCCGAGGCCAAGAAGCTCGCCTACCAGGCCGATGTCACCTACGGCACCAACTCCGAGTTCGGCTTCGACTACCTGCGCGACAACATGGTCACGCGCGCCGACGCCCGCGTGCAGCGCGGCCATCATTTCGCCATCGTCGACGAGGTCGACTCCATCCTCATCGATGAGGCTCGCACGCCGCTGATCATCTCCGGCGCCGGCACGCGCGCCGCCGACACGTACAACAAGTTCGCCCGCGTCATGCCCGCCTTGAAGCTTGACGAGGACTTCGAGATGGACGAGGCGAAGAAGACCATCAACGCCACCGAGTCCGGCCTCACCAAGATCGAAACCATGCTCGGCATCGACGACATCTATGCCGACCCGTCCGGCCAGCTGCCCAATCACCTGCAGCAGGCGCTCAAGGCGCAGTTCCTGTTCCATCGCGACGTCGATTACGTGGTCGTTAACGGCGAGGTTAAGATCGTCGACGAGTTCACGGGCCGCATCATGGAGGGCCGCCGCTACTCAGAGGGCCTGCATCAGGCGCTCGAGGCCAAAGAGCACGTGCAGGTGCGCGAGGAGAACCAGACGCTTGCCACCATCACGCTGCAGAACTACTTCCGCCTGTACGATAAGCTCTCGGGCATGACGGGCACGGCTATGACCGAGGACGCCGAGTTCCGTCAGATCTACAAGCTGCCGGTCGTGGCTATCCCGCCGAACAAGCAGGTCAAACGTATCGACGAGGATGATTTGATCTATCGTACCGTCGATGCGAAGTTCCATGCCGTCGCCGATGACGTGGCAGTTCGCCATCAAACCGGCCAGCCTTGCCTTATCGGCACGGTGTCCATCGAAAGCTCCGAGAAGCTCTCGCGCCTGCTTGACAAGCGCGGCATCAAGCACGAGACGCTCAACGCGAAAAACCATGAGCGCGAGGCCCACATCATCGCCCAGGCCGGCCGTGTCGGCGCCGTCACCATCGCCACGAACATGGCGGGTCGCGGTACCGACATCCTGCTCGGCGGCAACCCCGATGTGCTCGCCGACGACGTGTTGCTCGAGCGCGGCCTCGATCCCGATCTAGAGCCCGGCATGCAGCCCGCCGATGAAAACGGCCTGCCGGCGCCCACGGAGGGCCAGCGCAAGGAGGCGCTCGACATCGCACGCGCAACGTGCAAAGCCGAGCAGAAGCGCGTCTTGGAAGCCGGCGGCTTGTGCGTCATCGGCACCGAGCGTCACGAAAGCCGACGTATCGACAATCAGTTGCGCGGCCGTGCCGGCCGTCAGGGCGATCCGGGCACCACGCAGTTCTATCTGTCGCTCGAAGATGACCTTATGCGCCTGTTCGGCGGTTCGCGCATGGACAAGATCGGCGCCATGATGGAGAAGACCAACATGCCCGACGATATGCCCATCCAGGCATCTATGGTGTCCAAGGCCATCGAATCCGCGCAGCGCCAGGTTGAAAGCATGCACTTCGCAGCGCGTAAGAACGTCCTTGAGTACGACGACGTCATGAACCTGCAGCGTAAGGCCATCTATGAGGAGCGCAACGCCATCCTGGACGGCAAGGACATGGAGGGCCGCATCCCCGAGATCGTGGCCGATGCCGTCGAGGCTGTGGTGGAGGAGAACTGCCCCGAGAAGCTGCCGAGCGACGACTGGGATTGCAAGGCAGTCGATTTGTGGGCGGCCTCTATGACGGGCCTTAACGATTTCCATGTGGCCGAGGTCGATCACGAGGACGACCCCGCGCAGGTGTGCGAGGCGCTTGAGGCGTATCTGGACGGCGTGGTGGCGCAGAAGACCGCAGAACTTGGCGAGCCTATCATGCGCATGCTGGAATCGCAGGTCATGCTGCGCATCATCGACCGCAGGTGGATGGCTCATCTACAGGATATGGACTACCTGAAAACCGGTATCGGCCTGCGCGCCTTCGGCCAGCGCGACCCGTTGGTTGAGTACAAGAACGAGGCCTACCGCGCCTTCAGCAACCTTACGCATTCCATGTACGAGGAGTATCTGCGCACGCTGCTTCGCCTGCAGGTGGCGGCATCGGCCGCTCCGCAGATGCCTGCCGAGCCCAACCCGCTCGAGGGCCGCGTGAGCTACTCCAACCCCGAGCAGGCGCTTGGGCAAACGGGCGTGGGCCACGCCGTCGCCCAGCAGCAGGCTGCCCAGCGCGCCCAGCAGGCGGCGGGTTCGGCGCCCAAGCCCGCGCCGGCGAAACCGCAGACCTACGTCAAGGACAAGGACGATCCGTTCGCCAACGTGGGGCGCAACGATCCTTGCCCGTGCGGGAGCGGTCTGAAGTTCAAGAAGTGCCACGGCAAGGACAGATAGCCTGAACACGGCATGTTCAAAGGCGCGAAGAAACTATGCACTCCAACGCCCCGCACGCAAGCGCGGGGCGTTTTGCTGGTAGTATGGAATGACTATGGCAGATAAAGAACTGAAAGATATCGAGCAGGTTGCCCAGCGCGTCTCCGATGCGCACGGCTTCCTGCATATCGATGACAAAACAGCCCAGCTCACAGCACTCGATGCGCAGATCGCGCAGGCGGGCTTCTGGGACGATGCGCAGCGCGCGCAAACCGTGTCGAAGCAGGCTAGCTCCCTGCGCGACACCATCGATGCGTACAACGCCGCCGTCTCGTTGCTCGATGACGCCCGTGCCGCGCACGAGCTGGCAGGGGAGGATCCCCTGTTCGCCGAAGAGGTGCAGCAAACCCTGGAAGCGCTCGACGGCAAGCTCGATGCCCTTGAGGTGGAAAGCTGGTTCTCCGGGCGTTTCGACGACGGCGACTGCATCCTCACCGTCAGCCCCGGTCAAGGCGGCCTGGAAGCCCAGGACTGGACCGAGATGCTGTACAACATGTACAGCCGCTATGCGGACTCGAAGGGCTGGAAGGTCAAGGTCCTCGACCTGGTCCCCGGCGCGGAGGCCGTTGGTCTGAACAAGGCAACCCTGCAGATCGAAGGTCGTTTGGCCTACGGCATGCTGCGCAGCGAGAACGGTGTGCACCGCCTGGTGCGCATCAGCCCTACCGACGTCAAGCAGCGCCGTCACACCACCTTCGCCGCCGTCGAGGTGCTCCCCGTGCTTCCTGACGATATCGAGGTCAACCTCGATATGAACGACGTGCGCGTGGACGTGTACCGTTCCAGCGGACCGGGCGGCCAGTGCGTCAACACCACCGACTCGGCCGTGCGCTTGACGCACATGCCCACGGGCATCGTGGTCACGTGCCAAAACGAGAAGTCGCAGCTGCAGAACAAGGATGCCGCCATCCGCGTGCTGAAATCCAAGCTCTACGAGATCGAGCAGCAGAAACGTCGCGACCAGATCGACGAACTGCGAGGCGAGCGCATGGAGAACAGCTTCGGCAGCCAGATCCGCAACTATGTGCTGTTCCCGTATCAGCTGGTCAAGGATGTGCGAAGCGGCGTGGAAACGGGCAACGTGGACGCGGTGCTCGATGGCGACATCGACCAGTTCGTGGTGGGCTACCACAAGTGGCGCGTGTCGCAGGAGTAGCCTTCAAGGTGCTCGCAGGCGCATGATGCGGCTTCGGGCACCGTCCTCTTGCCGGCGCAACGCCGCCGATGGGGGAGCCATGGTATAGCGATAGCGGGACGCGGGCAACCGCGTTCCCTGTTGATAGTGAAAGCGTCAAAACGACGAAAGGACAAGCAATGACCGAGCTTGAGCAGCGGGCATGCGATATGCGCATCGACATCGTGCGCATGATCGCCGAGGCGGGAAGCGGACATCCCGGCGGCTCGCTTTCGTGCACCGACATCCTCACCGCGCTGTATTTCGGCGGCGTGATGGACCATGATCCGGAGCAGCCGAAGTGGGAGGACCGCGACCGGTTCGTCCTGGCGAAGGGCCATGCGGCGCCCGCGCTGTACGCGGCGCTCGCACATGCCGGCTACTTCCCGCGCGAGGAGCTCAAGACGTTGCGCAAGCTGGGCACGCGCCTGCAGGGCCATCCCGACTGCAACCTGTGCCCGGGCGTCGAGGTTTCCACCGGCTCTCTCGGCCAGGGCCTGTCCATCGCCGCCGGCATGGCGGCCGGCCTGAAGCTGGCGGGCAAGCCTCAGCGTGTGTTCTGCCTGCTCGGCGACGGCGAGTGCGAAGAGGGCCAGGTTTGGGAGGCCGCCATGTGGGCCGCTCATGAGAACCTGGACAACCTCGTTGCCATCGTCGACCGCAACCATCTGCAGATCGACGGCGATACTGCCGACGTGTGCGACCCCGGCGACATGTGCGCCAAGTTCTCCGCGTTCGGCTGGGAGGCCAGCCAGGTGGACGGCCACGACATCGATGCGCTCATCAAGGCTCTCAACGCCGCCAAGCGCGCCGCCGACGGCCGCCCGCAAGTTCTTGTGGCCAACACCGTCAAGGGCCGCGGCGTGTCGTTCATGGAAAACCAGGCAGGTTGGCACGGCAAGGCGCCCAACGCCGAGCAGACCGAGCAGGCTGTGGCCGAGCTCGAGGCCGCACGTAAGGAGGCATAAGCGATGGTTACGCTTGCAAATGCAGAACAGTCCCAGGTCAAGCGCGCCACGCGTGCCGCATACGGCGTTACGCTCGCCGAGCTCGCCGGCGAGGGCGTGCCCGTCGTCGCCGTCGATGCCGACCTGACCGGCTCCACCACCACCGCCAAGTTCGCGAAGGCCGGTTACGCCGACCGTCTGTTCAACTGCGGCATCGCCGAGCAGAACATGATCGACGTGGCGGCAGGCCTTGCGACCACCGGCAACATCGCGTTCACCGGCAGCTTCGCCGTGTTCGGCACCGGCCGCGCCTACGACCAGATCCGCAACACCGTGTGCTATTCCGACCTGAACGTCAAGATCGCCCCTACGCACGCCGGCGTGTCCGTGGGTCCTGACGGCGGCAGCCACCAGATGCTCGAGGATATCTCGCTTATGGCAGGTCTTCCGCACATGCGCGTGCTCGTGCCGGCTGACTACGCCGCAGCAGTCGCCGCCATCCGTCTGGCCGCCGAAACGCCCGGTCCGGTCTATGTGCGCATGGGCCGCGCCAGCGTGCCGGCCGTGTACGCCGACGGCGTCGAGCTGGAGCTCGGCCGCGCCTACACGCTGCGCGAGGGCTCCGATGTCACCATCGTGGCCTGCGGCGTAGAGGTCGAGCAGGCCCTGGCAGCCGCCGACGAGCTTGCCGCCGAGGGCGTGTCCGCCGAAGTCATCGACGCATTCTCCGTCAAGCCCCTCGACCGTGCCACCATCGTCGCCTCCGCTCGCAAGACCGGTCGCGTGGTCGTCGCCGAGGAGCACAGCATCCACGGCGGCCTGGGTACGGCCGTGTCGCGCGCCCTTGCCGAGGAGTGCCCGGTTCCCATGCGCTTCGTGGGCATGGACGACCGTTTCGGCAAATCCGGCGAGTTCGAGGAGCTTATGGCGTACTTCGGCTTGGACTCCAAGGCGATTGTCAAAGCTGTGAAAAGCCTCACGCTCAAGTAGGGCATCTGATAAAATCGTCTTCGTCTACAGTACATCACTATATGAATGGAGCAAACTGTGACGAACGATATGAGCCATGCGGCTCCCGTGCGCCCGCAAAGGCGCGCAGGCGCCCATGCTGCGCCGCCGCGACAGGTGACATCGCAGCTGTCCGCGTCGCTTCCGACGCTTGAGATCGAAGATACCCCGCAGCAGTCGGGTACGCCCGTCATCACGTTCGATCATGTGACCAAGGTGTACCCGGCTCAGCCTAACAAGCCGGCCCTCAACGACGTCTCCCTGCAGATCTTCGCTGGCGAATTCGTGTTCCTGGTCGGCCATTCCGGCTCCGGCAAAACCACCTTCATCCGCATGCTCATCCGCGAAGTAAAGCCCACGCAGGGCCATATCTACATCGCCGATGAGGATCTTGCGAACATGCGCAACTGGCGTGTGCCGTATCTGCGCCGCAACATCGGCTGCGTGTTCCAGGACTTCAAGCTGCTTCCGAACAAAACGGTGTTCGAGAACGTGGCGTTTGCGCTGGAGGTAATCGGCAAGTCCCGTCATGTCATCAAAACGCAGGTGCCCGAGGTGTTGCGTCTGGTGGGCCTGCAGGACAAGCTGAATAAGCGTCCGGACCAGCTTTCCGGCGGCGAGCAGCAGCGCGTATCCATCGCCCGCGCCATCGTGAACCGTCCTCCCATCCTTATCTGCGACGAGCCCACGGGTAACCTTGACCCGCAAACCTCCCGCGGCATCATGGACCTGCTCGAGCGCATCAACCGCACCGGCACCACGGTGGTCGTGGCAACCCATGACCGCGAGATGGTGGACAACATGCGTCGCCGCGTTATCGCGCTCGACCGCGGTAACCTGACGCGCGACCAAGATCGAGGGGTGTACGGTTTCGATGTCTAGTTTCTTCTATTTCCTCAAGGAGTCGCTGACAGGCTTCACGCGCAACCTTTCCACTGCGCTCGGCTCCATTGTCACCATCTTCCTGTCGCTGCTCATCATCGGCATCTTCTTGGTGGGCGGTTCGGTGGTCAACAACGTGGTGAAGTCCGTGGAGCAGGAAGTCAACATCACGGTCTGGATCGCCGATAGCGCATCCAGCTCTGACGTGCAGTCGCTGCAATCCGAGATCAAGTCCATGTCATCGGTCGCCAACGTCAGCTACACCGACAAGGAGCAGGCGCTCGAGAACTTCAAGGCGTCTTCCGGCTCCGATATCGCCGAGTCGCTTGACGGGCAGAACCCGCTGCCGGCTTCCATCGACGTCGAGCTGTCCGACCCGAAGATGGTCGAGGATGTCGCCTCCCAGATCGAGGCGAACAAGACGTTCCAGAAGATCTGCGACAATCCCTCCAACCCCTCCGATTCGCTGCGTTACGGCGAGAAGACGGTCGACCGCCTGTTCCAGCTGACCAGCTATGTGCGCGTCATCGGTGTTGCGCTTGTGGGCTTGCTCATCTTCATCGCCTTGGTGTTTATCAACAACACCATCCGCTTGGCGATTCTGGCACGCCGCAAGGAAATCGCCATCATGCGCCTGGTTGGCGCCTCCAACGGGTTCATCCGAGGGCCCTTCCTGATGGAGGGCGCGCTGCATGCCATTGTGGGCGCTGCGCTCGCCATCGGCACCCTCGAGGTTCTGCGTAATGTGGCCATGCCTAAGCTGCAGGATGCGCTTACATGGCTGCCCATCGACCTTTCCGCTGGCACTTTCGCCATGTTCTATGTGATGCTTGCGGTGTTCGGCCTGGTCATCGGTTTGATCGGCTCGGCATTCGCCATGCGTCGTTATCTGAAGGTGTAGCGCTTGAGGAGCATGCATGCCAAGGCATACCGATAAACTTGCCAACATGGCGGCGTCCGCGCGCAAGGCGCGGGCCCGCAACATAAAGCTTGCGAAGCTGTTCAGCTTGATCATCGTCGTAGCCGCCGCATTTGTCGGCGGCTTCGCCGTTCGCGGAGACGTGGAGCTGCTCGATGCGTTAGGCCTCACGCAGCTCACGGGTACCCAGGATGCGAAGGCGAAGGCCGCGCAAACGCAGCAAACCTATAATTCGCTCTCGGCTCGCGTGGGCGAGGTGGAGACCATCGTGAACAAGGACAGCCTTGATTCGTATGATCTCGATACCGCCACCACCAAGATGCTCGATGCGTTCGCCGTGTCCACGCAGGACCCGTATCTGCGCTATTACGACGCAAGCCGCTTCGCCGCCTCATCGTCTGCTTCCGACGCCTCCGACAACGGCGGCGGCATCGGCGTGCTGTTCAGCGAATATAACGGCAGCGCCTACGCGGTCGACGTGTTCGAGGGATCGCCGGCTCAGATGGCCGACGTGCAAACCGATGACGTGGTGGTTTCCGTCGATGGCGACCGCAGCCATGCTTGGACCGCATCCGAGGTCACCCAGGCGATCAAGCGCGACCAGGGCTCGCAGGTGGTCATCACCTGGAGGCGCGGTTCCTCGCTTGACGACACCAAGGGCACCGAGTTCACCACCACGCTCACCGTCACGGATCAAACGGTCAAAAACGTCACCACCGAACTTACGAACAACGTTGGTTATATCCAACTGAAGCAGATCACGCAGAATTCCGCCCAGCTGGTGCGGCAGGCTATCGTCGACCTTGATGCAAGGGGTGCGCAATCCTATGTTCTGGACCTGCGCGACAATCCCGGCGGATACCTTACGCAAGCCGTGGACATCTCCAGCTATTTCATCAAAAGCGGCACTATCGTTCGCATTACCACGACAAGCTCGGACGAGACCACGAAAAACGCCACGGGCGATGTGCTCACCGACAAGCCGTTGGTAGTGCTCGTCAACGGCAACACTTCGTCTTCGGCGGAGGTCATAGCCGCGTCGTTGAAGGACAACGAGCGAGCCACCATCATGGGAACCACCACGCTCGGCAAGGGCTCGGTGCAGGTCACCCACGAACTCACGTTCGGCGGCGCGTTGCGCTATACGGCCGCGTATTACAAAAGCCCGCTCGATCACGACATCGACGGTCTGGGCATCAACCCCGACATCTCCATCGGCCGTTCCGATGATAGCGACAATCAAAAGTCGTTGGCCATGGAGACCGCGCAATCCATGGTGCGTGAGTAGATGGGTCGCACGCGCAAGCATACGCGTCGCCGTCCGCGCCCCAATCCTCACGGCGTTCTAGTGGTCCATGCGGGGTCGTTCGGCTTCGTGCGGACGGCGGAAGGGGAATACTTCGTCCCGGAATCGAAGATGGCCGGGGCTTTCGACGGCGACTTGGTGGAAGTGGCGCCGCTTCCTGCGCGCGGCGCGTCCGACGGCGCTCACGCCGATCGGCCGGCGGCGCGCGTGCTGCGCGTCATCGATCGAGCGCACGATACCGTCGTGGGCCGCTATGAGGTAGCCGAGCCTTTCGGCGTGGTGGTGCCCGAGGACCATAACATCTCCTATGACATCTTCACCATGCGCGCCGATTCCCCTGATGTCCCGGATGGGGCCCTTGTGCGCGTTCGCATGACGGCATACCCTTCGCGGCATGAGGCCGCGTGCGGCGTTATCGAGGAAGTGCTCGGCATGGCCGACGAGGCCACCGCCTCCGTTGAATCCATCATCGCTCGCGCCAAGCTTGAAACCGTGTTCTCGGAAGGAGCCTTGGTGCAAGCCGATGCGGCGGTCCTCGACGAAGTGGGCGCTCTTGCGGCGGGGTATCGCGATATCCGCGATCGCATGGTGTTCACCATCGACCCAGCCGATGCCCGGGATTTCGATGATGCGCTTTCCTTGGAGCCGGCGGAGGACTTCCGCAAGCACGGCGCCGTGTGGCGTCTGGGCGTCCATATCGCCGATGTGTCGCATTATGTGGAGTGGAACAGCTCGCTCGACCTTGATGCGCGCCGGCGCGCCACCAGCGTGTACCTGGTCGATCGCGTCATCCCCATGCTGCCCGAGCAGCTTTCCAACGGGCTGTGCTCGCTCAATCCAGGCGAAACCCGCAGGTGCATGACATGCGATGTGTATCTTGACGAGGACTGGAGGCCTGTCGGCTACGATCTGTACCCGGCGCTCATGCGCTCATGCGCCCGTCTGACGTACAATCAGGTGTTCGATGCGCTGCAGGGCGCACCGCTCGGCGCCTCCGGCACGCTTGACGGCTTGAAAGGCTGCGTGGCAGGTCAGGGCATCGACGATGCCATCATGCGGCGTGTTGAAAGCCTGAGCGGTTTCGCTCAGGCGCGCATCGCCTACCGGAAAGCTGCCGGCGGCCTTGACTTCGAATTCCCCGAGGCTCGCGTGATCCTCGACGGGGCAGGCAAGCCCTGCGGGGTGGACCTTCGTGTGAAGAATCAGGCTACCAGCTTGGTCGAGGAGGCCATGATCTTAGCCAACGAGGTGGTGGCGTCGCATCTGCACGAGCGCGATTTTCCCGCCTTGTACCGAGTGCACGAGAAGCCTTCGCCCGACAGCCTTGCCTCGTTGCTTCCCGTGCTCTCGGAGTTCAGCTGGTTCAACCGCATCAGCCCCGAGCGTTTCGTGGCCGGCGATGCGCATGCCGTGCAACAGGTGATTTCGGAAAGCCAGGGGCGCCTTGAGGCCGATCTTGTGCAGGCGCTTGTGCTGCGTGCCATGAAGCGCGCGTGCTACAAGCCCGAATGCGAAGGGCATTACGGCCTGGCAAGCGCGGCTTATGCGCATTTCACCAGCCCTATTCGCCGGTATCCCGACCTTGTGGTGCATCGCATGCTGCGTGCGCAGCTCACGCGACGCCCGCAGCGTTTCGAGCAGGAGGTCGCGGCGCTGCCTTGGATCGCCGAGCACTCCTCGGATATGGAACGCGTTGCCGAGAAGGCGGCCCGGAAATCGCAGGAGCTCAAGCTTGCCGAGTATATGTCCCGCTTCGTCGGTCAGGGCTTTATGGCGGTGGTGTCTGGGGTTGCCACGTACGGCATGTACGTGAAGCTCGACAACACTGCGGAAGGACTGGTGGCGGTCAGGCATTTGGGAGGCGAGTATTTCGCCCTCGATGCAGCGGGCTGCATGCTGGTCGGTCAGGACAGCGGGCGCGTGTTCAGGTTGGGCCAGCGCGTGAATGTGGTCCTTGTGGCTGTGGATGCCCGGGCCGGTCGCCTTGACTTCCGTCTTGCATGAACAAGTTCAAGTCACAGGTCGAAATGCTGCGCAAGTGAAATAAATTGATTGCAAAGTCCCACGTCACAAGCGTGGGACTTCATATTTCCGACCGAAGAAACCGTGAACAGGATTCCGTTTGCCTTGAAAACCCTACCGCTTGCACTACCATTTCCGGGTACACGGTTCCCGCCTTTTCAGGCGGTTTGAAGTTGTTTTTCGTGAATAGGATCTATGCATATGAATACCCGTATCACCGAGCTTTTGGGCATTGAAGCGCCCATCATCCAGGGTGCCATGGCACGCATCGCCGATGCCAGCTTGGCCGGCGCCGTCAGCGCCGCCGGCGGCCTGGGGATCATCGCCTGCGGAGGCGCCCCGCTTGAATGGGTGGAACAGCAGGTAGCGGCTGCTCGCAAGATCACCGGCAACCCCATCGGCGCCAATGTCATGCTCATGGACCCCAACGCCGCCGAGCTTGCCCGGTTGCTCGTCGATCTGAAGATCGACGTGATCACCACCGGCGCCGGCAGCCCCGCAAACTATATGGAAATGTGGAAAGAGGCCGGCATCAAAGTCATCCCCGTCGTCGCCACCACCGCGCTCGCCAAGCGTATGGAGCGCTTGGGCGCCGACGCCGTCGTGGCCGAGGGCACCGAAAGCGGCGGGCATGTGGGCGAGCTTACCACCATGGCGCTGGTCCCTGCGGTGTGCGACGTCGTTTCCATTCCCGTCATCGCCGCAGGCGGCATCGCCGATGGGCGCGGCGTGGCGGCCGCGTTCGCACTGGGCGCCGAGGGCGTGCAGATGGGCACGCGCTTCCTCACCGTTGAGGAGTGTACCGTCTCGGATGCGTACAAAGAGCGCGTTTTGGCGGCCAAGGACTCCGACACCATCGTCACGGGACGCGGTAGCGGGCATCCCGTTCGCTGCCTGAAGAACAAGTTCTCCCGCAATGTGCGCAAGCTGGAGGCCGATATGGCCAAAAACGGCGACGAGCTCGAGGCCATGTATGTGGGCAGTTTGCGCCGCGCCGTCGAGGGCGATGTGGATAACGGCTCCATGATGGCCGGCCAGGTTGCCGCCCTTGTGCATGAGCGTAAGACCGCGCAGGAGGTCATCGACGAGCTGATGGCGCAGGCGCAGACAGTCGGCGCGCGCAACCTCCAGCAGGCCTCCGATGCCAACGCGGCGCGCGGGTAGGGGGTCGGTATGAACCCGGTATTCATGTTCTCGGGCCAAGGCGCCCAAAAGCCCGGCATGGGCGAGAGCCTGTTCGGCGTTTCCGAGGTCAAGGCGGTGCTCGATTGCGCTTCCGACGTGCTCGGATATGACGTGGCGGCGCTTATGACCAGCGCACCTGCCGAAAAACTGAACGACACCCGGTATGCGCAGCCGGCAACCTGTGCGTTGTCCGTGGGCATCGCGTTGGCCCTGCAGGCCCGCGGCGTGCAGCCGCAGGCCGTGCTCGGATTCTCGTTGGGGCAGGTCAGTGCGCTGGCGGTTTCGGGCATGCTCACTTGTGAGGAGACGTTTTCGTTCGTGGCCGAGCGAGCCCGCCTTATGGCGCAGGCAGCCGCCGAGCGGCCGGGCGTGATGAGCGCGCTGCTTAAGGCGGACGGGGAATCGGTCGCGCAGCTGTGCGAGGAGTGCGCACAGGGCCAGGTGCTCGTCCCCGCGAATTTCAATTGCCCAGGCCAGATCGTTATCTCCGGAGAGCTGGCTGCCGTCGAGCGTGCCGAGGCCGCCTGGGAGGCGGCAGGCAAGCGGTACGCGCGCCTGGCAACCTCCGGCGCGTTCCATAGCCCGTTGATGCAGCCAGCGGCCGATGAGCTGGGCGCATATCTGGCGAAGGTCGATTTCAAGCAGCCTTCCATCCCGCTGATCTGCAACACCGATGCGCAGCCGCTTTCCGCCGAGGTGGCGCGACGTCACCTGGTCGACCATCTGACCCGTCCGGTGCTTTTCGGGCAAAGCGTGCAAGCCCTGGCCGATCAGGGTGCTGCCGTGTTCGCCGAGGTCGGCTTCGGCGGGGTGTTGTCGAACCTGGTCAAGCGCATCGACCGCAAGGCCGCCCGCCCCTGCATCCAGGACGCGGCATCCTTCGATGCCTTCATCTCCGAATACGCCGAGGATTAGGAATAACATATGAGT
>CAJMPP010000013.1 GCA_905215325.1 uncultured bacterium | reverse complement strand
GGGCGTTGACCTGCGTCAACGCCCAAAACTGGACACACTTTTTGTCCTATAAGCCTTAAAACCCCAGGTCAGCATTGCTCCAGAGTGCATTTCAGCCTGCAAAACCGCCCAGAAGATCCTGCTTGGCGTTCGGGAGAGTTGGGACGGCTTCCGCCCCAACGCCTGCAAAACCGTCCAGAAGATTCCGCTCGCCATTCGGCACCGGCGATCGTTCTCATCAGCAAACCGTTCTCATTGGGGGATCGGCTAAGCGGTTCCCGAAACATGGGCAAACGGGCGCGGACGGCGTCCTTTCGCAGACGGCGCCTTCGCTATTCCTTTGTGCTATCCAAGTGCTCTTTTGCCAGGTAGATGGGGCGGCGCTTGTTCTCGATGTAGTCGCGGCCCAGGTATTCGCCGATCACTCCCAGCACGGCCAGTTGCAGGCCGCCGAACAGCAGGATCAGGCATGCCAGCGTGGGGTAGCCCGGGGCGTTCGTCCCGTACAGCAGGTACTCGGCCAGCACCGACAGCAGGTATATCGCTGCTGCAAAGGAGCAGAGGCTGCCCAGCCATACCGCGATCTTGAGTGGCCAGGTGGTGAACCCGAAGATGCCCGTGGCGGCGTAGCGGAACAGCTTCCTGAACGACCATTTGCTGGTTCCGGCGGCGCGTTGCTCGGCCTCGTAGGGGATTTCGAGCGTGTTGAAGCCGATCCAGGCGAACAGGCCCTTGCTGAAGCGTTCGCGCTCGGGCAGCGCGAGCAGCGCGTCGCGCACGGGACGGCGGAACACGCGGAAGTCGCTGACGTTTGCGGGGATGGAGATGTCGTCGGCCATGCCGTTGAACGTGCGGTAGAACGCGCGTTTGAACAGCTTCAGCACAAAGCCTTCCTTGCGGTCGACCTGGCATGCGGCCACGCAATCCACGTCGGCGTTCTCCATGAGCAGGCGGTACATGCGCAGCGCATCGTGGGGCGTTTGCTGCATGTCGGCATCGATAAGGCAGATGCTATTGCCGCGCGCCGCCTGCATGCCGGCGTACAGCGCCGATTCCTTGCCGAAGTTGCGTGAGAAGTCGATGGCCTGCACGGCATGCTTCCCGCGTGCGGATTCGACCACGCGCCGCAAAAGCTGCGAGGTGCCGTCCTGGCTGCCGTCGTTGACGAACACGATCTCGACGCCCACGCCTGCTTGTTCGAAGCACTCGGTGGCCGTTTTGTAGAACAGCGGGATGTTATCCGCCTCGTTGTAGCAGGGGACCACCAGCGTCAGGTCGTACAGGGCGTCGCTCATGTGTTCGTTCCAATCTAGCTTTGCCGCCGCGGTCCCTGACGGGTGCGGCGCTTCCTTGCGAAGTGGGCGTGCGGTAGCGCCTTAGGGCGAATCGACGTGGTCGAGCGTGGTTCGCTGCAGTGCGATGTTGCGCCTTGCAGCCGCCGTTGCGATTTCTGCGCCATCACCGTGCAAGCATGCCTGGCCGATGTTCGACTATTCGCCATCTCTCAACATGCTACGCCTGCGCACTGCTATGCGCCATACAGCGAACAGCGTAACGGACGCAATACTCACAACCGCCCCTGGGATAAGTCCGGGCGTGAGGTGGTGCAGTTCGACGACGTTGTCACCGGCTTGCACCGGTATGCCCATCAGCCCGTCATAGGCCGCCTGCACTTCGACCGGCTGACCGTTGACCGTGGCGGTCCAGCCGTCCTCGTAGGGCTGGCTGATTACGAGCGTCTCATCTTGGGCGGCGTTGAAGGTCGCTGCAATCCGTCCGTTCTCGTATGCCGTGAGCTCGAAACCGGCGGAATCGATGCGCGATAGCTGATCTTGCAGGGTTTGCAGGTCCACGGTGCCGGCCTGCACCAGCTCGGCGGCGGGAACATTCCAGAACGCCGATTGCGCGTCCGTCACGGTGCCGTCCTCGAAGCGCAGCTCGTAAGGCTGCTCGGCCAGGGGCTTGATGGTCACCTGTGTGGATTGCCCGGCGCGTCCCCAGCCCAGGTACACCTGGTTGCACGACCCGCGCCCGCCGATGGTTTGCACGAGAGAGCCATCGGCCCACAGCTCGCACACGACGCCGCCTTCGTAATACAGGTCGTTCACGAACGTCGTCGGCGTGTACAGGTACACCGGGCCGTCGGCCGAAGGGGTCAGCGTAAACGTGCGCGCATCCTGGTCGCCGTCGCATTCCTGCACGTCGACGGCGGAAAGCGCGCTGGCGTTGTTGCCGGCTGCATCGGCGAGCATGGCGTCCTGGTTGTCAAGCGGCCGCCCCTCTTGCCAGTCGACGTGCGCGCTTCCCGTGGTTCCCCAGCCAAGCGGCAGCGCAAGCTCGTTGCGGTACGCGCGCCATGTGCCGCGCAGCACGGCCCCTTCGGGTTCGGTCGCGGCGGGGGGCTGATCGTCCACGATGTCGGTGACGCCGAGCAGCGCATCGGCGATGACGTTGGAGCTCATATAATAGGTGCCGAACGGCGTGACCTTGCTATAGCCCAAGTCGTGCAGCAGCTGCTGGATGCGGTATTCCTGCGTGGACGAATAGTGGTCGAACGTGCTCACGCCCAGCACGAGCGCCATGTTGTCCGGCCCGTTTGCCTTGCTGCCGCCCCAATACGGCGCGGCGTTGCCCACGCGGGTGAAGGCGGAAACGCGGTCCGCGTCGCCTGCGACTGCGCTGCTGACGCCGGAAACGCCGCTCATCTTGCCCTCGTCGGAACCCGAATCGCCCTCCGAACTTGAGACGGGCTCGTTCCCCGCGGTCGCGCCTTCAAGCTGGTTGTAGAAGGCCTCCAGCTCCGTGAGCGTGTCGGTGTAGCCGCTGACCGTATAGCGGCATCGCGAAAGCTGCGCCTGCGCGCTGAACACCTGCTCGCCGACGAACACGCAGGCCAACGCAACGCACAACGCGGCGCGTAAGATCGGTTGCGGGCCATGCAACGGGAGCCCTGTTCGGGCGGGGCAGGGCGAGGCCGTGCCGCGCTCAGCGTCCGATCCTGCATGCTCGGCATCTGCCATGGGCTCCGCCTGCCCCGTTTCGCCGGTGCGGGCGTGATCGAGGCCTGCGGTTTCGTTGGCTTCGGCATGTTGCGAGCCCTTCCCGTCGGCGGCCGCACCGGCGCCGCGCGTTCCGGCGATGCCCGCGACCAGCAGCGTGAACGCCGCCAACAGCCCGCATTCCAACGCCACCAGCTCGGGTGCCTGCGGCAGGCTTCCCTTCGCCATGTACAGCCACGCGGCCGATCCGGCGACGCTCACGAGCGTCGCGCCGCCGCCTACCAGCGCGCACCTGCGCCGCGGCCGCGCGTCAAGCTGCGAGAGCGCCGACAGGCCCTCGGCGGCAAGCACCGTCATGACCAGCAGGATTGCGAACCCGTTGCGGTTGGTGTAGGAGCTTTCGGGCACGAACCCGCTCCAGATGGTGGCTACGGGCGTGAATACCAGGCTCGTAGCCATAACGAGCGCGAAGGCGGCGCCGGCGATGCGCTCGCGCCGCCCGACGGCCCCGTTCGCCAGGAACATGCCGACGCCGACCAGAGCCAGGGCCGAAATCGTCAGGGCGGGCAGGTTCGCCTGCGTGGTGATGCCGGGCAGGGTGCCGATGCAGAACAGGTCGGCCACCGCAAGCGGGTTGCGGGCCAGGCCTGTGTTGCACGCAAGCGAGGCCAGCCCCGCGTGCGTGCCCTTCCCGCCCAGAAGCGACAGCGCGGTGGGGATGAGCACCACCATGCCCGCGCCCACGGCAAGCGCCATGGTGGCGGCGAAGCGCCAGCAGCGGCGCAGGCGGCGTCCGCGCAGGCTGCGGTCGCGCGCCAGCTCGTAGAAGAACCACAGCACGCACAGCAGGCACACCATATACCCCGTGTACCAGTTGAACACGATGGCGCATGCGCATGCGGCGAACAGCCCGCCGCATGCGCGGCGCTGCACCAGGCGATACGTGCCCAGCGCCGCCAGCGGGGCCATGATCACGCCGTCGAGCCACATGATGTTGCTCGCATATCCCAGCACGTACGAGGTGAGCGCGTAGGCGCATGCAAGCAGCACCAGCAGCGCCTGCCGGCCGGCTGGGGCACTTGCCGCGGCGATGCGCGCCTCGCGCCAGCTTTCGGCATCCGCCGCCAGAAGCCTTCCGCGCAAAAGCACCAGGCAGCACACGGCGCACGCGGGGATCTTCAGCAGGTACAGGACGCTGAACAGCTGCGGCACGGTTTCAGGTGTGAAGAAGAACGCGATCAGGTTGAACGGGCTGGACAGGTAATAGGTGAACAGGCTGAACATGCCGCCGCCCAGGCCGGCGGCGTTGCTGTACAGCAGGTTGCCCTGGCCGTGCAGCACCTGGATGAGCCAGCCGAAGTACTCGGCGTACTGCACGGGCATGTCGTAGAGCATCACCGACACGTCGCCGAAGGGCCAGATCCCCCGCATGGCGAAGGCGGCCAGCAGCACGCAGAAGGGGACGGCGAAGGCGGCCAGGTATGGCGCGGCGGTGAGGGCGAGGCGATTTGCGCGCGTGCGGGCCGCGGGGCGTTGATGCGGCTGCGCGGGTGCGTCGTTGCCGGATAGATACATGGTAAGGAGGTCCTCTCTTGTCATGCCCGGAAATCGGGTATGGAGCCCATGGTACCCCCAGTCGGCAGCCTGTGGGGCCCCGGTAGCGGTTGTCTACGATAACGCCGGAATCCCTGCCTTTGCGCTCTTGCGGCTTGCCGCCGCCTGATGCTGCCGTATAAGGCTTTTCCGCGCCTGGCCGGCGTTGCGCCGCCTGCCGTGCTAGAATGCCTTCCGCACGAGAAAAGTCATATCTGCGTTTCCCCAGGTGAAGTGGCGAAAACCAACAAATTTCCACAGCTCGTGAAAAAATTCCTTGACGGGCTTGACATTTCGCCGTATTCTAGCAAATTGCAACTTTTTCGCAGTTTTGCGGATGCACCTGAAGGAGGAAAAGCCTCGTGGCCCAAGACAAAAATGCTGGTCAGACAGTACTTTATCGCAATCGCCGCTCGTTTGCGAAGATTCCTGACGTCATGGACGTGCCCAACCTCATCGCCATTCAAACGGATAGTTTCAAATGGTTCATGAGCGAGGGTCTCGATCAGGCGTTCCAGGACATCGCTCCGATCGAGAACAATACGAAGGACATGTGCGTCGAGTTCGGCGACCATCGCTTCGGCGACCCGAAGTACACCGTCGACGAGTGCAAGGAAAAGGACGTCAGCTATCAGGCGCCCCTGTACGTTGAGATCCGTTACATCAACCGTGAGACGGGCGAGATCAAGGAGCAGGAGGTGTTCATGGGCGACTTCCCGCTCATGACCAACCGCGGCACCTTCATCATCAACGGCACCGAGCGCGTCGTGGTGTCCCAGCTCGTGCGTTCCCCGGGCGTGTACTTCGGCTCCGAGCGCGACAAGGCATCCGACAAAACGCTGTATAACGCCAAGGTCATCCCCAGCCGCGGTGCATGGCTGGAGTTCGAGACCGACAAGCGCGACATCCTGTCCGTGCGCATCGACCGCAAGCGCAAGCAGCCCGCAACGCTGCTCGTCCGCGCCCTCGGCCTGGCCGAGACCCGCGAGGAGATCATCGACCTGCTCGGCAGCGATGAGATGGTCCTGCGCACCCTCGACCGCGACCCCGCCACCACCAAGGAGGAGTCGCTCATCGAGCTGTACAAGCGCTTCCGTCCCGGCGAGCCGCCCACCATCGACTCCGCCCGAACGCTGCTCGAGGGCCTGTTCTTCAACCCGCAGCGCTACGACCTGGCGAAAGTGGGCCGTTACAAGATCAATAAGAAGCTCGGCTTCGATCAGGAGGAGGCAACCTGCTCCACGCTGACCGAGGAAGACATCACCAAGACCATGCAGTACATCATCGGCCTGCATGCCGGTGCCGAAGGCGTCAAGGTCGACGACATCGACCACTTCGGCAACCGCCGCATCCGCACGGTCGGCGAGCTGATCCAGAACCAGTTCCGCATCGGCCTGTCCCGCATGGAGCGCGTGGTGCGCGAGCGCATGAGCATGCAGGAGCCCGACGAGATCACCCCGCAGTCGCTCGTGAACATCCGCCCGATCGTGGCGGCCATCAAGGAGTTCTTCGGCTCCTCCCAGCTGTCCCAGTTCATGGACCAGGCCAACCTTGCCGCAGGCATCACGCACAAGCGCCGTCTGTCCGCACTGGGCCCGGGCGGCCTGTCCCGTGAGCGCGCAGGCTTCGAGGTCCGCGATGTCCACAACTCCCACTACGGCCGCATGTGCCCCATCGAGACGCCTGAAGGCCCGAACATCGGCCTTATCGGCTCGCTGGCAACCTTCGGCCGCATCAACCCCTACGGCTTCATCGAGACCCCGTACCGTCGCGTCGTCGACGGCAAGGTGACCGACGACATCGACTACCTGACGGCCGACGAGGAAGAGAACCACACGATCGCCCAGGCCAACGAGAAGTTCAACCTGGAGACCCGCGAGTTCGGCACCGTCGACGAGGACGGCAACTTCGTCAAGGCCTCTCGCGTGCTCTGCCGTACCAAGGACGCCGACGGCGTGTTCGGCGAGCCTGGCGAGGTGCTGCCCGAGCAGGTCGACTACATGGACGTTTCCCCGCGTCAGATGACGTCGGTCGCAACGTCGCTCATCCCGTTCCTCGAGCATGACGACGCAAACCGCGCCCTCATGGGCTCGAACATGCAGCGTCAGGCCGTGCCGCTGCTCAAGCCGCACGCCCCGCTCGTAGGCACCGGCATGGAGCATCGCATCGCGGTCGACTCCGGCGAGATCCTCATCGCGCAGAACCCCGGCGTGGTCGACTACGTCGACGGCCAGACCATCATCGTGCTCAACAACGACGGCGAGTACGACGAGTACCTGGTGCCGAAGTTCCAGCGTTCCAACCAGTCCGGCTGCATGAACCATCGCCCCATCGTCCGCAAGGGCGACGAGGTGGCTGCCGGCGACGTGCTGGCAGACGGCCCGTCCTGCGACGGCGGCGAGCTGGCGCTGGGCCAGAACCTCATGGTCGCGTACATGCCCTGGGAAGGCTACAACTACGAGGACGCCATCATCGTGTCCGAGCGCGTGGTGTCCGAGGACCTGCTGACCTCCATCCACATCAGCGAGTACGAGCTGGACGCCCGTGACACGAAGCTGGGCCCGGAGGAGATCACCCGCGAGATCCCGAACATCTCCGACGATATGATCGGCGACCTGGACGCCGACGGCATCATCCGCGTGGGCGCCGAGGTGTTCCCGGGCGATGTCCTGGTGGGCAAGGTCACCCCGAAGGGCGAGACCGAGCTGACCGCCGAGGAGCGCCTGCTGCGCGCCATCTTCGGCGAGAAGGCCCGCGAGGTCCGCGACACCTCCCTGAAGGTGCCGCACGGCTCCGGCGGCCGCGTCATCGACATCCATCGCTTCAGCCGCGCCGCCGGCGACGAGCTGGCGCCCGGCGTCAACGAGCTCGTCCGCATCTACGTGGCTCAGAAGCGTAAGGTCCAGCAGGGCGACAAGCTCTCCGGCCGTCACGGCAACAAGGGCGTCATCTCCCGCGTGTTGCCGGTCGAGGACATGCCGTACCTGGCCGATGGCACGCCCATCGACGTCATGCTGAACCCCCTGGGCGTTCCGTCCCGTATGAACGTCGGCCAGCTGCTTGAGAACCACCTGGGCTGGGCTGCGAAGTGGGGCTGGAACGATGACCCGAACTCCGACGAGCCCGTCGAGGGCCCGCAGTTCGTGGCAACCCCGGTATTCGACGGCGCCACCGAGGAGGAGATCTCCGACGCCATCGACGCCGCCAACCGCAACCTCATCAACTGGAACCACAAGAAGTACGGCGACCTGGCGCGCGACGAGTTCGTCCCGCAGCTGTCCCGCACGGGCAAGGCATGGCTCTACGACGGCCGCACAGGCGAGAAGTTCCGCGAGCCCATCACCGTCGGCCAGACCTACATCCTGAAGCTGGGTCACATGGTCGACGACAAGATCCACGCCCGCTCGACCGGCCCTTACAGCCTGATCACGCAGCAGCCCCTGGGCGGCAAGGCGCAGTTCGGCGGCCAGCGCTTCGGCGAGATGGAAGTGTGGGCCCTGTACGCGTATGGCGCATCCAACGTGCTGCAGGAGATCCTGACCGTGAAGTCCGACGACACGTCGGGTCGCGTGAAGTCCTACGAGGCGATCGTCAAGGGCGAGAACACGCCGGCTCCCGAGGTGCCTGAGTCCTTCAAGGTTCTGGTGAAGGAAATGAAGTCGCTGTGCCTCAACGTCGAGCTCGAGGGACACGACCATCAGACCATCGACGTCACCCATGACCCCGATCTGGACGGCGTGAAGCGCGACAACGCCGATACGGCCCTGTACAACGCCATCGCCGACGATGCGCGCAAGACCGAGGCCGAGGAAGCCGGCGCTCTCGACGACATCGCCGCAGAGCTGGGCGAGCTGATGGCTGATACCAAGCAAGAAGAAGACGATAACGACCTGATCGGCAAGGAGGACGAGCGATAAATGACGACGGAATTCGACGTTAACAATTTCGACGCCCTGCGCATCTCCCTGGCTTCCGCCGAGGATATCCGCAGCTGGTCGCGTGGCGAGGTGAAGAAGCCCGAGACCATCAACTACCGCACGCTCAAGCCGGAGAAGGACGGCCTGTTCTGCGAGAAGATCTTCGGTCCCACCAAGGACTGGGAGTGCGCCTGCGGCAAGTACAAGCGCGTGCGCTTCAAGGGCATCGTGTGCGAGCGCTGCGGCGTCGAGGTGACGCGCAGCAAGGTTCGCCGCGAGCGCATGGGCCACATCGAGCTGGCGGCCCCCGTTAGCCACATCTGGTACTTCAAGGGCTCCCCGTCCCGTCTGGGCTACCTGCTCGACATCCCGCCGAAGGAGCTGGAGAAGGTCCTGTACTTCGCAAGCTCCATCATCACCTCCGTCGACAAGGAGGCGCGCGACGAGGACGTCGAGGATCTGCGCGATGAGCTGGCCGCCGATCTGGAAGAGCTGGACGTCGAGCGCGATCGCCTGATCGAGCAGACCCGCAAGCTGTCGGTGGACTACGTCCCCGAGGACGACGACTTCGTCGACGACATCGACGAGGATGAGCGCCTCACGCCTGAAGAGGTGGAAGAGGAGATCGCCGACATCTACGAGGAGTTCAACGAGCGCAAGGCCCTGCGTCAGGACGCCTTCGACCTGTTCATGAAGATCGAGCCGAAGCAGCTGATCCCCGACGAGTCCCTGTATCGCGAGATGCGCGCCAACTACCGTGACTACTTCACGGGCGGCATGGGCGCCGAGTCCGTGCGCGACCTGCTGGACGCCATGGACCTCGAGGCCACGGCCGAGGAGCTGCGCGACGTCATCGCCAACGGCAAGGGCCAGAAGCGCGCCAAGGCCATCAAGCGCCTGAAGGTGGTCGACGCGTTCCTGAAGTCCACCAACAAGCCGTCCGATATGATCCTGGACGTCGTCCCGGTCATCCCGCCCGACCTGCGCCCCATGGTGCAGCTCGACGGCGGCCGCTTCGCCACGTCCGACCTGAACGATCTGTATCGTCGCGTCATCAACCGCAATAACCGCCTGAAGCGCCTGCTCGACCTCGGTGCCCCCGAGATCATCGTGAACAACGAGAAGCGCATGCTGCAGGAGGCTGTCGACAGCCTGTTCGACAACGGCCGTCGCGGCCGTCCCGTCACGGGCCCGGGCAACCGTCCGCTGAAGTCCCTGTCCGACATGCTCAAGGGCAAGCAGGGCCGCTTCCGTCAGAACCTGCTCGGCAAGCGCGTCGACTACTCCGGCCGTTCGGTAATCGTCGTCGGCCCGTCGCTGAAGCTGCATCAGTGCGGCCTGCCTCAGCAGATGGCGCTGGAGCTGTTCAAGCCCTTCGTCATGAAGCGCCTGGTCGAGCTCGAGTACGCTGCCAACATCAAGGCCGCCAAGCGCGCCGTGGATCGTTGCGCCAGCTACGTGTGGGACGTGCTGGAAGAGGTCATCGTGGACCATCCGGTCCTGCTCAACCGCGCACCAACCCTGCACCGTCTGGGCATCCAGGCCTTCGAGCCGGTTCTCGTCGAGGGCAAGGCCATCAAGCTGCATCCGCTGGCCTGCACCGCCTTCAACGCCGACTTCGACGGCGACCAGATGGCCGTGCATGTGCCGCTCGGCGCCGAGGCCCAGGCCGAGGCCCGCGTGCTCATGCTGTCCGCGAACAACATCAAATCCCCGGCTCATGGCCGCCCGCTGACCGTGCCCACCCAGGACATGATCATCGGCTCCTACTACCTGACGGCAGCCCGCGATGGCTTCCCGGGCGAGGGCCGCGCGTTCATCGACTTCGCCGATGCCCGCAACGCCTATGACGCTCGCGCCGACGTGGACCTGCAGGCCAAGATCGAGGTGCGCCTGAGCAAGGACACCCGCGTGGCCAACGCGTTCGGCAAGTACGAGGACATGAAGGCCGGTCAGCGCATCCAGACCACCATCGGCCGCATCATCTTCAACGACTCCTTCCCGGAGGACTACCCCTTCTTGAACTACCAGATGAACAAGAAGGAGATCGGCCGTCTGGTCGAGGACGTCACGAACCGCTACCCGCTGGCCGACGTGCCGGAGATTCTGGACGGTTTGAAGGCCACGGGCTACCACTATGCAACCCGCGCCGGCATCACCGTGTCCGTCTACGACGCCACCGTGCCGCCGACGAAGGCCGACATCCTGGCCGCCGCCGACGATAAGGTCGCAGCCATCGACGAGGACTACGAGATGGGCCTGATGAGCCCCGAGGAGCGTCATAAGCAGGTCGTCGACATCTGGACGGATGCCAACGAAGAGGTCGGCGAGGCCATGGCCGCCAACTTCGACAGCTTCAACCCCATCTTCATGATGGCCGACTCCGGCGCTCGAGGTAACATCAAGCAGATCCGCCAGCTGGCCGGCATGCGCGGCCTGATGGCAGACACCAAGGGCGGCACCATCGACATTCCGGTTAAGTCGAACTTCCGCGAGGGCCTGTCGGTGTTGGAGTACTTCGTCTCCACGCACGGCACTCGTAAGGGTATGGCCGACACCGCTCTGCGTACCGCCGACTCGGGTTACCTGACCCGTCGTCTGGTCGACGTCGCGCAGGACGTCATCGTGCACGAGATCGACTGCGGCACGAACGTGGGCGTTCCGTACCCGCTGCACAACGAGAAGGGCGAGCTTGACGAGAACCTGATCGGCCGCTGCCTGCTCGAGGACGTCAAGGGCACCGACGGCTCCGTGGTCATGGAGGGCGACAACTACATCACCTCCATCGAGCAGCTTGCCGCCATGGAGGCCGCGGGCGTCGAGGAAGTCACCATCCGCACGGTCATGACCTGCCATGCCGAGCACGGCGTGTGCCAGAAGTGCTACGGTTGGGACCTTGCCACCGGCCGTCCGGTCAACATCGGCACCGCCGTCGGCATCATCGCCGCGCAGTCCATCGGCGAGCCCGGCACGCAGCTGACCATGCGTACGTTCCACGCCGGCGGCGTCGCAGGCGAGGACATCACGCACGGCCTGCCGCGCGTCCAGGAGCTGTTCGAGGCCCGCAAGCCTAAGGGCCAGGCAGTGCTGGCGGAGATCTCCGGCACGCTGCAGATCAGCTCTGACAAGAACACGAAGACGCTGACCATCCACGACCAGGAGGGCAACTTCCGCGAGTACGTGGTGTCGGCCCGCGCCACCATGCTCCCGGGCGTGGAGGACGGCTGCCAGGTCCGTATCGGCCAGCAGCTGACCAAGGGTTCCGTGAACCCGCACGACCTGCTGCGCCTGACCGATCCGAACACCACGCTGCGTTACATCGTGGCCCAGGTCCAGGACGTGTACGTGTCCCAGGGCGTTGACATCAACGACAAGCACATCGAGGTCATCGCGCGCCAGATGCTGCGCAAGGTGGCCGTGCTCGACGCCGGCGACTCCGACTTCCTGCCGGGTCGCCAGGTCAACCGCTTCGAGTTCGAGAACGCTGCAAACGAGCTCATCGCAGAGGGCAAGAACCCGCCGGTGGGCCAGCCGCTGCTGCTGGGCATCACGAAGGCCTCCCTGGCCACCGATTCGTTCCTGTCCGCCGCATCCTTCCAGGAGACCACGAAGGTGCTCACCGACGCCGCCATCGAGGGCAAGGTCGACCACCTGGTGGGTCTGAAGGAGAACGTCATCATCGGCAAGCCGATCCCGGCTGGCACGGGCCTGAAGCGCTACCGCGACGTCGGCCTGACCTACAAGGGCAAGCCCACCGCTCCGGTCGAGGGTGACATGCTGCCCGAGTATGCTCCCGATGATCTGCGCCAGATCGAGGACCTGCTGCCCCAGCCCCAGGATTGGTCGCTGGACGGCGAGGGCTACCTCAACATGGGCGGCAACTACGGCAGCTACTACAGCGGCCTGTCCCTGGGTCATCGCGGCCCGCAGCTGTCCGACGAGGACGCTCGCCTGTACATCTACGACGATCTGGGCGTGTCGCAGCGCTGGGCGAACAAGTTCAGCGAGGCCGGCATCGAGACCGTTGCCGACCTGGTGGGCCACACCGAGGACGACCTGCTGCGCATCGAGGGCATCGGCGCGAAGGCCATCGAGGAGCTCAAGGAAGGCCTCGAGCAGCACAACCTGCTGCATGTGATCGAGGACGACCTGAGCGCATCCTCCGATGACATGAGCCAGCTGCTCGACATGGTGTTCAGCCCGGATGACACCATCCTCATCGGCGGCGACGAGCCGGCCACCTTCAACACCGAAGGCGAGGACATGCTGGGCGAGGCGCTGCCGCCGCGCAGCTATCACCGTAACCTCGAGGAGCTCGACGAGCTTCTGGGCAACGGCGCGTTGGGCTTCGGCCTGACCAGCCGTCAGGACGAGGAAGAGTCCAACGAGGCTCAGGCTAACGGCGAGGAATAACGCCAGCTGAAAGGGGCGCGCATCGGCGCGCCCCTTTTTTCGTTACGGCGGGCCGATGGGCGGCAACGCCCGTGCCCGCTAACGTTCGAAAGGCTTTTCATGAGCGATAAAACTTACATCGCCGAGGGGGAGCAGGCTCCCGTATCGCAGATCGGCGCCACGCTTGAGGCGCTGGCGGGAACCATCCACGCTCGCCGCGAGGCAGGGGAGGGCAGCTACACGTTCCGCCTGCTCACGGGCAATGCCGACTCGCCGCTGAAGAAGGTGGTCGAGGAGGCCAACGAGGTGGCTTTGGCCGCCAAGGACGTGGAAGCGGCGAAGATGATGCTGGCGGGCCTTGCCGGTCACGAGGGCTCGCACGCGGGTATGGCCGATGCGTTCGCCGCCAAGGCCGACGCGGCCTGCGACCATCTGCGCTATGAGGCCGCTGACGTGGTGTATCATCTTCTCGTCGTGCTTGAGCGCTACGGCATCGGCGTCGACGAGTTCGCTGCCGAGCTGAACAACCGCATGACCGACGAGGAGCGCCCGCAAGGCGCCATCCGTCTTTTCGATGAGCATGTGAAACGAGGTAAATAATATGGCGCGTCTTTTCGGTACTGATGGGGTTCGCGGTGTTGCGAACAAGGAGCTTACGTGCCAGATGGCCTTCCAGCTGGGTCAGGCTGCTGTGGTCTTCAAGGGCCGCACCATCCTGATCGGCAAGGATACCCGTCTGTCGGGCGATATGCTGGAGTCGGCCGTTGCCGCCGGCATCATGTCCATGGGCGGCACGGCGCTGCTGGCGGGCATCATCCCCACGCCGGCAATCGCCCTGCTCACCCGCGAACTGCATTGCGACGGCGGCATCGTCATCTCCGCCTCGCACAACCCGCCGGAGTACAACGGCATCAAGATCTTCGACGGCCAGGGTTTCAAGCTGCCCGACTCCGTCGAGGACGAGATCGAGGCCTTCATGGCGCGCGGCGGCGCTGCAGCCGACGAGCTGCCCAATGGCGACGAGGTGGGTGTGGCGGTGCCCGTCGAGGACGCCTGCGAGCTGTACATCCAGCACGCGGTGCAGAGCGTGGAGAAGCAGGGCATCGACTTCAAGGGCCTGAAGGTGGCGCTTGATACGGGCCACGGCGCATCCTGCATGACCAGCGCCGAGGCGCTGCGCCGCTTGGGTGCCGACGTCACCGTCATCAACGACGATTACTGCGGCACGGACATCAACGTCCAGTGCGGCTCCACGCACCTGGAGCCCCTGCGCGCCCTGGTTGCCGAGTGCGGCGCCGATGTGGGCATCGCGCATGACGGCGACGCCGACCGCGTCATGCTCATGGACTCCGAGGGCAACGAGATCGACGGCGACATGGTGGAGGCCGTGTGCGCCATCGACCTGAAGCAGCGCGGCCTGCTGGCCGGCGACACCGCCGTGTCCACCGTCATGGCGAACCTGGGCTTGACGCATGCGCTGCGCGATGCGGGCATCAACCTCATTCAAACGAAGGTGGGCGACCGCTACGTGCTCGAGGCCATGCGCGAGGGCGGTTACGTTATCGGCGGCGAGCAGTCCGGCCACACCATCTTCCTGGAGCACAACTCCACGGGTGACGGCCTGGTCACGGCGCTGCAGTTCCTGGCCGCTTGCAAACGCGCCGGCAAGTCCGCTGCCGAGGCTGCGAAAACCATGACCCGCTTCCCGCAAACGCTTATCAACGTGCGCGTGAAGGATAAGCATGCGGCCGATGGCAACCAGGCCATCGCCGATGCCGTGGCAGCTGCCGAAGCGGCGCTGGGCGAGGACGGTCGCGTCCTGCTGCGTCCGAGCGGCACCGAGCCGGTCGTGCGCGTTATGGTGGAGGCCATGGACCAGCAGGCTGCCGAGCAGCATGCGAAGGCCATCGCCGAAGTGGTCGAGCGCGAGATCTAAACGAACTCAAGGCTCAGAGGGGCTGCGTCGGAAGCGATTCCGGCGCAGCCCCTCTCTTTATGCCCAGGATTTCCCGGGACGGCTCTGCTTTTCTGCGAAGGGGAAGTACAAAAGAAGCCGGTTACCGGTGTAAACCGGCAACCGGCTTCTTGGCTTTTGGAAGTCGATAAGGGGGTACGCTTTCGCGAGTAGCCGCGATGTACCTCGCGAGACCGTCGTTGGAGGCGGCTTTACTTGATCGGCTCGGTGGCGCTTTCGGATAGGTTTGCGGCTTCGTTTTCGTTTAATGCATGGGCGGGCTGCTTGAAGGCGGGGTTCTCATGCTTTCCAATGGTCTTGGCATTGTCGGCTGCGTGGGCGGGACGCCAATCAGCTATCGCCTGGTCGACCGACCATGCGATGGAGCGATCGTCCGATGCGTGCGCGCCTGCTGCGGCGTGGGCAGCATTCTCGCCTTCGACTTTGCGGCGCCAATACAGCCAGAAGCCCAGCGCGCCTGCGCCTGCTGCGGCAAGGGCTGCCAGCAGGCCTGCTATCACGGGATTCATGTGGCGCTTGGGCAGGCCGGCCTCGGGCACGGTGATGCCGAAGTCATCGGAGCCGGTTTTGAACGATGCCTGCGAGGCGGCGGGCTTGAGCACGGATTCAAGCGTTGCCGTCTCTGCCTTCGCCTGGTCGCCGGGGATATCGAACTGGGTCAAATCGTACGTGTCGATATATGCCTTCAGCGTGCGCGAGTACGTGGTGCTGGTGGCGTAGTGCCCCTGCAGATAGTCGCACGCATCCTCGTAGCTTTCCGTGTTCGACTTCTTCACCGGAGCGTACAGGGAATCGCCGGTGAGCAGTCCGACGTAGTCCTTAAGCGATTCCGTCAGGCTGGGGTAGCGGCGGAACTCGGTGACGATGGTCTCCAGGTTGCCCTTGCCGTCGTCCTCCTGCGTTTTCATGCGCACGCTTTTGCCCTCGTAGGCGCCCTTGATGCCGAACAGGTTGTTGTACGGCTCGCACGAAAGCCCCGATGAGCCGGACGCCGACTCCACCACGGCCTGCGCGATCATGACTGAGGCGTAGAGGTCGTTTTCCTGGCACAGCTCGCGAGCTTCCTCGCCGATTTGGCTGATGAACTGCTCGGTGGTCAGGTTGCGCGAGACGTAGACCAGCTCGTCCTCGTCAAGGGTGGCGCTTTCCTGCACCATGTCCTCGGGGGCGTCCTCGACGTCTTCGGCGGGCTTCTCCGCAGAGGGGCCGTTGCCGGTGCTTGCGGACGGGGTGCTGGGCGCGGCCGGGGTTTCGGAGGGCTTCGCGGGCGTGACGGGATCGGGTTTTGCCTCGGGTTTTGCCTCGGGCTCGGAGGCGGTGTTCGAATCGGCGATGGCCTTCTGCGTTTGCTTGACCAGTTTCGCCAGGTCGGCGTCTATGGTTGCAAGCGCGTCGGCGTCGATGGCGAGGAAGTCCGCTGCAGCCACGGTTTCGCCGGATAGGTACGCCTTGAGCGGCTTCAGGCCGACGAGCTCGGCGGCCTTTGCCTTGTCGAGGATGGCCTGGTTTTCCGCGTCGGTTGCGGTCCAGCCGCCGGTGTTGGCGACGCTTTCGATGGGCGTTGCCTGTGCCGCGTACGCAACGCCTGCCGAGGCTTTGCCCTGCGTAAGCGTGAGACCTCCCAAGGCGGGGGCCGTTGCCATGGATGTTGCCAGCACCGCGGCAAGCGCGGCGTTCGTGAAAATGGTGCCCTGCTTCATTACGCTATCGTACCGTTTCTCCTTGTTCGACCTAGTAAGCCTAGTATAACTTATAGTCCCTCCCTTTGCCGTCCCTACGATAATCATCACGTCAGCTCCTTGCAATGTCGGGGCGGCAACCATTTGCCAATTGTCGCGATTCCTTCATGTTTTCCGCCGCTGAACAGGGCAAAACCCGCGAAAATGTCGACTGTGCACGCCAAGGGGCGGGTTGCATGAGGAAGGGGGCCGGCGGTCGCCGGGCCGACCGCCGAGCTTGCCGACGCTGAGCCGGCCGATGAGCGGGCCGATGCTGGGCCGGTCGACGAGAAGGCAGAAACCGAGCAGGCGGTAGTCGCGCCGGCCGCAACCGAGCCGGCAGCCGGGCCGGCCGCCGAGAAGCCCGATGCCGAGCTGGCTGCCGAGCAGGCCGACGTCAAGCCGGCCGCCGAGAAGGTCGATGTCGGGCCGGTCGCCGAGCTTGCCGCCGAGCAAGCCGATGCTGGGCCGGTCGCCGTTGAGAAGTCCGAGGATTCCCCTACGGGCGAATAGCTCAGGTCCTTCGCCGCCTGGACCATTACGCCCGCGCTGCCCGAGCCGGTGCGCTCGCGTCGCCTGAACCGTTACGTCCGCGCCGCCCAAGCCCGTGCGTCCCGACTGCACTTCGACTGGAGCGCAAACGGCGTGGACCTTGACGCATCGCATCGATCCGTAACCGAAATGCCTACTATGTCTAGAGACAACCGTGATATGATGAGCAAGACATATCGGCGCTCACAGACGAGAGGGCGAGGCATCATGCTGGACAAGGATCAATTGAACGACATCGTTGCAGGCATCGCGAAAAACTACAGCGAGCGCGAGGAGATCTTCTTCACCGACCCGAACAAGCATTTCCCGAACAAGCTTGCCATCGTGAACATCGTGAAGGACCTGCGCCGCGTCATGTTCCCGCGTTACTTCGGCGATGAAACGCCCACGGGCATCAACCCCGAGTACTTCATCGGCGAGACGCTCATCCGCATCGAGGATTCGCTGCGCCGCGAGCTGCGCGAAGCGCTGCTGTTCCGCGGGGGCCTGGCAACCGAGGAGCTGGACGCGCGCGTCGACCAGATCTGCGCCACGTTCTTCAGCCGCCTACCTGAAATCCAGCGCATCTTGCTGACCGACGTGCAGGCTGCCTTCGACGGCGACCCGGCCGCCCAGAGCAAGGAAGAGATTATCTTCAGCTATCCGGGCTTCTTCGCCATCTTCGTGTACCGCATCGCGCACGAGCTGTACGTGCAGGACGTGCCGCTCATCCCGCGCATCATGTCCGAGTACGCCCACGGCCGCACGGGCGTCGACATCAACTCCGGCGCGACGATCGGCGAGTACTTCTTCATCGACCATGCAACCGGCGTCGTCATCGGCGAGACCACCACGATCGGCAACCATGTGAAGATCTACCAGGGCGTTACGCTGGGCGCTCTGTCCACGCGCGCCGGCCAGGCGCTGTCCGGCGTGAAGCGTCATCCCACCATTGAGGACGACGTCACCATCTACAGCAACGCCAGCGTGTTGGGCGGCGAGACCGTCATCGGCGAAGGCTCGATCATCGCCGGCAGCGCGTTTGTCATCTCCAGCGTGCCTGCGGGCAGCCGCGTTTCCCTGAAGAATCAGGAAGTAAACGTGCGCACGCCCAACAAAGACCACGCCAAGTGCTGGGAGATCTAAGCGGCAAACGCAAGTGTCGCAGGGCGCCGGGCGTTCCCGCGCTCGCCCGCGCCTAAAGGCCGGGCTGTAATAGAGGCAATGCCATCAGGGCCGATTCCGCGATTCGCGGGGTCGGCCCTGCTTCGTTTGCTGATACCTCGATACGCCCGCAACCGGACCCGAATCCGCTTTCCGCGCCATCCATCCGACCAACCAACCAACCAACCAGCCAGCCAACTATCAATACGTCTGCGTTTGATTGGCGCATCCCTAAGTAGCCTAACTAGTGCCATCCGCATTTCCCCTGTTCACAGGCTTGCGCAAGATACCGCTACAGCGACCAACCCCAACCAAACGCAGACGTATCGCCCCTTCGAGCTTTACAGCCGCCGCAACCGTCAAACCCGCATTCGCAATCGCTGACGCCCAACCAGCACTGCTCGTATCGCCCTTTCGAGCCGCACGGCCGCCGCAACTCTCAAGCTCGTGGTTGCATAGCTGTTCCGGCCGCCAGGCCGGTAGTTGCAACCGCCGGCGCCCAGCCTATGCCGCTCGCATCGCCAAACCGTCGATATGTCTGCGTTTGATTGGCGCATACCTGAGTAGCCGAGCTAGCGTCATCGGCATTTCCCCTGTTCACAGGCTCGCGCGAAATATCCATACTGAGGCATACCCTATCCAAACGCAGATGTATCGCCTTTCAGGCTCGCAGGCTGGCTAGCTGTTAGACTCGCGGCTGCAACCTCCTACGGATCGCCCCTTCGGGCTCGTAGGCGGTCCAGCTGTCGGGCTTGCGGTTGCGGCCCGGCTCGCCGCTTGCGTATGGCCCCTGCAGGCAAAAACCCGCGTGAGCAGGGTTTCTGGGTCCGCGAGCGCGGTTGTTGCCCATTGACAATGTCCTGCTCATATTAAGAAACCCCGCGTGAGCGGGGTTTCTTGACTGGCGGGGCTTCTGGGTGGCCGAGGTTTCTTAATGAGCGGGGCTTCTGGGGTTAGCGTATGAACTTCGCTAGGACGCGGGCTAGGAGGCTGGGCTTCTTGGGGCATCGCTGGATGCCGGAGTGGCTGGGCGCCTGCATGGGCTCGTTGATGACCTGCGCCTTCACCGGGACGGGCTGGGCCGCGGCCTCGGCGGGCTTGAGGGCCGCCTGCGGCTTCGCGGCTGGGGCGTCGTCTGCGTCGTGCGGCGTCGGCTGCGGGGTAGCTTGCGGCATCGGCGCCGCCTGCAGGGTCGGCGCCGCCTGCGGCTGCGGGGTCGGTTGCGGGGCGGCCTGCGTCTCCGCTGCCTTTGCGGCGGCCTCGGCCTCGAGCGCGGCCTTGTGGGCGGCTTCGGCCTCCCTGGCCGCCTCTGCGGCTGCGGCTTCCGCCTTCGCCACGGCCTCCACCTTGGC
The DNA here is from genome assembly GCA_905215325.1 of uncultured bacterium. GTDB lineage: Bacteria > Actinomycetota > Coriobacteriia > Coriobacteriales > Eggerthellaceae > Senegalimassilia. The sequence continues at coordinate 35,966 of CAJMPP010000013.1, read as the reverse complement.
CTCGGCTTCGGCCATCTGCGCCTGACGCTGCTCGTTCATGAGCTTGCGGGAGTTCGCGTTGCGTGCGGCCTTGGCCTTGGCTGCCGCCGCGCGGGCGCGCTGGGCCTCCTTGATGAGGAAGTCCTGCGACTCGAACTTCGGCTCGTCGGGCTTGGCCAGCTCGCCGAGCTTGGTGTAGCTGCCGTCGGCCTTCAGCTCGCGCAGCTTCGCCGTGTCGCGCAGGCACGTGGCGATATAGTCGAGCACTTGGTTGCGCAGCCCCTCATCGAGGATGGGCCAGGCGATCTCGACGCGCTTCTCCATGTTGCGTGTCATGAGGTCGGCGCTGGACAGGTAGATCTTGATGTTCTCGCGCGGGCCGAAGCCGTAGATGCGGCTATGCTCGAGCAGACGGCCCACGATGGAGACCACGCGGACGTTGTCGGTGTAGCCGGGCACGCCCGGGACCAGGCACGATATGCCGCGCACGAGCAGCGTGACCGGCACGCCCGCCTGGCTTGCCTCGGCGATCTTGACGATGATGTCCTTGTCGGTGACGCTGTTGGTCTTGAAGAACAGGCCGCACGGCTTGCCTTCGCGCGCAAGGGCGATCTGCTCGTCGATGTTGGCGATGATGCCGGGCTTGATCTGCAGCGGAGCCACTGACAGGATGTCGTAGTTATCCGAGGCGTTCTCCAGCTGCATGTTGCGGAAGAACTCGGTGGCGTCGCGACCGATGGTCTCGTCGGCGGTGATGAAGCTCAGGTCGGTGTAGAGCTTCGCCGTCTTCTCGTTGTAGTTGCCCGTGCCCAGCTGCGTGATGTACTGCAGGCCGTTCTCGGTTTGGCGCGTGATGCAGCAGATCTTGCTGTGCACCTTGTAATCGCGGAAGCCGTAGATGACGTTGCAGCCGGCCTCTTCGAAGCGCTGCGACCACTCGATGTTGTTGGACTCGTCGAAGCGTGCGCGCAGCTCGAACAGCGCCGTGACCTGCTTGCCGGACTCGGCGGCAGCGATGAGGGCCTCGGCCAGGTGCGACTGGCGCGCCAGGCGGTACAGCGTGATCTTGATGGAGATGACGGTGGGGTCTGCCGCGGCCTCGCGCAGCAGCTGCACGAACGCGTCCATGGACTCGTAGGGGTAGCTGAGCAGCACCTCGCGCTCGCAGACCTGATCGATGATGGAGCGGTTGCGGTCAAGGCATGCCGGCCACTGCGGGGTGAACGGGGGGTTGGACAGCGCCATGCGCTCCTGTTCGGGCAGGTTGCTGCCAAGACCCCAGGTCCAGCTCATGTCCAGCGGCACGCTGGTAACGTAGGTCTGATGCGGCTTGAGGTTCAGGCGATCGAGCAGAAGCTGCTGCAGCACGCTGGAAAGCGGGCGCTCGGACTCCAGGCGCACCGGCGCCAGGCGGCCGCGCTTCTTCAGGATGCGCTTCATGTGCTCGCGGTAATCCTCGTCGGATTCGTCGGTGTTCTCCGTGGCGTCCAGGTCGGCGTTGCGCGTGACGCAGATGACGTTGGTGTGCTTGACGGTGTACATGCTGAACACCTGCTCGGCGGTCATCTCCACCGCGTGCTCGAGCAGGATGAACTGGAAGCCCTCGCCCGGCAGCTTGATGACGCGCGCGCACTGGCGCGGCATGGGCAGGATGCCCACGGTGACGCCCTCGGCGCCCAGGTTCTCGCTTTCCTCGGCGGAAGGATGGATTTTGGCGGCCTTGACGGTTTTGCCGTCCTTGGCCTTGTCCTTCTTCTTGGGCTTCTTCGGGCCCACTTCCTCGTCAAGGCGCACGATGACGTAGGGCGACCCGTTCTCCAGGTGGGGGAAGGGGTGGCGCGAATTGATGATCTGCGGGGACAAAAACGGCATGATGTTGGCTGCCGTGTAGTCGGCCAGGAAGGCGCGCTGCTCGTCGTTGAGATCGGCGGGGCGCAGATGGCGCACGCCGTGCGCGGCCAGGGCCTGGCGCACCTCGGTGTAGGTTTGCTCCTGTGCGGGGTACAGCTCGTGGCAGCGTTTGTGGATGGCGGTGAGCTGCTCGGCCGGCGTCATGCCCGTCTTCGAGTCGAGGACCTGCTTCTTCAAAAGCGACAGGTCGGTTAGACTGCCCACGCGCACCATGAAGAACTCCTGGAGGTTGGACCAGAAGATGCTGATGAAGTTCAGCCGCTCGAGCAGCGGGACGGTTTCGTCGGCGCCTTGGTCGAGCACGCGCTCGTTGAACGTGAGCCACGACAGCTCGCGGTTCTGCATGTAGGGAGTGGATACTATATGCGTTGCGGATTCGTTTGCTTTCATGGCGTTCCCTTCCCTCGACGTCATAGATGAAACGTGCGCCGGGCGATGCGTCTTCGTTGATTCGATGTGCGTGCGGCCGCTTGCGGGCGGCCAAGTGGAATCGATGATTGCATAACGTGCGACGCCAAGGTGGCGCGGTTCCCCAACAACCACGTCCCCTCAACCCATATTTTACTCCGTTTTGACGCTGCGACCAGCCGAATCCGCCACCGGTTCCGAAAAATGGGGTGAAAAAGGTAACGATTCTGTTTCGGATTCGATCAGTCCGCTTGCGGGGGTGCCGACGCAGCTCCGAGCATGCGCTCGACCAGGTATCCCTCGCGCACGCCGTGCTTGCATATCACCAGCTTGTCGGCGCCAAGGTGGCCGAACAGCTCCGCTAAGATCACGCAGCCCGGCACCATGGTGTGCACGCGCTCGGCGGAGGCCTTCAGGGCCGCGTGCCCGAAGGCGGCTGGGTTGCTGCGGCAGGCTTCTAGGATCTGGAGCACCTGCTCGGCCTGTACCTCGCGCGGGCGCGTTTGCAGCTCGTCGAGCTGCTGGACCAGCTTGGCCGCCGCGCGCGTGGACCCGCCCACGCCGTAGAGCGTGGAGGCCTTGTAGGGCTCGAGGCTGGGCAGCCGGCGCAGGTTGCCGCGGAACTCGCAGGCTATGGCGTCCATCTCGATGGGCACGGGCAGGATGTTGCGGACGAAGCGTGCGAACGACGACAGCGATCCCTGGCCGAGGCTCACATCGTCGCTGTCGCGGCCGCCCTCGACGCGGGTGAGCTCGGTGGAGCCGCCGCCGATGTCGACGAGCGTGCCGCGCTCGAGCGGGGTGGAGCAGCGGGCGCCGACGAACCCGAGGTGCGCCTCGTCGCGTGCGGACAGCAGCGTGACCGACAGCCCGCAGCGCCGCTCGATTTCCGCGACGGCCTCGGCGCAGTTCACGGCGTTGCGCAGCACGGCGGTGGCGAACACGTCGACGCGCTTGCAGCCGAAGTAGCGCACGCGCTTCATATGGCTTTTCAACACGTTGACGGCGCGGTCCACGCCGTCGGGCGTGAACACGCCATCCTCCACGAACGCGGCAAGTCCCGCCATCACCTTGTCGTTGATGATGCTCTTGAAGTCCTTGCTGGAATAGGTGCTGCGACGATCGTCCTTCACTTCGTAGATGACAAGGCGAATGGAATTCGACCCCAGGTCGATGACGCCGTAGGTGGGCATTGCCGTTTTCCTTCCTCGATGGCGCTGCGCGCCGGTCCCGCTTTGCGATGGCGCCGGCGCGATGCGTCGGCATGAAGCGAACCTTACCCATGATAAAGGTTGCGGGCCTTCGCTTGACGTGCGTAGGCGGCGCTGACGGCTTTCGGACGAAGATTTTACGCTCCTTTAACGTTGCCGCTTTCGGGGAGGGGAAGGCAGCGAAGGCGACGGAAGCGGGCTTGCGGCGGGATTCTCGGGATGAACAGGGGACGGAGGTGTGTTCGCGGTTGAGCTTCGCGCTTTCGACAACGCAGTGCTAACGCGTCTCCGTCCCCTGTTCACCCGTCCGCCCGCAATCCGAACGCACCTCCGTCCCCCGTTCATTCTGCTTATCGGGCCGGCGTTGTCGAGCGGCCTGCAGCTGCCGGATTTCCGTGTGGCGGGGCCCTGCCATCCCTTACAATATAAGGTATGCATTCCCTTGCGTTCCGCGGGTCGGAGACGCAGTTGAAAGGTGCCTTCTATGAAGAGCGTCGGTATTTGCAATGCCCTTCTCCGAGTGCTGCTTTCCGTGGCGCTCGTCGTCTCGTTCACGCCCATCCCCGGCAACGCTGCCGAGGCCGCGTCGGTGCAGGGAGGGTCCCCCTCCGTGTTGGTTGGCGAGCAGGTCGCCTCGCCCTCGGAGGGTTCGAGCGAAGCGGCCTCGGCTGCCGACGCCGCCGCCGGGGCCTCGGGCGCCGCGGCAGATGCTGGGGACGTATCTCCGGCATCCGATGCCGTGTCGTCTGCCGGGGAAGCTTTCGGCCCTGTTGCGCCCGCTGGTGAAGGCGCCGACGATGCTTCGTCGCCTGCTGGCGAGGGTGCGGGCGAAGATGCCGGCGATATCGCATCGCCGGCCGACAAGGGTACCGGCGAAGGCGCCGATGCCGCTTCACCCGAAGGCGGCGAAACGGGCTCCAAGACTGCCGAGGAAACGGGCGCGGCTGCCGCCGATGCGGTGGACGGCCCGGCAGAGCGCGCCGCCGACGATGAGCCGGCGCAACAGGGGGTCCTGTACCCGTTCGGCAAGCTTATGGCCAGCGGGTATGTGTATGCGTGCGACAAAGAGGGCGATCTGACGAAGCCTGTCAACGAGGACGACCCCGAGCGTAACGCCATCTCCGCGCGCGCCGTCACGAACCTTATCGTCGACTACTACGTTGCCGGCATCCCCGAGGGCCTGTGCGAGGGTTCGACGAGCCTTACGTCGGTGCGCTTCGAGAATGATCGCCTGGATTCCATAGGCGACTCCGCCTTCGCCGCCTGCGCGAAGCTCTCCTTCATCAGCTTCTCGGATATGCATATCGGTTCGATCGGCGCGCAGGCGTTTGCCGGCTGCTCCTCGTTGACCAGCCTTTCCATCAAGAAGCCCGCTGAAATCGGCGCTTTGGGTGAAGGCTGCTTCCTGAAAAGCGGCCTTGAGTCCACCGGTTTGGGGAATGTGAAGGGGCTGACGTCCATCCCCGCCGATGCGTACGAGGGGTGCCAGAACCTGTCCGACACGGGCTTGGGGCAAAACCAGCAGATCGCTTCGGTCGGCACCTGGGCGTTCGCCAACTGCCCCAACCTGCACCTGACGGGCCTTGAGACGAACACTTCGGTAAGCCAGCTGGGCGAAGGGTGCTTCTCCGGGTCGAACCTTGACGGCGGCTTGGTCTTGCCGAGCGGCTCGTCGATCGAGCGGCTGCCTAGCCGGACGTTCGCCGACACGAACATGGACTATGCGTACTTCCAGTGTGACCATGCAGTTCTCATCGATAGCGACACGTTCCCCAAGCGTGGGATGCAGGTGATGGTGCCGTCTGACTTGGTCGGCCTGTATCGGTCGGGTTTCCCTGAGCTGAATTGGGACGGCTGCAACGGCGCAACCCCCGTCAGCGTATCCGAGTGCTTGAAGGACCTTCGGATCGAGCACGATCCCAACGTCATGGAGTACGCCGAAGACCAGCAGGTTTCCCTTGCCGGCATGAAGGTCACGTTCGATCACGGTTACGGCAGGAGCTCGTTCGATTACGAGGACTTGAAGAACTGCGCGTTCGCCCAGTTCATCGAGGTGTACCCCGATGACGGGTATCTGTTCCGCTCGAGCTTCCACGGCCAGCGCATCCATATGACCTATGATGACGGCGAGGTGTATTTGGACGCGTACTCGGCCGAGCCCATGCGCGAGCGGGGCAATACCGATCTGGCGGTGGATATCCAGTACAGCGGCGCGCTCTCCTCCGGGGACAGTGCGACCGGCGCGGGCCAGTACAAGCCCGGCGAAACCTGCGTAGTAGTGGCCAACGCCACCACGCCCGGCAGGACGTTCGCCTATTGGACCGACGAGGAAGGGAACATCCTTTCCGAGGACCAGTGGTACGAGTTCACGGTGGAACGCGACATGCTGCTGACGGCGGTGTTCGCCGACAAGGCCACGGTGGCGCCCGAGGTCCGCCTGGGTAGCGCCGACGGGCGGCAGGTTATCGGCGCAAAGGCCAGCGTGTTGGTCGACGGGCGCGACATGGGCAGGAGCTTCACCACGTATTCGGGCAAGCATGTGACGCTGACCTGCGAATACAATGCGGCGAAGTACCATTTCGAACACTGGGAGAGCTCGCTTGACAAGCACTACCTGGGAAGCCGCCCCGGGGACACCATCGAATACGAAGCTGTTGCGGGTGAGACGCCCATCGCCGTGCTCGTGGAGTACGGGCAGGTCAACGTGTCCGCGAAAAGCGCGTCGGGCCTGGCGCTCGGCCAGGTGAGCGGTTCGGGCACGTACGAGCTGGGGCAGACCGTCAAGCTTTCGGCGATTCCGGAGAAGGGGTGCCGCTTCCTGGGCTGGATGCATCGCGGCGAGCTGCTGTCCACCGAGGCTTCGTATGCGTATCGGGTTCAGGACTTCGACGAGGTGACCGGCTGGTTCGCATTCGATTTCTCGCAGACGTGGGTGGCCGTGCGCGCCGCCTCGGCGCAGCCCGATCGGGGCAGCGTTTTCGGCGCTGGCATGTATGAAGAAGGAACCCGGGTCACGCTTACCGCAACGCCGAACGCGGGCTACGCCTTTGTCGGCTGGTTGCGCGACGGCGAGCCCATCAAGGGCGGGGAAAAGCTAGTCGTGACCGCCGAAAGCGCCGACCAGACGGACTCGCTTGTAAAGCGGTCACCGCTTTACACCGCTACGTTCGAGCCGATTTCCTGCAAGGTGAGCTACGAGCAGACGCTCGACACGGGCGGCCGCGAGCTGATGGAAGGGGCGGAGGTCCCGCAGGTGACGGGCAGCCTTTCCGCGGAAGGCGGCCAGGTGGTCACGCTTGACGCCAAGGCTTTGGGCATGCTCGACGACGACACGGTCTTCACCGGCTGGTTCGATACCGCCACGGGCGAGCGCGTGTGCGAATCCCCCGTATACGAGTTCACGCCGGCAGGCGACGCCGCGCTGCAGGCGCGGTTCTCCCTGAAGGAAGTGGGGGTGCACATCAACCCTGCTCAAACCACGGACCACTCCGAAGCGTACGCCCATCTGCAGGTGGATGCGGCGAACTGCTACCGCAACGTCGGCGAGACCGTCCAGCTTTCCGCGACGCCCGACAACGCGCAGTTCGTGGGCTGGTACGCGGCTGATGGCGACGACTCCGTGGCCATCAGCGACCAGGCAACTTGCGAGTACGAGGTGGCGAAGCCCGCGAACGAATCCGTGCAGGTAGAGCTCACGCCCTGGTACTCGGCGATCCCGGCAAGCGTGGTGCTGAGCGTTGCCGGCACCGACGACGATGGCAACGCCCCGGGCTACTTCCTGACCTCGGGCCTGTACGGCGTCGGCCAGCAGGTGACGGTGAACGCGGTGCCCGAGCCGGGCTATGTGTTCGACTACGCCACCGACGCGCTGGGCAACACGGTTCCCGCAGCGTCCGATGGCTCGTACACGTTCTTGCTGACCGGCGACACCGAGCTGATAGCGCATTTCCGCGTAGCGGAAAACGACGACGAGGCGTTCGAAGCGCTCAAAACCGCGCTGCTTGCGGTGTTGGGCACGGTGGGGGTCGTCGCCGCCGTGTACGGCTTAGGTGAGATCGTTGACCCCATCATCGCGCAGGCCATGATCGACATCGCCGGTGCCGAGACCATCGAGGAGCTGGCCCAGATCGGCAAGAACGTCCTCAAGGAGATCAAGGACATCTTTGACCATCATAAGCACGACAACGACCCGAACAAGCCCCACGGCGACCATTCGGTCGAGATCTTGGCCACCGCCCAACCCGCGGAGGGCGGCATCGTGCGCGGCGGCGGCATCCATTTCGAAGGCACCATCGCCGAGCTTGAAGCAATCCCCAACCCGGGATACCGCTTCGTGTGCTGGAAGGAGGACGGCATCGAGCGCTCCGTGTCGCAGCGCATGCAGATCCGCATCACCGACGCCACTCCCGAGGTGGTGGCCATGACGGCGGTGTTCGAGCGCAACGTGCGCATCACCACGTCCGCCGAGGTGACGGGCGTCGATGCCGGCATCCCCACCGGCTGCAACGCCACGCCCGATGTGCAGACGCCGCGGCAGGGCCAGGAGGCGAAGGTCATCGCCACGGAAGGCGAGGGCTACGCGTTCGTCGGCTGGTTCCAGGACGGCATCGAGGTCTCGAAGTCGCCCGTGTACGTGTTCCCCGCCGAGGTCGATAGGCATCTGGTGGCGAAGTTCCGCAAGGCCGACCGCACCATCGTGGTGGGCGCCGACCCCGACGAGGGCGCGCAGGTGCTCTGCGATGGCGTGCCCGTGGAGGGCGGCGTGGTCAGGGCGGCCGATGGCGACATCCTCACGTTCACGGCGGTGCCTGCGGTGCGCGCCGACGACCCGGATAAGAAGTACAAGCTGGTGGAGTGGCGCAAAACCGACGATTCGGGGCGCACCGTTATCGACCGCGGCGATGTGTGCGAGTATCGCGTGGATGGCAACGGGCGCGTCACGGCCGTGATGGACGGCAAGGACGGCCATTCCGTCCGTGCGGCTACCGACCCTGTGGAGGGCGGGACGGCTAAGCTCAAAAACGGCGAAAGCGTGGGCGAGGTGCTCGATGTGCCCGAAGGGGAAAGCATCACCGCAACGGCGGAGGCCCGCGAGGGCTACCTGTTCGACGGCTGGTATATCAGCTACGGGGCAGCCGATGCGGCGCCCACGTTCGCTTCCCACGACCAAACCTATACGTTCGCGCCCGTGGCCGACTGCACGGTGACCGCCCGCTTCCAGCGCCTGTGCAAGGTGAGCGTGGTGGCCGAGCCCGTCGATCAGCTTGCCGGCAAGTACACGGTGACCGGCGACGGCTACTGCGTAAGCGGCAAGCCCGTCACGCTTTCCGTGAAGCTTTCCGACGACGTGCGCGACAAGTTCACGTTCAAGGGCTGGTACCTTGGCGATTCCGGGGTTCCCATGGGAACGGACCCTGACCACCTTGAGCTCACCCCCGAGCAGGACACGGTGGTGCGCGCGGTGTTCGTCCCCAAACGTTACCGCATAAGCGTGGAGACCGATTCGCTCCTGGTCGAACGCGGCACCGTCGAAATCGAGGGGCATCCCGGCGCTGACGCGGTCATGGCGGAGTACGGAAGCACGGTGACCATCAAGGCGAACCCGAACGAGGGCTTTCGGTTCGCCCATTGGAAGGACGGCAAACGCAAGAAGCATCCCGAGCAACAGCTGACCGTGCGCGTGACGGGCGACCAGACGTACAAGGCGGTGTTCAAGGGAGCGGAGCCCGAGGTGGTGATCGCAGCCGACACGTGGCTTGGCGGCACCGTCACCTGCAACGGCATCGAGGTCACCCCGGCGACCGATTCCTTCTTGCTGGGCCAGACGCTGCACTTGAAGGCAGAGCCGAAGACGGGGTACTTCTTCTGGGGCTGGTACGTGAACGGCATCTTCACCAGCCTTGATATGGAATGCGATGTGGTGGCGAAGGGGCTGACCGCCAAATCGGAGCGGTGCACGGTCACGGCGGCGTTCAAGCCCTACGAGGTGGTCTGCCTGCCCGTGACAAGCCCCGCCGACGGCGGGTCGGTGCGGGCCAGCCGCGTGTTCGCCGAGCGCGGCGCGGAGGTCGAGCTCAAGGCGCAGGCGTCGCCCGGCTACGAGTTCGCGGGCTGGTATTCCGCTACCGGCGAGCTGGAGTCCGCCGCGCCCGAGTTCACGTGCCGCCTGATGCGCAGCCATGTGCACGTGGCGCATTTCGAGGAGCGCTCGTACGAGGTTTCGGCGATGCCGGCGGTGGCCGGTGACGGCGGGGTTTTGATCGAGAACCGGTCGGCTGGCTGGGTCGAAGGCGCCGGGGTGGTTGACGCCGGCTATTCGGCGAACCTTTCCGCCCATGCGCTTTCGGGCTATGCATTCGAATACTGGGCCGATGACCGGGGCAACGTGGTGAGCCGCGATGCGGATTACCGCTTCGTGCCCTCTGGTGAGACGAAGCTGTTCGCCGTGTTCTCGGCCAAGCAGTTCACCGTGAACGTTTCCGCAGGTGAAGGCTTCGGCAGCGCTACGGGCTCGGGCACCTACGCCGCGGGCGAGGTGGCGTGCGTCAGCGCTATCCCCGATGCCGGGGCGCATTTCGTCGGCTGGTTCAGCGGCGGCGCGTGCCTGTCCACCGACGCCACGTACCGCTTCCCGGTGAGCGCGGATATCGACCTGGAGGCCGTGTTCGGCATGGGCTCGTTCACGGTGAGCACCATCGCCTCTCCGATGGAGGCGGGTTACGTGAGCGGATTCGGCGGCTTCGACGAGGGGCAGCGCACCACGCTGTCGGCCACGGCTAAGCCCGGCTTCACCTTCGATTGCTGGCGCGATGCGAAGGGTGCGCAGGTCAGCGGCCTCCCCGAGTGTACGGTGGCCGTTTCGGGCGATGCCGCGTACACCGCGTGCTTCAAGCGCAACTCCTACGGCGTGTCGCTCAGCTCGAATGTGGAGGGCGTCGGCGAGCTGTCGGGCGAGGGCGTGTACGAGTTCGGCCAGGTGGTGCATGTGCAGGCGCGGCAGACCGACGACCGCCGCTTCGTCGGCTGGCAGCTGGTGGGCGCCGACGGCTCGAAGACGCACTTCGCCGACGACGCGGACGCCTGGTTCGTGCTCGACGAGGACCTGATCGAGGCTCTGGACGATGGCGTGCTGGAGCTTGAGGCCCAGTTCGCCGACCCGTACGAGGTGTCGGTCAAGGCCACCCCGGTGGTGAAGGGCAAGTCCACGAACCGCCGTTGCCGCGTGCAGGGCACCGGCGCCTACGAGGCGGGCGAGACTGTCACGCTCAACGCCGTTGCGGGCCTGGGCTACCGGTTCGTCGGCTGGACCTCCGACCGGGAGGGGCACGTCGTGGTCAGCACGGACGAGGTGCTCAGCTTCGAGGCTGAGTCCGATGTGCTGTACTATGCGCAGTTCGAGGCGGATGGGCAGGTCACCATCACCGCGTCCCAAAGTTCCATTTTGCGCGGAAAGGCATTCCTGACCAGCGGAAACGGATTGACCAGCGCTACGATGACCTGCGACAAGGGAGACCCGTTCGTGGCTATGGCCATCCCGTGGGCCACCTATCGCTTCTCGCACTGGATCGACGACGCGGGCGCCATCTTGAGCTACAACGCCGTGTACGTGGGCATCGCCCAGCAGGACATGCAGCTGACGGCGGTGTTCTACGACGCGGGTTTCGACCTGCAGGTGGACACGTATCCGGCTAGCGCGGGCTTCTCCACGGTGGTCCCCTTCACCGGCGACGGCTACCTGACGGCGACGTGGATGGTGACCATCCCGTTCCCCGGTTGGAGGTTCCGCTATTGGATCGATGAACGCGGCGCGCCGGTGGGCTTCAGCCCGATCATCGTGCGGCCGGCGGTGGCGAACAAGACCTACACGGCATATTACGTAAGGGATTCGTGGAACGTTGTGGCGGTCGACCCGCGCGACGGCGGGTGCATCGATGGCTCGTCGGAAAACGATGAGTGGGGATGCGCCCTGGTTGACAAGGTGGAGAACGGATCCTCGTGCACGTTGCGCGCCGTGCCCGATGAAGGCTACGTTTTCGATGGCTGGTATTCAATTGGGAAGGACGGCGCCGTGGGTTCCAGGCCGGTGAGCACGGATGCGGCTTGGACGTTCACGCCTGAAGACGACGTGACGGTGACGGCGCGATTCGCGGAGACGCCGAAGTTTGAGGTGAAAGCGTCGGCGGTCAACGGCACGGTTGATCCGGCCAGCGCGGCCGTGCCCCAGGGCGGCAGCGCCTCGTTCACGGCGACGCCTTATGACGGGTGCTACTTGGAGCGGGCGACCGTGGCCGACGTGCGTGACGGCTTGATCGCGGATTCCGTTGAGCTGGACATCGCCGATTACCAGGGCGGAAGCTACCGCGTTACCTTGAACGATATCGATGTGCCGCAAAGGCTGGCGTTCTCGTTCGCTCGCGCGGGCCAGCCCGTGGTGAAGGCCCAACCGCAAGATGTCAGCGTGCATGAGGGCGAAGCAGTGACGCTTTCGATTGCGGCTGATGCCGCCGAGGAAATCCTTGCCCACGAGGAGGTTTCGTGCGGGGCGGCGGCGTCGCACGAGCTGGGCTATCAGTGGTTCCGCGTGTCCGATGGCGGCGAGGACGTGGCGCTTGAGGGCGAAACATCTGCTTCGCTGACGTTTGATCGCGCTGCGGCGGCGGATGCGGGTTCGTACTATTGCCGCATTACGCAAACGTATCTGGGCACGGTGACGTCCGTCGAGACCGATCGGGCCGAGGTATCCATAGCCAAGCGGGAGGACCTGGCGTTCAACGCATGCGGGTTGCCCGTTGCGACCGCTCATAGCGAATACGTCGGGGCAATCGAGCCCGCCACCGGCGGCACCGCGCCTTATATGTATGCGGTTGCGCCTGACAGCGCGTTGCCTGAGGGCCTGCACCTGGAGGTTGCCGAGGACGGCGCGGTGCGGATCGCGGGAACGCCGGAGAGTGCGGGAGTGTTCTGCTTTGATGTCGTATGCTCCGATTCCGCTGGTCAAACGCGCAGCGCTCGCTTCGCGTTGACGGTTGCGCCGCAGAAAGCGGATTTGTCGTTTGCCGAGGCGAACTTCGTGTACGACGGCCAGCCGCAGGGCCCCGAGCTTGTGGGCGTTCCGGACGGGTGCGCAGGCTCCGTCAAACTGTCTTTCACGGGAATGGGCGGCACCCGCTATTCCAGCAGCACCGCTCCCACGGATGCGGGCACGTACCGGGTGGTAGCAAGGCTGGCCGCGAACGGGTACGTCGGGCGCGCCGTCGCCGAGTTTGCGATTGCGCAAAAGCCCGTTTCCTTCGAAATCGCCGCAGCTGATTGCGTCTACGATGGGAATGCCCATGGTGTGCAGGTGGATGCGCAGGGGTTGGATGAGCAGGATTATTCCGTGACGTACGAGGGCGCCGATGGCACCGTGTACGGCCCGACCTCCGAAGCTCCGCGCGACAGCGGCAGCTACGTTGCGACGGCGCGCGTTGAGAACCCGAACCTGGTCGGCGATCAGAAGGCCTCGTTCGCCATAGCGAAGGCGCCGCAGGCCATCACGGGCCCGACGTCGTATTCGGGCGTGTTCGGTGGTCCTGGCATCGTTTTGCAGAACACGGCGAAGACCCCGGTGACGTTCGAGCTTGTGCAGGGCCCCGACGGCGATGCGCCTGTTTCGCTGCAGGGCCGCTATGCCACGATCAACGCCGCCGGTACCGCGCGCGTGATCGCCCGGGCGGCCGAGAGCCGCAACTACCTTGCGGCCGACGATGTGGAGCTGGCCATCTCGGTTGCGCCCGCCCAGCTTCTGGTGGCGGTGGACGACGCCGAGCGCATGGAAGGGGAAAGCAATCCCGCCTTCACCAGCAGTTTGGTGAGCCGTGTGAGCACGGATGGGGTGGAGGTTCGCTATTCGTGCGATGCCGACGAGAAGTCGCCGGCTGGCGACTACATTATTAATGCAAGTGTCGACGACCCCAACTTCGCCGCGACCATCGTGCCGGGCACGCTTACGGTGAAGGCGAAGCCGGAGCCCGATCCCGGTCCGGGGCCGGGGCCTGTGGACCCTGACAACCCGGATCCGGGTCCGACTCCCGATCCCGACAACCCCGACCCTGGCCCGGTCGATCCGCCGAATCCTCCAGAGCCGGGTCCGGGACCCGATCCCGATAATCCGGACCCCGGTCCTGGTCCCGACCCCGACAATCCCGAACCCGGGCCGGGACCCGAGCCTGGGCCGGATAACCCGGATAACCCCGAACCTGGGCCGGGGCCTGGCCCTGAACCGGGTCCGGGGCCGTCGCCCGACCCTGGTCCAGTGAACCCGCCTGCCCCGGGACCTGATCCCGATCCGCCGAATCCGCCTGACCCTGGTCCGGGTCCTGGACCAGGGCCCGAGCCTGGGCCTAACCCCGGGCCGGATCCGGTGGATCCCGGCAAGCCCGATCCCGGGCCTGGCCCGAGCCCGGACAACCCGGATGGTCCCGATAACCCGGACAACCCGGATAACCCGAACGGACCTGACAACCCGGATAAGCCGGACCCGTCCGATCCGTCTAAACCGGGCTCGGACTCCGACAACCCCGGACCTGGTTCCGGCAACTCGGACGACTCGAATTCGGACAATTCGGGCAACCCTGGCGACCCGGATAACCCGGACGGCTCCGCTAACGCTTCTGTAGCCGCAGCGCTTGGGCAAACGGGTGACACTGCCGCTAAGGCCGGCGCCGCGGCAACCGGCGTCGCGGCGCTCATCGCGGCGGCGGTGGCTGCCCTTGCGGCCGCCCTCGCGACGCGCCGGCGTCGCAGGTAAAGTCAACGGTTGGTTACGATTCCCCGTCGCCGCTGTTCCCGCTTCGGCGTGTGCTAGCATGAAAGGAAGGATTCCCGCCATGCTGCACGCGCCGTTGCGCTGCTCGGGGCCGCTAGCCGTGTGGGATGGCATCGATCGCGAAGGGGAGGGCCGCCTATGCTGGAGACCGTCGATTTCTCTGAGGAACCGCTTCCGAAGGAAGAATACAAGGCACGCCGCGATGCGCTGACAGAGCGTTTGGTGGTGCTGCAGCAGGAGGCGCGCGCGGCCGGCGTGGGACTCGTGGTGCTGTTCGAGGGCTGGAACGGCGCAGGCAAGGGCAGCCGCATCTCCGACCTTATGTACAACCTGGACGCCCGCGCCACCAGCGTGTACGTCACGGAGAACTTCAATGCCGTCGACGCGGCGTCGTTCCCGGGCGCCGAGCACGGCGTGGGCGGCTTCTATCCTATGATGCAGCAGTTCTGGAAGGCGCTCGGCGGCCGCGGCACCATCACCTTCTACGACCGCGGCTGGTACACCTCGGCCGTGCAGCGCATGCTCTACACCCAGTTCGGCGAGGTGAAGATCAAAAACGGCAAGGTCCTCCACCCCCGCGCCACCGTTGCGCGCGCCGTGCGCGAGGCCGCCGAGGAGCGCCATATCGACGCGCTGCGCGGTGCGCTTGCCAGCTCCGCCGATTTCGAGAAGCAGCTCACTGACGACGGCTACGTGGTGGTGAAGTTCTTCGTCCATGTGACGAAGGAGGCGCAGCGCAAGCGCCTGACGCGCCTGCGCCGCGACCCCGCCACCGCCTGGCGCGTGTCCGACGGCAAGATGGCCACCATCGGCGAATACGAGGAGGCGTACCGCCTGTACGACAACCTGCTCGAGGGCAGCGACTTCTCGTATGCGCCGTGGCACCTGATCAACGGCGAGGACAAGCGTCGCGCCAACCTTAAGATCGCCGAGACGCTGGTCGATGCGCTCGACAAGGCGCTTCACGCGAAGAAGGACCCCGTCGCCCTTGCGGCCGCCGCGAAGGCGCAGGCCAACAGCGCCGGTGCGGCGGAAGATGTCCCGCTGGAGGGTCGTTCCCCCGAGCAGCAGTTGGCCGTGGCGCAAGCTGCCGCGGAGCAGGCGGCCGCGCAGGCCGCGCACGCCCCGCGAGCCAGCCGCTTCCGCATCGTGGACAGGGTTCCCAGCCTTGACGAGGTCGATCATGGCCTGGTGCTCGACCACGAAGAGTACAAGGATCGCCTGAAAAAACAGCAGAATCGCCTGAACAAGCTGGAGATGGAGATGTACCAGGCGCGCGTTCCGCTTATGCTCATGTTCGAGGGCTGGGACGCGGCGGGCAAGGGCGGCGCCATCAAGCGCGTGGCCCAGGCCCTCGACGCGCGCGCCTACACCATCTTCCCCAGCCCCGCGCCCACCAAGCCCGAGCTTGCCCACCCTCACCTGTGGCGCTACTGGACGCGCCTTCCCAAGGCGGGACACGTGGGCATCTACGACCGCAGCTGGTACGGCCGCGTGCTGGTGGAGCGCGTGGAGGGTTTCGCCACCGACGCCCAGTGGGCGCGCGCCTACGACGAGATCAACGAGTTCGAGCAGGAGCTGGTGCGCTGGGGCGCCGTGCTGCTGAAGTTCTGGGTGGACATCAGCCAGGACGAGCAGCTTGCCCGTTTCCGCGCCCGTCAGGAAGACCCCGCCAAGCAGTGGAAGATCACCGATGAGGATTGGCGCAACCGCGACAAGTATCCGCAGTACAAAAGCGCTGTCGAGGACATGTTCCGCCTGACGTCCACGCCGTTCGCGCCGTGGATCGTGCTCGAGTCCGACGACAAGCGCTTCGCCCGTGTCAAGGCGCTCGAGGTCATCAACGACGCGCTCGAGGTGCGGTTGCACGGCGAGTGAAGGCGCGGTAGTATTGCTTGATACCACATGGGCGCAGGGCGCCGGCCGATTTAGGAGACGGGCGGCGTGCAAATAGACGAAAAGGGGTTGCGTTATGGTGCCAAGTTGGACGATTCCGGTCATAGTCGCGGTCATAGTCATCGTGATCATCGGCTTCATCTTGAAGGGCTTTCTCGACGAGATGAAGAAGAAATAGGCCGAACGCGGAATGCCTAGCGGCAGTCCGAGGCGAGGGAGCGCGTCGTGCGTCGTGCACGGTGCGCTCCCTCGCGTTTTCGGCTTGTCGCGTGCGCGGGCGGCGTGCGGCTGCCTGTGAGCCGACGGCGCCCAGGGTGCGTGAGGGTGCGCTTGCGCGTCCGCGGGACATCCTTGCGGGTCCGCAGGGGTTCGGGCCCGGGCGCACTTTGAGGGGAGGGCGTCGCGAATGCCCGTCGGGCGGCTTTTGCCGCCCGCGCCCTGCAGGTGCTGGGCGGTTTTTCGAACATCCTGCGTTGATTTACGGCATTTCGCGGGCGGCGTATCCCCGACCTGGGGATGTTTCGTACTATGTACTAGGTAGATGAGGTTTCCGAGCTACTGCGGAGGCGTCTTGCGTGTTTTTCGCGCTTCGACGCTTGGGAAGGCGTGAATTGTCCGAATACCAGCATAACCGCGCGCAATCGCGCGGCGCGCACGCAGCCCCGCAAGGGCAGGGTCCCGTGCGGCCCGTTTCCGTTTCCCAAGGCAGGCGCAAGCCCAAACGCTCGGGCGGTGTGTGGCGCGTGGTGTTCATCATCTCCCTCATCGTGTTCGTATGCGCCGCAGGCGCGCTGGCCTTCATCGGCTACGGCTATTGGCACGGCCAGCAGAACAACAAGCAGCTCGAGCAGATCGGTTTCAATGCTCCCGATGCCGCTGCGCTTCAGCGTATGGACCTTGCAAGCTTCACCGTCGATTGGGACGCTTTGCGGGCCATCAACCCCGACGTGGTGGGGTGGATTTACGTTCCCGGTACCACCGTCAACTTCCCCATCGTGCACGGCACCGACGACGAACACTACCTGAAAACCGACTTCTACGGGCAGACCAGCTGGGTGTCGTTCGGCAGCATCTTCCTGTCTGCGGCAAACGCCGCTGACTTTTCTGATGCGAACAACATCGTGTACGGCCATCATATGAACGACGGCTCCATGTTCTCGCCCTTCGCCGATTTCGGCGACGCGGACACGTTTAACGGCCATCGCACCGTGTATGTGTTCACGCCCACGGCGAACTACCAGCTCACCACCTTCTCCATCGTGCATTGCGCGGCAGACGATCCTTTGGCTCAAACGGCGTTCGCCAGCGAGCAGGAGCGCCAGGCTTACGTGCAGGACAAGGTCGACCGTTCCGTCGTCACGGTGGCGGGGCTTCCCTCTGCCGCCGACATGAAGCACACGTTCGCGTTCTCCACCTGCGATAACCTGGCCAGCAACGGCCGGTGGGTGCTGTTCGCGTACGAATCCGGTTCAACAGCAGCGGCCAGCAGCGTCGTTGCCGATGATAGCAACATCAACCCCGAGGACGTGGCCGCCGTCAGCGAAGCGGCAAAGGAGACAGCAGCATGAGCACCTCGATTCTGCCGGGAGAGCGCCCCGACCGCCTGGAGGAGGAGTGCGCCGTGTTCGGCGTGTTCGCCCCCGGCGAGGACGTTGCACGCATGACGTGCTTCGGCCTGCAGGCGTTGCAGCACCGTGGGCAGGAGTCGGCCGGCATCGCCGTGGGCGATGGCGAGACCATCATGGTGTCGAAGGACCTGGGCCTGGTCACCCAGGTGTTCGACGAGTCGCGCCTGGCCGCGCTCGAAGGCTACGTGGCCGTGGGCCACGCGCGCTATTCCACCAGCGGCGCCGCGGCGTCGTGGGAGGCCGCGCAGCCGCACATCTCGGCCATCGACGAGATCCTCATCGCGCTGGCGCATAACGGCACCCTGGTGAACACCAACAGCCTGCGCGCCCGCCTGATCGACGAGGGCATCCAGCTGCGCGCGGGCACCGACTCCGAGGTGGCCGCCAAGGCCATCGGCAGCGTCACGCAGAAGACGCACCACCTGCGCGAGGGCATCCGCTACGCCATGCAGTATATGGAGGGCGCGTACGCCATGGTGCTGGCCAGCCCCGACACGCTGTATGCGTTCCGCGATCCCAACGGCATCCGCCCGCTGTGCATCGGCCAGCTTCCCGATAACCGCGGCTGGGTGGTTTCCAGCGAAACCTGCGGCCTGGACATCGTGGGCGCCGAATACGTGCGCGACGTCGAGCCCGGCGAGATCGTGCGCTTCAACAAGGAGGGCGTCACCTCCGAGCAGGGCGTCGAGCCGCGCAAGCGCGCCAGCTGCATCTTCGAGTATGTGTACTTTGCCCGCCCCGACTCCATCATGGACGGCCAGTCGGTCTATCAGGCACGCCGCAACATGGGCCGCATCCTGGCCCGCGAGGCGCCGGCCGATGCCGACCTGGTGCTCGGCGTGCCCGATAGCGGCATCCCGTCGGCCATGGGCTTCGCCTTCGAAAGCGGCATCCCGTATTCCGATGGCATCGTGAAGAACCGCTACGTTGGCCGCACGTTCATCCAGCCCACGCAGGCCATGCGCCAGCTGGGCATCCGCCTGAAGCTCAACCCGCTGCCCTCCGTCATCCGCGGCAAGCGCCTGGTGGTTATCGACGACTCCATCGTGCGCGGCAACACGTCGAAGAAGCTCATCGAGATGCTGCGCGACGCCGGTGCCACCGAGGTGCACATGCGCATCGTCAGCCCCGAGGTCATGTGGCCGTGCTTCTACGGCATCGACACCGACACGCGCGACCAGCTGATCGCCGCGAACATGACCAACGACGAGATGTGCGAGTGGATGGGCGCCGACTCGCTGGCGTTCATCAGCCTGCAGGGCCTGCGCGACAGCCTGCCCGACGTGCGCACGCCGGGCTATTGCGAGGCGTGCTTCTCGGGCGAGTACCCCGTGGACATCCCCGCCTACACCGCGCGCAACAGCTTCATGACCAAGGCCGACTTCGCAGCCGCCTACGAAAAGGAAGCGCAAGAAGCCGAGAACACCCAAGTCAGCGTGTAGCAACCACAAGCACGCCGGACAGTTTGGGCCGCCGGACAGGGGACAGTTTGGGGACGTAGGACTAAGTGTCCGGAGTTGGTGGACGGGAACGAGTCCCTGATCGCGAACGGGGGGCGGAGGTGTGTTCGCGGTTCGCGGTTCGCGCGAAACCGGACAGATAAGGGTACGTCCCCAAGTGTCCGGGTTTTGAAGGTTAACGGTGCGGGAGCGCTGGCCGCAGGGTTGGCTGGGTTCCCGCCTATCAGATAAGGAGCATCCAGTGACGAAGCAGGAAGTTACGTACCAGGCAGCAGGTGTGGACACCGCTGAGGGCGCGCGCGCCGTCGACGCCATCAAGGAGACGGTGCACTCCACGTATCGCCCGGAGGTCGTCGGCGACATCGGCGGCTTCGGCGGCCTGTTCAGCATCGCGGCGGCAAAGGATATGGCCGAGCCGCTGCTGGTTTCAGGCACCGATGGCGTGGGCACGAAGCTCAAGGTGGCCCAGCTGGCCGGCAAGCACGGCACGGTGGGCATCGACCTTGTGGCCATGTGCGTCAACGACATTCTGGCGTGCGGCGCCGAGCCGTTGTTCTTCCTGGACTACATCGCCATCGGCAAGCTGCGCAAGGAGCACGTGGCCGAGGTCGTTGCCGGCATCGGCGAGGGCTGCCGTCAGGCGGGCTGCGCGCTTATCGGCGGCGAGATGGCCGAGCATCCGGGCGTCATGAACCCTGACGACTACGACCTGTCCGGCTTCACCGTGGGCGTGGTGGACAAGCCGAAGATGCTCGATCCCGAAAGCGTGTCCGAGGGCGACGTGCTCATCGGCCTGGCATCCTCGGGCCTGCATTCCAACGGCTACTCGCTGGCTCGCAAGGTGTGCGTGGAGGGCAAAAGCCGCGAAGAGCTGCTGGCGCCGGTGGAGGCGCTGGGCGGCCAGTCCGTGGCCGATGCGCTGCTCACACCGACGCGCATTTACGTGAAGCAGGTGCTGTCCACGCTGAAGGCGTGCCCGGGCGCCGTGCGTGCGCTGGCCCACATCACGGGCGGCGGCATCTCCGAGAACCTCAACCGTGCGCTGAACGAGCGCGTGGACGCGCAGGTGGATTTGGGCGCCTGGCCCGTGCCCGCCGTGGCGAAGTACGTCTGCGACGCCGCCGAGCTTTCCGAGCCGCAGGCGCTCAAGACGTTCAACATGGGTGTGGGCATGATCTTGATCGTGGACCCCGCGCGCGCCGAGGAAGTCGAGGCCGCTCTGGCCGAAGCCGGCGAGAAGACCTATCGCGTTGGCCACATCGTGTCCGGCACCGGCGAGGTGCAGTACACGGGCGAAGGTAACCTGTACGGGTATCAGGGGTAAACTCCCGCTTCGGCATAATAGCTTGCATGACTGAAAGGACCGCTTGCGCGGTCCTTTTTGATGCGCGGACAACCTTGCGTCCGTCTCCAGTTCACCAGGCGTCTTCCGTGAACACGCCTCCGTCCCTCGTTCATCTGCGAACGGCGGGCGCTGTTGCGTTGCGTGCCTTGGACCGCCGGGGCTGAGCGCGTCAGGGGAGCGTTTCGCTATATTTGAATCAACATTCACGGTGTCGGAAAGATAGAACATACGTACTATATTCGCTATGCTGGCGAAGCCAGCGAAGTCCAACGCGGGCGGAGCTTCGACCTATGTATGTAGGAAGAGGCGATGCCTTATGCTGAAAGAAATTCTGAGTTTCATTTCGTCGGTTTTATCGAATTGGTTGGCGGTGCTTGTTGTGGCTGTCGATCTTTATGGGCGGAAGAAAAATAAGCGAGTGGACGAAGATCAGGAGAAATAGAAAGGGTCGGCGGCAACCGACCCTAACTCGTTAATACTGGCTCCGCCCGTGACCGTTAATCCTACCGGGCTTCGCTGATACATTGTTATTTTATCATGCTCGCTGCAATCACGCGAGGGCGATTATGCGGCAATCCCTATAACCAGCCCTTGTGCTAGCGCAGACGGGCGAACGGGGGTGGGCGTTTCCAGCTACGAGGCTTTTCGGATGGCTGATAGCTGTTGTGCGCAAGCGTTTGGCGGTCGGGATTGAGCACGTCCCCTGTTCACCCTTGTGCTTGAGAAGCGGCAGGGCGCTCAAAAGGCTGCGCCTGCTCACTTTTTCGCGACAGCTGGACACTGGTGCAAATCGGGGTATCTTTGTAAAACTCCATCACTAGTTTTGGGTTATAGGGGCATTTGACCTGCGGAAACGTTGTGTTACCCTGATTTTTCCGCTTGCGAGGAAATCGGCGCTCAGGGGTGTTTTCTTCTTGTGGCGTGCGTTACAATCCCAATCGTTGCGAAAGCAATCTGCTCGTTCGAGCGTATTTGATCTTCCCCATCGGGCATGCGTTATGCCTCGATGCTCTATATGTTTCCCCATTGTTGTGGTTATCGTCGCGAAGTGGCGACGTTGCCCCCTGTGCCGTATGCGTTGGGGCGGTTTCATCGTGCGCAGATTGCGCTAGGAAGGGAAGAGGAAATGCTCGTTTCGCAGTTCACGAAAGAACGTCTTGGCACGGCGTCGGCTGTTGCCGCTTCGTTGGAGTGTCGTTTCGGCACCTCCTATGCCGCTTCCGACATCGTCATGGCCGGCGGGGCCGACAGCGGCATCAATGCGTTTATGGACGCGGTGCTTAAGCCGGAAGACGAAGTGATCGCGTTTGCGCCTTGCGGCAAGACGTATCGCGCGATCGTCGAGGATCGGGGCGCTCGCCTGGTTGAGGTCCCGCTTGACGAGGAAACGATGCTGCCCGACTTCGTCGCGCTCGAGTGTGCGCTTACCCCGCGCACGAAGTTGGTCATCGTGAGCACGCCGAACGATGCGAGCGCTATGGCATATCCGGAAGCTGTCGCAGACGGCATCGCCGGTGCGCTGTTCCGCGCTCAGCGCGCGTTCGGCCATTCGATCATGCTGCTTTCCGATGAGGCGCATCGTGACATGGTGAACGACGGGGCGCAAAACTTGTGGTGGCCGGCTTTCTATCGCAATTCCGCGGTTGTGCGCACGTCCGACATGCCGGCTTCCGTTGCCGGGGAGCCTGCCGGTTATGTTGCGCTGACGCCGGAGATGGCTAATCGCGGCGACGTGATCTCCGGCATCCGCCGCGCACTTCGCGAGGCCAATACCGCATACGCGCCCGCCATGGCGCAACGCGTGACGGTTCTGCCCTCGGCCGCATCCCCTGTCTCGTTCGCCGCCCGCTTCGCCTCGTAGAGCGCAAGGTTGCGCTAGGGGTGGGAAGCCCCTGACGCTGCTAACCGCGGTATCGAGGGCGGCGGGCTTGAAGAGGGTATTGCTATCGCCGCCTCCCGGATCCTTTTCGTTCACTACCGGATAGCATCTTTCATTTAAGTTTGCGTGCGTTAGCATTTTTAGGTCCAGCTAGCTTTTTCGGCATGCGTTAGCTTTGCTAGGTTCCGTTAGCATTGCTAGCAATCGTTAGTTTCAGTGCATTAACTATAGGGCCGCCAAGGGTGTTCGGTGGCCCTTTCTATATTGAGCGTGACTTCGTAGCAAGTGGAAAGCGAGACAGGACGGCTCGCCCGGTTGCAGCGCGGCGTCCTCGCGGGTGAACAGTTGAACAGGGGACGGAGGTGCGTTCATGCAGCGGCGAGGAGCAGCGGAAACCTCTCGGAGCTTTCTCGATTGAAACGGGAAGGGTCCGAGAGGCTTATCGTTTTACGCAGTTGTTGACGCTTGCGAACGCCGTCCTTTGCGCTGACATCCGGATACGGGTGAGCGGGAGAATCGCGCGGTCGTTATCGTTGACTTTGTCGTAGACCTCAACATAGGTGCGCGCGAAGGGGTCAAGATCGAGCAGGCGAATAGGGACGTCGGCGCGATCGGCTTCATGGCCGGCTTCCTTGGTGAAGCCGCCGGCGCAAACGGGTGAACAGGGGACGGAGGTGTGTTCGCTCGTGAACACACCTCCGTCCCCTGTTCACCCGTTTATCGATTTCGCAAAAGAAAGGCACGCGCTGGTGACGCTGTTCTGCTATATATTCACCGGCCGCAGCACGCCACCGCTCCTTTTTCCTTCGGCTCGGGAAGGCGCAAAAGTGCGAGAGCGAAGAATCGTCCGTTTTGGCCGTCTAGGGTCAAAACGGACGATTCTTCGCGGTTTTTGCTATCGAATCTGGGGCTTTAGCTGCACTTTGCCACTCATTACGCTGGTGACTTCGCGATTATTGCCGAAAACTCATCGTTTGTTACTCATATATTTCATTTCATGAAGTGATGCACCTTGATCTTTATACTTCAGCTGCGAATAATCGCACTTTTTGGCCAGGGGCGGACATTATGAACGATTCTTCGCGGAACAAAAGGGCTTTAAAGCCATTGACGCGGAGGCGCCCAGCACACCGCACGACTTCCGTCTCTTGCACCGGCCTCTTACCGTTCGGCTTCTTGCCACGTGAAAGCATATCTGCAAATTACCCTGATAATCGGCGAGGAAAATCGCGTCGACCCCACCCGCACGGACGACCTGCAGACGGCGCTCGATGAGTTCGCCCAGCTCATGGAGCGCTATCTTGGCGCGGTGGTGCACGCAAAGCAGATTCTCGCGCGCGAAAGCCCCGAAATGGTGCTGGTGCCATAAAACAGACGCGAGCCGAGCGGAAGCAGATTGCTCGGCTCGCCGCCAGCGCGGCCACGGCCAGCACCAGCGTGGACGTGAAGAAGATGGCGCGCCAGCTGAAAACGCCAAGCAGCATGCCCGACAGGGTTGGGCTGATGACGGGACCGAACATGATGATGAACGCCTTAAGCCTCATGGCCGCGTCGATCTCTACTGATGGGAACACCTTGAGCACCACCGAGAACATCATCGGCCCAGACCGGTGCCCATGCCCTGCTCGAGGCGCTCTGCCAGCATAATTTCGAAACTCGGAGCAACGCTGTTTATGAGCGAGCCGACGAAGAACGCGCCGAGTGCAAGCAGCGTGAACTTGCGCACGCCAAACCACTTCATTAGCAAATAGCTATGGAAAGCAGCGAGAAATCGTTACGCCTCTTCGGTGATTTTGCACGCCAACTACAGGCAGGGGTGCAGAGGGCATTTCGACTGCCGAAGGTTACTGGATAAGGTGCGTTTCGGTTGAAAAAGATTGCTGCACTCGCTCCCTTGACGCCTGATCGGCCTGATTCGCAGTTTTTGCACGCCCTATAGCGAAAGGGCCCTTGGGGCCGAAGTCGCTAAAGGAAAGGACTGCATATGCGAACGCCAAACCCTTCGCAGTCAAAAGCGCGGGAGGTCAAAGCTGAGAAAACTTCTACGAGTTCATCACCGAATCCTGCTTGCTGTTCAAGCGTTGAACAGATTTGCTGGAACTCGGGAGGGCGGCACATGAACAACGCACACGAACACGGTGGCTGGACGATTTCCGAGGTTGAGCGCCTGACAGGATTGCCACGGCGCGACATCCAGCGCTGCTGCTACAACGGGAAAGGAGGGCTGGGTATTGTACAACCCCAGGACAGCACATGGGGAAGAAGAACCTATAGCGCACGTGAAGTCGCAACGCTGTTCGTGGTCCGTCTGGAAAAGCAGCAGGGACTGAGTCTCCCCGAAATCGGTGAAAAGCTGCGCAAGCGCCCAGCAATTGGAAGCGAGGAAGAACCCGGGCTGCTGGCGGTACACATAGAAAGACTCAAAGAACGACAAGAAGAGGTTGCGGGGCAGCTCCTGGCTGCGCGAGCGTTGCTGATGGCTTCGCAAGGTGAAGAACCGTTGTTGGCTGGCGAGCTTGCCGAGAACGAAATCGATGCGCAGGTGGTTGAAACCCTTCGCAAGGTGGCAGATGAAGAAGCAAGGCAGGACGGTATGTGTGCCGGCTGTGCCGCCCATCGCGGGTGGCTTATTCGCTCTTTTGCACCACTTGCGGAGAATGTTGATTCTTCTGAAGCATCAGTGTGCGCCGCGCTTGCGCTTGCAGGCGCGATTGACGACATCCATGGACGTTACAACGTGTCGCATGTTGCTGCAAAGACAATTCTGAACTGGGCACTTAATGCACCCGGCATGTCCGTTGTTGTTGATGTATGGCTTGGGCCGGGAGCCTACGAGCTGCTTTTGCGGACGCTTCGTTAGTTCGCGGCTATATGGAATACGACCGAAAGGAACCATTATGAAACAGTCGATCATCGTTGCAGCAAGCGCCGCAATGTTTGCCTTAGCTCTTGCGCTTGCTGGTTGTGCCGCACCTCAAGACCAGCAATCAAACGTCGAGCAGGAAGTTAGCGAGGCCCAGCAGGAAACGGCTGTTCAGCAAAGCGAACCGATTAAGCCTTCTCCCGATAAGCATACGTGGTACGTCAAAGACTACCGCGGAATGAACGCGGCATCTGTTGGCTATACCGCTTTAGACGAGTTGCGTCACGACCGGTATGGTAGCGGCACCTTGGGGATCGTCTACGTCAGCGCTGAAGGAGCGTATATTAACCCGACGGACGAAGAGAGTCTGAAGCAGTACGTTGTTTACGACCAAAATCTGAAACCCAATATAGAGATCAAGCTTGAGTTTTTGAAGCAGGAAGATGGGACCGAATACGATAATCTTGTGGCAAGCGAGTCTCAGGAAGAGATAGTGCTTGCGGTAAAGAAAATCGGGGAAGCCGACGGTACGGCACCGTGCATGACCGCAATCGATTCCTCACCAGATAAGTACACGCGTGCGTTGCGGGATTACGTTGGGCGCAATCTTGCTTCGTGCGGATATATCAGTATGGCGGGCTCGCTTGCCGATCATTATGGTAGCGGATACATCACGATGAATGTGCTAGCCAGCGATGGAAGCTATATCGAGCTCGATGACAAGGATTCGTTGGCTGATTATGTGGTAGTTGGGCAAAGCATGCAACCGAACACCATGATTACCATGGAGTTTAGCAAGAAAGCCGACGGCACGGAATACGATAACCTTGTGAGCAGCCAAAGTGTGAAATCGCTAGACCTGAAAGTGGCCAAGTTGAAATCCTGATGCTTGTGCGATTCGAGGAGCGCCTACCAGTTAGCAAGTCTTAGATGCGGGCCGATGCGAAAGCGTCGGCCTGATTTGGCTCGGTTGGCGTGTGCGGAGCCTGTTGGGTATGCGCGGAATTATCGAGGTGGATGCCGGCTAGAAGTCGATCAAGTCGCGTACGTTAACTTCAAGGGCATCGGCGAGGCGGCACAAAAGGTCGAGTCCCACGTTCACAGTGCCGTTCTCGATTTGCCAAATGTGCGTCTGGTTCGAGCCAATCATGAGGGCAAGCTTGCGCTGGGACAGCCCCTGCTGCTCCCGTAACGCCTTGATGCGCGCGCCCATCCGCTTTCTTCGCTCGTCCGTGCTCATAAGCGCATCGTAAAAGCTACAATGTTTAGGGTGACTTGCTATAGCAAGTCAGTAACCAAACGCCCAAACGAACCGCACGGGAAGCGGAGTCGGGCATTGTCTCAGTCGCATAGAAAGGACAGCGATGATAGCGCAAGAAGCAGTCCAACAAGCATTCAATTCATTGAGGGGGCAAGCGGCGAACCTGACGGGTAATGCTGCGCAACTCAATGACCTTGTGAATCAACTGCAGTACTTCTTCGAGCATACGACTAAGGCTCTTGGCGATTGCGCTGATGATTTGCGTACCATGGGAAGCATGGCTACCGATTATGTGAATGGTAGGTACAAAGAAGTTCCCCTGAATACCATCATCGCGATTGTGATTGCGATTTTGTATGTCGTATCACCAATTGACCTTATTCCCGATAAGACACCTGGCATTGGCTATGTTGACGATGCTGCTGTTGTCGCGTTTGCCCTATCTCAAGTTCATGAAGATGTCGACCGCTACCGCGAATGGAAGCAACAGCAATAATAACTTGGTGTTTCTTGCAAAGGAGCAAACGATGGATTACGAGGCAAACAGAAAAGAACTTGCTCATCGGCTTGTGGAAATCGAATTCGTTCCCGTTGACCGTGAAATATCGTTGCAAGACGAGGCCAAAACCGTCTCTTTTCCGATAGGGGACATCGCCGAGTATGGAGGAGCAGCCGCTTCCATTATGCAGGCTCTTCAAGGAATAGCGGAGGCTTCAAAAACCACGGGGCAGCTGTACCAATGCGTGTTCCCGAATGGTGCAGCCGGTGGCGTCTTGGCTAAGGCGAACGATTTCGGTAATCTCGGCGCAATTATGAACGGCAACGCTATCGTTGGCCAAGCTCGGTGGATACCGGTTGGCGGTGTTGCAGCAGGAGCCGGTGTTGCAACGATTGCTCCTGCGATAATTTTTATTACGGCGATGACAGTCCAAATCAACAAGAAGCTTGATCATCTGCAGAAAACCGCCGATGAGATACTAGGCTTTCTCGAGCTTGACAAGCAGGCTCATATGAAAGCGGATCTATCCACTTTGTCGGACATCACAAACGCCTATAAGCTAAATTTAGACAATGAATCATTCATTCATGCAAAGCTTGTTCAGGTGGGAGATATAAAACGAGAGGCGTTGGCAAATATCGACTTCTACAAGGCGCTTTCTCGAAAAAAGGCTGAGGAGCGCGAATTCGTTCACTTCAATTTTGCGCCAAACAAGTTCGATAAGGTTCAAAAATTTTTTGGTAGCTACAGATCGGCGGTTTATCTTTACTCTTACGCATCTTTCTTGGAGATGATGCTTATGGGGGATTATCGGGAAGAGACGATTGGCAAGTTGCTCGATGACCTGAGCGAATGTGATAGTCGTTATCGGGGATTCTTCGATTCTTGCCTTCACCAATTGCAGGAATGTGCGTATACCGCAATCGACAACCAAGCAGTTCGCGGCGTTGCTAATGCCGCAGGCTTTCTGGGAGGCGTCATCGGGAGCATTCCAATAATTCGCCAAGGGCCAGTAGACGATGCTCTTGATGGTGCGAGCAAGTTTTTGAAAAACGTTACGAAAGACTCTGTCGAGAAGATGCTGGACGAGTTTCGCAAGAACGAGTGCACGGATTCAACGCTTTTTGCAGATGAGGCTCGTATGATCGATGGGTATTTCAACAAGCCTGTAGCTCTCATTACCGATGGAGAGCAAATCATAATCGAAAACATGGGCAACGGAGAACGGTAGAAATCAAAGCCAAGCCCGGAAGCGTCAAACCTTCTTTTGCTGATACCGAACATGAGCAAGAAATAAGTTTGTCGGAGAACAAGGATGTGCGAGACCGTCTTAGAGAGCCTAAGCATACGAACTCGAGATACCCCGCACTGGTACACGCGAGCTTTGAACGTATCGAAGAATCAGCTCATGACCGGTATGCTTAGACCTTGTGTCAGAGGGGGCTGCTCAAGTTGGGTCCGCCATCGCTGAGGGTGTTGGCAATATCGGCAAATTCTTCGGGTCGTTTGGAAAACAATAGGGAAGTAGGTTGTTCATGGGGGCACCGTTTGATGTTTTTGCCTTTGCCAATGACGTCGGCAAAGGAGTTGGTGGTTTGGCTAAAGGTGCTGCAGACGTTGCTGCAGGTGCCGTCGGCGTAGCAGCGAATCTTGTAGAGGGGGCTGCAAGCGAGCTGGCGGGATTTAACGAGCAGTCTAAAGCGCCGGAGCTACCGGAGCCTCGTTATCGAGACGGAATGGTTTCCGAAGACAACAACATTGCCGTTTCGTATGTTCGCGTCCATCGAATCGAACTCGACCACGAGCAAAGGGTGGTAGAGGGACCGGAGAAATACCTCCGTCTCTCCCATAGAGGGCTTGAGCTGATGAACAACGAGCCTGATCTCGACAAAGGATGGCTAGCGAAGCTTGCAGGCGCGTTTGACGACGAGCCTCCGGTGCCGCTGGACCCCGAAGTCCCGATTCGCGTGCGAAATGCATCGGTGTATTCGAAAGAGAAAGACGCTGGACTTGATTGGCTGCGCAACGCGTCGATTGGCGGCATCATCGGGGCATTAACACCCGGAAAGTTTGTTGCCGCTGTCGGAGGCGCGATTCTTGGCGCTACGCTAACGCCCGGCCCCGAACGACGCTGGTTCTTAGATGTCCTCGATTACGACACGGACAAATGGGTCTTCGAACTCGAGAACGAAGAAGCAGGTAAAAAGGTGATTTCGTTCCTTGATGAGTATTTATCTGCTTGAGCGTTGTGCCGCATCGAGTCAGGATTCATTCAGGCCGCAGGTTGGATTGGAGCGCCATATCCCGAGAATTGTTCTCTTGTGATCGTTGGCTCAATCGACGCTAAGTATAATCAAGTTAGCAATCCCAACCTGCTAGGATAGAGATAGGAGTGAAGCTATGCCTTATAAACTGGTGTTTCATTATCCTAATGGAACCATCGAGGAAGAAGACGAATTATACGAAACTGAAGAGCAGGCTGATGAAGCTGGGTTATACGGTTGCTCTTGCTTTAACGAGGGCGGTGAAGTATTACATTTATCGAACCCTGGCGAGTATCCTAATGACAGCATAGAAAGTGGATGCGATTACGAAATTATCGAAGTCGATGATTGAGGACCATCCTATAGAGCGTAGCTTTTGGGGTTTCTGGCGAAGAAACTAGAAGCCCCAATTCAGTATTGCGATACGGGGCTTCTTATCCCAACAACCATTTCCAGGCTGGCATTACGCGAATCACGCCTTCGGGGACGTTGATGTCGGTTTCTTCTTCGAGCGTTATTACGGTTGCCTCGTCTTTTTCGAAGCGCGCCATGGCTTCTTGCAGCGCGGAGACTTCGCGCTGGCGCGTAGCTTCGTTTTTCATGCTCAGAGACACTTGTATCAGCTCGTAGGCAATTCCAAACGCCTCATCGCCTTCGATGAAGTCTACCTTCTTGCCGGATTTCAACTTCAGCAACGCGATGAATCCCATGAGGGAAGATGCGCGACGTCTCATTTCCAGGTACACAGCCGTCTCAAGCGCTCTGGTCAGGCCATCGCTTGTTGCAGGAGTCAGCGCGCACAGCAAACCGGGGTCTTCCGCGTACACCTTGAAGCCGCCCAGGCGGACCTTTTGCGCGGAATGGGTGAACTCGTACACCTGATGAAGCAGATGCGCGTCTTCGAAGGCATCGATGATGGCCGAAATGGTTGCGCGCCCGGGCGAATAGCCTTGCGCTTCTGCTCATGCCGTCTATCTTGCTGATGGAGAAATCGCGTCCGCTTGAAGCAAGCGAGATCCTTGCCAGGTTCCGCGCAAACGCCGCGTTCGAAAAACCGTGGCGCTCAACGACGTCGCGAGCAACTGTGAACTGCGCATAGCTTTGCAGTACGCCGGCGCGTTCGTTGTCATCGAGCATTTGAACGCCGGGAAAGCCACCTTGCACGAGATAATCCCGACACGCCCGCTTCAGAAGCGATTGCTGTTCTTTGTCGAACATTCCTTGCCGGTCTTCGAGCACGTGGTGGTAGCGGGCGTATTCGCGAAAGCTAAACGGAAGCAGCTCGTAAGCGATCGATCTGCCGCGAAATTCCGTTGCTACATCGGTGGAAAGCATACGGGATGACGACCCCGTTACGTACATGGTGATTTTTTCGGTATCGACGATGCGCCGCGCAGCAATATCCCAATTGGGAACTTCCTGGATTTCGTCGAAGAAGAGGAAAGTCCCTTGCGAGCGGCTTGATGGGTGCAGTTCGAAAAAAGTCTCCAGCACTTCGTCGATAGTAGAGGCCGTGAAGGGGCGAAGGCGATCGTCGTCGAAATTGAAGTAGCAGATTCGCTCGGGCTTGATGCCGGAGTTCAGCAAGTCGCGTATTTGCTGGAATAATCGGTAGGTTTTTCCCGAGCGCCGCATGCCCACGACCACTTTGACCAAGTTGCCAGGTGCAGGATCGAACGGGGTGCCAAGGCTGAGGTCGCGGTCGACCATCCGCTTGAGATGCGCCGGCAATACCGTTGCGTGGAAATCTTCGATGAGGGTTGCGATGGTTGCGTTCGCCATTTGTGCACCGCCTTTCATAACCTGTAACAGATTTTATCAGCTTTCGCCTGAAACTGTAAAATTCTGTTACAGGTTTGGCGAGATACCGGGATGAGCGTCCTTGGTAGGTTGCGCTTCGCTTGGCCTTCAGGCGCGCGAAACCCGCAGGTAAGGATTCCCCACCTGCGGGTTTTGCGTTTGTGCGTTTGTATCGAACGCTATGGTTGCTTGAGCACATTTACACGAAGGTCGATGCGCACAGCAAGCAAGAGCTCATGGACCTGTTAGGTGCGTAGCCGCCGCCACCTTGCGTTGATAAGTCATCGGGCGAAGCGATGGACCCGGCCAGCACTGGTGGCAACTTTCCGTTTGCTTTCAGAGGAGTGCGCCGCCGCGTAGGCGCTTTTGATTTCATTGCGGTCCATGGCGGCTATTATTTGCTTACGCTCGTCTTCCATGATCAAGCGGAGAGCATTACCGAGGCGGTCACGGGCTACGAAGCAAGGCTCGCAAGGGCTGATCTTCCCAATATCCCGTTCCATTCTGAGCCTCTTGTAAACGGCCACAAGGATTATGCCAACTTTGGCATGTCTCAGCGCAAGGCTATGCTTGCTTACTTTTCGTTGTTCGTTCGCAAGCCGCCAATTTCCTACACGACGTTTGCCTACCGCCGAAGCGAGTTTGCTGACTTGGATAAGCTTACGGAGCGCATGAGGCGCGATATTTCGGAAGAGAGGTGCGCCGGTGTCGCTTGGCTATGCGGGACACGCCCGGCTTGAGGTGGAGGACGATGAAATCGCTATCTACTCTTACACTGGCGAAAACCGGAACGTCCGAGATGAGGACGCCGCAGCGCGCTCGAAAGCGAGGAAGGGCAGTATACCATCAGCAAGTCCTGTCTCATCGAGCTGGCGATGCATGGAAAGGTCGAAAGACTGCCTAACGGCAGGACGATTCTGGTTCCTTTGAAGCGCGGTGCTCAGGCTGCGACGTCGCCTACGAGAGCCGATTGCAGCAGGTCATAGCATATAATGCTTTAAAGTAATGCAATGCACTTAACATGCAAGGAGCGTGCGATGGGGAGCTGCACGGAGCTGGTTGCACCCAAAGCCTGTAAGACGGACATAAGGTGCCACTCGGCAGACGGCGACCAGGTCTCCGTGGTCCTGCGCATCCATGACGCTTTGCGCGCCGCGGCGAAAGAAGGGGCCTCCCTTTGCGGCATGATCCTCTCGGCCTTTGTGCGCACCTGCACGATTGAAGAACTCGCGAAGAAGGGGGCATAGAGGCGTGATTCGAGTCAAGACCCTCACGATTCAGTTTATCGATGCGCAGCCGGATCGCATCCGCATCTGCCGTGTTGAGGGAGAGTCGCTGGTTACCATCATTATCCCAAGGGAGGATCTCGCCGAGGCGAAGGCGCTGCCCAATATCCCACAACGCGGTATTTATTATCTGCTGGATGAGGATCACGGCAACGTGAGTCGTGTTTATGCTGGCAAGACTACTCAAGGAATCACGCGTCTTGACACTCACAAGGCAAAAAAGGAGTTCTGGAATAAAGCGGTCATGTTTCTCGACGATGACCAGAACATCAGCAAAGATGCCCTAGACGTTTTGGAAGCCAAGGCTATCGAATACGTTCGCACCCATGGATCGTATGAAACCGATAATTCTGACACGCCCAAGCCTTATATCGACCCGTACAAGGAGGAAGCGGTTGAGCGCCTTCACGAACGAATCCTATTCAGGATGGCGGCGCTGGGATACGACCTGAACAGAATCGATCAGGGCCCTGCCGGCGCTACGGCCGTCTTCCATACGAAGAAGAACGGGATACGTGGAACAGGGCGCTACGATAAGACCACTGGACACTTTACGGTTCTCGCCGGCTCGAAGGTGAACCTCTCCAAGTCTGTGCTGAAGAATGCGAGCGTCGCGACACTGCGCAGCGAAATGTTCGACAGCATTACCGGCATCGCGGACCTTACTGAGGACCTCGAATTCCCGACACCCAGTGCTGCCGCCGTGTTCGTGCTTGGCGGCAGCCAGAATGGCTGGATCGAATGGGTGAACAACGACGGCGAGACGCTCAACCAAGTTTACAGAAGCGAGGATAAGTAGATGAACAAGCAGCAATTGGCATCAAAGATATGGGAATCCGCCAACAAGATGCGCTCGAAAATCGAGGCAAACGAATACAAGGACTATATCCTGGGCTTCATCTTCTACAAGTTTCTCTCCGAAACCGAAATCGCCCGCCTGAAGGCGCGTGATTTCGCTGAGGAAGATTTGCCAAGCCTCGTGGAAGGCGATGAGGAGACGGTCGAGTTCGTCAAGAGCGAATGCGGCTACTTCATCGCCTACGAGAACCTCTTCTCCACTTGGGTCGCCAAGGGCGGCGACTTCGAGATTTCGAACGTTCGCGACGCCCTCAATGCCTTTAGCCGCAACATTGACCCTGCCCGCAAGCGTGTCTTCGACGGCATCTTCGACACGCTGCGGACCGGTCTCTCCAAGCTCGGCACTGACGCACGGAGCCAGTCCAAGGCCGCTCGCGACCTCATCTACCTCATCAAGGACATCCCGATGGACGGTCGCCAGGACTACGACGTACTCGGCTTCATTTACGAGTACCTCATCAGCAACTTCGCCGCCAACGCTGGCAAGAAAGCAGGAGAGTTCTACACGCCGCACGAGGTGTCCATGCTCATGAGCGAGATAGTCTCGTGGCACCTGGCCGAACGTGAAAACATCACCATCTACGACCCCACGAGCGGTTCGGGCTCGCTGCTTATAAATATCGGCAAGGCCGTGGCGCGACGCAGCGGCGACCCGGACTCCATCAAATACTATGCGCAGGAGCTTAAGGAGAACACGTACAACCTCACGCGTATGAATCTGGTTATGCGCGGAATACTCCCCGACAATATTGTAGCGCGCAATGGTGATACGCTCGAAGATGATTGGCCCTGGTTCGATACGGTCGAGAACAAGGACGAGACCTACAGCCTGCTGTTCGTCGATGCCGTGGTGTCGAACCCGCCATACTCCCAGAACTGGGATCCGGAAGACAAGGAACTCGATCAGCGCTTCAAGTTCGGTGTCGCCCCCAAATCCAAAGCTGACTACGCTTTCCTTTTGCATGATTTGTATCATTTGCGCCCCGACGGTATCATGTGCATCGTTCTGCCCCATGGCGTGCTGTTCCGCGGCGGCGAGGAAGGCGTCATTCGCAAGAACCTGGTGGAGAACCGTCATATCCAGGCCATCATTGGTCTTCCTGCCAACATTTTCTTCGGTACCGGCATTCCGACCATCGTCATGGTGCTCCGCAAACAGCGTGAGAGCAGCGACGTGCTGGTGGTGGACGCATCGAGGCATTTTGTGAAGGAAGGTAAGAACAATAAGCTTCGTGCGAGCGATATACGCCGCATCGTGGACGCGGTTACTGCTGGGGCGACCGTTGACAAGTTCAGCCGCTTAGTGACCATCGACGAGATACGCGCCAACAATTACAACCTCAACATCCCGCGCTATGTGGATTCATCCGAAGCTGCTGAGAGCTGGGACATGTACGCCACTATGTTTGGCGGAGTTCCGAAAGCCGAGATCGACGCTCTCGATCGCTACTGGAAGGTGTGGCCGAGCCTGAAGGGCCAGCTGTACGGTGATGGTGGCGGGTCGTGCTTCGCGGCTGTGGCGGACGACGTGGCGGCAACGGTGAAGGCGAATGCCGATGTTGTTTCTTATTTGACTGGCTATCGGGATGCATTGGTTCATCTGCCTGCGGAGCTGCGAAAGAGGTTGGTGGACGATGCGTCGCAGGTCGATGCCGTGGCAGAAGAGGAGCATATTGCAACGCGGCTTTGCGATGCTCTTTCTGGCGTCTTGCTTGTTGACGGATACGATGCCTATCAGGCTCTCGATGATGCGTGGACGGTCATTTCCAGTGACCTCGAGGTTATTCAAACCGAGGGCAAAGGGGCCGTGCGCAAAGTCGATCCGAATATGGTGATGAAAAAGAAGAACGGCAAAGACGTCGAGGTGCAGGATGGCTGGACGGGCCGCATCTTGCCGTTTGCGCTCGTCCAAGAACAGCTGCTCGCCAATGATGTCATGGAAATCTCCGTGTGCGATTCCCGTTTAAGTGAGATCTCCCAAGAGCTTGACGAGATTCTCGATAACCTCGATGAGGAGGAGAAGAGCTCGAGCGATATTTTTAGCGATGACGGCGCGTTCGTTGCGACATCCCTCAAGAAGGCCGTGAAAAGCATTGGCAAGCATCCGAACGGCGACTTCGAGCAGGGCCTCGTGCGCGCTCAAGCCCTGCTCGACGAGGAGAAGTCGCTCAAAAAGGCAAGCAAGGAGATGCTTGTCGCGCTCGAGGAGAAGACCAAAGAGGTTATCGAGAGTCTGACCGACGCTCAGTGCGACGAATTGCTTGCTGCGAAGTGGATTGATCCGCTGCAATCTGATTTGCTCGAGTTGCCCAATGCTGTCGTAAGCGATTTCATCGCAAAGGTAGTCGCACTGAACGCAAAGTACGCGACAACCTATTCGGACGTATGCAATCAGATTACTGAGGCGGAAATCGAGTTGGCGGCGATGTTGGGCCAGCTCACGGGCAACGAGCACGATATGGCGGGCATTGCTGAGCTGCGAAAACTGTTGGGAGGTGAATAGCATGGCGGAAAAGACCAATGTGCCCGAAATCCGTTTCGCCGGCTTCACTGACCCTTGGGAACAGCGTAAGTTGGGAGAGGTCTGCGAAGTAAATCCAACAAGCGTGCT
>CAJMPP010000012.1 GCA_905215325.1 uncultured bacterium | reverse complement strand
ACCTACAATTATTATGCACAAGAGATTTCTTAATTATTTTTCGAATATCGTCAAATGGGGCGCTTGACAAGATGCGCGCCAGCGCCG
Source organism: uncultured bacterium (assembly GCA_905215325.1). GTDB lineage: Bacteria > Actinomycetota > Coriobacteriia > Coriobacteriales > Eggerthellaceae > Senegalimassilia. Next base: position 59,903 of record CAJMPP010000012.1, on the reverse strand, counting down.
CATCGCAAAATGCGAGATAAGGCCGATTCGCCTTCCCTGCACGTAATCGTTGAAAACCCTGAGATGATGCGCAGGGCGAGCGGCTATCGGCTACTGGCCATCAACCTGCTCTTCGAAGCTGTTTTCTGCCTGCGATTGAAGCTGCTCCTCGATGGCTTGATATGCGGAAAGAATCTGCTCGCAATCTTCGGTCAGTCGGCTCCCATGGGCGCCATCGCGGTAAAGAAGCTGCACGTCAAGAGCTGCTTCCGTGTCCTTGATGATGCGCCATGCCTTGCTGTATGCCATGCCCATGCTCTTGGCTGCAGCGTTCAAGGAGCCGGTGTCGCGCACGCCGATGCACAGACTGGCGATGCCGCGGCCGAACACCGAGTTGCTTTCCGTGTCGGGATTGACCACGGAAAGCCTGACGATCGGTTTAAGCTTGGATAGTTTGCTCATGAATGGTCCTTCGGTTCCCCTCGTGTGCCGCTATTCGTTGCCCAAGGCAGCGAGAAACCGCTTCGTCGCGCTCTCGATATCCTCGGTGGTGCCGTCGATGACCTCGGTGAACCTGATGGGCAGATCGTCGAGCTCGGCCAAGCCGCGCGGCACGTCGTGGTGGCCCGATTCATCGGCGACCAGGTCGTTAAGGCCGCAGCCGGAAAGCGCGGCCACGTTTTCCGGCAGGGGCTGGTCGGGCTGCATGTCGTGCAGGGCACGGTACACGTTGTTGCCGAACTTGGCCCAGTGGGCGGTGCTGGCGATGAGCACGGGGTTTTCGCCGCGCAGGTTCTGTGCGGCGCGGTATGCCACGGCGGTATGCGGGTCGAGCAGGTAGTCGTGCTTGTCGAGCACCTCCTTGATGGTGCGCAGGCACTCGGCGTTGTCCACGCTGTCGGCGGCGAAGTGCTCGCGAACGGCCTTGAACGTGTCCTCGTCCACGCGGAAGCGACGCTGCTGCTTCAGGTCCGCCATCCAGCCGGCGATCGCTTCGGGGTTGCGGCCCGTCAGCTCGAACAGCTGGCGCTCCAGGTTGGAGCTGACCAGGATGTCCATGGAAGGGGAGGGGGTCAGCACGAACGGGCGGTCGGACACGTCGTAGGTGCCGGTGTTGATGAAATCGGTGAGCACGCGGTTCTCGTTGCTGGCGCAGTACAGCATGTCGATGGGAACTCCCATGCGCTTGGCGTAGTACGCGGCAAGGATGTTGCCGAAGTTGCCGGTAGGCACGCATACGTCAAGCGGCGCGCCGGCTGCAAGCTTTCCGTCGGCGACCAGCTGCGAGTAGGCGGACACGTAGTACACCACCTGCGGCAGCAGGCGGCCCCAGTTGATGGAGTTCGCGCTAGAGAGGGAGACGCCGTGCTCGGAGAGCAGCTTCTCGGCGAAGGCCGCGTCGCCGAACACGTTCTTGGCGCCCGTCTGGCAATCGTCGAAGTTGCCGCGCACGCCCCACACGTTGACGTTGGATCCGCGCTGCGTGGCCATCTGGCGGTACTGGATGTCGCTCACCCCGCCGTCGGGATACATGACCGAGATGGAGACATGGGGCAGGTCGCGGAAGCCCTCAAGGGCGGCCTTGCCGGTGTCTCCCGACGTTGCCACCAAAATAAGGAAGTCGTGGTCGAGCTTGCCCTGCTCGCGTAGCTGGGCTGCCGATGCGCTGAAGAAGCGCGGCAGGCACTGCAGCGCCATATCCTTGAAGGCGCTGGTGGGGCCGTGCCACAGCTCGAGGACGTGGGTGTCGGCATCAAGGGAGGTGATGGGGCAGATGCGCTCGTCGTCGAAGTTGTCGCCATAGGCCTGGGCCATCAGCTCGTCGATCGCCTGAGCGGGAAGATCGACGCCGAAGGCTTTGTAGATGCGCGCTGCACGCTGCGCATAGGGCAGTTGAGCCAACTCGCAGATCTCATCGAGCGCAAGCTCGGGGATATGCTGCGGAACATACAGTCCGCCGCCATCTGCCAGGCCGTTGATAACGGCTTCGGTGAATTCAACGGGCTGGTCGACGCATCCGCGCGTATCGATATAGCGATTCTCTTGCATGGGCTTGGCGCCTCCTTCGGCATTGCGAAAAGGGGGATTATTCACGGTACGCATAATATTCCTGCGAAAGTACAGATGGAAGATGATTTTCCCGTTCTTCAGACAAACGGTGGCGAACGGCGTTTTCGGCAAACGGGCTCGATGCCGAGGCTCGTGCCGCCTAGCCGTAGGGAATCTGCTTTCGGCCTGTGCGGGAAATGCCTGCGAGCAGTTTCGACGGATGCGGGCAGGAAGGGGGCGGAGAGCGGGTTTGCAGTCGGAACGCTTTCCGCGTCTGCGCGCCCGGCGCCTTCGCCGCGCTTTGCTTGTTGCGAAGTAAATGTGGTGAAACTTTGGAAAATTTCCCTTAGCGTACAAAAAGTTGCCCAAAGCTTCCATGAGAAGTCACAATGAGGTAACATCTTTCTGTTGTATGCGTCTAACAAATGAAGGGAGATCATCATGGAGACTGCGATGGCGAGCGCTGCGGCGAAGGCTGCGCGAACTTCAAGCGTGTCCGTCCAGCAGATGCCGCTTTCCTTTCTGAAAGAGGGCGAGTCCGCGCGTGTCGTCAAAGTGCGCGGGAAGGGCGACCTGCAGCATCATCTGGAAAACCTTGGCTTCGTGGAAGGAGCCGAGATCAAGGTGGTCTCAGGCGTCGCGGGCGACTTGATCGTCTCCGTCAAAGGCGCCCAGGTGGCCATCGGTCGCCAAGCGGCGTCCCATATCATCACCTCGGCGGCAACGGCATAGCCGATTCGCCGGTGCAACAGGCGAACCCGGTTGCGGCGGGATAGCGCTGCGACCGTTCGTGCGGTTGTCTTGCAACCGCCGTCATACGGGCGTGGAAAAGAGCGAAAGAAAGCGAGGATAGGGCTAGATGGCCGAGATTCAGGGCAAAACGCTGCGCGATGTGCAGGTCGGCGAATCCGCTACGGTGCGTCGCTTGAGCGGAGAGGGCGCGCTTAAGCGCCACATCATGGACATGGGCATCACGAAGGGCGTCGGCGTGTACGTGCGCAAGGTGGCGCCGCTTGGAGACCCCATCGAGGTGACGGTTCGCGGTTATGAGCTGTCGCTGCGCAAAAGCGAGGCGGAGTGCATCCTCGTCGACTAGCGCGACTTGCCGGCGTAGCAAGCCGGTGTATCGGCAATCGACGGGCAATGGCGCAAGTGCGCCGTTTTTTACCGGAACGAGTTTCCAATAACTAACTCAAAGTGACTTCTGAACTGGGACGATGCGAGACATCGAAACCTAAAACAGCGCAAGAAGCCGAATCGATTCGCAAGAAAGGTAGATCATGGGAATCTGCATTGCCCTTGCCGGCAACCCGAACTGCGGCAAGACGACGATGTTCAACGACCTGACGGGCGCCAACCAATACGTTGGCAACTGGCCGGGCGTTACCGTCGAGAAAAAGGAGGGCAAGTACACGCGCGACAAGGACGTGACCATCACGGACTTGCCGGGCATCTACTCGCTGTCCCCGTATTCGCCCGAGGAGATCGTGGCGCGCGATTACCTGCTCGAAGGCGGCCCCGACGCCGTCATCAACCTGGTAGACGCCACCAATCTTGAGCGCAACCTGTATCTGACCAGCCAGATCTTGAACCTGGGCATCCCTGTGGTGATCGCGCTGAACATGATGGACCTGGTGGAGAAGAACGGCGACAAGATCGACATCGACGGTCTGTCCCGCGAGCTTGGCTGCCCCATCGTCCCCACCTCGGCGCTGAAGGGCCGCGGCATGGAGGACGTCGTCAAGGCCGCCATCGATGCCGCTCGCGCCAAGAAGGTCCCCGCGTCGCAGATGACCTTCGACGCCGCCGTCGAGGAGGCGCTTGTCAAGATCGAGGGCGTGCTTGGCGATAAGGTGGCCCCCAGCGCGGCTCGCTGGTACGCCATCAAGCTGTTCGAGGCCGAGGACAAAACCATCGCCGACCTCAAGCTGTCTCAGGCCGACTTGGACGCCATCTCCGCTATCCGCACCTCCATCGAGGACAAGCTCGACGATGATGCGGAATCCATCATCACTGCCGAGCGCTACGACGCCATCAGCCACGTTGTGGACAAGACCGTCAAGCGCACGCGTACGGGCCTGACCACTTCGCAAAAGATCGACCGCGTGGTCACCAATCGCTGGCTGGGCCTGCCCATCTTCGTCGTCATCATGTTCTTCGTGTACTGGCTGGCGGTTTCCGTCGGCGGCGGCGTGGTGACTGACTGGGCCAACGACGGCATTTCCGGCGATGGCTGGCTCTACACCGGCAACGCCGCGTTCGACGAGGCCACCGAGGAATACGAGGATGCGCATTCCCAGGTTGTGGCTTATGTCGAGAACATTCTGGGCGAGGATGAAGAGTCCGAGCTGCCTTCCGATGCATCGCAGGAGGTGCTCGACGCCTTAGCCGCCGAGGAGCCTGAGGCGCCTGAAGACGGTGCCGATGAGGACGCCGTGGCCGACTACGAAGACGCCATGGCCGAATACGAGGAGGCGCAGGCCATCGTCGCCGACTTCGACGAGCAGGCGCAAGCCTCGCACGCCGTGGCCACCATGGAGGTTGAGGACGAGGACGGCAACGTGGAGGAGCAGTCCATCACGTTCGCCGATTACCAGAAGGCGCTTGAGGTCGAAGAGCCCGATCCGTCCGACGGCACGTGGGGCCTGTGGATCCCGGGTCTGGGCGCCATCATCGCCGATGCCATGGAAGCGGCAGACGTCGCGCCGTGGCTGCAGTCCCTCGTCAATGACGGCATCGTCTCCGGCGTCGGCGCCGTCATCGGCTTCATCCCGCAGATGGTCATCCTGTTCCTGCTGCTGGGCATCCTGGAGCTGTGCGGCTACATGTCCCGCGTCGCGTTCATCATGGACCGCATCTTCCGCAAGTTCGGCCTGTCCGGTAAATCGTTCATCCCGATGCTCATCGCTTCCGGCTGCGGCGTGCCCGCCGTCATGTCCACCAAGACCATCGAGAACGAGATGGACCGTCGCATGACCATCATGACCACCACGATGATCCCGTGCGGCGCGAAGATGCCCATCATCGCGCTCGTGTTCGGCGCGCTGGCATCCGGGGATTCGTCGGCGACGTGGTACGTGGCCCCCATGTTCTACTTCCTGGGCGTCATCGCCATCATCCTGTCCGGCATCATGCTGAAGAAGACCAAGCTGTTCGCCGGCGAGGCCACCCCGTTCGTCATGGAGCTGCCCGAGTACCATATGCCCACGGTGAAGTCCGTCCTGCTGTCCATGTGGGAGCGCGTGAAGGGCTACATCATCAAGGCAGGTACCATCATCTTCCTGTCGACCATCGTCATCTGGTTCCTCATGAACTTCGGCGATGCGGGCGAGGGCTTCGGCCTGCTCGACCCCGATGCCCCCGACTACATGGAGCACAGCCTCATGGCCGGCCTGGGCAACCTGCTTGCCTGGATCTTCGCCCCGCTGGGCTTCGATAACTGGCAGGCCACGGCGACCGCCGTCACCGGCTTGGTGGCCAAGGAGAACGTCGTGGCAACCGTGGGCATCATCACGCAGCTGGCCGATTACGGCGAGGCTGACCCGCAGCTGTGGTTCGGCTTCCTGCAGATGCTCGGCGGTTCCACCGCTGCCGTGGTCGCCTTCTGCGCGTTCAACCTGCTGTGCGCTCCGTGCTTCGCCGCCATGGGCACCATCCGCCAGCAGCAAAACTCTCCGAAGTGGTTCTGGATTACCATCGGCTACCTGTGCGGTTTCGCCTGGTGCGTGGGCACCATGCTCTACCAGTTCGTCGGCCTTGCGACCGGCGAGGTCGAGTTCAACGTGTTCACCGTTGTGGCCATCGTCATCGCTGCGGCCATGCTGTTCCAGATCTTCCGTCCCATGCCCAAGCGTGAGGAGAAGCAGGAGAAGTAGTGCGCTCATCTTGCAAGACCGGTATCGGGCCTGAAAGCGATCGATGACGGTTTCGCGAAGACGTGAACTGCTTTAAGCGGGACGCCGCCTCAGGGCGGGGTCCCGCTGCCGTTCGTGGTATTATCCAAGTGAAACATTTTTTGCGCGCTGGCATAGGCGTGCGGCTTAGGAAAGGAGACGGGCCGTGATCTTGGGTTTGGAATTCAACCTGCCGACCGTGGCGGTCCTGTTGATCGTGATCGCATGGGCTGCATGGGCCGTGCGCCGTCTGTGGAGCCGTGGCATGTGCGACTGCCACGCCGACAGCCCGCGTGGCTGTTCGGGCGGCTGCGGCGGGTGCACGGGGTGCAGCGCCGCGGCGCGCATGGCCGCCGACATGGGCAAGGCCGTATCCGGCAGATAGGCGAATCGCGGGCACGTCCGCGGTATCGAAGGTGCGACCAAGGGAAAGGGCCGGCTTGATGCTGGCCCTTTTGCGTATTCGACGGTCTTGCGGTCGGGGGGGGGTGGGGCGCGTGACGCAGTCGCCCCCTCGTGATGTCTGGGCGGTGGGGTAGGTTCGTATCAGAAGCGTTCGAATGAGCTTGCAGGTTAGCCGGAAACGGGAAGCCCGTCCGCTCCAGTGTCGAGCGTTCGCGAGGCGCTCGGATGAGCTCGCGAATCAATCGAGAAAGATAAAGATCGCTCGAGTAAACTTTTCCCAAAAAAGTTATTGACGGGTTACTAAAGTTACCCTATACTGACAAATGTCGATGGCAAGCGTTCCCCCCTCGCGAAGGCCATTCGACGTCTCTCTCTTTTGCTGACCCGGCGGCAGGGCTCTTCTCGTCTGGCCCCGCCGTATCAGCAGGCCGACGAGGGTTCCATACCCCCTCCTCTCCACCCTCGTCGGCCACGTTTCCCTTTCCGAGTTTTCCCCGCGAATCCGCAGGCCGCTTGAGCAGCTTGAATGCACAGCTATGCGCTTTTGGCGTTATGCTGTCGCCCTGTGGTACTATAGGGAGTAACTATGAAAGGAGGGCCCAATGGAGAAGATGTCCAAATCGCACGAGGATTACCTTGAGGCCATCGTAATGCTCGGGGGCACCACGGAGGTGTCCGTCCGATCTGTCGACATCGCCAACAAAATGGGCGTTTCCAAGGCTTCCGTGAACAAGGCGGTCACCGCGCTGAAGGAGAAGGCGCTTGCCGAGCAGCCGTATTACGGCGATGTCACCCTCACCGAGGCTGGCTTTACGTATGGCACCGCCATCTACGAGCGTCATTGCATGCTTTCGAAGTTCCTGCACAAGGAGCTGGGCATTCCCGCCGACGTTGCCGAGAGCGAAGCCTGCCTTATGGAACACGCCATCAGCGACGACTCGTTCGAGAAATGGAGAGCTTATATTAAAAAGCTCGACCTCTAAAGGCGCGAAGGCGCCCATCGCTGAAGCTAAACCGCATGCCAGCCGCCCGTTTCCACCTTGGAGACGGGCGGTTTTCCATCTTGGGTGCCGGCCGCGCGGCGTCGCCCGATGTGCTATCCTACCGAATGCTTCTTGCATCAAATCACACACTTAATCGAACCACATGCGCTAAGGGGCGGTCATCCATGTCACGGCAAGCTCATATCCTCTCGTTCGACGACGTCAAGCGAGGCGGTTCCCGTTACCCAGAACATCAACATCGCGATCGGGCGGAGCGCTTGCAGGCGGGTCGTGCCCGTGCGGGCCAGCGTCCCTCGCAAGCCCCGCGCCGTCAAAGCTCGCCTTTGCTGTCCTATCTTTCCGAGGACGCGTTCGCGCAGCCGTATTCCGAAGAGGAAGCCTTCCAGCATTCCGCGCAGCAGCGTCGCGGCGCCTCCCGTGCCGCCCGTAAACGCGACGAAGCCGTTGCCGAGCAGCGTCGCTCCTCTCGCGTTTCCGCGCAGGAGCGCGATGGACGTGCCCAGGAGCCGGAAGAGGGTCGGGTCACGGCAGCCGATCGCCGCCGCGCCAAGGCCAAGGCACGTGCCAAGGCCAAGGCCGGCCGCGCGTTCGAGAAGCAGTTCGGCGGGCAAGCGCCCGAGAGCGACGATTCCCCGCGCGCAGCCGTGTACAAAGGGCAGATGGGCGCAAGCCAGCGCCGTGCCCAGCGCATGCAGGCCGATGAGGCTGCGCCGTCGCGCAACCGCCGCCGTGCGCGCTTTTCCAAAGACGCCCTTATGGGCGCCATGGGCTCCCGCACGTTCATGATCGGCGCCGCCGTGGCGGCGTGCCTGGTCATGTCCACGGTGTTCCTGTATCCCACCGCGCAGCGCTACTATTGCAGCGTGCGCGACCATGACAAGCTGGTCATCGAATACGATGCGCTCGTCGATCGCAACCAGGAGCTGCAATCCGATGTCGATTCCCTGCAAACCGATGCAGGCGTCGAGCAGCGTGCCCACGAGCAGCTCGGCTGGGTGAAAAAAGGGGAGGAATCCGCCAACGTGCGCGGTTTGAACCTGGAGGAAACCCAGCAGGGCTCCACCATCACACCCAACATCTCCTCCGATAGCGTGCAGGCGCCCGATACGTGGTACTCGCCGCTGCTCGATCTGGTGTTCGGCTACAAATAAGCAGGCGAAAGGGGTTGCCATGACCGAGAGCCGCGCGCAAGGCTTTGTTGCAGGGCGCTATGCCGCCATCGACATCGGAACGGTCACGTGCCGCATGCTCGTGGCGGACGTCGACGCCGCGGGCGCCATCCATGAGGTGGATCGCGAATACGCCATCACCAACCTTGGCGAAGGCGTCGATGCCACCGGTATGCTCTCGCCTGCCGCAATCGATCGCACCGTTGAAACGGTAGGGGAGTATTGCGCCGTGCGCGACCGCCTTGCCGAGCAGGGTGCCCCCATCGCCAAGACCATCGCGGTGGCCACCTCGGCATCGCGCGATGCGGGGAATTCCGATGAGTTCGTGCGGCGTTTGGCGGAGCTCGGCGTCGTCCTTTCAGTCATCCCCGGTTGGAAGGAGGCGGGACTGTCGTTCTCGGGCGCATCGTGCGACTTCCCCGGTCAGGACCTTATGGTGGTGGATATCGGCGGCGGCTCCACCGAAATGGTGGTGGGCCGTGCGGGCCAAGCGCCTGTGTGGGCGCACTCCTTCGATGTCGGATGCCGACGCGTCACCGAGAAGTTCATCCGCACCGACCCTCCCGCGCCCGCCGAGCTTGAAGAGGCGCGCGAATGGGTGACGCAGCAGCTTGCCGAGCATCTCGAGGAAGCCGGGAGGGCCGGCGTGGCGCCTGAGCGCCTGGTGGCGGTCGCGGGCACTGCTACCACGGTGGTCGCGGTGCGCGATCGGATGCGCGTGTACGATTCGGCGAAGGTGCATAAGGCGCATGTGACGCGCCAGCAGCTCGATCGACAGTACTCGGAGCTTGCGGCCATGCCTTTGGAGCGGCGCAGCCAGGTTGTGGGTCTGGACCCCGGCCGAGCGCCGGTCATCGTGGCGGGCCTGGTCATCATGCAGGCGGTCATGGACGCCGTCGGCGTGGACGGGTTCACCGTCAGCGAGACGGACATCCTGCATGGCATCATCTTGGATGCGGCAAAGCTCGGATAGGCCGGCCTTCCAAGCAAGATGGCGCGGGCTGATGCTTTGCGAGCGGTCTCGCGCGGCTGCGTATCGGATTTGCCCGAACATGCTGAAACGGCCCGGATCGGTAACCGATCAGGGCCGTTGCCGTGTTCGCATGGTAGGAGCGGTGGGATTCGAACCCACAAGCCTTGCGGCGGCGGATTTTAAGTCCGCTGCGTATGCCGATTCCGCCACGCTCCCGCGTTAGCGCGCCAACCATCATATCAGAAAAAGCCGCGAGGACGTCTTGACAGCGGTCAATTTGAAGTTCCTTGGCTGATTGCGCCGCTTGTCCGGAGGGGCGCGTGGGCGCAAGGCGCTTGTGGTACCATGGCATGAAGCATGCAAGCGATTCGAATCAAGAAAGCGCTATGAAGAACATCAACGAGATCATCGCAGACGTAGCCGAACCCCCGAAAACCTTCGAAGGCTATCTGATGGCCTATGCCGAACAGGTAGGGGATCTGGTGAACACCTACCTTCCCGCGGGAATGCACCCCGATATGGATCGTTACCTGTACACGCCGCTGAAGCGGTATAGCGAAAACGGCGGCAAGCGCCATCGTCCGCTCATCTGCTTCGCCGCATGCCTGGCCGTAGGCGGCGACATGCGCCTGGCCACTAGCGCGGCGGCGGCCATCGAGCACTTCCATACCGCCGCCCTCATCCACGATGATATCGCCGACGAGGCGGAGCTTCGCCGCGGCGAGCCGTGCATGCACTGCACGGAGGGCATCGGCCTTGCCATCAACGCGGGCGACCTGGCCCTGTCCCTGGTGAACGGCACGGTTGTGGAAGACCCCGACCTTGACGATCATACGAAGGTGTGCGTTATCTCCGAGCTCATCGAAATGACGCGCCGCACCATAGAAGGCCAGGCCCTCGACATCGGATGGGCGCGCGATGGCCGCTACGACATCACCCCCGGGGACTACCTGGTCATGGCCACGCATAAAACCGCCCACTACTCCGGTGCGGTGCCGCTGGCCGTGGGCGCCATCATCGGCGGCGGCACGGCGGAGGAGGTGGAGGCCCTGCGCAGCTACGGCCTTGATACGGGCTTGGCGTTCCAGATCCAGGACGACCTGCTCAACCTCATCGGCAGCGAGGAGTCCACGAAAAAGGACTTCCGCAGCGACATCACCGAGGGCAAGCGCACGCTGGTGGTGGTGCACGCCCTGGAAAACGCTGCCCCCGAGGCGCGCGAGCGCCTTATCCAGATCTTGTCCGCAAAGGAGAAGGACCCGGCGGTGCTCGCCGAGGCGGTCGACATCATGCAGGCCACCGGCAGCGTCGAGTATGCGCGCGCTTACGCCGAGAACCTGACCAACACCGCGAAGGGCCGCTTGGTGGAAAAGGTAGGACCGTCCCTATCGCGCGATTTGCTGATCTCCATGGCCGATTGGTTTGTGAACCGACTGAAGTAGGTGGGTGCAATGGAAACCATTAAACTCAACGATTCCGGAGCTGCCGTCGAGGACGTGCAGCACCGTCTATCCCGCATCGGGCTTCTGGACGAGGCCTGCATCGACGGACTGTTCGGGCCCGAAACGGCGAAGGCCGTCGCCGCTTTTCGCTCCCAGGCGCAGCTCGAGTGCGGCGACGAGGTGGACGAGAAAACGTGGGCTGCCCTGGTGGATGCGTCGTTTTGCCTGGGCGACCGCACGCTGTACCTGCGCATGCCCCACTTCCACGGCCATGACGTGCAGCAGCTGCAGAAGGCGCTTTCCGCGCTCGGTTTCGCCTGCGGCGACATCGATGGCATCTTCGGCGCGTTCACCGAGCTTGCCCTGCGCAAGTTCCAGACGAACCTGGGTCTGCCCACCGACGGCATAGCCGGTGCTTACACGTATGCTGCCATCCGCAACCTGCATCATTCCTGGGAGGGCAAGGAGGCCGTGCGCGGCTCCTCTCACCTGGGCTTCGCACGCGCGGCCGGCGTGCTTGAGCGCAACGCGCTGTGCCTGTTCGGCACGCAGGAGTTCACGCGCAGCGTGGCTTCGCGCATGAGCAACCTGGCGCTTGCCACCAATCCCGCATCGAAGATCGTCAGCGCCGACAACCTGCTGGTGGCGCCCGATGAGCAGATGCTGCTCGTGCACATCGTGCTGCCCGAAGAGCAGACGGGCAATGCGCCTCGCGTGGGGTTCGCCCCTGAGGAGACGCTGTCCATGCGTTTGGAATCGGCGCTTGAGGCGGCCATGCAGGCCGACCCGGCGCGCATCGCCGTCGAGCTTCCCGGTAGCATGTGGGAGGACGCCGGCGTGGGCCGTTCGGCCCAGCATTTCGCCATCACGCTGCTCGATGCGCTGTGCACGGCGCTTGCGAAGCGCTAACGGCGACTAGCGAAAAGAAGCATTGCCGGCGGGCGGTCCTCGGGGCCGCCCGTTTTGCGTCGGGATGGCAACGGTTTGCTTAAAGCGGTCGGGCGTTGCGTATACTGGGGATATCGAAGCAGGGCCCAAGCGTGGTCCTTGCAACCAAGAGAAAGGTCCGGTCATGACCGAGCACAACGATAACCCCATCCCGCAGCCTGAGCAGCCGGCTTCCCCGCAGACGCCCGCCCAGCAGCAGACGCCTGCCCAGCCCGCCGCACAGCAGCAAAGCTCTCCTGCGGCCTCCCAGGTCCCGCCGGCCCAGCCGCAAGGCGCTCCCGGTGCCTCCCAGGTGCCCCCGGTCCAGCCTGAGCAGCCGTATGCGCAGGCTCAGCAACAGCAGCCCTACGCACAGCCTGCGTATGCGCAGCCGGTGTATCCTCCGGCGCCGCTCATGAAGCTGTCGGGCGGCATGAAGTTCGCCTGGTTCGTCATCGGCGCTTTGGTGGGTATCCCGGGCATTTTGCTCGCCTGGGTTTGCAATGCCGATAAATACCCCCAGGTGAAAAACGATGCCGTGAAGTTCTCCGCCATCGGCTTCGCCGTGTGGATGCTTGCCGGCATCATCTTCACCGTGGCGATAGGCGGTATGCTCGCCGCATTCGTGGCTGCTTGCGATCCCGGCTACTACGGCACCTACGGTGGAACCTGGTAACATCGGGCTTCACGGTGTAGGGCGGCTTCGGACGCCACGCGCAACGGTCGCCGCTTGAGCCTTCGTCGAACGAAGTTCTGGCAACTGGTAAGCATGCCTAACGTTAGCGAACGTAAACAATATGTTACGGAGAAGAGCCCCGCCGGGGCTCTTCCACATTTTCGGGAAACGCCGGTGGTACAATCAGCCAGTTTTTTCAAAACGCTCGGTAGACGGGCAAGCGAGGCTGCAAATCGAAGGAGCGAACATGGCACGTCCCATGACCATGGCCGAGAAGATCTTGGCCGCACATGCGGGGCTTGACGAAGTCGAGCCGGGGCAATTGATCGAGTGCAATCTCGATCTGGTGCTTTCCAACGACATCACGTCGCCTATCGCCATTAAGAATTTCAAGCAGATCGGTGTGGAGAAGGTTTTCGATCCTACTAAGATCGCCCTGGTTCCCGACCATTACGTTCCGAACAAGGACATCAAAAGCGCCGAGCAGGCCAAGCAGGTGCGCGATTTCGCCCGTGAGCAGGGCATCACGCATTACTACGAGGTCGGCTGCATGGGCGTTGAGCACGCGCTGCTGCCCGAGCAGGGCGTCGTGGGCGCGGGCGATCTGATCATCGGCGCCGATTCCCATACCTGCACCTATGGCGCCCTCGGCGCATTCTCCACCGGCGTTGGCTCCACCGATGCCGCCGTGGGCTATGCCACGGGCAAGGCGTGGTTCAAGGTGCCCGAAAGCCTGCTGTTCAAGATCGACGGTCAGCTTGCCCCCGGCGTCACCGGCAAGGACGTCATCCTGCACATCATCGGCATGATCGGCGTGGACGGCGCGCTGTACAAGGCCATGGAGTTCACGGGCAGCGCCATCCGCTCCATGTCCATGGACCAGCGCCTTTCCATCTCCAACATGGCCATCGAGGCCGGCGGCAAGGCAGGCCTTATCGAGGTCGACGACATCACGCGCGCCTACATGGACGGTCGCACCGAGCGCCCCTATACCGAATACCACTCCGACCCCGATGCCGTGTACGCCCACGTGTACGAGATCGATGCCGCCGATATCCCGGCAACCGTGGCATGGCCGCATCTGCCGTCCAACACGCGCCCGGCGGCCGAGTCGCGCGACGTGAAGATCGACCAGGCCGTCATCGGCAGCTGCACCAACGGCCGCTTGGAGGATATGCGCCAGGCCGCCGATGTCCTGCGCGGCCGCAAAGTGCACCCTGACGTGCGCTGCATCGTCATCCCGGCAACGCAGGCTGTGTACAAGCAGTGCATCGCCGAGGGCCTGATGGACGTGTTCCTTGACGCCAACTGCGCCGTTTCCACGCCCACGTGCGGCCCGTGCCTGGGCGGTTACATGGGCATCCTGGCCGCAGGCGAGCGCTGCGTTTCCACTTCGAACCGCAACTTCGTCGGCCGCATGGGCGACCCCACGTCCGAGGTGTACCTGGCAAGCCCGGCGGTTGCCGCGGCCAGCGCCGTGCTCGGACACATCGGCCTGCCCGAGGACATTGCGGAATAACGGATAAGGGAAGGAACCGATCATGCATTTCAAGGGTACCGCGCATCGTTACGGCCGCGACATCGACACCGATGTCATCATCCCGGCCCGTTATCTCAACTCCTCCGATCCCGAGTGGCTGGCAGCGCACTGCCTGGAGGACCTGGACAAGGACTTCGTGAAGAAGGTGCGCAAGGGCGACATCATCGTGGCCGACGAGAACTTCGGCTGCGGATCGTCGCGCGAGCATGCGCCCATCGCCATCAAGGCCGCAGGCGTGGACGTGGTCATCGCCAAGTCCTTCGCGCGCATCTTCTACCGCAACTCCATCAACACCGGTCTTGCCATCATGGAATGCCCCGAGGCCGTCGACGCCATCAAGCAGGGCGATGTGGTGGACGTGGACGCCGATGCCGGCATCATCGCCAACACCACCACCGGCGAAACGTTCAAGGCCCAGCCGTTCCCGCCGTTCATCCGCGAGATCATCGAGGAGGGCGGTCTGATCAACCGCACCCGCAAGGTGCTTGGCATCGAATAGCCGTCAGCGGAGGGCAGGGCATCGACCGCAAAACTGACAAGAGGGCGACTTGCGCATGGCAAGCCGCCCTCTTACTTCCAGAGCGGGCGGCGCGCATGAATGCACCTCCGTCCCCTGTCAACATGCTTTCGGCCTCCGCCGCGCGTTCGCCTAGTCCCCGAACAGCCTGCTGAGCAGGCCTTTGCGGCGTGGTTTCTCCTCTCGGTACGATGCTTCGCCGGCTGTTGTCGTTTGGACGGCGCCCTCGTTGCCGCCGATGCGGACAATCTTGTACAGAAACGGCGATTTCGCATACTTCACCTCGATAGGCGTTGCATGCACGGTGCTCTCGGCGGATAGATGCAGGCCCGGATTGAGCGGTGCCTGCACGTGGATATCCTTCTTCTCGCTGAACACCACGGCGGCGGCGCGGCCCGTCTGCCCGTTCACGGCTATGCGCACCTGCTCGCCATCGCGTCCGTCCGAGGCGGGCCGATCGACGTAATAGATGGGCACGAGCATCAGCCCGGAAGCGTGTTTGCGCACGCTGCGGGCCCATTGGCGCATGCTTTTTTTGCTGTATCCGAACGCCTTCTCGGCATCGTTTCCCGCAAGCGAATACGTTAACTTGTCGATGACGGCGCTTTTCTTCAACAGGCCCTCGACGGCTATCACGCGGAAATCGCCTTCTTGCATGGCGGGGTCGAACGGGGCGACCGTCGAGAAATCCCATGGTTCGAGCAGGCCCATGAGCGGGATGTCGACGAAATAGGTTTTCGGCCACGCCCAGTCGAGCACCTCGAAATACACCTGCGATTCCTTGCCCGGCATCTTCCCGGGAAAAGACGCCATCATGCGCAGGTCGGCAAGCTCCACGGGCACGTACGTGAGGGCCATCTGCTCCTCGATGGCCCTGTCCACATCATGCGCGGCGAAGGCGTCGGGGTGCTGATGCATGAGCGCAAGGGCGTTCGCGCGTGCCTGCTGGACGGAGATGCGGCAGGGAAGGGCCTGCTCAGGAATATATTCCGCTCCTGTGCCCATGGAAAGGCGTTTGCTGAACGTGCCGGGTTTCAGCAAATCGGCAACGCCGATCTTGTTGCCGCACGAGGGGCACTCGAACACGCTTTGGGTGGATTTGCCCTCGAAAGCCGCCCCGCAAAACGGGCAGGGGACGCTCACGTGCTCGGCGTTTTGGAACTCGTTGGCGGTTGCGGGGTCTTCCCATAGCAGCCGCTCGAGCAGCGACATGTTGCGCCAGTAGGGCTTGTAGTAGGACCAGTCGGAGTCCCGCGCGGGCTCAAGCTGCGAGACGTGCGTCAACTTCAGCAGGCCGTCGACCACCTGAAGCGGCTGATGGCGTATACCCACGGCGGGCGTCGGCTCCGATTCGCCCTCGGTCCAGGGCGTGCTAGCCCCGCAATAGGCGCAATCGAAGCTACGGGTTTGCTGGTGGGAGTACATGGGGCCGCCGCAGTTGCGGCACTTGATGGCGAAGAACCCTTCCATAAAAGGCCTCCTTGAGCGTAGGGGCTGTTGCTTGCGAGTATGCCGGAGCCGCCGTGCCCGCGGCAAGCCCCGCATGGCCCAAAAAGCGATGTCTTCGACAATGGAAAGGCTCATTTCGCAAAAACGCATAGGCGATGACGGCTGCCGCTTAGTTGCCAAAGCGTGCATCGCCCTGCGTGGGCAAATCCGTGATTCCCGCGGGAACAGGCACTTGAGAAGCCCTAGTGCGTTACTATGTGAATGTAATCGAATCACCTTTTGAAAGAGGCTCGCATCATGACGAAGCAATACGACATCTGCCTGTTGCCGGGCGATGGCATCGGCCCTGAGATCATCGCGGAGGGCGTGAAGGTCCTTAACGCCGTCGGCGCGAAATATGGCACGCGCTTCGACTGCAAGGAGTCGCTTATCGGCGGCGCCGCCATCGACGCGGTGGGCGACCCGCTGCCGGCAGCTACGCTTGAGGCCGCGAAGGCCGCCGATGCCGTGCTGCTTGCGGCCGTGGGCGGGCCGAAGTGGGACACCACCGATCCCGGCGCGCCGCGCCCCGAGGCGGGCCTTTTGGATATCCGCAAGGGCCTGGGCTTGTACACCAACCTGCGTCCCGTGCAGATCTTCGATGCGCTTGCAGGCGCCTCCACGCTTAAGCCCGAGGTCATCGAGGGCGTCGACCTTATGATCGTGCGCGAGCTCACCGGCGGCTTGTACTTCGGCAAGCGCGAGCGCTTCTACGATGAGGAGGGCGCCGGCACCGACGGCGCGAAGGGCCAGCGCGCCTACGACACGCTTGAGTATCGCGAGTACGAGGTGGAGCGCATCGCCCGCCAGGCGTTCGAGGCCGCCCGCAGGCGCCGCGGCAAGGTGGCCAGCGTTGACAAGGCCAACGTGCTCGAGACCAGCCGCATGTGGCGCGAGATCGTGCACCGCATCGGCGAGAGGGAATACCCCGACGTGCAGATAGAGGACCTTTTGGTGGACAACACCGCCATGCAGCTGATCAACCGCCCTGCCGACTTCGACGTGGTGGTCACCGAGAACATGTTCGGCGACATCCTCTCCGACGAGGCCGCGCAGATCACGGGCTCGCTCGGCATGCTGGCCTCTGCGAGCCTGGGCGATTCCACGGCGCTGTACGAGCCCAGCCACGGCAGCGCCCCGGATATCGCCGGCAAGGGCATTGCCAACCCGCTGGCGCAGATCCTGTCCGTCGAGATGATGCTGCGCTACAGCTTCGGCATGAACGAGGCGGCCGACGATATCCGCCGTGCGGTCACCGAGGTGCTTGACGAGGGCTGGCGCACGGGCGATCTGAAGGACGCCGCGACGCCTGCCGACAAGGTGGTCGGTTGCGCCGGCATGGGCGATCTGGTGGTTTCGCATCTGTAAGCACCGACCGGCGGGGAAGTTCCCGCTGCAACAGGTTCACGGGGTCGCGGTGCGGCCCCGTGCGGTAAACTGTTCGTGCGGATCGGCGCCACGCCGCCGCACCCCTTCGACGAAAGGAACCTCAAATGGCCGATGACTGCCTGTTCTGCAAACTCATCTCCGGGGAGATCCCCACGAACAAGGTGTACGAGGACGATATCTGCTTCGCGTTCGACGACATCGAGCCCGAGGCCCCCGTGCACACCCTGCTCGTCCCGAAGAAGCACTACGACGACCTGTGCGACGGCATCCCGGCCGAGGTGCTCGGCCATATGCTGTCCGTGGTGCCGAAGGTCGCCGAGCTCAAGGGCGTGCGCGAGTCCGGCTTCCGCACGGTCATGAACACCGGCCCTGATTCGGCTGCCACGGTCAAACATTTCCATATCCACATCCTGGGCGGTGTGAAGATGGGCCGCTTCACCTTCGAGAACTCCCAGCGCGTGGAGGGCTAGCACCCCGCAACCGCAATGCATAGGCTCTGCTCGCAGAACGCCGCTTGCCAAAAGGCAGGCGGCGTTTCCGTTTCGCTACGGACACTTGGGGACGTAGCGTTAAGTGTCCGGTTCGGAAGCCCCTTCCGCTACAACGCATCCATCGATGGCGTAAAGCCGTCGACCAGCAATTCGGCGGCTCTCCGCATACTCTGGTAAGCTATTCGCCAGCATTGAAAGGATGGTTCAGCGTGCAAAAGGTTGCGGGAAAAGAGGGCTTGTGGCGGCTTGAGCCGCACGAGAAGCTGTTGGGCGTGCGTTGCAAGGTCTTGCGCGACGCCGTGCCCGCGCTCGCCGACGGCACGGTTATTTCCGGGGCGTTCGGCGTGGTGGGCGGCCGCGTGATGCGGCCGAAGCCGAAAAGCGGCGGCATGTACCTGGTGCATCTGGAGGGCGATTCCCCCAGCGACCAGGTCATGCGCATCGTGGCGTACCTGGACAGGTACGGGCGCGTGTTCGCCTGCGACGAGCCGCAGGTCGCGCCGCCGGCTCGTACGCCCGACATGGAGATCGCCCGATTCGGCGATGTGGCCCAGGACGCAGTGAAAACCGCCGGATACGTGTATGTGCATGACGGCGAGGGCGACGCGGCGCGCTGCGTGGCGGCCTACGAGGGAACGGCCGATCTATATAAGGTATCGGACACGTGGTATCGCTTCGACGAGCGCAAGGCCATGACCTACAAGGAGTTCATGGCGCGCGCGTATTTCGCGCTGTGCTTCCGGCCGGCCATGGGTGCGCCCGCCGTCCCCAGTCGCGGCGTCATGGGCGTCCTCGACGCTTTGGGGCCCGAAAAACCGTTCGAGGCGCTGCGCGAGCTTGCGGGCCAGGTTCAGCGTGCGCTGTCCGACCCTCAGCTCGAGGCCCCTGGTGCCGTCAGGCTTCTGCTGGAGAACCTCGAGCAGGCGGGCCTGTTCGCCATCCATGAGCGCGGCGTTTCCGACGAAGCGGTACGCCTGGTGCGCTCCACGAAGTACGCGCACTTGGCCTATCTGGTCCGCAACCAGGAGGATGCCGACATTTCCGATCAGGAGCTGTGGGGGATCGAGGCGGCGCTCAACCGCTTCATCCTGTTGTGCGAGCGCATGGGCGATCGCGCCGATGCTGCGGGCCTCGACGAGTGCCGCCAAGCCGATGCGCAGCTGTTCGTCGCGGTGGGCGAGCAGGACCTGGCGGGCGGCATGCCCGATGGCGCCCCGTCCGGGCATGAGGGCGGCGAATGGGGCGTGCGCTGCCGCTTGGCGCTGGCAATCGAGCAGCTGCGCCTTCCCGTGCGCGTGGATGTGGAGCTTGCGGGCGATATCGGCGCCGGTCAGGCGGCTTTTTGCCTGACCATGCCGCCGGAGGGCATGGTACCGGGTTCTGCGGACGGCGAAGAGGGGGCTGCGCTTCCCTACGTCATGCGCGTGGGCCTGCTGCTCGCCGACCACGCTTTCGCCACCGAGCCGGGTATTTCCCGGGTGAAGCTGATGGCGTTCCCGTTGCCCGACCCACAGTCGTCGCAGGAAGCGCCTGCCGCAGGGCCCAAGCAGGGCGTTCCCGCGGTGCTGGGCGCGCCCGCCGCATCGGAGCAGCTGCACGATTCCCGGGAAACGGCGCTGTTCGAGGTCGATCTGGACCGTGCGCTGCATGCTGGGCGCGGTGGTTTCAAGCAGGCTATCGCGGGCGATCCCCGTGAGCTGCTCGATGCCGCGGGTGCGCGCTATGACGTTGCCGACGCCCAGGTGCCGCGCCAGCGCGTGATGCACCCCGTGTTCGAGTCGTGGAGCGCCGATGACCGGGCGGGCGAGCTCCCGACGTGGGCGCAAGGGCCCCTGGGCGCGAAGTGCGAGCGGGATCTGGATATCGAATACGACACGGCGTATCGCCGCATGGCAGAGGGCCTGGCGGATTCGCTCGTGGATGCGCAAAGCGCCACCGAGGCCATCGCCGCCGTACGTCAGGTGCAGTCCGCTGCGCTCGAGGCGAAGGATGAGCGCGCCGTCTCGGCCTGCACGCGTCTGATGGCTGCGCTTGCCGAGGGCTCCATCGACGCCGCCGATCAGAACGCGGTGGTGGGGCGCTTCCTGGGCGAGGACCGCTGCCTGGTGGCGCTCGGCCGTGCGCATTCGCTTGCCGAGACCGATCCGGCAGCCGCCGTGGAGGCGCTCACCGGCGCCATTGCCGAGGCCCAGCTGCTCGACGGCTTCGCCGACGGCTCCCAAGAGGTGTACCGCGCGTTCGACAGCTACAGCGCCAGGGTGTTGTACAACGTTTCCCGTGCAACGCAGCCGGTACCGCTGAGCGGCGAAGAGGATGCCGCGAACGAGGCGGCCGAAAGCGTCGCGGTACCCGATGCCGCGGCCGACGCCGGAAAGCGCGTGCGCGTGGTGCCCGACTCGTTCTACCTGTGCCACTTGGAGGTCACGCACTTGCTGGAGCGCTCGTTCGAGCGCGCCGACGAGGCGTTGCGTTACGGTCGCGCCGCCGTGGCAATGGGCCCGTCGTGCGCCATGGGCTATCGGGTGCTCGGGCGCGCCTATATGCTGCAAGGCGATATGGGACGCGCCTTCGACGTGCTGCGCGCGGGCCTTTGCGTCTCCCTGCAGCCTACCGACATCGCGCTCATGTACTACCAGCTGGGATACGTGATGTGGAAGCGCGGCAGCGCCGACGCGGGCGTGGCGTGCTATCTGAAGGCGGTCGAGGCATCGCCATCCATCGCCATGCAGGCCACGGCCGAGCTGCGCGAGCTGGTGGCCGAGACCGGCGCATCCATCCCGCCGGCAGGCGGCGTGGAGGCGGCCCTTGCCGCCGAGGGCATCCCTTGCGCGCCCGCGTCCGAGACGCTCGACGTCATCGATGCGGCCCTGTCCGCCGCCTGCGATGCCGGCCTTGCCAACGTGGCCCGCAGCCTGCTCGCCACGCGCCTGCGCCATCGCCCCGACGACGCGCTCATGGGCGTGCTGCGCAGCTTCGGCGAACCCGCGTAAAGCCGCTCGTCGCCGCTTGCGCGCAACCGCCGAGCCTGCCAGCCGCTGTCTGTGCGCAACCGCTGCGCTTGCCGTCCGCTTCGTGGCCGCGCTGATTGCGTGGGGTCGCGGCAGGCGGGCCGCCGTATGCCGGCGTCTGCGCTACAATGCAAGGGTTAACCGTTTTCAACCATCCGTACCATCGGAACATGAGTTATCGGAAGTAAGGAACCGTCATGGCAATCAACTCCCCGGAGGGAACGCGCGATCTTCTGCCCGATGAGGCGAAGTTCTGGGCGCATTTCCGCGACACCGCGTTCGGCATCTTCGCCCGTTACGGCTATCAGCCCATCGAAACGCCGTTGTTCGAGCAGACCGACCTGTTCGTGCGCGGCATCGGCCAGGCCACCGACGTGGTGTCGAAGGAGATGTTCACCGCCATTTCCGGCGAGAACTTCAAGCGCGTCATCGACGGCGGCACCATCAAGGCGAAAAGCCGCCTGAGCCTGCGCCCCGAGGGCACCGCGGGCGTGGTGCGTGCCGTGGTGCAGCATGACCTGGTGCCGCAGGGCGCGGCTCCGGCCAAGCTCATGTACGCCGGCCCGATGTTCCGCGCCGAGCGCCCGCAGAAGGGTCGTCAGCGCATGTTCAACCAGGTGGGCATCGAGTGCTTGGGCGCGGAGGACCCGAGCGTCGACGCCGAGGGCATCATCATGCTCATGCGCTTCTACGCCGCCATCGGCGTTCCCATGGATGCCACGCGCCTGCTGGTGAACTCCATGGGCTGCGAGCAGTGCCGTCCGAAGTACCGCGAGGCCGTGCGCGAGTACATGAACGCCCACGCCGAGCACATGTGCGAGGAGTGCATGCGCCGCGCCGAGATCAACCCGCTGCGCGCCTTCGACTGCAAAAACCCCGGCTGCGCCGAGGTCATGGAGGGCGCCCCGAAGATCTCGGATTACCTGTGCGACGACTGCCGCGAGCACTACCAGGCCGTCAAAACCTATCTGGACGGCGCGGGCATCTCCTACATCGAGGACCCCACGCTGGTCCGCGGCCTCGACTACTACACGCGCACCGTGTTCGAGGTGCAGGTCGATCAGGGCATGGGCAGCCAAAACGCCATCGGCGGCGGCGGTCGCTACGACAAGCTGGCCGAGGAAGTGGGCGGACGTCCCACGCCGGGCTTCGGCTTCGCGCTGGGCTACGAGCGCTGCGCGCTGGCCATCCAGGCCGCGGGCCAGGCGTTCCCGAGCGCCCAGCATTGCGACATCTTCGTGGCGTGCGTTGACGATTCCGTGCGCGCCGAGGCGTTCAGCTTGGTGCAGGCATGCCGCGACGCGGGCGTGACCGCCGAGATGGACCACCAGCACCGCAGCCTGAAAAGCCAGTTCAAGCTGGCCGACAAGGTGGGCTCGCGCATGGTCGCCGTGCTCGGCCCCGACGAGCTGGCCGCCGGCGAGGTGAAGGTGCGCAACATGTCCACCCATCACGAGCGCCTGGTGAAGCTCGATCAGGCCAAAACGCTGCTGGCCCAGTTCGGCGGCGAGCCGTTCGGCGGCGCGCACGCCAGCATCGAGGACGTGTTCGCCGGCGAGGAATAACCCGCAAGCGCCGAGCAGCCACGTGAGCAGGGGATGTTTCCGTGAACACACCCCCTTCCCCCGTTCATCGGCCGTCGGAAGGCGCTTCCACGGCACTGCAACCATGGCATTTTCAAAGGAGCTGGAAGCCGGTGTGGTTTCCAGCTCCTTTCGTGATGTACAATGGCTAGGTTTGAGCAACAACCCGGGCCCGCGCTTGCGGCCGGGCGCCCATAAAGCATTGCAAGGAGCAAGAGAGAATGACGGATTACATCAACGAGTTTTGCATGCACGACGCAACGTGCGGCGAGCTGCGCAAGTCCGACGTGGGCCGCGAGGTCACGCTGTGCGGTTGGGCGTGGCACAACCGCGATCACGGCGGGCTGATCTTCTGCGACCTGCGCGATCGCACCGGCTACACCCAGGTGGTCGTCGACCCCGATTGCGTGCCCGAGGAGGACTTCCACAAGGCCGAGCATCTGGGCCGCGAGTACGCCCTGCAGATCATCGGCACGGTTCGCGACCGCGGCGCCGATGCCGTGAACCCGAACATGGCCACCGGCGAGATCGAGGTGCTGGCCAGCAAGGTCAACGTGCTCAACGAATCCGTCACCCCGCCGTTCTCCATCGAGGACGGCATCGAGACCGACGAGACCACGCGCATGAAGTGGCGCTACATGGACCTTCGCCGTCCGGAGATGTACCAGTCCCTGCACCTGCGCCACACCGTGGCCCAGGCCATGCGCGCCGCACTGAACGAGCGCGGCTTCATCGAGGTGGAAACGCCTATCCTGGCCAACTCCACGCCCGAGGGCGCTCGCGACTACCTGGTGCCCTCCCGTCCGAACCCGGGCAAGTTCTACGCGCTGCCGCAGTCCCCGCAGCAGTTCAAGCAGATGCTCATGGTCGGCGGCATCGAGCGTTACTATCAGATCGCCCGCTGCTTCCGCGACGAGGACCTGCGCGCCGACCGCCAGCCCGAGTTCACGCAGGTCGACATCGAGATGTCCTTCGTTCAGGAAACCGACGTCATGGACCTGATGGAAGGCGTGTTCAAGGAAGTGCTGGCCGCCGCGGGCGTGCAGCATGAGTTCCCGCTGCAGCGCATGCCGTGGAAAGAGGCCATGGACCGCTTCGGCTGCGACCGTCCCGACGTGCGCTTCGGCATGGAGCTCGTCGAGCTCACCGACATCGTGCGCGGCTGCGGCTTCGGCGTGTTCTCCAAGGCCGTCGAGGCGGGCAACGTCGTGAAGTGCATCAACGCCAAGGGTGCCGGCAACTGGTCGCGCGGCGACATCGAGAAGCTGGCCGACGTGGCGGCCGCCAACGGCGCGAAGGGCATGGCCTGGATCGCCTACACCGACGCCGACGCCGAGCTTGCGGGCAAGAGCCCCATCATCAAGTTCCTCGGCGACGAGGTCCACGGCGCCATCAAGCAGGCCGCCGGCGTCGAGCCGGGCGACTTGCTGCTGTTCGCCGCCGACACCTACGACACCGCTTCCGCCGTGCTCTCCGCCCTGCGCCTGCACATGGCCGAGGCCCTGAACATCCCGCGCGAGGGCCACGCCCTGCTGTGGGTCGTCGACTTCCCCATGTTCAAGTACGACGAGGAGGAGAAGAAGTACGCCGCCGAGCATCATCCGTTCACTATGATCCCCGAGGCCGATTGGGACAAGATTGAGACCGATCCACTGGCGTGCTCGAGCTACTCCTACGACATCGTCATGGACGGCTTCGAGATGGGTGGCGGCTCCATCCGTATCCACAACGCCGAGCTGCAAAAGCGCGTGCTTCGCCGCCTGGGCGTGGAAGATGAGCAGATGGAGGAGAAGTTCGGCCACCTCATCCATGCGCTCGAGCTGGGCGCCCCGCCGCATGGCGGCATCGCGCTGGGCCTCGATCGCCTGGTCATGCTGCTGGCCGGCAAGCAGTCCATCCGCGACGTCATCGCCTTCCCGAAGACCTCCAGCGCTTCCGACCCCATGACCGGCGCCCCGAACGCCGTCACCGGCCGCCAGCTTAAGGAAGTCTCCCTGCGACTGCTGTAATAGGTTGCGCTGGTCGGGTGGCCAGCGCAATTGCTCGACGCTGTGGGCCGCTGCGGCACCCCGCCTTCGCGCGAACCCGAAGACCCGTGCACCTAAAGCACGCTGCGCCTTCGCGTTCCCGCGGATCCGGGGCACCGCAGCGGCCTTCGCTGGCTTTTACGCCACGTGCGAATCTTTTATTCCTCGTTTCCGAAAGGACCCTCATGAAAGCTCAACGTCCGTATCCTCGCGCCACCATCACGCCGAAGGGCGAGCATGCGCTGGCCAAGGGGCATCCGTGGGTATACGAGGCCGAGGTGCTGTTCATGGAGGGCGCGCCGGGGCAAGGCGATGAGGTTGCCAACGGCAGCCTGATCGATGTGGTCAACCGCAAGGGGTCGTACCTGGGTACGGGCCTGCTGTCGAAGAGCAGCAAGATCCGCATCCGCCTTATCACGCGCAACGCCAACGATGCGTTCGACCGCGCGTTCTGGAAGCGCAAGGTGGCGTGGGCGTGGGAGTACCGTAAAACCGTCATGGGCGAAGATGCCAGCTGCTGCCGCGTGCTGTTCTCGGAGGCAGACGGCTTCCCGGGCCTGGTGGTCGACCGCTTCAACGACGTCCTGGTCGCCGAAACGCTGTCCGTGGGCATGGAGCAGCTCAAGCCGGTGATCTTCCCGGTGCTGCTTGAAGTTCTCGCCGAGGACGGCGTGGCTATCCGCGGCCTGTACGAGCGCAACGACGTGGCAACCCGCAAGTTGGAGGGCCTTGAGCTGACGGCGGGGTGGTTCGCGGGTACGACCGGTGAAGCCGGCCAAGCGGGCCTCGATCCTCTGGCGCCGGGCGCGCCGGGTACTCAGGATTTCGGTCCCACCGCCACGCAGATCGTGGAAAACGGCGTGCGCTACGAGGTTGATTTCGAGAACGGCCAGAAGACGGGCTTTTTCCTGGATCAGAAGTACAATCGCCGTGCGGTGGCCAAGCTTGCCGCGGGAAAGCACGTGCTCGACTGCTTCACGCACACGGGAAGCTTCGCGCTCAACGCCGCACATGGTGGCGCGGCGTACGTGAACGCCGTGGACATCTCCGAGCTCGCCGTGGCGCAAGCGCGCAAGAACGCGCAGCTCAACGGCCTGGAAGAGCGCATGGACTTCACGGCCACGAACGTGTTCGACCTGCTTCCGGCGCTTGAGGCCGCGCATGATCGCACGTACGATTTCATCGTGCTCGACCCGCCGGCGTTCACGAAAAGCCGCAAAACCATCCAAAGCGCCTCGCGCGGTTACAAGGAAATCAACTACCGCGCCATGAAGCTGCTGCCGCGCGGCGGGTATCTGGCAACCTGCAGCTGCAGCCATTTCATGGACACCGAGCGCTTCAAGCATGTGGTTGCTAGCGCCGCGCACGACGCGGACGTGCAGCTGCGTCAGATCGAGGAGCGCCAGCAAGCGCCCGATCACCCCATTGTCTGGGGCGTTCCCGAAACCGACTACCTGAAGTTCTTCGTCTTCCAGGTGGTGTAACGCAAACGGGCGCGGCATCATGCCGCGCCCGTTTGTGCCATTGCGCAAAAGCCGCTCGCAACCCGTCCGAGCCGTTCCTGACGGCTATCCTGGATAATACTCAGCTGGGTAGTAATCTACGCTTCTCAAATGTAGCGAGGTTCTGGTATTCTGCAATTGACCGTTTTGCAACGAACGATGATAAGTATCCATACAATGTTCCAATGTTGATTAACGAGTGAAGCTATCGCTGCAGCGATAGCGCCAAGACGAACAAGGGCTGCCGGATGCCGGCGAGTAAACAGGAAACGAGGGGTATAAGGTGTCAGACCCGATTGCGCCGAAGGGCGAAACGACGGCAAAAGATCTGCGCAGGTCCACCGATCGCCGCGTGGTGCGCACGCGCAAGGCCATCCGCGAGGCGTTCTTCAAGCTGATGGAGAGTCAGGACTACCACAAGATCACCATCGCCGCCGTGGCGCGCGAGGCCGATATCGACCGCAAGACGTTCTACCTGCATTATCGCTCGGTAAGCGATCTGGTGGACGAGGTCATCCGCGATGAGGCCCAGAAGATCGTCGCCAGCTGCCGTGAGGCGCTGCGCTCGGATGGCGATAAGGGGCTTGACGTGAGCAAGCTGTTCCAAAGCATCAGCCTGGCCCTTGCCCCCGATATGACGCGCAGCAAGCGGGTGCTGCAGCATGTGTCGCTGCAAGACGTGCTCGACCGCCTGGAGGCAAGCCTGGTCGATGCGCTCATGGAGGACAACGTGCTCGGCCTGCGCCGCGACGATCCGTACGTGCCCTACATCGTGTCGTTTTTTTGCGCGGGCCTGGTAGCAGTGTACCGCCGTTGGCTCATCGCCGATTCCGAGATCCCGCTCGCTAGCCTTGCCGCGGCGACCAGCTCGTGCCTGTTCGACGGTCTCAACGGCGTGCTGCCAAGCGTCAAGCCGGTGTAAAGCGCCTGTGTGCATTTGGTAATGCTTGCGCCCCGCGCCCCGCTTCGGGAGCGGGGCGCGGGTATACTATGCCGAGTCGAAACGAGCATCTTATATGGGTCGGGGCGGCGCCAAGTTCCGAACCTGGTCAGGTCCGGGAGGAAGCAGCCATAAGGGGCCTCTGACGAGCGCCCTGTCCCATATAGGATGCTCTTTTTGCGCCCAAAAACACAGGGGCTGCACCCCGGATGCGTGCAAACCGGGGTGAAACGGCGTTGGAAAGGCATATATGGGTATCATCGATTTCTTCCTCAACCTGTTAAGCGACCCGCGCGGCGCCATCGCAGGATGGATCATCACGCTGGGCGCGGTGTGGGTGTACACGCCGCTGTTCTTAATCGTGTTCGTGGAAACGGGCCTGGTGTTCTTCCCGTTTTTACCTGGTGACTCGCTGCTGTTCGCGGCCGGCGTCTTCTCGGCCGATGGCGGCGGGCTTCATCTAGGCGCCACGCTGCTGGTGTTCTACGTAGCGGCTATCTTGGGCAACACCTCCAACTACTGGATCGCGCGATTCTTCGGCAAGCGCATCATCGACTCCGGCAAGGTGAAGGCTCTCACTCCCGAGCGCATGGCCAAGCTCGATAGCTTCTTCGAGAAGTATGGCGGGCTCACTATCGTCATCACGCGCTTCATGCCGTTTTTCCGCACGTTCGCCCCGTTCATTGCGGGCACCGGGCACATGAACTTCGCGAAGTTCACGATGTTCAACGCCATCGGCGGCATCTCCTGGGTCAGCCTGTTCGTGTTGGTGGGCTACTTCTTCGGCGGGGTGCCGTTCGTACAGGAGCACTTCGAGGTCATCGTGCTCGGCATCGTGGCCGTGTCGGTCGCGCCGGCGGTCATCGGCGCGGTGAAGGCGGCTCTGAACGGTCGCAAGAAGAAGGCGTAGCGCGCCCTTCGCGCCTATTCGCGGGAATCTTCGTCGGCGCATCCGTTGCAGGATGCGCCGGGATGCGCCCGGGGCTTGCAGGCTCCGGGCGTTTTTCGTGTTCGGCGGCGTCTGGCGCGCGCGTGCAACGCGATGCCCGTATAATGGAAGGCAGACCACAACGCCCGGGTTTCCCGGGCTTTCGCATATCCGCACGCAGGGCAAGGAGCAACCACATGGCAGAGGCGCTGTACCGCAAATACCGTCCGCAGATCTTCGAGGACGTGGTAGGGCAGGAGCAGATCGAGCGCACCATCAAAAACGCCATCGAACAGGACAAGGTCAGCCACGCCTACCTGTTCTGCGGCCCGCGCGGCACGGGCAAGACCACTACGGCGCGCCTGCTTGCCAAGGCGCTGCTGTGCGAGAAGGGCCCCACGCCCGACCCGGACGGCACCTGCGAGGATTGCCAGATGATCGCCGAGGGCGTGCATCCGGATGTCTACGAGCTCGATGCGGCAAGCCGTACGGGCGTGGAGAACGTGCGCGAGGAAATCATCAACCGCGTGCAGTTCGCGCCCACGCGCGGCCGCTACAAGGTCTATATCATCGACGAGGTCCACATGCTGTCCATCGCGGCGTTCAACGCGCTGCTCAAGACGCTGGAGGAACCTCCCGATCACGTGGTGTTCATTCTGGCCACCACCGATCCGCAGAAAGTGCCGGAAACCATCCATTCGCGTTGCCAGCGATTCGATTTTCGCCGCATATCCAACGAGTCCATCGTCTCGCGCCTGGGCGCGGTGTGCGTGGCCGAGGGCGTGGAATTCGAAGGCGATGCGCTCGACCTGATCGCCCATCATGCCGGCGGCGGCATGCGAAACGCGCTCACCTCGCTTGAGCAGACCATCGCGTTCGGCGAGGGCAAGGTCACCTTGGCCGTTGCCGAGCGCATGCTCGGCGGCGTGG
This sequence comes from uncultured bacterium, assembly GCA_905215325.1. Lineage (GTDB taxonomy): Bacteria > Actinomycetota > Coriobacteriia > Coriobacteriales > Eggerthellaceae > Senegalimassilia. The sequence goes on along the minus strand of CAJMPP010000012.1, from coordinate 31,043 downwards.
ACTCCGGCGATCTGGCCAACATCGTGCAGGCGCTTGGCAAGCGCGATGCCGCAGCATGCTTCAATTGGGTGGCGGAATTCGTCGAATCTGGCTCTGACCTGGCGCAATTCGTGCGCGAGCTTGCCCAGCACGTGCGCAACCTGTACGTGATGAGCTTGGCAGGTACCGATGTGGCGCTTGACGTCAGCGCGTCGGAGCGCCGTCAGCTTGCCGATGAGCTGCCCCTGTTCGGCGCCGATCGGCTGGCGCGCATGCTGCAGGTGCTCGGCGACGTCATGGCGGAGCTGAAAACCTCTACCAACCCGCGCCTGTCGTTCGAGATCGGCTGCACGCGCATGGTGCGCCCCGAAGGCGACCTGACGCTCGCCGCGCTTGCGGAGCGCATCGAGGCCCTGGAGCGTTCCGGGGTCGCCGCGGCTGCGCTGTCCGCTGGCGTGCAGGCCGCCCCGGCGGCGCCCGCTTCGGCCCCTGCAGTCCCGGCCCCGGCATCGGCGGCGCAGGCGCCCGTGGTCGCGCCGGTTTCGGCTCCCGCAGCCGCACCTCAGGCGGCTCCTCTCTCGACTGCCGCCGAGCGGCCCGCGCCCGCGCCCGCACCCGCTTCCGCTCCCGCCGCGGCCGCGGCCCCGGCGGCTCCGGCCTCTGCGGCCCCGGCGCCCGCTCCTGCCGCGGCCGCGGCGGGCGGTGCAAGCCCGCAGTTGGCCGCCACTATGGAAAACCCTGCGGCGCTGCAGCGCATGTGGCAGGGGGCGCTTGCCGAGCTTAAGCGCAAGAAAGCCGCTTATGGCGTGCTGTTCTTGGGCACGAAGGCCGTATGGAACGCGCAGACGGGCATGCTCGCCATCGAGTTCCCGAAGGAGAACGCCTTCGCGTTCAAGGCTGTTCAGAAGCCCGACGTGCAGGATGCGGTTGCTGCGGCCCTGTCGCAGTCGTGCGCAGGCCAGATGGTGCCGTTCGCGTACCAGCAGGCAGGTGCGGCCCCCATCGCAGCGGCGGCCTCCGCGCCCTCCCGCCCGCAGTCCACGCAGGGGCGTCCCGCGGCGCAAGCGCCTGCGCAACTCGCGCCTTCTCGTCCGCAGTCCCAGGCACAGCAAGCGCAACGCCAGATGCCGGCGGTCCAACAGCGCCCGGCCGCGCCCGCGGCGGCTCCGGCCCCAGCCGTGCAGCAGCGCCCGCAACGGGCTGCTGCCGATGTGCCGCCGTGGGAGGATGATCAGGTTCCCTATGGCGACATGGACGCGCCCATGCCCGAGGACGAGCTCCTCAACGCGCCGGCCGGCCCCGCGCGCTCCGCGCAGCCGCATCCGGCGGGGGCTCCCCGTCCGGCGGCGCGCTCGCAGGCGGCCCCCGTGGCCGCGCAACGTCCGGCGCCTCCCCAGGCCGGCATGCCGCAGCCTCAGGCAGCGCCGCGCCCTATGGCCTCCGCGCAGCCTGCTGCTGCGCCTTTCCCGGCCCAGCCGGTCCCCGCGGCCTCTGCTCAGCCGGCTTCTTCGGCACCGGTCCAATCGGCTCCCGCGCCGCGCCCTCAGGCGTTCGCGGCTCAGCCGGCGCCTTCCTGCGAGGGTGCGCCGCAAACCCCCGACGAGCTGCAGGCGGTGTTGCAGGCGGGCTTCGGCGGCGGCGTGACGTTCGAAGAAGTCAAGGAATAGCGCACATCCGGGTCTGCGCCCGGTACAATGCAATGGTTTGAAACCCGTACATTCGCGATTAGAACAGGAAACGATATGGGACGTAAAGGCGGATTCCCCGGCGGCGGCATGGGCAACATGGGCGCCATGATGAAGCAGGCTCAGAAGATGCAAGTCGAGCTTGCCCGCGCGCAGGAGGAGATCAAGGACATGACCTTCGAGGCCTCCGCAGGCGGCGGCATGGTCAAGGCGGTCGCCCAGGGCGACAACAGCCTGGTCAGCCTGACCATCGACCCCGAGGCGGTCGACCCCGAGGACGTGGAGATGCTGCAGGACATGATCACCGCGGCCGTCAACGAGGCGCTGCGCGGCGTGGCCGAGCTGGGCGCCCAGCGCATCAACGCCGCAACCGGCGGCATGAGCATCCCCGGCCTGATGTAGGGAAGCGGTTCCGTGCAATCGGCTCCCGCAATCCAAAAACTGCTCGATGAGCTCGAACGCCTTCCCGGCGTGGGCCCGAAATCGGCGCAACGTATGGCGTATTGGATCTTGAACTCCGACCGTGCCACGGCGCTGCGCTTGGCGCAGGCCATCGTGGAGGTGAAGGACACGGTGCATTTCTGCAGCCGTTGCTTCAACTACGCCGAGGACGACCTGTGCGAGATCTGCCGCTCTACCAGCCGCAACCAACGGTTGCTGTGCGTGGTCAGCGAGCCGCGCGACATCCCGCCCATCGAGCGTACCGCTGTGTTCCAGGGCGTGTACCACGTGCTGGGAGGCGCCCTGTCGCCTATGGACGGCATCGGGCCCGATGACCTACGCATCCCGCAGTTGATGCAGCGTCTGGGCAGCGAGGATATCCAGGAAGTGGTGCTGGCCACCAACCCCAATGTGGAAGGGGAGACCACCGCCGCTTATCTGGCGCGCCTGATCAAGCCCTTGGGCATCAAGGTCACGCGTCTTGCCAGCGGCCTGCCTGTGGGCGGCGACCTGGAATTCGCCGACGAGGTAACGCTCGGACGAGCGTTGGAGGCCAGGCGCGTGCTGTAGCGTTCCTTGCCATGCGCGTGTTTTCCACCGAATCAAAACCCATGGTAACGAACCGGGCCCCGCAGCCGTTTGGCTGCGGGGCCCGCGTGCTTCACCCGATGGTGGCGTTTTGGCATAGAAAAAGGGATTCCGCCCCCTCCAAAAAACGGAATCCCTTCTCTTCCTTTTAACGAAGCCGAAGCTATCGAAAAAAGCAAATCCATTATAGCAATCTCTCCACAGAATATCAATAAAATCTATCAATCATAAGCATTTCGTTAGACGGAGTGCATGGAACGCCCGGGCCTGGTCTTGTGCGCGGGGTGTGCGTCGGAAAGCGCGTGTTATACTTTTTCGCACGAAAGGATATGCCCATGATCAAGTTCCCCAGCCCCGCGGTCTCCATCGTCGGGCGTCATAATTCCGGCAAGACAACCCTTATCGAGAAGCTCATCGCCGAGCTGGTCGGTCGCGGTCTGGACGTGGGCAGCGTCAAGCACCACAGCCATGTCGGGTTCGACATCGACATCCCCGGGAAAGACTCGTGGCGGCATCGCCGTGCCGGCGCCAGCGAGACGGTTATCGCGGCTCCGGGCCAGATGGCGCGGATCCAAACCACCGATGGGGAAGCAGAATGCGCCGACATCGTGGCGAGCATGCCGGGCCACGACGTGGTGATCGTCGAGGGTTATCGCAAAAGCGGCCTGCCCACCATCGAGATCATGCGCGCCGGAAACAAGGCCGATGCCCGAACCGCCGAGGTGTTCGCCGAGGGCGCTCGCAAGGGCTGGGCGCTCGGCACGGATTTCACCCAGTTCGGACGCGGCTCCGTGCCCCATGCGGCCGAGGTCCATCCCGATGATCGCCCCGTGGCGCAGCCGTTAAGCCAGGCCGAGGAGGACCGCCTCGCACGCAGCTATCCCGACCATGCCGACATCTCCAACAAGATGCCCACGGCCGCAACGGTCGCGGTGGTCACCGATATCCCGCTGGCTGCTGAAGCCGCCGGCATGTACGGCATCCCTGCGTTCGGTATTAACGATGTGGCGGGGCTGGCGGATTATCTGCAGGCGAGCTTCGCCCGTCCACGCGTGTCGGTGGTCATCCAAGCCGGCGGGGAGAGCCGTCGCATGGGCCGCAGCAAGGCCACGGTCCCGTTCTGCGGCCGACCGCTCATCTGCCGTTTGGTCGAAAGGCTCTCGCCGGTGGCCGACGAGCTCATCATCACCACCAACGAGCCGAAGGAGCTTGCGTTTCTGCAAGAGCAGTATCCCGAACTGGGCATCCGCTTCGAGTCCGACGTCGTCAACGAGCGTGGCGCGCTGCCGGGCCTTTACACGGCGCTTCGCTGCGCCCGCAACCCCTATGTGGCCGTTGTGGCCTGCGACATGGTGTTCGCATCGCCGTCGCTCGTGGTCGCCGAAGCGCTCGAGATGACCAGGACGGGGGCGGATGTGGTCGTGCCCGTCAACAAGCACGGCTTCGAGCCGTTTCACGCGATCTACCGCCGCTCGGGCTGCTTGCCGGCCGTGCGCGAGGCGCTCAACGAGGGGGAGAAGCGCGCGCAGGTGTTCTTCAACCAGGTCAGCGTGTGCGAGTTCCCGCAAAAGAAGGTGCTTGAGGCCGAGCCCATGGGCGGGTGCTTCATGAACGCGAACACTCCTGATGAGCTGGCGGCGCTCGAGCGTATCGTGCAGGAACGCATCGAGTGCGAGTAGCGCCGTATGAAGCGCTTGAGCCCGACCTGCGCCGATTTCGCGCAGATTATGAAGCGAATCTGCTTTGCGCGGCGGCCATGCGCTAATCTTCGCCGCGGCATATGCGCGGAAGTCGACGAGGGGGAAAGCGAATGCCGAACATCGCAGACATCATAGAAGTGGCCGAGGAGCTTGAGGACAAGGCCGTCGTGCCGGCATCGAAGCGCTGCGTGGCCGTGCGAAACCGCAACGCCTCGTGCCGCAAATGCATCGATGCCTGCCCGGCCGACGCCATCAGCGTGCACAACAACGTGCTCAGCGTGAATCACAGGGCCTGCGTGGCGTGCGGCGCCTGCACGACGGTATGCCCTACCGAGGCCCTGATCTCCGTGCGCCCCGTCGACGAGGCGCTTGAGCAGGAAGCAGCTGAGGCCATGGCCGCCCTTGACGGGCGCGCGGTCATCGCGTGCGCCCGCATCGCGTCGAAGGGCCTGGCCGACCCGCACAGGTTCGCCGAAGTGCCCTGTTTGGCGCGCGTCGATGAAAGCCTGCTGCTCGGTTTGGCGGCGGTCGGCGCCAAGGATATCGTGCTGGTTGACGGCTGCTGCAAAACGTGCAGGTTCAGGGCGACCTCGCCGGGCGTGGACGAAACCATCGCTTCTGCCAACAACTTGATGCAGGCGCAAGGGGCGCCGGCAATGGTCTCCCGCGCGTCGGAGTTCCCCGAAGGGCTTGCCCTCAAGAACGCCAACAGCCTGCTCGGAGAGGCGCGCCGCGGCTTCTTCACCAGCGCAACCTCATGGACGGCCAGCGCGGCCGGCAAGACCGCCGAGATGGTCATCCGCAAAAACCTCGGCATGCAGGCCAAGGACGCCACGCTGCGCGAGCAGCTGGGGGCGGGCGCATCGGGCACGCTGCCCCAGTTTCAAGAACGGCGCCGCAGCCAGGTGCTCGATGCCATGGACCGTTTGGGCGAGCCTGCGGTCGAGCAGATCGAAACGCGCCTGTTCGGCAGGGTGGAGATCGATGCTTCCGCGTGCAACTCATGCGGCATGTGCGCGGTGTTCTGCCCTACGGGCGCGCTCAGCAAAAGCCCCATCAAACCCAGCCCCAACGCCGACGGCACGCCCGACGGCGGCAGCTTCCTGGAGTTCTCCTGCGCCGAGTGCGTGCAGTGCGGCCTGTGCGTGGATGCGTGCATGAAGAAATGCATCACGGTCAGCCTGCAGGTACGCACCGCCGAGCTGTTCGACTTTGAGCCGCGTTTCATTTATTTACCGAAACCCCAGGCCAGACCAGGAATCTTGTCGAATTTCAAGCGATAGGCGCGCATTCGGCCGCAAATTTTGAAAAAAGTCGTCGCGGATGCCGCATGGTTATGCTAATATATTCCCCGCTGCGAAAGCGGCAATCGGGATGTGGCTCAGCTTGGTAGAGCGCTGCGTTCGGGACGCAGAGGCCGCAGGTTCAAATCCTGTCATCCCGACCATTGCATGGTCAAGGCTCGGTGTTCGCACCGGGCCTTTTTCGTGCAACCGCGTATATCTTCGCTGAAGTGCTGCGCCAACGCGTGTGCTTTTCATCGAAGGTGCGTCGGCAAGCTGCGGTTATGTTAAAGTACGCGGCGTTGCATATCACGGCCCGATGCCCGGGCTGGGACGAGTACTTGGAGGACACATGAAATTTCTGGGAATGGGCGTGCCTGAGCTTCTGATCATCCTCGTGGTGATCCTGCTTATCTTCGGCCCGAAGAATCTGCCAAAACTCGGTAGCGCCCTGGGCAAGACCGTGAAGAACCTGCGCGAAGGCATGGGCGAGGGCAAGAAGGCCGAGGAAGAGGTCGACGAGGTCGAGGTCGAGGAAGACGACGAGGACGCCGCCAAGAAGAAGACCACCGCTGCCCGCAAGAAGAGCGAGTAGATCGCAGCTTCACAAGGTTGGTACGCGGTATGCGCAACGGGCTGCGGTCCGGCGCATACCGCTTTTTTCGTATAGATAGGTGAACAACATGGCTGACAACTACATCCTTACCCCCGAGGGCAAGCAGCAGCTCGAAGAGGAGCTGCATTATCTGGAAACCGAGAAGCGCGCCGAGGTGGGCGAGCGTATCAAGGTAGCGCGCGAGTTCGGCGACATCTCCGAGAACTCCGAGTACGACGATGCGAAAAACGAGCAGGGCATGCTCGAGGCGCGCATCGCCGAGATCACCCGCATCCTGGGCGAGGCCACCGTTGTGGCAACCCCGAAGCGTTCCAACTCCGTGCACATCGGTTCCACCGTCACCGTCGACATGGGCGGTCGTGAGCGCGTGTTCACCATCGTGGGCGCAGCCGAGGCCGACAGCCATGCCGGCAAGATCTCCAACGAATCCCCGGTGGGCGCCGCGCTGCTGGCCCACAAGAAGGGCGACGAGATCGAGACCACCGGCCCGACCGGCCGCGTCATCAAGATGAAGATCGTCAACATCGAGCACTAGCAAATATGCAAGTTCCGCTTGCCTGCGGGCAAGCGGAACCGTTCGACGTTGCGGCTGGCTGCAGTACGTCGCCTTCGGTTTCACGGACAAGGCTGCGGGCCTGTGCCCGCTTGTTTCGGCCGAACCCGGCGCACCGCAGCCGCTCTCGCTTACTCAACCAAATCCCTGTATTTAGAAGGGCTTTCCCATGAGCAATACCCCTGAAGTTATCGAAGACGATCCCATCGAGGTGCGCAAGGCCAAGCGTCAGGCCATGCTCGATGCGGGCCAGAACCCCTATGGCCACGCGTTCGACTACAGCCACCACTTTGCCGAGCTCGAGCAGCTCTACGCGCACCTTGAGGACGGGGATTCCACCGAGGACCTGGTCAAGGTTGCCGGTCGCATCATGTCCAAGCGCGTGCAGGGCAAGATCGCCTTCTTGGGCCTGCGCGACGCCACGGGCGACATGCAGCTGTTCTGCCGCATCAACGAGCTGGGCGAAGAGGCCTTCGGCCGCCTGAAAGACCTTGATGTGGGCGACTGGATCGGCGTCGAGGGCGCCATGATGCGCACGCGCCGCGGCCAGCTGTCCGTGGCCGTGTCGTCCTTCGAGCTGCTCAGCAAGTCCATCCGCCCGCTGCCCGAGAAGTTCCACGGTCTGGCAGACAAGGAGACGCGTTATCGCCAGCGCTACGTCGACCTGGTCATGAACCCCGAGGTCAAGCAGGTCTTCGAGAAGCGTTTCAAGATCGTGGCCGCCATCCGCCGCTACATGGAGGACCAGGGCTTCTACGAGGTGGAAACGCCGTTTCTGCACCCCATCCTGGGCGGCGCGAACGCAAAGCCGTTCGTCACGCACTTCAACGCGCTCGACCGCGACTACTTCCTGCGCATCGCCACCGAGCTGCCGCTCAAGCGCCTGCTCGTAGGCGGCTTCGAGAAGGTGTTCGAGATCGGCCGTCAGTTCCGCAACGAGGGCATGGACCCATACCACAACCCCGAGTTCACCACCATGGAGGCATACCAGGCCTTCTCCGACCTCAACGGCATGATGGACCTCACCGAGGGCTTCATCAAGGCGGCCGCCGAAGCCGCTTGCGGCACGCTCAAGGTCAGCTACCAGGGCGTCGACATCGACCTGTCCGGCCAGTGGCCGCGCGAGACCATGTGCGGTTTGGCAACGCGCTACGCCGGCGAAGAGGTGTCCTTCGACCGCAGCCGTGAGGACCTGGTGGCCATCCTGGAGAAGAACGGCGGACACGCCGAGGACGCGTGGGGCAAGGGCAAGCTCATTTCCGAGATCTTCGAGGCCGTGGCCGAGGAGAAGCTCATCCAGCCCGTGTTCGTCACCGAGCATCCGCTGGAGATCTCCCCGCTGGCCAAGAAGCTGCCGAACAACCCCGAGCTCACCGAGCGCTTCGAGCTGTTCATCTGCGGCCATGAGTACGCCAACGCCTTCAACGAGCTCAACGACCCGGTCGACCAGGCCGAGCGCTTCCGCGCGCAGGTCGAGGCCAAGGACATGGGCGACGACGAGGCCATGGGCTATGACGCCGACTACATCCGCGCGCTCGAGTACGGCATGCCCCCGGCAGGCGGCGTGGGCATCGGCATCGATCGCCTGACCATGCTGCTCACCGATTCTCCGACCATCCGCGACGTGCTGCTGTTCCCGCACATGCGCGACGAGGCCCCTGCCGGCGCCAAGCCCGCCGCACGCCCGGTCGCTCCGGTCGAGCAGCCCGCCGAGGAGCCCATCGACTTTTCCAAGGTGGTCGTCGAGCCGCTGTTCGCCGACGAGGTGGACTTCGACACGTTCAGCAAGTCCGACTTCCGCGCCGTGAAGGTCAAGGATTGCGTGGCCGTGCCGAAGAGCAAGAAACTGCTGCAGTTTACGCTTGATGACGGCACGGGCGATGATCGCACCATCCTGTCCGGCATCCACGCGTACTACGAGCCGGAGGAGCTGGTGGGCCGCACGCTCGTGGCCATCACCAACCTGCCGCCGCGCAAGATGATGGGCATCGCCTCCTGCGGTATGCTGCTGTCCGCTGTGCACGAGGAGAAGGTCGACGACGACACCACCGAGGAGCGCCTGAACCTGCTCATGGTCTCCGACCGCATCCCGGCCGGCGCCAAGCTGTACTAAGCTGCGCGCATCGTCGGATAAACGCATGAAGGCCCGCCCGGGTGATTCCGGGCGGGCCTTCGTCGTTTGTCGGCAGATCGGTCGGGGAGGAGCGGTGTTCGGATGATCCGGGCTTCGCAGCGAGAGGGCTTAAGGTCTGCAGCCGGCGAGGGGGTCTTGGCCTTGGGTGTCGCACCTGCCCGGTTGCCGCAGGGGGCAAGGCGGGTGCGGCTTGCGGGGCGTCCGATGCGCCCCGCGGCGATGATGCCCCGTTCGGCGTTGCTATGCCGAACGCGCCTGCTGCGATACGGCTCCGTCTTCGTGCTCCAATGCGCCCTCCGCGTCTGTTCTCGCGAAATGCTCCATGGCAAGCGTTCGAAGCGTGGAGATGACGGGCACGCCCAGAAGCACGCCCAGAAGGCCGAACAGCGACCCGCCCGCGATCACGGCCACGAACACCCAGATGCTCGGCAGGCCCACCGACTGTCCCACCACGTTCGGGTAGATGAGATGTCCCTCGATTTGCTGGAGGATCACCAAGAACACGATGAACTGCAGGGCTTGAACGGGGTCTTGCGACAGGATCATCGCCGCGCCCATGATGCCGCCGATCCATGCGCCGGCGAATGGGATGAGCGACGACACGCCCACGATAAGGCCGATGGAGGCCGCATAGGGGAACTGCAGGATGGTGCCGCCGATGGCGCACAGGGCGCCCAAGATGACCGCCTCGATGCATTGTCCGCGGATGAAGCGCGAGAAACAGTCGTTGGTGATGCTGCATGCGTGCAGCACGCGGCGGCGCAGGGTCTCGCCGGGGATGAAGCTGGCCGCGCGCATGGCACCGGCGTGCACGCGGTCCTTATCAAGCAGCAGGTACAGCGCGAACACCATGCCCAGCAGGATCGAAAGCGTCAGATGGGCCACCTCGCCGCTGGTCTGCGCTACGATGCGCAGCGCCTGGTCGGTGCCGCCCATGGCGTCCAGGGCCTTCTGCCCGATGGAGTTCCAGGTTGCGTTGTCCAGAAGGGGAATTGCCTGTGCACCGGGTAGGTTCGCGATGGCCTGCGACGCCATGGTCGCAGCTTCCGAAACGCCGGTGATGATGGCGGCGCCCACGGATTTGAACTCGCCGCCCACGAACGCGGTCAGCGCCGCAAGCGCCAAGGTAACGGCGGTAATGGCCAAGATGACGCAAACGGGGCGGCGGGTTTTGATCGCGAGCGAGTTGTTGGTATGGGGGAACCAGCGCGACTCGAGCGCTGCCGCTATGAAGTTCAGCAGGTATGCCAGCACCGCGCCGATGGCCAGGGGCTCAAGGGCGGACCAGACGGTTGAGAAGATGGAGCATAAGCCGTCGAATCGGGCGACGGCCAGCGCCGCCACGGCAATGGCGGCAACGAGGATAAGGGCGTAGCGTATGGAGTGCCTGTTCATGCGATCCTGTCGGTTGAGGGGGGATGGGCCGCGCTGTTGCGCGTTTCGCAACCAGTATAAGCGTGTGCGTCGGTCAAGGCGCCGTGCTTGCGCGCTTGTCGACCTTTCGTGAAGAACCGCTTGCGAAATCCGGGTGAAAAGGGGCAAAAGGGGTGCAAAAGCGCTTCCGGTGTGTGCGGATTGCACGTAGCAAGGGCAACGGGCGTTGTGCGGCTCCGGGCTACTTTATTATGTATACGATACGTAAACGGCTTAGCAGTCCCTTGACGGGAGTGCTAACATGAACAACCGAGACCATAATCATATGCCGCGAGAATCGAGGCTTCATGTCATTTGAGAAGTTCACGGACAAGGCGCGCAAGGTGCTCGTCTTGGCCCAGGACGAGGCACGCGCCCTGCATCAGCCTTATGTGGGCACCGAGCATATCCTGCTTGGCCTCATCCAGGAAAAGGACGGCCTTGCCGCCCAGGCCCTCGAGCGCCTGGGCGTGGCCTACGACGCCGTGGTGAAGGGCATCCGCGAGGTGGCCTCCATCGACGAGGGCTCCGACGTGTCCGGTCACCTTTCGTTCACTCCACGCGTCAAGCGCGTGCTTGAGAACAGCCTGCGCGAGGCCATGCAGATGGGCCAGAGCTACATCTCCACCGAGCATCTGCTGCTCGGCATCGTGCGCGAGAACGAGGGCACGGCGCTCGACGTGCTCTCGCGCCTTGGCGTGAAGGGCGACGACATCCGTACCGCGCTCAACGATCTGGTAGGCCAAAGCCCCGTGTACGCGGGCCGCAACCCCTTCGAGGCAGCCGGCACCGTGCCCGACAGCGCCCTGAAGGAGTTCGGCACCGACCTTACGCAGAAGGCACGCGACGGCAAGCTCGACCCGGTCATCGGCCGCGCCGGCGAGATCGAGCGCGTCATGCAGATCCTCTCCCGCCGTCAGAAGAACAACCCGCTGCTCATCGGCGAGCCCGGCGTCGGCAAGACCGCCGTGGCCGAGGGTTTGGCGCAGCTTATCGTGTCGAACCAGGTTCCCGACATCCTGCGCGGCAAGCGCCTGCTCACGCTCGATGTGTCCGCCCTTGTGGCCGGCAGCAAGTACCGTGGCGAGTTCGAGGACCGCTTGAAGAAGTGCATCAAGGAGGTCAAGGAAGCCGGCGACATCATCTTGTTCATCGACGAGATGCACACGCTTATCGGCGCAGGCTCGGCCGAGGGATCTATCGACGCCGCCGCCATCCTCAAGCCGCCGCTGTCGCGCGGCGAGATCCAGGTCATTGGCGCCACCACCATAGACGAATACCGCAAGCACCTGGAAAAGGACAGCGCCCTCGAGCGCCGATTCCAGCCCATCACGGTCGGCGAGCCCAACGAGGAGCAGGCCCTGCGCATCATGGAGGGGCTGCGCGACCGCTACGAGGCGCATCATCAGGTGCATTTCACCGACGAGGCGCTTCAGGCCGCCGTCACGCTGTCGGACCGCTATATCCAGGACCGTTTCCTGCCCGACAAGGCCATCGACGTTATGGACGAGGCGGGCGCCCGCATGCGCATCCGCAACATGACCTTGCCCGACGAGCTGCGTGAGATGGACGACAAGCTGCGCCAGATCCGCTCCGACAAGGACAAGGCGATCGCCGAGCAGGATTTCGAGCGCGCCGCCAAGCTGCGCGACCAGGAGTCCGCTGTGAAAGACGAGCGCGCCGCGGCCGAGAAGAAGTGGGCTGAGGATTCCCAGAAATCGGTGCATCAGGTAACGGCGCAGGACATAGCAGACGTCGTCTCCATGACCACCGGCGTGCCCGTGTCCAACCTCACCGAGGCCGAAACCGAGAAGCTGCTGCGCATGGAGGGCGTGCTGCACGAGCGCGTCATCGGCCAGGAAGAGGCCGTGACCGCGCTGTCGAAGGCCATCCGCCGCAGCCGCGCCGGTCTGAAGGACCCCAAACGCCCTGCCGGCAGCTTCATCTTCCTGGGCCCGTCGGGCGTGGGCAAGACCGAGCTGTCCAAGGCGCTCGCCGAGTTCCTGTTCAGCTCCGAGGACGCGCTCATCAGCTTCGATATGTCCGAGTACATGGAGAAGCACTCCGTCAGCCGTCTGGTCGGCTCGCCTCCGGGCTACGTGGGCTTCGACGAGGGCGGCCAGCTCACGAAGGCCGTGCGTCAGCGTCCGTATTCGGTGGTGCTGTTCGACGAGATCGAGAAGGCGCACCCCGACGTGTTCAACATTCTGCTGCAGATCCTGGAGGAAGGCCGTCTGACCGACGCCCAGGGCCGCACGGTCGATTTCCGCAACACGGTCATCATCATGACGTCCAACGTCGGCGCCCGCGAGATCTCCGCGCCCACCACGCTCGGCTTCAGCCCCGAGGGCAAGGCCGGCCTTTCCGACAAGGAGATCAAGTCCCGCGTCATGGGCGAGGTGAAGAAGCTGTTCAGGCCCGAGTTCTTGAACCGTATCGATGAGATCATCGTGTTCAAGTCCTTGACGCAGGAGCAGATTGTCGAGATCGCCAAGCTCATGGTGGCCGACCTGCGCGAGCGCTTGATCGCCCAGAACATGACCATCAACCTTACCGATGATGCCTACAAGCTCATCGCGAAGGAAGGCACCGATGCCGCCTATGGTGCTCGTCCGCTGCGCCGTGCCATCCAGCGCCTGCTGGAAGACCCGCTGTCCGAAGAGCTGCTCGAGGGCAAGTGGACGTCGGGCTCGGTTATCCAGGCAAACGTTTCCGAAGACGGCGAAAGCCTTGCGTTCGTCCCCGGCACGGGCTCCATCCCTGCGCCGCGCAAGCACGATAACATCGCGCGCGACGCCGAGCTTCTGCTCACGAACTTCGATCTGGGCCACGCCGGCGTCTCCGGCTCGGGCGGGTCGGCAAGCGGCGGCGCTGCGGATTAAAGTTCTGGTTGCTCCCGCTGCGCTCCGCTTGGGCCGGCTGGGGAAAGCCTGTCACGCGCTCTTTTTCCATACAGCGCGTAGCGTGCCTGCGAAAACGCGGCAGTTGCTTTAGAATGTAAGGCGGTCCCGAAAGGGGCCGCCTCATTTGTTTTCGACGGAAAGAGGAAACCATGCCCAAGACCGTTGACCCGGTGTTCTCGTCCTCGGTGCTCGCCGCGGCCGATCTGGCCACGGCGCTCGACATCGATGCGCTCACGCAATCCTTGGCCGGCCTTGAGGGCAAGGTCGACAAGAACCCGAAGACGGCGGCCATCATCTTGGCCGGCGGCACGGGCGAGCGTTTCGGCAAAGAAGGCGGCAAGCAGCTCGTGGAAATCGGTGGCAAGCCGATTCTCACCTGGTCGGTCGAGGCCTTCGACGCCGTAGGCGACATCGGCCTCATCGTCATCGTCTGCCCGGCCGAACGCCAGGGCGAGTACCTGAGCAAGGCCGTCGACCCCTTCTCGTTCGCTACGCCCATCGTGGTCGCCGCGGCGGGCTCCACGCGTCAAGAATCAGCGTTTTCCGGTCTTGAGCTGGTGCCCGAGGAGTTCGAGTACGTGGTCATGCACGACGGTGCCCGTCCGCTCATCTCGGCCGACCTGATCGCCCATACCATCGCCACCCTCAAGGGCAACATCGACGCCGATGGCGCCGTGGTGGCCCATCCCGCCATCGATACGCTGAAAGTCGTGGAAAACGGCGTCATCGTCGGCACGCCCGACCGCAGCGTGTTCTGGAACGCGCAAACCCCGCAGGTGTTCCGTGCGGGCATCTACCGCCGCGCGCACGCCTCGGCGCTCTCCGACGGCTTCGTCGGCACCGATGACAGCTCCTTGATCGAGCGTCTCGGCGGCCGCGTCCTTGTGGTAGAGGGCAAGCGCGATAACATCAAGCTCACCGTACCGGAGGATTATCTCATGCTCGTGGCCGCCGTGCGCGAGCGTTATCTCAAGCAGAAAGGCGAGCAGGAGCAATGAGCCTGGGATTCAGCGCCCTGCGCATAGGGCAGGGCTATGACGTGCATAAGCTGGTCGAGGGCCGCAAGCTCATCATCGGCGGGGTGGATATCCCGCACACCCTGGGGCTGCTCGGCCATTCCGACGCCGATGTGCTGGCACATGCCGTGGCAGATGCCCTGCTTGGCGCCATCCGCGGCGGCGACATCGGCAAGCTCTTCCCCGACACCGACCCCGAATGGGAGGGGGCCGATTCCATGAAGTTGTTGGCGGCGGTGGCGGCCAAGGTGCGCGAAGAGGGATTCCAAATCATCGACGTCGATAGCGTCATCGCAGCTCAGGCGCCGAAGATGGCACCGCATCGCCAGCAGATGCGCGAGAACTTGGCAGCCGCCATGGGCATCGCGGTCGACAACGTCGGCGTGAAGGCGACCACCACCGAGCACCTGGGTTTCGAGGGCCGTCAGGAGGGCATCTCCGCCACGGCCGTGGCCCTGCTGGCGCGATGTAGCTAGTTCGGGCGCGGTTTTTGCGACGCCCGGTCCCTTCGCAGCCTTCGTCAACCCGCCGCACCATGCGGCATGCACATAGAACAGGAATGCAAATGCTTAAGATCTATGACACCAAACTTCGCGAGAAGGTGCCTTTCGAGTCGCTCGAGCACGGGAAGATCGGCATGTACGTGTGCGGTCCCACCGTGTACAACTACATCCACATCGGCAACGCCCGTACGTTCGTCAGTTTCGACGTCATCCGCCGCTACCTCTCCTGGCGCGGCTTCGACGTGAAATTTGTCTCCAATATCACCGACGTCGATGACAAGATCATCAAGAAGGCCAACGAAGAGGGCCGCAGCGCAGCCGAGGTTGCCGCTGAATATTCGCAGGCATTCCTTGACGACATGCACGCCATGAACGTGCAGGACCCCGATGTGCGCCCGCGCGCCACCGAGGAGATCCCTGAGATGATCCATCTCATCCAGGAGCTCATCGATGGCGGCCATGCGTACGAGGTCGAGGGCGATGTCTACTTCAGCGTGCGCAGCTACGCTGATTACGGCGCACTGTCCGGTCGCAACATCGATGAGATGGAAGGCGGCCATCGCGAGCTGCGCGCCGACGGCCAGGGCCTTGAAGACCGCAAGCGCGACCATCTCGACTTCGCGCTGTGGAAGGCCGCCAAGCCCGGCGAGCCTTCTTGGGAAAGCCCGTGGGGCCAGGGCCGTCCCGGCTGGCACATCGAGTGCTCGGCCATGTCGCGCAAGTACCTAGGCCTGCCCTTCGACATCCACGGCGGCGGTGCCGACCTGGTGTTCCCGCATCATGAGAACGAGCGCGCCCAGTCCGAGGCCGCATGCGGCTGCACCTTCGCCAATCACTGGATGCACAGCGGCATGCTGCAGATCAACCACGAGAAGATGAGCAAGTCGCTGGGCAATTTCCTGCTGTTGCGCGATATCCTCAAGACCACGTCCCCCGATGTGCTGCGTTTCCTCATGCTGCAAACGCATTACCGCAGCCCGTTGGATTTCTCCGACGAGCGTCTCGACGAGGCCGCATCCGCGCTTTCCCGCATCGAGAACGCCGTGCGCAACCTTGATTGGCAGATGAAGAACGCCCAGGATGTGCCCAGCCCGCTTGATACCCAGGCCATCCTGAAGCAGGCGAAGTCCACGCGCGTCGAGTTCGTCCTGGCCATGGACGACGACTTCAACGCTCCGCGCGCACTGGGCGAGGTGTTCGACCTGGTCGGTTTCGCGAACACCCAGATCGCAGGCAAGACGCTTTCGCTCTCCGATGTTCCCGCCGTGCGCGATCTGCGCGAGACCATCACCACGCTCATGCGCGTGTTCGGCGTGGAGGTTGCTCCCCAGGATTGGGAGGACGCGCAGGGGGATGCGTATCCGGCCGAGGTCGTTGACCTGGCGAAACAGGTTGCCGGTTACGAAGGCTTGGATGCACACGAGGCCGTCGACGCCCTGCTCGATGCCCGCGCCACTGCGCGTGCCGAGAAGAACTGGGCTGTGGCCGATGCCGTGCGCGATGGCCTTACGGGTTTGGGCTTCACCATCGAGGACACCCCTCAGGGTGCTCGAGTTAGCTACGACCCTTTCGAGGGCAAGTAGGCTAAAGCCGACGTTGCGGGCCGCTGCGCCGCTTCGTTCCCATTCTCAACCTTGCGGGCGTGGCCGAAAGGCCGCGCCCGGTCTGGCCTGACGCAAGAAGCGTTTTGCCTGGCCTAGGGCAAAAGGTGCCGGATTTGCCGTGTGGCGTCCAGCTGGATGGGCTCGAGGCCGCGCGGCGGCTTTCGTGTTTGTACTGGATCGATTATCACGAAGATTGCTACCGATGACTGATTTTTCAACAACCGAGCTTCTCGCTCCTGCGGGCGGCCGCAGCCAGCTGGAGGCCGCCGTTCGTTTCGGGGCGGATGCGGTGTATTTGGCCGCCGATAGGTTCGGCATGCGCCAACGTGCCGAGAACTTCACGCTTGACGATATCCCGTCCGCCGTCGCCTTCGCGCACGCGGCGGGCGTGAAGGTGTACGTGACGGTGAACACGCTCATGAACCAGGGGGATATCGCCGCCTTGCCGCCGTATCTGGAGGCCCTTGACGCCTCGGGCGCCGACGCGCTCATCGTCAGCGACCTTGGCGCATTTTCCCTGGCAAAACGCTATGCCCCGCATATGGAGCTGCATGTGAGCACCCAGGCTTCCGTGATGAACGCCGAAGCTGCGCGCGCTTGGCATGACTTGGGCGCATCGCGCGTGGTGGTCGCGCGCGAGATGAGCGTGGAGGATATCGTCGAGCTGCGCGCGCAAGCGCCGCGCGATCTAGAGATCGAGGCGTTCGTGCATGGCGCCATGTGCATGGCCTTTTCGGGGCGCTGCATGTTGTCTGCCGCTATGACGGGGCGCTCGGGCAACAAGGGCTATTGTGCGCAGCCATGCCGATGGAGCTATGCGCTGGTGGAGGAGAAGCGTCCCGGCGCCTATTACCCCATTGAGGAGGATGTGCGCGGAACCTATGTCATGAACGCGCACGACCTGTGCATGATCGAGCATCTCGATGAGCTGGCGCAAGCTGGCGTCAGCTCGTTCAAGATAGAGGGCCGCAATAAGCGCGCGTTCTACGTTGCCACGGTGGTGCATGCCTATCGGGCGGTCATGGATGGCGCCAGCCCGTCCGCGGTCATGTCCGACCTGCATGCTATTTCGCATCGCCCCTATGGCACCGGCTTCTATTTCGGCCAGCCAAGCCAACGCCAGGAGCGCGATGGCTACGACAAGGATTACCTGCATGCTGCCACGGTCACCGCATGCAGCCCGGAAGGAGAGGGCAGCTGGCGCATCGAGGCAACGTGCCATAACCGCTTCCGTGAAGGCGATGAGCTTGAGGCGCTTTCTCCGCGCAAGGCCATTGAAACGGCGAAGGTGAGGGGTCTTACCTGGCTGGTGCAGCCAAGCGAAGATCGTCCCAACCCGTCTCCCGAGCCCGTCCCGGTGGCGAATCGCACCATGGAAACCTATGCGTTCGCCAGCGATACCGCTTTGCAACCGGGTGATCTGCTGCGCATCCGCGTGGATTCCGCCCCTCAAGGCGCGCAGGAAGTGAGGGCATGAGCGGTTCCAAGACGGCATCCGCGGTGGAGGCGCCTAGTCGCGCTCGCGGAAACCTCATGATCTTGGTGCTGGCGCTCAGCTGCTTCGTGTTCGGATGCGCCTACCAGTACATCCTGGGCGTGCCCGATCAGGTCGCGCAAGTCGCCGGCATCGATCTTTCCCAGGTCAGCCTTATGATGGGCGTCTACGGCGTGTGCAATGCCATCGGCACGCCGCTCCTGGTCATGGCGCTCACCTCGCGCGGCCCGAAAACATTGCTGCTTGTCAGCCTCGCGCTTATGGCGGTGGGCATGGCCATTTGCGCCGCAACCCCCATCTATCCCGTCATCTTGACGGGTCGTGCCGTCATGGGCGTGGGCAACGGCACCTTCGCGGCAACCGCCTATATCGCGGCAAGCCGCATCGCCGGCCCTTCGCATGCCGCCTCGGCCATGTCGAATGTGGCGCTGGGCTTTAGCGCATCGTTCGTCTTCGCGCTTCCTGCCGCGCGTATGCTGCGCAACATCATCACCTGGCAGCAGGCGTATTGGGTGCTCGTCGTCGCGGCATGCATCGCGTTCGCGGTCATAGCGCTCATCGTGCGCGTGCCTGAAGCGCCAAGTTCGCCGGCAGCGCAGGGCCGTCGCAGCTCCGATGCGCTGCGCGTGTTCCGCAATCCCTGCGTGGTGCTGCCCCTGATCTGCACTATGCTCATGTTCGTAGGGTACGCCTCCATGAACACCTACATCACGCCGTTTATGGAGAGCGTGCTTCCCCAGCCGGAGTGGGTGAGCGGCTCCCTGTTCGCCTTCGGGCTCATGAGCATGATCGGCTCGAAGGCAAGCGGCTGGGCAGCCGATCGCTTCGGTTCGGCTTCGGCGGTCATCGGCTGCGTTGCGCTTCAAGCGGTAACGCTGGTGGGGCTGGGGCTTGGCACGGGATCGTGGCTTGCGGCGCTGGCGGCGGCGTGTATGTGGACGGGTATATCCTGGGGATTCTTGCCGGCGCAGAATTCGTTCATCATGCTCAACGCCGGGGATGAGGCGGCGTTTGCCGTCAGTTTGTCGAACTCGTCGTTGCAGCTCGGCAGCGCGTTCGGGTCGTTCGCCGCGGGCGTGTTCATCACCTGCATGCCGCTTCTGGCGATGCCGTTCGTCTCCGCTGCCTTCACTGCGTGCGCCGTTGCCGCGGAAATCGCGGCATTGCGCTTGTCCCGCAGGCCGCGCCGCGCGCAGTAAGGTGAAAGGTTCCGCTGTTTTCGGTTTTGCCGCATCCGTTCGGCTGTTTAGCGGGCAAAGGGCGTGCGCGGTAACGCCGGTCGCTTAGCTCATGCGATTCCTTTGTCCGTTCGGCGGTTTAACGGGCAAGCGGTTTGCGCGCCGGTGTACTATATGCCCAACAGATTCGATGCAGGGGTGCCCGGCGGCAACGTCGGCGCTGAGAGGGCGCAAGCCTAACCCTTTGAACCTGTCCAGGTAACGCTGGCGTAGGGAGCATCTCTCGTGCACGGACGAGGGCGCTATCTTCTACGGTAGCGTCCTCGTGTTTCGTTGCAAAGGAGAGAATATGATCGAACACAATCAGCTCGAGGCATCCATCGCGAAGGCCGCCGCCGACGTGCGCGCCAACAATCCCCTGGCCGGGTCCATCACCAACACCGTCACCATCGATTTCGTGGCTAACGCCCAGCTCGCCGTCGGCGGCTCGGCTGCCATGGTTTATCTGCCCGACGAGGGTGAAACCCTGGTTGCCGCAGGCGGCGCCGTTTATCTGAACATGGGCACGTTGTTCCCTATTTACAAGGAAACCATCCCGCGCACGGCGGCAGCGGCGCAGGCCGCCGGCAAGCCGTGGGTGCTCGATCCGGTGGGAATCGGCATCGGCAGCCTGCGCACCAAGCTGCTGTCCGAGCTCAAGCAGTATAAGCCCGCCATCGTGCGTGGTAACGCCTCCGAGATCATCGCGCTCGCCGGTCTATGGGGTCTTGAGGGCACGGCCGACGATCTTTCGCGCGCCCGTGGCGTCGACACCGCCGATACGGTGGAGGCTGCACGTGCGGCGGCTGTTGCGCTGGCTCGCTATACGGAAGGCGCCGTCGTCATCTCCGGCGAGTCCGACCTGGTCACCGACGGGCATTCGGTCGTCATTAGCCATGGCGGCAGCGCGCTTATGGGCAAGGTCACCGGCTTCGGCTGTTCGCAGGGCGGCGTGCTTGCCGTATACGCTACGCAAACCGATTCGTTCACGGCAGCTGTTGCCGCGGTGAACCACTACAATCTGGCGGGCGTCGCGGCTGCGGCTGTCGCCGATGCTCCAGCAAGCTTCAAGGTGGCCTTCATCGACGAGCTGTTCCGCGCAACCCCCGAGGCGGTTGCCGGCAACTCCATCGAGATCCAGGAGGCGTAGCATCGTGAACACGCTGGTTGCCGTGGCCATCGCCCCGTTCGGCGTGGGCGATGAGCTTGCACCTGAGGTTGCCGAGATGGTTCGCGTCATCCGCGAATCGGGTCTGCCCAACAAGACCTATTCGATGTTCACCGAGATCGAAGGAGAATGGGACGAGGTCATGGCCGTGGTTCGCAACGCCACGTTCGTCTTGGCTCAGAAGGGTATCCGCACTGAGGTCGTTTTGAAGGCTGACGTACGCCCTGGGTTCGAGAATATGATGGAGCAGAAGGTTCGCAGCGTCGATGCCATCCTTGAAGGCGACGTTGTCGACGGAGACGCCGAAAAGGGGGAATAGCATGAGCATGCGAGATAATCTGGATATTTCCGCATATCTGGTCCTGGGTCCGGAAAACACCTTGGGCCGACCCGTTGCCGACGTGGTGGCCCAGGCCATTGCGGCAGGGTTCACGTGCGTGCAAGTCCGCTCGAAGGAGTGCTCGGCTCGCGAGCTCATCTCCTGCACGGCCCAGGCATCCGAGGTCATACAGCAGGCCGGCGCGCAAGACCGAGTGGCGCTGCTCATAGATGATCGCCTGGATGCGGTGTATGCCGCCCGTCAGCAGAGAATCAAGGTCGATGGCGTGCATGTTGGCCAGACCGATATCCCCGTCGAGGCTTGCCGCTCCTTGCTCGGTCCCGATGCGGTGGTCGGCCTTTCCGCTCGCGCGGATGAGATGCTCGAGTACGTGAAAACCGCCGACATGTCGCTGGTCGACTATCTGGGCGTCGGCCCGCTGCACGAGACGCCTACGAAAACTGATTGCGGTTTGGCGGCGGATGGCACCATCATCACGAAAAGCCTTGAGGACTTGGCGGCGCTTCATCAGGCAAGCCCCGTTCCCATCGTGGTTGGCGGGGGAGTGAAGGTGGCGGACATCCCGGCCCTTGCACAAACCGGCGTCGACGGCTTCTTCGTAGTATCCGCGGTATGCGCCGCGCCCGACCCGCATGCAGCTGCTCAAGAACTCGTTCAAGCATGGAACGCGGCGAAGCAAGCTAACTAACGCAAGCTGAGGCAAACGCGATAAAGGCCCGCTCGATTGAGCGGGCCTTACCTATATATACGTTGTTCGCGTGCGATTCCAGCTTATTCTCGCAGCAACTTCTCCGCGTACGCCAGCTTCACGCAGCAAACGAACACGTCAAGTGCCGCGGCCAGCTCCTCGACGGGCGGCAGGCTGGGGGCGATGCGGATGTTGCTGTCGGCCGGGTCCTGCTTGTAGGGCCAGGTGGCGCCTGCGCACGTCATGGTGACGCCGGCGTCTTTGGCAAGCTCCACGATGCGCTTTGCGCATCCGGCGGGGGCGTTGAACGAGACGAAGTACCCGCCGCGCGGCTTGCTCCAGGTGCAGTCGCCGATTTCGCCCAGGCCCTCGGACAGCTTGCGGTCCACCAGCTCGAACTTGGGGCGCAGGATGGCGGCGTGCTTGGCCATGTGCTTTGCCAGGCCCTTCCCGTCGTGCAGGAACTTCACGTGACGCAGCTGATTGAGCTTATCATGGCCGATGATCTGCGGGCTCATATGCGCCTTCATGTCCGCGAGATTGGCGCTGCTTGCCGCCATGGCGGAGATGCCCGCGCCGGGGAAGGTGACCTTGCTGGTGGAGGCGAACTTGAAGCAACGGTCAGGGTTTCCGGCATCATTGCAGGCGCGGCGGATGTCGAGCAGCTGATCTTGCTGCGCTGCATCGTCGCTCAGGTGGTGGATGCCGTAGGCGTTATCCCAGAAGATGCGGAAGTCGTCGGCCGCGCAAGACATGCCGGCCAAGCGGCGCACGACCTCGTCGGAATAGGTTGCGCCGCTGGGGTTGGAATACTTCGGTACGCACCAGATGCCCTTGATCGAGGAATCTTCGGCAACCAGGCGCTCCACCTCGTCCATATCAGGGCCGTCCTCGTTCATGGCAACGGGGATCATCGTGATGCCGAAGGCTTCGGTCACGCCGAAGTGCCTATCGTATCCGGGGCAGGGGCACAGCCATTTCACTTCGTCAAGCTTGCACCAAGGCATATGGCCAAGCGTGCCGAACATCCAGCAACGAGCCATGGTGTCGTACATGATGTTCAGGCTGGAGTTTCCGAACACCATCACATGCTCGGCGTCATCGTCGAGCATGGCAGCCATAAGGCGCTTCGCCTCGGGAATGCCGTCGAGCACGCCGTAGTTTCGGCAGTCCGTGCCATCTTCGGCGGTGCAGTCGTCGACATCGACGATGCACCTGAGCATGGGCATGCTCAGGTCAAGCTGTGCGCGGGAGGGCTTGCCGCGCGCCATGTTCAGAGCCAGCCCCTTTGCCTTGAAAGACTCGTATTCGCGGGTGAGCGCATCGCGCGTTGATTCCAACGCTTCGTGGGCAAGCTCTGCGTAAGCTGGCATCGTGGTGCATCCTTTCGCCGTTTGCGGGGTAAGAACAATCGAAAACACCTACCTGAGGTAGGCAAAGTCAAGTATAATCCCAGCGTCAATGTAAACAATCGACCGGTCGTTAAATGCGTCCGTTTCCCGGATTTCGGCGATGCCGGCTGGAGGGCCGTGCGGTTTGCCTGGGGAATGGGCTTGAAAACGGCATAAGGGGCGGGCACAGAACATGGAATCGAATGATTTGCTGGTCGTTTTGGCCATGGTTATCTACTTCGTCGTGGTGCTGGCAGTGGGTTTCTCCTACGCCAAGCGCTCGAACTCCTCTACCGACGAGTACTTCATCGGCGGTCGTAAGGTAGGCCCGTGGTTTACGGCGTTGTCCGCCGAGGCATCCGACATGTCGGGCTACCTGCTCATGGGCATTCCCGGTCTTGCTTACTTTTTCGGCGCCTCCGAGGCCATGTGGACTTGCATCGGCCTTGCTATCGGCACGTATTTGAACTGGTTGTTCGTGGCCAAGCGCCTGCGTCAGTACTCCGAGCGCGTGCACGCCATCACCATCCCGGCCTTCTTCTCCAACCGCTTCCATGACAAGAAGAACATCCTGTCCACGGTGGCAGCGGTCATCATCTTGCTGTTCTTCTGCGTGTATACGGGAAGCTGCTTCGTCACCTGCGGCAAGCTGTTCCATACGCTGTTCGGCATCGACTATGCGGCCATGATGATCTTCGGCGCCGTTGTCGTATTCGCCTATACGCTGGTGGGCGGTTATCTTTCGGTTGTGGCAACCGACTTCATCCAGGGCTGCTTGATGTTCTTCGCGCTTGCCGTGGTGCTTATCGGCTCTATTGCCTCCGTCGGCGGCGTCGATGTGACGGTGGCCTTCCTGCAGAACATCCCCGGCTTCTTGAACGGCGGGCAGCTCACCACGCCCATTATGGATGCTGCTACGGGCTTGCAGGCGGTCCAGGGTGATCAGCCGCTGTTCGGTGAGCCTACCGATTTCGGCATCCTCACCATCATCTCCACCTTGGCTTGGGGCCTTGGCTACTTCGGCATGCCGCAGGTGCTCGTTCGCTTCCTGGGCATCCGCTCGGCTGAAGAGGTTCGTCAATCGCGCATTATCGCCGTGGTGTGGGTCGTCATCTCCATGGTGTGCGCCCTGTGCATCGGCTTCATCGGCCGCGCCATGCTGCCCACCTATTTCGGCACCAATGCGGCTGCTGAGAACATCTTCATCGTCATCGCCCAGATGATCCTGCCCGCCTTCATGTGCGGCGTGGTGGTGTCCGGCATCTTGGCGGCGTCCATGTCCTCTGCTTCTTCGTATCTGCTCATCACCGGTTCCTCGGTTGCCGAGAACATCTTCCGCGGCATCATCAAGCGCGATGCCACCGATCGTCAGGTCATGATCGTCTCCCGCATCACGTTGGCCGTGGTCATGATCATCGGCATCGTCATCGCCCTTGATGAGAACTCCGTCATCTTCCGTGTCGTCTCTTATGCCTGGGCGGGCCTTGGCGCATCGTTCGGCCCGCTTGTGCTGTGCAGCCTGTATTGGCGTCGCACGAACCTGCCCGGCGCGCTCGCGGGCATGCTCGGCGGTGCGATCACGGTGGTGGTTTGGCATAACCTCATCAAGCCGCTCGGCGGCGTGTTCGGCATCTATGAGCTTCTGCCTGCCTTCATCATCTCGTTAGTGTGCATCTTCGTGGTGTCGAAGCTTACGGCAGAGCCCTCGCAGGAGATTTACGATGAGTTCGATCACTACACTGAGGCGCGTATGGATGAGGATGTGAATCCTACGGCTGCATAGCTGTACGTGGCGCATATATAGGTATTCAAACGGGGAAGGGGCTTCAGGTTTCCTTCCCCGTTTCGCGTTTTCGGAGATCTGCGTAAAAGCATACGCATGAACTGGTTTTATGAACGCATGCACACAAGCGTTTTTCCTGCAACCGTTCTCCGTGCTATCATATGCGATGCTAAGCCCGTAATCACAGTACCTAAGCTCAATCTAGGAGGTTCTTGGATGAGCCAATCTATAATCGATCTCAGCAGGCGAGCATTCATCGGCGGCGCAGCAGCGCTTGGCGCCACGTCGCTTATCATCCCCGAGTTCGCGTTTGCTGAAACGGCCGCCGAGAAGCAGGCCGAGGCGGATGCCGTTCGCAATCAGCTGGTCGGCTTGCAGGCCGATCTCGAAACTGCCGGCGAAAACTACTATGCCGCTCTTGACGAGCAGGAAAGCGCCCAGCGCTCCATGGAGGAGCAGCAGGTTAAGATCGACGAGACCACTGAGGAAATCGAGGGTCTGCAAGATCGCCTGAGCACGCGCGCCCGCAGCATGTACCGCTCCGGCTCCACCACGTTCATCGATTTTCTGCTGGGTGCTTCCTCTTTTGCCGAGTTCACGCAGAATTGGGAGCTGCTGAACCAGATCAACGCCAACGACGCTGATCTGGTCGACCAGACCAAGGCCGCTCGCGAGCAGCTTCAGGCGGCTAAAGACGAATTTGCGCGTCAGGAGCAGATCGCTGCCCAGAAGGCTGCGGAATGCAAGCAAATCCACGATGAGGTTCAGGTCAAGGTGCAAAACGCCACCGAACTTATGAACTCCCTCGACGAAGAGGCGCGTGCTCTGCTTGAGCAGGAGCAGGCTGCGGCCGCTGCCGCAGCGGCTGCCCAGGCACAGGCAGAGGCGGAAGCTGCAGCTGCGGCTGCCGGCGGTAACGGCGGTGGCAACCAGGGCGGCGGAAGCAACGATGGCGGCAACCAGGGCGGTGGCGGCAATGAGGGCGGCAACCAGGGTGGTGGCGGAAGCAGCAGCGGCGGTGGAAGCACCATCGTCTATCCTAGCGGCGGCGGCTCCGCGGGAGACAACAGCGCTGCTTATTCCTACGCTTGCTCGCGTATCGGCTGCCCATACGTTTGGGGCGCCGAGGGACCTGATTCGTTCGACTGCTCCGGCTTGGTCACGTGGGCATATCGTCAGCTTGGCATTGAACTGCCGCATCAAAGCGAGGCTCAGATGGCTCGTGCTACTCGAGTGGTATCCGTCAGCGAGGCGCGTCCGGGTGATGTTTTGTGGCGTTATGGCCACGTGGGAATCGCCGGCGGCTACGGCGGAACTCCCTATGTGCATGCTCCCACGTTCGGCGCATGTGTCCGCAATACCGACTCGCTTTCGTGGTCGAACTTTACGAACGCACTGCAGTTCTAGAAGATACAACCTCATGTGCATGCAACCGAGGGAAGGCAAAGGCCTTCCCTCGGTTTGGTTTTAGGGTGCATCGTGGACAGGCGATATATAGGAGGAGTAGCCGTGCCTTCAATCGAACCAAAGCAACACCATGCTGAAGGCAACGGCCGTTCGCTCGGGTTTTCGTTCTCCCAATAGTGCCGAGCAGCAACATACCTAAAGCTGAACAGGGGAAATAGCAAATACCTTGCGAGCAAGGCCGAAGCAATCCTGAAGAAGAAGTTCCATCTTTCAAAAAAAGTTGAAAAAAGGGGTTGCCACAACGTCTACTATCCCGTAATATACTACCTCGCTTGCGGAGCTCACGACAGCGAGCTTCGAAGTGGAACGCCTGCTGGAAAGCCGAACAGCTTACAGCAACGGGTGATAAGGATTCAAAGCTTTGCGAAGGTTTGAAGAGGATACACCCGAGGCCGTGTAAAGGGTTGACACGGTTTCTCAGCTAGCGTATGATTCCACTGCTCGCGCGTTCGGGTTCTCACCGATCCGCAAGCAGGCAGCTTGATAAATGCACATGAATTAAGCAGCGAAACATGGGCGTGTGCCCGAGTGGTTAAAGGGGACGGGCTGTAAACCCGTTGACTCTGTCTACCTAGGTTCGAATCCTAGCGCGCCCACCATCTTTCGCCTGTGTAGCTCAGTCGGTAGAGCACTTCCTTGGTAAGGAAGAGGTCGTCGGTTCAAGTCCGATCGCAGGCTCCAGCTTTTTGGCGGTGTAGCTCAGTTGGTTAGAGCACACGGTTCATACCCGTGGCGTCACTGGTTCGAATCCAGTCACCGCTACCAATACTTACACTGCGCCCGATTTATCGGGCGCTTTATTTTAGATTCGTTTCGCGAAAGCGATCCTTATAAGGAGGATGAAACATGGCTAAGGAGAAGTTCGAGCGTTCCAAGCCGCATGTTAACATCGGCACCATCGGTCACGTTGACCACGGTAAGACGACGCTGACTGCTGCTATTTCCAAGACGCTGTCCGAGAACGACGGCTCCCATGGCACCGCTCACGCTGACTTCACCGCCTTCGAGAACATCGACAAGGCTCCCGAGGAGCGCGAGCGTGGCATCACGATCTCCATTGCTCACATTGAGTACGAGACCGATGCTCGCCACTATGCTCACGTTGACTGCCCTGGTCACGCTGACTACGTTAAGAACATGATTACCGGTGCTGCCCAGATGGACGGTGCTATCCTGGTTATCGCTGCTACCGATGGCCCCATGGCTCAGACCCGCGAGCACATCCTGCTCGCCCGTCAGGTCGGCGTTCCCTACATCGTCGTGTTCCTGAACAAGTGCGATATGGTCGACGACGAGGAGCTCATCGAGCTTGTCGAGATGGAGACCCGCGAGCTTCTGTCTGAGTACGAGTTCCCCGGAGACGACATCCCGGTCATCCGCGGTTCTGCTCTGAAGGCCCTGGAGGGCGACAAGGAGTGGCAGGACAAGGTTTGGGAGCTCATGGACGCTGTTGACTCCTACATCCCCACGCCGGAGCGCGACGTTGACAAGCCGTTCCTGATGGCTGTCGAGGACACCATGACCATCACCGGCCGTGGTACCGTTGCTACCGGTCGTGTCGAGCGTGGCGTTCTGCATGTGAATGACCCGCTGGAGATCGTCGGTATCAAGGAGACCCAGAACACGGTCTGCACCGGCATCGAGATGTTCCGTAAGCTGCTTGACGAAGCTCAGGCTGGCGACAACATCGGCTGCCTGCTTCGTGGCATCAAGCGCGAGGATATCGAGCGCGGCCAGGTTCTCTGCAAGCCTGGTAGCGTGACCCCGCACCAGAAGTTCGAGGGCCAGGTCTACATCCTGACCAAGGAAGAGGGCGGCCGTCACACCCCGTTCTTCGATGGCTATCGTCCGCAGTTCTACTTCCGCACCACCGACATCACGGGTGTTGCTCACCTGCCCGAGGGCACCGAGATGGTTATGCCTGGCGACAATGTGACCATCACCGCTGAGCTGATTCACCCGGTGGCAATGGAGGAAGGCCTCCGCTTCGCTATCCGTGAGGGTGGCCGCACCGTTGGTTCTGGTCGAGTGACCAAGATCATCGCTTAGTTTTAAGCTGCAGTGTTTAAAGGGCCCGCTTTCGGGCGGGCCCTTTCTTAAGATTCATGTGTATGCGTTCAAGCTTGTTTGAATACGGCTTATAAGGAGAGTTCATGCGCACGATGGTTACCTTGGCGTGTACGGAGTGCAAGCGCCGTAACTACACGACCAAGAAGAACAAGCAGAACAACCCTGATCGTATCGAGTTGAAGAAGTATTGCAAGTGGTGCCAGAAGCACACGCTGCATAAGGAAACCCGATAGTTTTCAGAGGTTAGCACGGGCATAGGCCAGTAGCTCCAATTGGTAGAGCGGCGGTCTCCAAAACCGCATGTTGGGGGTTCGAGTCCCTCCTGGCCTGCCAGCTCGAATAGCGAGCAGCTTGTAGTCAGGTTGCTGAATTGATTAGCAGCTTGATGCCAGGCTGCTTGTTTGGCGTTTAGAGGTAAAACGATCCCTAAAGGAATCAGATGGCTAAGAAATCAAAAACTCAGCGTGCGAAGGCATCTGCCGCTCGCGCCGCTCGCAAGGAAGCTCGTCAGGCCGAAGCTGCTGCTGAGGCATTGAAACAAGCTCAGGGCGAAAGCGCTGATACCGAAGCTCCTAAGAAGAAGCTGTTTGGTAAAACTTCTCAGGCTGCTGATTCTGCAAAAGACGCTAAGCAGAGCAAGGCTGTTGAAAAGAAGGCCGAGAAGAAAGCTGCTAAGCCCAAGAAGAAGCGTTTTCAGTTCCTCAAGGATGTCAAGGCTGAGATGAAGCGCGTTACTTGGCCCAGCCGTCAGGACGTTCTTCGTTGGAGCATTGTCGTGGTCGCAGCACTTCTCTTCTTCGGTATTTATGTTGCTGTTCTTGACAATGGCATTATCACGCCGCTGTTGTTTTTGATTTCCGGATTGGGGGCTTAAGGCATGTCGAAGAAGTGGTATGTGCTTCACACCTACTCCGGCTATGAGAACAAGGTGAAGACGAACCTTGAAACCCGCATCGAAACCATGGGTCTTGAGAACAATGTCTTCGCTATCGAGATTCCTACTGAGACCGTTACTGAGATTAAAGAGGGCGGTCGTCGTAAGGAAAGCGAAAAGAAGGTGTTCCCCGGTTACGTGCTCGTTCGCATGGAGCTTGATGATCGTAGCTGGGCTGCTGTTCGCAATACTCCCGGTGTTACCGGTTTTGTCGGTGCAGATAGCAAGCCTGCGCCGCTTACTCGTGACGAGTACAACAAAATCATGAAGCGTACTAGTCACGAAGCCCCGAAGAAGACCTCTACTAATCTTGAGGCAGGGCAGGCCGTCAAGGTCGTTTCCGGTCCTCTGGCCGAGTTTGATGGCGTTGTTTCCGAGGTTATGCCTGATGCCGGTAAGGTCAAGGTCATGGTTTCGATCTTCGGTCGTGAAACCCCGGTGGAGCTTTCGTTCGATCAGGTTTCCTGCATATAGAATGGTCTCTGCAGTTTTAAGGCGTGCCCGCGTGGACCGGGGCTTCTCATTCCTTAGGCTGTGAAGATATATAGTGCAAAAGCATTTTGAAAGGTAATTAGAATGGCTGAGAAGAAAGTTACCGGCTTCGTTAAGCTGCAGATTCCTGCTGGCGCTGCGAATCCGGCCCCGCCCGTCGGCCCGGCTCTGGGTGCTCAGGGTGTCAACATCATGCAGTTCTGCCAGGCGTTCAACGCTCAGACGCAGGAGCAGAAGGGCACCATCATCCCTGTCGAGATCACGGTGTACGAGGACAAGTCCTTCACCTTCGTCTGCAAGACCCCGCCGGCGGCCGTGCTGATCAAGGAGAAGCTGGGCCTGAAGTCCGCTTCCGGCATCCCGCAGCTGAAGTTCGTGGGTACCCTTACCCAGGATCAGCTCCGCGAGATCGCTGAGATCAAGCTGCCCGACCTGAACGCCAATGACATCGATGCTGCTATGCGCATCGTTGCCGGTACCGCTCGCTCCATGGGCGTTCGCGTTGAGGGCGTCGAGATGAAGAAGACCTATGTGCCTTCTAAGAAGCTGGCCGCTATCCTCAGGGGCGAGGCCTAGTAATTTCGCATCGTTAGATGCATTGGATTTTGGAAAGTGGAAGGGCTTTGCGTTAGAAGCCGCATAAGCTCGCTACGAACCACGAAAGGAACTATCATGGCAAAGCATTCCAAGGCTTACCGCGCTGCCGTCGAGAAGATCGGCGATGCCACCTACGCTCCGCTTGAGGCGTTCGCAATGGTGAAGGAAGTCGCCACCACTAAGTTCGATCAGACCATCGAGGCTCATTTCCGCCTGGGTATCGACACCCGTCAGGCCGATCAGCAGCTGCGCGGCACGGTCTCCCTGCCGAACGGCTCTGGTAAGACTGTCCGTGTTGCCGTCTTCGCTGAGGGCGCTGCAGCTGACGCTGCTCGCGAGGCTGGCGCTGACATCGTCGGTACCGATGAGCTGACTGCTCAGATTCAGGCTGGCGAGTTCAACTTCGACGCTGCCGTTGCCACTCCTGATCAGATGGGCAAGGTTGGCCGTCTAGGTAAGATCCTCGGCCCCCGTGGTCTGATGCCGAACCCGAAGCTCGGTACCGTCACCCCGAACGTTGCTCAGGCTATCAAGGAACTCAAGGGCGGCCGTGTGGAGTATCGTGCTGACCGTTATGGTATTGCTCATGTCATCATCGGCAAGGCCAGTTTCACTCCCGAGCAGCTCGCTGAGAACTACGGCGCTGTTTACGATGAGATTCTGCGCATGAAGCCTGCTGCTGCTAAGGGTAAGTACGTTAAGTCCGTCAGCGTTTCCGGCACTATGACCCCGGGTGTTGCTGTCGACTCTTCCGTGAACAAGAACTACACGGTTGCTGCTGAATAAGCATCTCAGCCATTTCAGCTTATAAGGAGCGGTCCTTCGGGGCCGCTCCTTTCATATTCTGCGGATAGGTTATCGAAAACAAGGTTGCGGGTTCATAGTGCTTTAGGTAGTAAATGAGTTCGATACCATTATCTTGATTGCAGATTGCAGATTGCAGATTGCAGATTGCAGATTGCAGATTGCAGATTGCAGATTGC
>CAJMPP010000011.1 GCA_905215325.1 uncultured bacterium | reverse complement strand
AATCGAGGCCAGGCCCAATATTGTCTATTGACAATGTCCTGCTCATATTAAGAAAAGCGGGTCTCAAGATTACTTGAGACCCGCTTGTGTAAGCTGGTCGGGTTGACAGGATTTGAACCTGCGGCCCCTTGACCCCCAGTCAAGTGCGCTACCAAACTGCGCCACAACCCGAACTTTCAAACTGCTGCTGTCCGAAGCAGCTCGTTTATAATACCAAAACCAGGAAAGCGCGCAAGGGGTAATTTCAAACTTTTTCGCAAATCATGAAAAAGTTCGCCCGCGCACAGCACCTGCGCTCAGCGACCTAGCGCAGATACTCCAACGCATGGTCGAGAATCACGTCCGCCAGCTTGTCCTTGGGCATGCTGGGCATCTCGTCTATCTCGTCGGTGTCCACGAAGCACACCGCGTTGTCGTCGGTACCGAACGCCAACCCCTCGCCCACTCGATTGGCTACGATGACGTCGGCGTTCTTCTTCACGAGCTTTGCCTGAGCGTTGGCGATGACGTTGTCGGTTTCTGCGGCGAAACCCACCACAACCTGGTGCGGGCCCTTCTTCGCCCCGAGCGTGGCCAGGATATCCGGGTTCTCGACCAGCGTGATGGTGCCAAGGTCGGCATCGGCCGCGCCCTTCTTCAGCTTATGGTCCGCCGCATGAGCCGGACGCATATCGGCGACGGCCGCGGAGAACAACGCGATATCGGCGGAGGGGAACGACTCTTCGCAAGCCTGCAGCATCTCGAGCGCGGTGTTCACGTGCACCACATGGACGTCCGTGGGAGCAGGAATGGAAACCGGCCCGGTGATCAGCGTCACATCGGCGCCACGGCGACGGGCCGCGCGCGCGATGGCGTACCCCGTCTTGCCGCTGGAACGGTTGGAGATATAACGAACCGGGTCGATGGGCTCGACGGTGGGACCGGCGGTGATCATGACATGCTTGCCCTCAAGATCTTGCTTTACACCCAAAACCTCGAGCGTGCGCGCGACGATGGCTGCAGGGTCGGCCAAACGGCCGCGTCCCACATCGCCGCATGCCAGATATCCTTCGTCGGCCTCGACGAACACGGCACCGCGGCTTCCGAGTTTGCCGATGTTGTAGCGCGTGGCGGCCGCCTCGTACATGTGCACGTTCATGGCCGGCGCCAACACGAGCGGCGCGGTACACGCAAGGGCCGTGGTGGTGAGCAGATCGTCGGCGATGCCGTTGGCAAGCTTGGCAAGGACGTTTGCCGTGCAAGGCGCGATGACGAGGGCATCGGCCTCCTCGGCAAGCGAGATATGATGGATGGGATCGGTAGGGTCGTCGAACAGGTCGACCGCCACCTTCTCATGGGTAAGCGATCGGAACGTGACGGGATCGACGAAATGCGTGGCGTGCTCGGTCATGCATACCTTCACACGCACGCCAGCCTTTTGAAGACCGCGGACGATCTCGCAGGATTTGTATGCGGCAATGCCGCCGGTAACGCCCAGCAGCACCATTTTTTGAGGTTTTGCAGCCTCGCTACTCATGATGATCCTTCCCGGTAAGATACGGCGCAAGCACATGGGCAAGCACCGAAGCATGCATCGGCGTGCCGTTGAGGCACGGAACATATACGAATTCGCTGCCTGCGTACGGTCGGCCGGCTTCCTCGACAGCCTGTCGATACCATGGCACCAATTCGTAATCGATATCATAAAGGGTTTCAAGGCAATCTACCGCGAAATTCGGGCAAACCATGAAGACACGGCCATCTTGCGCCTGCGCCCAACGCTTGAGAACGCCTCGGGTAAACGGCTGCAGCCATTCGCGGCTTTTATCGAACCGGCAATTGTAGCCGATGGTCCACTGCGTTCGATCAAGACGAAGTCGACCAGCCACCGCCAAAGCGGTCGCGCCGGTCTGAGGCTCGTAGGTATCCCCTTGTTCGATATCCTTCATCGGAATGGAGTGGTAGTTGAACAGCAGCCTGTCGCCCGCCTGCGCGTTGAAACCCGCAGCCGAAACGGTTTGAGCGATCGCTTCGATATAGGCGCTATCCATGCCATAGGAATCCACGAACGTCACCGGCACCCGCCATGACAACTCGGTCATGGCCGCCGCGACGCCATCCTTGACGCTCAACGTGGTCGAATGGGCGCTTTGCGGATACAGGGGAAGCGCCACCACCTGCGTGCATCCTTGCTCGCGAAGGGAGGCAAGGGCGTCCCGAATGGAATCCTCGCCATAACTCTGCCCTACCCGCACTCGCACATCCATGCCATCGCCTTGCAGGCGCTGCTCCAGCAGAGAGCGAAGCTTGGCATGCTCCACATCGAACGGCGAGCCGGCTTCGGTCCAGATCTTGCCGTATTTCCTTCCGGATTTCACTGAACGCGTGGGAAGGATGAACAGATGCAGGATCAACCACCATGGCGCCTTGGCCATAGGGCGTATACGCTCGTCCATCAAAAAGCTTCCCAGATACCTGCGCACGTCGCGCGGGTCGGGGCTTTTCGGCGTACCCGTGTTCGCGAGCAGCACGCCGAAACGCGTGGCCTCATATGCCGTCATAACAACCGTCTCCAAACTTCGCCTGCGTAAACAAGAAGGCGGCTGTTACAGCCGCCCAATACAACGTGCCTGCACGCAAACACGTTACTAGATGCTATATTGCTCCGAAATCCTCCAGATGGTGTACCGGGGCCGTGGGGTGCGGCGAGCCTGCCAGCAACTCGAACACTTCCCTGCCTGCTTCGGTACGGCCGAGGCTGCGTGATGCCAGCGTATCAAGCACGGCAGCAAGGTCATCGGTAAGGTTATCGGCAAAGAAGAGATCCTCGCCCGTCAGGGGCTGGGTGAACCCGACCTGGAAGGAATGCAGGAACTGGCGATCCAGCCCGAAGTTCGCATCGGCGTCCTTGGGAGCGCCGGAGTTGTACACCGGATCGCCCACCAACGGATGCTTCGCGTACTGCATGTGAACGCGGATCTGATGGGTTCTGCCCGTGTACAGTTTGCAGTCGATCAGGGTGTAGCCGTTGTCACGCGAGCCATGCTCGAAGCGTTCGAGCACGCGGAACGTGGTGAGCGCATCGCGCGCCGAAGGGCATTCGCGGACCGCCATGCGCGTACGCTCGTTGAGCGAACGGGCAATGGGCGCATCGATCATGCCGGTATCGTGCGGGATGACGCCGTGCACCAAGGCAAGATAGCGACGATCGACCGCGCGATCGCGGATATCGGCCATAAGCGCCAAGCCGGCTGCATCGTTTTTTGCGGCCAGCATAAGGCCCGTGGTGTCGCGGTCGAGGCGATGCACGATGCCGGGGCGATCGCTTTCGCCCTGGACGTTGCACAGATGCTCGACGCCGCAATGGTAGACCAGGGCATTGACCAACGTGCCGTCGGCATGATCGACCGAGGGATGGCACACAAGCCCCGCCTGCTTGGAGATGACGAGCACGTCATCGTCCTCGTAGCGGATATCGAGCGGGATGGCCTGGCCTTGCACGGGGCCTTGTTCGGGGGCATCCGGCACCTCGTACACCACCGTATCGCCCGCGCACAACGTATGCTTCTTCGCCACGGTGGAGCCGTTGACGTACACAGCGCCGTCTTCCACGGCCCGGGCCGCCGCACTACGGCTGGGATACAACCCGCGTGCGGCCAGCACGGCGTCGATACGCGAACCGGCATCTTCGGCGCAAGCGGTATAGCTTTTCAACGCGCCCATCTAGCGCACCTCCTCATGATGTCGTTCGCGAACGATCCATCCGATGAAAAAAAAGGCAAGACCGCAGGTCACGCCGATATCGGCGATGTTGAACACGGGGAAATCCATGAAGCTGAGGTCGATGAAATCCACCACGTAGCCCAAGGCGAAACGATCGATGGCGTTGCCTATCCCCCCGCCGATGACAAGCCCGAGCCCAATAAGCTCGGGCCAGCTGATACGGGCGCGCTCGTGCACCGCGAAAGCCGCAAGCGCCGCGCACGTGACGACGGAGAACACCCCTAAGGCTGCCGTGGCGCCAGAGAACATGCTCCAAGCGCCGCCGGTGTTGTGCACAAGATGCAGCCTGAACAAACCGGCAATGGAATCGGACAGGACGCTGCCCGTCGCATGGGCGTTCAAGCAGAACTTGACCGCCTGATCAAGGACGATCCAGCACAGGGCTAAAACGCCCATGGCCCCCAAGCGAAGCGCCTGGGACCGCACCGAAGGCACGGGGCCGGCGCATACCGCGTCGGCCCCTTCGCTTCCAGCGATGTTCATAGGTTCATGCTGGGTCAAACCGTTTACTCCTCGGTGAAGCCGATGGCGTCGAGGGCGTCACCGCAACGCTGGCACACATCCGCGTGGTTGGCGTTGCCGCCCAGCTGACGATAGTTCCAGCAACGCGGGCACTTGTCGCCCTCGGCGGGCTTGACCTCGCACGCAAGCTCGTCGCCTGCGGTGAACGTCACGCCGGACACGATGAAGAGCTCCTCGAACACGGAGTCATCGAAGGCGGAAAGCGCATCAAGGGTTGCCTGCGGAGCGGTAACCGAAACGATGGCTTCCTGGCTCTTGTTGATGACCTTGGCGCCGCGAGCATCCTCAAGCGCCTTGGTGACCACGTCGCGCACCTCGAGGGCACCGCCGAATGCGGCGAGCACCTTGTCCTCGGCAGCCTTGCCGGGAAGCGCGGGCACGAAGTCGGAGCGATGCGGCCAGCCGGCCAGCTGGACGTTGCACACGCGGCCTTCGCGGTTACGCATGGCCTCGGGATAATACTCCCACACCTCATCGGCCGTGAACGACAGAATGGGCGAAAGCACGCGCACGAGCACTTCCAGGATGTTGAACAGCACCGTCTGCACCGCACGACGGCGCGGGCTGTCGGGCGACTCGGAGTACAGACGGTCCTTCGTGACGTCCATGTACACGCTGGACAGGTCGTTAACGAAGTCGTAGACGGCACGGTAGACGCCGTTGAACTTAAAGCTGTCGTAGGCCTGCTCGACATCGGCGAGCAGCTGGGCGGTCTTGGCCATCATGTACTGGTCGATGGGCTCAAGGTCATCCCAGTTGGAAACCGCATTCGCCTGATCGTCGAAATCGGACAGGTTGCCCAGCAGGAAGCGGAACGTGTTGCGGAAACGGCGATACGCGTCGGAGACCTGCTTGAGGATATTGTCCGAGATGGACACGTCCTGCGCGTAATCGGCGGATGCGACCCACAGACGCAAGACATCGGCGCCCCACTTGCTGGTGACATCGGCCGGGTCGACGCCGTTGCCCAAGGACTTGGACATCTTGCGACCCTGCTCGTCGACGGTGAAGCCGCACGACAGGATGTTCTTATACGGTGCGCAGCCATATGCGCCCACACTGGTGAGCAGGCTGGATTGGAACCAACCGCGATGCTGGTCGGAGCCTTCCAGATACATATCGGCCGGGAACGTCAGACCCTCGTCGGCACGATGCTTGAGCACGCTGGTGTGGGTGACGCCGGATTCCCACCACACGTCGAGGATGTCCTTCTCGGGGACGAGCTCGGTGCAGCCGCACTTGGCGCAGTGCGTGCCGTGCGGCAGGTACTCGCTGGGCTTTTTGGTGAACCAAGCGTCGGCGCCCTCTTCATAGAACAGCTTGATAACGGCATCGAACGTCGCCTCGTTGGCCACGGTCTCGCCGCACTTGGCGCACTTGAACACGGGGATGGGCACGCCCCAGCTGCGCTGACGCGAGATGCACCAGTCGGGACGGTCCGACACCATGGAGCCGATGCGGTTGACGGCCCAGCCCGGATAGAAGGTCACATCGCGCTCGATGGCGTCCATGGCCTTGCCGCGCAGACCGTTCTCCTCCATGGAGACGAACCACTGGTCGGTGGCGCGGAAGATGACGGGCTCATGGCAGCGCCAGCAATGCGGATAGCTGTGGCTGATCTTGCGCGCAGCCACGAGCGTGCCCTGCTCACGCAGCCAATCGATGATGACGGGGTTGGCGTCGTCGGTATCAAGGCCGGCGAACGGGCCGGCATCCTCGGTGAGCACGCCGTTGTCGTCGACGGGCATGAGGATGGGGATATCGAACTGCAGGCCTACCAGGTAGTCGTCCTGGCCATGGCCGGGGGCGGTGTGGACGCAGCCGGTACCGGAGTCGAGCGTGACATGGTCGCCGTAGATGATCTTGCCCTTGAGGTCCTGGCGGATGGGGCAGGTATAGGTAAGGCCGCACATCTCGGTGCCCTTAAGCGTGACGGGCTGGCCGTCCTGGCCGCACACCAGGGAGTAATCCTCCCAGCCGGCGATCTCGGCGACTTCCTCGACAAGCTCCTTGGCGAAGATGACGTTGCAACCGTCGACCTGGACCATGACGTAGTCGGCATCGGGCATCAGGCACACGGCGGCATTGGCCGGAAGGGTCCACGGCGTGGTGGTCCAGATGAGCACGTACGCATCGCCCTTGGCGCCGGCGGCCTCGAAGATGCCGGGCATGGCGTCAAGCTTGAACTTCACGTAAACGGACGGGGAAACCTCGTCGGAATATTCGATTTCGGCCTCAGCGAGAGCCGTGTGGCACTTCTTGCACCAGTGGATGGGCTTGCGGCCGCGATACACCTGGCCCTTGAGGTACATGTCGCGGAAGATCTCCACGTTGCCGGCCTCGAAGTTCGGGATATAGGTAAGGTACGGATGATCCCAGTCGGCGTTGACGCCCAGACGCTTGAAGCCATCGCGCTGGATGCCGACGTACTTGGTCGCCCACTCGCGGCACAGGCGGCGCAGCTCGGGCTGCGGCGTTTCCTTCATCTTATCGGGGCCCAAGGTGACCTCGACCATATGCTCGATAGGCTGGCCGTGGCAGTCCCAACCCGGCACGTACGGGGTGAAGTACCCGCGCTGGGCATGGCTTTTGTTGACGAAGTCCTTCAGCACCTTGTTGAAGGCATGGCCGATGTGAATAGGGCCGTTGGCGTAAGGCGGGCCATCGTGCAGGACGAAGGGCTTGCCGTCCTTGTTCTTCTCGAGAACCTGTTCATAGATGTGCTCCTGCTCCCACTTCTCAAGCCTTTTCGGCTCGGATGCCGGCAGGTTGCCTCGCATCGGGAAATCCGTCTGCGGGAGATTCATGGTGTTCTTGTACGTGTTCGCCACGAGATCGCGCCTTCCTTTGCCTAACTATGCCCAGACGGCGCATGCCGTCCTTGCTTATAAACCCGATTAGTATATAGGAAACCCACGGAAACGAAACGCGCGCAGGCCACATTCCGAAAAAGCACTCAGAGAAAACGCGGTACCGTTCGTTGCGGTAGCGCAGCGATATGGTTTCGGAGGGGTATACTGTTGCGGACACGTAAGCTGCATACGGGGTGTTACACCGTATGCGCCGCATGAAATCCAAAGGTTTTGCGACGTCTCACCCCGCAGACGGGCAACCTGCTAGGAAAGGCACGACCATGAACCGAAGCTTCGAGATAGTGACCGACTCTTGCTGCAACCTTACCGAGGAAACCATCGACCGCTACGAACTGCACGTGCTACCGCTGACGTTCATGGCCGATGGTGACGACACGGTGTATCGCAGCTATCTCAAAGGCCGGAAAACCGACCTTTCCCAGTTCTACGCAATGATGCGCGAGGGGAAGGTGTTCCGTACCTCGCTTCCCAACCTTGCCGATACGGAGAAGCTGTTCCGCAGCTTGCTCGATCAAGGCAGGGACATCCTGTACCTGGGCTTTTCAAGCGGCTTGTCGGGCACCTATGAGGCCACCGAGCTTTTGGCGAAGCAATTGCGCGAGGAGTACCCGCAGCGCAAGCTGCTGACGGTCGACACGCTTGCCGCCTCGGGCGGTCAAGGCCTGCTCGTGTGGCACGCATGCCAGCACGCCGAGCAGGGCGAGGACATCGAAGCGGTGCGCGATTGGACGGAGGCGAACAAACTGCATTTGGCGCATTGGTTCACCGTCGACGATCTCATGTTCTTGTGGCGCGGCGGCCGCGTCTCGAAGACGAGCGCTTGGGCCGGCACCCTGCTCAACATCAAGCCGGTCATGCACGTAGACGACGAGGGGCACCTTATTCCCTTGGAAAAGGTGCGCGGACGTAAAAAGTCGCTCTCGGCACTGCTCGACCACATGGAACGTTCAGGCTCGGCGCCGATCGCCGAGCAAACGGTCTTCATCACCCATGGCGATTGCATCGATGACGCCAAATGGTTGGAGAAGAAGATCCGCGAACGATTCGGCGTCGAAGATATCCGCATCAACTACGTCGATCCCGTCATCGGAGCGCATTCCGGCCCGGGCACCATGGCGCTGTTCTTCCTGGCATCAAGCCGCGACTAAAGCAGCGCCGCATTCCCATCCCCAACGCACCACCCGATCGCAAACGTGGAAAAGGCTCCCCGCAGGGAGCCTTTTCCATAAGGAGTATGTTTGCGGCATTATGCGAGCATGACCTGCGCGCACAGGAGGATACCGCCGAACACCAGGGTGAACACCACGATGGGCCACACGAACTTGAACCACTTGGAGTATTTCATGTCCAACATGGTCAGGGTTGCCAAAACCAGGCCGGTAGGTGCGAGGTAGAGCATCGCGTACTGACCCCACTGATAAGCGCAGACGATGGAGTAGCGATCGATGCCGACCGTATCCGCCAGCGGAGCCATAATGGGCATTGCCAGAACGGCCAGACCGGAGGAAGACGGGACCACGAAGCCGAGCAGGAAGAACAGCAGCATCATGATCAGGATGAACGCCGGACCCGCCATGCCCTGAACCGCGTTGGAGGACCAGAACAGGAGCGTGTCGGAGATCAGGCCCTCTTCCATGATCAGGTTGATGCCACGGGCAAGGCCGATGATCAGGGAAACGCCGACCAGCGAGGATGCGCCCTCGATGAACGCGTTCACCACGGTCTTCTCGTCGGTACCCGAGATGAACATGATGATGATCGAGATGGCCAGGAACATAGCAGCCATCTGCGGGAACCACCAGTGCAGGTTCATGACGCCGTACACCATAAGGACGAAGGCGGAGATGAACAGCACCAGAATGGCCTTCTTGCGCAGGCTGAAGCCTTCTGCATGGGCTGCAGCGGTCTCGCCGCGCTCAACGTTGAACAGCTGTGCGAAGTGCTCGCGATCCTCGTAGGTATAGGAAGCCTCAGGATTAGCCTTGATCTTCTTGCAGTACCAGTACAGGTAGCTGATGACCACGATGGCGCCCACGATGCAGCCGCCGACGCGCCACTCGAAGCCCTCCATGAAGTTGATGCCCGCTGCGTTCGAGGCGATAACGACGCTGAACGGGTTGATCGTGGAGAACGTGGTGCCCATGGAACCGGCCAGGAAGATAGCGCCGACGCATACGATGGAGTCGTATCCGAGCGCTAGGAACACCGGTACCAGGATCGGGTAGAACGCCACAGCCTCCTCTTCAAGGCCGCACGAGGTGCCGCCGAGAACCATGAGCAGGGCGACCAGGAACACGAGCAAGAACTCGTGGCCTTTGGTCTTTTTCGTCAAGGCCATCAGACCGGACTCGAACGCGCCGGTTGCGTTGACCACGCCGATCAGACCGCCGAGCACCAGGATGAACACCATGATGTCGACGCCGTCGATCGTGCCGGATACCATTGCCTGCGTGACATCGGCGATGCCCTTGGGCTGAGCCTGAAGCTGCTCATAGGTGCCGGGGATCGAAATAGCCTTCGTGATGGACCCGCCGGTGAACTGCTCGATACCGATCTGCACGCCGAGCTGGTCGAGCTGGTCTTGCGTAGCAGGTATCTCACTGATCTCGCCTTGCGGGCTCGTGACCGTAAGCACATTGGAGTCGGCCACGTACTGAAGCTTCGCGTACTGTCCTGCCGGTACGAACCACGTTGCGATAACCGCGATGATGGTCAAGACGAACAGGATGGTGAACGCTGTCGGGAAACTAAGCTTCTTCTTCCTTTTCGTCTTCTCCTTCACCACGGGCCCGCCTGCAGAGTCGACGGCAGCGGCCTCGGTAGACATATGCACCCCCCTTTCATGGAGTTCCGGACTCTCGTCCGGTATAGCGTTGTCGCAACTGCCGCGTCCTGCTTGGCTCAGTCCGCTTGGTTGCGAGCGACTTGCGCCCGTCTTGTTCGGGCTGACCACATCATTGCCAGGTTTATCCGTATCCCACTAGAGCAAACGTGGGTATACATGTAGGTATAAACCGGGTATAGACAATTCTCATCAGGCGTTTCTTTGTTAAGAAGATTTAGCGTATACTGAGCTCGTTGCGACTGGGACCCATAACCAAACGAAAGCGATGCGCCGTGGATTCAAGTATGTTCCTGTTTTACTACTCGATCGCAATGCAGATAT
Organism: uncultured bacterium; assembly: GCA_905215325.1. Classification (GTDB taxonomy): domain Bacteria; phylum Actinomycetota; class Coriobacteriia; order Coriobacteriales; family Eggerthellaceae; genus Senegalimassilia. The sequence continues at coordinate 49,935 of CAJMPP010000011.1, read as the reverse complement.
GCGCGATCCTGACCTCGGCATGCTGCCTGGCGTCCTACCTTGTCTCCCGAAACAAGGTGCAGCTGTACTGCTTCGTGGGCTTTCTCATGTACTACGCCGATTGCATGCTGGTGTTCCGCGACGATTACGTGATGGCATCGTCAACGGTATCGCATGAGGCGTTCTTCATCGGGGACCCTGCCTTCTCCATCATCTTCGGTTGCGCTACGCTCATGTCGTTTTGGCTGATGGTGTGCGCCTACGTGGAAGAAGATTCGATTATCGTCAGATTCTGCCCGGCGTATCTGTTCGTAGGCGCAAGCCTTGCCGTGACGTTGCTCCTTCCGCAAGGGTATGTGCACATGTTCGTGTTCTATTCGCTGCGCGAGGTGTTCATCGCCTGGATGCTGTTTTTCGCAGCATATAAATACATCACCACCGAGGACAATCGGTTACGGCTGCGATTGAGCCGCTTCCCGAAGTTCTATGTGCTGCTTTGGGTGCTCCTGCTTGCGGTGGTCGCCGAGAATAGCTTAGTGTTGCTGCTAATCGGCCCCGGACACGTGGATATCCCCCTGGGCTTCTTCCCGGAACGCAACTTCGCCGAAAACCTGCTTGCCCTGGTCTGCGAGTTCGTGGCGCTGCGCTCCTCGTTGACGTACCTCTCCGTGCGTCATAGCGAACCCCCCACGCAAGGAGGCGACCAGGTGGAAACCTATATCAATCACAACCTGGCTCCCTACGCCGCATCCCATAAGCTGACACCCCGCGAAACCGAGATCCTGCGGCTGGTGCTGCTGGGAAAGGATAACCAGAACATAGCCGCCGAGCTATCGCTTGCACCGGGAACCGTGAAAGTGCACGTGCACAATATCCTGAAGAAATCGCAGAAAGCGAACAGGCAAGAGTTGATCCAAGATTACTGGGATTACTAGCCGTTCATCCGCTTGCCTCAAGCATGCCGATCGACCATGCGCATGGGGTCCCAGCAAGCGCGCTGCCGTCAGGCTTGCACGTCCACCTATCGAAGCTAGCTGCCGCCAAGCCCGCGGAAAGGCGAAATCGATAGCGGCCCTGCTTCCCCCTCGAGGAAGCAGGGCCGCTTCACGTGATGCTACTTGTAATCAGCGGGATTCTTGGCGGCGGTGCCGGTGGTGTTGCCGTCGTTGCGCAGTTCGTGACCGAAACGCACCGCCCCTTCCCCGAAGCGGTCTTTCACCAGATCGGTTGCCGCGAGCAAGCCACGCCGCTTCGACTCGTCTTGAATGCGCGGCTTCGCATCGCCCTCAAGAGGGGCGACCTGCTTTACATCGAACAGGCTGCCCTGCTCGCCTTCCGACTCGGAAAACCCGGATACGGACACCCCGATGAGGCGCACGGCGATTCCCGGATCCCATAGCTCATCGAGCATGCCGCAGAGCTCGGGGGCGAACAGCAGCTCGTCGTCGGTCGGCCGGGCAAGCCTGCGCTGGACCGAGCGGCTCGACCTATCGGGATACCGAAGGCGCAAGCCGATGGTGGACCCGCGCAAGCCCTTGCCGCGCAGCCGCCGTCCCACCTTTGCCGCCTGCGTGCTGATCGCCGCCTCGATATCCTCGCGCAAACGAAGGTCGTTTGCGAAGGTAACCTCGTTCGACACCGATTTCACCGGCGCATGTTGCTGGATGGGCGAGTCGTCAAGACCGCAGGCCCGCATATACATGACGCGTCCGTTCTTCCCGAACAACCGCTCAAGGCGCGCCGGGCCCTCGCACACCAGCTGCCCGAGCGTTTCCACCCCATGGCTTTTCAGGCGCTGCTCAGCTGCGGCGCCGATGCCGCTCATGCTGCGCACGGGAAGCGGATCGAGAAACGTGCGCTCGGTTCCCGGATAGACGACGGTAAGGCCGCGGGGCTTGTCCATATCGGAAGCGATCTTCGCAATCGTCTTCGAAGTGCCCACCCCTACCGAGCACGTTACGCCAAGCTGTTCCACCCGTTGCTGAATACGCCGCGCGACGGCAACGGGATGCTCCCTGTTGGTGCGCGTGGGGGTGACGTCGAGGAAGGCCTCATCGATGCTGACCTGCTGCACAAGCGGCGTCTCGTCGTTAAGGATGGACATGACCTGGTTGCTGACCTGCTTGTACCGATCGAACCTTCCAGCGGCCCAGATGGCCTGAGGGCACAGCTTGCGCGCCGTAACCGCAGGCATAGCGGAACGAACGCCGAACACGCGCGCTTCATAGGAAGCCGTGGACACCACGCCGTGCTTGTCGGCGCTTCCCCCGACGATGACGGGCTTGCCACGCCAGCCGGGATGGTCAAGCTGCTCGACGGAGGCGAAGAACGCGTCAAGATCGACCAGCAGGATTGCCGGCCCATCCCAGGGTTCCAAAGGCAGCATGCCCTCATGTTCGCTCGAATCGATCATGTGTTCCAGTTTACCACGGGGTTCGGGGCTCGAAACGCTGTGCTACTATAAGCGTTCGGCTTTATCGCGATATCGGGCACCAACGGGAAGGAGGGCGGTTTGGACGGATTGAACGGACGCCTTCGCACCACAGGATGGGGTGCCCTCGCTCCCGCATCGACGGCACCCGACATGTTGCCCGGCTCCGAGATCTCCATCATCGATTGGCTCGACTTCTCGCAGACGCTCAACCCGCTCGGCATGCCCGAGGCCTTCAGCCCGGCGTTGAACCTGCTGACGCGAAACCCCATCACACCCGAAGAAGAGCGCACGGCGCAAGCCCAGATTCCCGTGCTGTTGGCGAAGCGCTACGGCGTACGCCCCGATCGCGTTGCCGTCGGCGCATCGGCAACCGACGTGCTGGCTGCCGTGGCGAACTCGTTCGAGCCACGATCCGTGGCGGTGCCCGTGCCCTCGCGCGCCGCCTACGAGCGATGCCTGGGAACCGCCGGCCATCGCATCGTGGAGGTTCCCGGTCCCGATGGCTTCGTGGTCCCCGACCCGCAAGCTGTTCGGCGCATGGGGCTATCCTTCGATGCCGCCATGCTCGCCAACCCCGCCTTCCCCACCAGCAGGCTGCTGGCGCGGCAAACGTTGCTGGATTATCTGCAAGCCTGCGCATGGGTGATCGTCGACGAGCGGGGAATCGACCTGACGCTTGGCGGCGAATCAACGGCGAGCATGATCGATGAGCATTCGAACCTCATCGTTATCCGGTCGCTCACGGACACGTTATCGCTGCCCGGCATGCCCCTGTCGTGCGCATTGGCGCACCCCGCCGTTGCCAGCCGCATTTCCCAGATAGCAAAACGCCCGGCCTCCGCCGCGCTCAGCACGCGCCTGCTGAAGCTGGCCACGCCCGATCGTCACCTGGAACGGGCGCGCGAGGTGCTTGAAACCGAGATTCCCTGGATGCAGTGCATGCTCAGCTTGGTCCCCGGGATCAGCATCTACCCTGCTGAAGCGAATTATGTGATGTGCTCGTTCGCTCCGGGGCGATCCATGCATCTGGGAGCCGCGGATGCGCCCGACCTCGTGCGCAAGCTGCAGAAACGAGGATTCCCCGTTCGCACGCTCGATCGCACGCCCGGGGTCTCGCCCGGAAGCCATTTTTGCGTGAGCGTGCGCACGCGGCCGGACAACGAGCGGTTCATCGCCGCGTTGCGGCAGATCGTCGCCGGAAGCTGACCCGGCCAACGAAAACGGCGCCGCCATCGCACCGGGACCTGTGACGTCCTAGGCGATGACGGCGCCGCGATCCACGGAAAACACGAATGCCGGCCTATTCGATGCCCTTCACCTCGTAGCCGGCTTCGACAACGGCGTTCACGAGAACGGTATCGTCCACGGCATCGGCAAGCTTCGCGACGGCGGTCCCAGCGTCAAGATCGACGACGGCCTCCGACACGCCCTCGACGCCTTCAAGCGCCTTCTTCACATGGGCGACGCAATGAGGGCACATCATTCCCTCGACGGTGAGCTTCTTTTCCATGACAACCTCCTTATCCGCGGGCGCACCCGCATCGATTTCCGGGATATCCTGCTCGGATGCGCTTGCATCCGCAGCTTCTTCGTTGGGTTCGCCCTGCCTGCCGGCAAGCCGCTGCGCCTCAGTCGTGACGAAGCGCGGCTTCCACGTGCGTAGGCGCAGCGCATTCGACACCACGCATACGCTCGAGCAGCTCATAGCCGCCGCAGCGATCATGGGGTTGAGCGTGAAGCCCGCGAACGAGAACGCACCGGCGGCCACCGGGATGCACACCGCATTGTAGATCAGAGCCCAGAACAGGTTCTGCTTAATGTTGCGCAGCGTGGAGCGCGAAAGCTGTATGGCAGCTGGCACATCCAGGACATCGGAGCGCATGAGCACGACGTCGGCGCTCTCGATGGCGATGTCGGTGCCCGCGCCGATGGCGATGCCCACGTCGGCGCGGGCAAGCGCCGGGGCGTCGTTGATGCCGTCGCCGACCATGGCCACGCGTCCCCGTTCGGAAAGGCGGCGGATTTCGCGCTCCTTATCCTGGGGGAGCACGCCGGCTATGACCTCATCTGCGCCGACCTGGCGCTGGATAGCCTGCGCCGTACGTTCGTTGTCACCCGTGAGCATGACGGTGCGCAAGCCCATGGCGCGCAACTCCTCGAGCGCGGCGGCGCTTGAGGGCTTGACGGTGTCGGCTACGGCGACAAGACCGCAGACCTTGCCGCCACAGGCGAAGAACAAGGGCGTTTTGCCTTCATCGGCAAGCTCGCGGGCACGCGATTCAAACGCGGAAGCGTCCACGCCCGCTTGCTGCATCAGCCTGGCATTGCCCGCCAGCGCGCACGCCCCGCCGACGTTCGCGCGCACGCCTCCGCCGGCTACCTGCTCGAACGCATCGACCGGTTGAACCTGTCCTGCGGCGGCCTCCGCCCAAGCTGCAACAGCCTGGGCAAGCGGATGCTCGCTGCGTTGCTCGATGGAAAGCGCAAGGCTGGCAAGCCCACGCTCGTCCACGCCGTCGGCGCGCACAACATCGGTGACCACGGGTTTGCCCGTTGTGATGGTTCCCGTCTTGTCGAACACGACCGTTTTGACATCATGGGCGACCTCGAGCGCCTCGGCCGACTTCACCAAGATGCCGCTGGAAGCTCCGCGACCCGTTCCCACCATGATGGCAGTTGGCGTGGCCAGGCCAAGCGCGCAGGGACAGCTGATCACGAGCACGGAGATGGCATGCGTGAGCGCCGTGGGCACATCGGCGGAGAGCACCATCCACACAAGGAACGTCGCAACTGCGATAATGATGACGACGGGGACGAACACGCCGGCGATCTTGTCGGCGACCTTCTCGATGGGGGCCTTGGTGGAAGTGGCCTCGTCGACAAGGCGTATGATGCCCGCAAGCGTGGTGTCGGCGCCGACGCGATCCGCCTTCATGACGAACCACCCGGACTTGTTCAGGGTGGCGCCCGTGACGGGATCGCCGGCGTGTTTGCCGACCGGCACGCTCTCGCCGGTGATGACCGACTCGTCCACCACGCCGTCGCCTTCGATGACGATGCCGTCGACGGGTACGCTCTGACCGGCCTTGACCACGAGCATGTCGCCAACGCGAACCTGCTCGACCGGCACCTGTTCAACGCCGCCATCCGATGTGCGCCGCGCGGCCTCCTTCGGCGTCAGGTCCATGAGCTTGGTGATGGCGTCGGTGGTCTTGCCCTTCGCCCTCGCCTCGAAGTACTTGCCGAGCGTGATGAGCGTCAAGATCATGGCCGCGGACTCGAAATACAGGTCCATGGCGGCCGCATGTGCGAAATCGATATCCGCGTGTCCCATGCCCCAGCCGATGCGGTAGATGGCGGCGATGCCATATATCGTAGATGCGGCAGAACCGAGGGCGATGAGCGAATCCATGTTCGGCGCGCCATGGGCAAGCGTTTTGAAACCCACGCAGAAAAACTTGAAGTTCACGAAGATAACGGGCAGAAGCAGCAGGAATTGGGTAAACGCGAACGTGAGCATGTTCTCGTGGCCCAGAAAGACCCCGGGCAGCGGCCATCCGAACATATGCCCCATCGACAGATAGAACAGCGGGATGGTGAAGCAGAAGCTCACGATGAGACGTATGCGAACCCGTTTCGCTTCCGCGGCGGAATCGTTCATCGGCTGCACAGGCTGCTGCACGTTTGCGGATGCAACCCCCGCCTCAGGCCGCAGATATGCGCTATAGCCAGCCTTCTCGACTGCCGCGGAAACGGCGGCAAGGGTGGCTGCTTCGCCATCGAAATCCACTTCCATGCTGTTCTTCAGCAGGTTGACCGACACCGCGGCAACGCCCGAGACGTTCGAGACGGCCTTCTCGACACGCGCCGAACATGCGGCGCATGTCATGCCGGTTACATCGAATGTACGCTTCATGCCTATCCTTCTTCCAGCGCTTACCGCGCGAATTTCTTGATGAGCTGCATGGCCTCATCGATGATCTGCGTGTTGCCTTGCTCGATTTGCTCGACCACGCAGGTTTCCAGGTGGTTTTGCAGCAAGATAGCCGAGATGCTGTGCACGGCGCTTTCGGCGGCGGAAAGCTGCACGAGCACATCGCCGCAGTAGCGGTTGTCGTCGATCATGGCTTTCACACCGTTGAGCTGGCCTATCACGCGATTCAACCGTTTTTGCAGATCCTCTTGCATCTGCTGGCTACGCGGGGTTGCCTTGTGATGGCAGCAGCACTGCCTTTCGCCACCGTTAGGTTCAGAAGCTTCGGCATTCATACGCATCCTTTCGCTGCTTGACCCCTCTATGGGACCATCAAGTGTTCCAATATACCCCCTAGGGGCATCTAATCTATTCTCAGTATATACCCCCTACGGGTATAGTCAAGATAAAGTTATACATTGGCAACTTGCACTTATCGCTCCGCCGGCATAGGTACACCACCGTATGCTGAGCCCCATGCCGCATTGCCACGCAACCGTGCACTAACCTCTTCCCCTGTAAAGGCGCGCCAATGCATATTGGCCGCTTTATCAGCATCCGTGCGAAAACGCGGACTACCCGCTTCTACCGCATCGGCAAGTGAACGCACGCTACCTGCTGCGGTAGTATCGACGAGCACCTGCACGCCGGCCGCTCGTCCACCGTGCCGAAAGCGCCCAATAGGTTGACAAGACCGCCCGCCAGGCTATACTTATGAACAGTTGCTCATATGTTTAGTTCTTAATCGAAAGGTTCGAACTATGGCAAGCGATATCCCAACCGTCTTTCCGCAGACGGAGCAAGGCAATGCTAATGCTATCGACCAGCCGATAGCATCCGAGATGCGCACCGGTCCATCATCCGCAGCCGGCTCAAAGGAAACCGCAAGCGACGGCGATTGCCCCTGCGGATGCAATCGCAGCGAAACCCAGCAACGCTTCGACACCATGCCCGACGAGGAGCTGCTCTACGATTTAGCGGATCTGTTCAAGGTGTTCGCCGATACGACCCGCATCAAGATCCTCTTCGCGCTGATGGCGCGTCCCATGCCCGTAGGCGAGCTTGCCGATGCCATCGGCGCAACGCAGTCGGCGGTCTCCCACCAGCTACGCCAACTCAAGCAAGCTCACCTGGTGAAGTTCCAGCGCGACGGCAAATCCGTCATCTACTCCCTATCGGACGACCATGTGTACACCATGCTTGCGCAAGGCATGACCCACATCTGCGAATAACCGGGCATGCGCCCGAAACCGTTCAAATCATCCACCAAGCGAAAGGAATCATCATGCGTAAGACGTTCAAACTCGACGAGCTCGACTGCGCCAACTGTGGAGCGAAGATCGAAGCAGGCATCAAGCAGATCGAAGGCGTGAACGACGCCAAGGTCACCTTCATGACCCAGAAGCTAATGATCGACGCCGACGAGGCCCGGTTCGACCAAATCGTGGACGAGGCTCAAAAGGTCGCCCACAAGTTCGAGCCCGACTGTGACATCGTTCGTTAAGCAAACCGGGCGCAAGCTGCCGGAAAAGGATTCACGACCATGAACAAAAAACAACGAAAATGGCGCAACCGCATCTTGGTCGCGTTGGCCCTGTTCGCCGTCATCTTCGCCGTCGAGCACCTGCTGCCGCTGGCTGACATGCTTGGCAGCGAAGCCGCTGCGGTCTACCTGCTGTTCGCGTTGTACCTGGTGCCTTACCTCATCGCCGGCCACGATGTGCTACTGCGAGCAGCCCGCAACATCAAGAACGGCCAAGTGTTCGACGAGAACCTGCTCATGGCCATCGCCACCATCGGCGCATTCGCCATGATCGCGTTCCCCGACGCGGAGCCTTCGATGGCGGAAGGTTGCGCCGTGATGCTGTTCTACCAGGTCGGCGAGTTATTCCAAAGCTACGCCGTGGGCAAATCGCGCAAATCCATCGCATCCATGATGGACATCGCCCCCGATTACGCCAACATCGAACGCGACGGCGAGCTTGTGCAGGTCGACCCCGCAGAAGTGGCCATCGGCGAAGTCATCGTGGTGAAGCCCGGCGAGCGCGTGCCCATCGACGGCACCGTCATCGAAGGCGCAAGCCAGCTTGACACCGCGGCGCTCACCGGCGAGTCCGTTCCGCGCCACGTGGCAGCCGGCATGGACGTCATCAGCGGCTGCGTGAACATGACCGGCCTTCTGCGCGTCCGAACGCAGAAGGCCTTTGGGGAATCTACCGTCAGCCGCATCCTTGAGCTGGTGGAAAATGCCGCAGAGAAGAAGGCCCGCACAGAGAACTTCATCACCCGCTTCGCCCGCTACTACACCCCCACCGTCACGGGGCTTGCCCTGCTGCTTGCCATCATCCCGCCGCTTTTGGGCATGGGCGCCTGGAGCGACTGGATCTTGCGCGGCCTCACCTTCTTAGTGGTCAGCTGCCCGTGCGCCCTGGTCATCAGCGTGCCGTTATCGTTCTTCGGCGGCATCGGCGGCGCCAGCAAGCTGGGCGTGCTCGTCAAGGGCAGCAACTATCTTGAAGCGCTAGCCAAGCTGGACACCGTGGTGTTCGACAAGACCGGCACGCTGACCAACGGCACCTTCAACGTGGTGGCGGTGCATACCGAGCATGACGTCGACCCCGATCATCTGCTGAGCTACGCGGCGCATGCGGAATCCTATTCGGACCATCCCATCGCGCTGTCGGTCAAGGAAGCGTATTCCGACAAGATCGACCAAGAACGCGTCCATGACGTTCGCGAAGAGGCGGGCCATGGCGTGGCGGCCGTGATCGACGAGCATGCGGTGCTGGTGGGCAACGACAAGCTCATGAACGCCAACGGCACCGACTACCACGATTGCGAGCTTACCGGAACCATCCTGCACGTCTCCATCGACGGTAGCTACGCCGGGCACATCGTCATCGCCGACGTGGTGAAAGAAGATGCCGCCGAGGCCATCAAGCGCCTTCACGCTGCTGGCGTGCGCAAAACGGTCATGCTCACCGGAGACCGTGCCGAGGTGGCGCGCGCGGCGTCAAAACAGCTGGGCATCGACGAGTTCCACGCCCAGTTGCTGCCCGCCGACAAGGTCGCCCAGGTAGAGCGCTTGCTGTCCGAGGAGACCGATGGCGCGAACCTGGCCTTCGTAGGCGACGGCATCAACGATGCCCCGGTGCTCACCCGCGCCGACGTGGGCATAGCCATGGGCGCGATGGGCTCGGACGCTGCCATCGAGGCCGCCGACGTGGTGCTCATGGATGACAAGCCCTCCAACATCTCGCGCGCCATCGGCCTGGCACGGCGCACCATGCGCATCGTGTGGCAGAACATCGTGTTCGCCTTGGGCGTCAAGCTTGTCGTGCTCGTGCTGGCCGCGGTGGGCATCGCGAACATGTGGCTGGCGGTGTTCGCCGACGTGGGCGTGGCGATCCTTGCCATCCTCAACGCCATGCGCTGCATGAACGTGAAGGGATTGCGCAAGTAACCGCCAAAAGCAACTACGCCGGTAGCTCCGAAGCTGCACGCAAGCCCAAGCGACACGGCACCCTTCTCGCTTGGAACCCCCGCACAAGGCGCAGCTTCCCTGCTATTCAGAAGCCAGCGATCCCGCCGTTCGACGCGTCCGCGTCACCTATTTATGGAGAGGCCGCCCGCAACCGGGCGGCCTCTCTTCGCTTGCGCTAAACTGGAATGCCGAAATTTCGAGCGAAGGGTGGGCAGCTGTGGCCGACAACATGCAGGATAACCTCAACGAAACCGCATTCGACCAGGCAAACGACCCGGTCTTCCAACAAGAGCAGGACCACCTGTCCGACACGTACGCCAAGCTTGAGGCCATAGCAAAAAACCTGTCGGAGAAGATGGAACGACGCCGCTGGCAGGCCGCCAAGGACAAGGACGACATGCAAGGCGAGGTCAAGCACAACTTCGCCAGCGACGGCGAAGCTCAGGAGACCTACGTCGACTACGCCGTGCTCAATAACCTCATCCGCGACTACAACCTTGAGCAGGACGCCGACAGCGAACGCCTTGCTGCAGCCGCAAAGCTGCTCGAACAGCCCTACTTCGCCAAAATCAGCCTGGAGATGCGTCCAGGCGCTCCGGCCAAGGACATCTACATCGGCCTTGCAGGCGTTGCCGACGAGAACTACCGCCGTATGGTGGTCGACTGGCGCAGCCCCGTGGCCGAGGTGTACTACAACCAGGAAAACGGCGCCACCTCCTACGAAGCCAACGGCCGCACCATCAAAGTCAACCTGCTCAACCGCCGTCAGTTCGACATCGAGGGCAAAACGCTTCGTGCGTATTTCGACTCTGACGTGGCCATCGAAGACTCGCTGCTGCTGCAATCGCTTTCCGCGCAGCGCTCCGAGCACATGAAGGCCATCACCGCCACCATCCAAAAAGAGCAGAACCTCATCATCCGCCACGAGGACGTGCCGGCATTGCTGGTCGCCGGCATCGCGGGCAGCGGCAAGACCAGCGTGCTGCTGCAGCGCATCGCATACCTGTTCTACCGCAACCGCGGATCGCTCGATCCGCGTCAGGTGTTTCTCATCAGCCCTAACCCGGTTTTTGCGAAATACATCGAGAACGTGCTGCCCGACCTAGGCGAGCGCAACCCCGAAACCATCACCTACCACGACCTGTGCGCGCGCCTGCTTCCCGCCGGCCGCAACCCGCAGGACAAGGAAAGCCCACTTGAGCTGCTGTGGAAGATCGATCATGCCGTCGAGGGCCTTCGCTTCGAGCTTGCGGACCTGCGCGACATCAAGTTCTACGGGGTGCGCCTGGTATCGGCCGGCGCCATCATGCAGCTGATGCAGAAGTACCCCAACGTGCCTGCCGGCCCGCACCTGGTCACGCTGGTGCGCGAGGAGCTGTTCGGTCGCCTTGACGCCCGCCTGAAGCAGATGGCGGCAACCGAAACGGTGCAAGATGAGCTTTTGTGTCTGTCACTTGACGAGCAGGTGCGCCTGTTCAACGCGCCCTATGACCCGCAAACCGAGCAAGAGGCACGCGACTGCGCGCTCACGTACCTGCAAGAGCGCTTCTCGGGTGCGGTGCTGGCCATCGAGCGCGATGAGTGGCTGCGCATCGACCGCATCGGCATGCGCCTGCTCGGCGTGGAGAACCTGCCCGTCAGCGCATGGCTGTATCTGAACATGGCCGTCACCGGCCTGGGCAACCCCGATGCGCGCTACGTCATGATCGACGAGGTGCAGGACTACACGCCCGATCAGCTTGCCGTCATGGCGCGCTTCTTCCGCCGTGCTCACTTCATGCTGCTGGGCGACCCCCATCAGGCCATCCGCCCGGAAACGGCATCCTACGGGCAGATCCGCGAGGTGTTCGAACGCCTGCGCGGCTCCATCGAGGACTGCCAGCTTTTGACCAGCTATCGCTCCACGCCCGAGATCACCGCGCTGTTCGCAGGGCTTCTGCCCGAAAACGAACGCATGCAGATCTCGGCCGTGCAGCGCGCCGACGAGCCGCCCGCGCTCATCGCCTGCCCCACCGAGGAAGAATACGAACAGACACTTCGCCACGTGATCCGCGAAGCGTCCGGCAATGACGGGCTCACCGCCGTGGTGGTGCCGTGGAAAAGCCAACTCAAGCGCTTGCAGAAACTGCTCGGCGACGAAACGCCGCAGATCATCGGCCAGGATAGGCGCCTGCCGTCCTCCGGCGTGCTGGCGCTCACCCTGCCGCTGGCAAAAGGGCTGGAATTCGACCACGTGATCATCCCCGATGCTGGGGCAGGCTTGTTCCCCGCGAACGACCACGTGGCGCAGAACCGCCTGTACACCACGATAAGCCGCGCAACCCGCACTATCACCATCCTGTCCAACGGCCCTCTCACCCCGCTGCTGGATTTCGCGCACCAGGACTGATACGCACTCGAAGGAGCCTCATGGCAACGAACCGATCGACCACTACTCGCCGCACCTTGCACTACTACTGGCAGGTCACCCGCAAGCACTTCGGCCTGTTCGCCGCCCTTATGGCGTCGACGTTTCTGTTCGTGGCCCTGCTGTCGTACGGTAATCCATACGTAATGAGCCTGGTCGTCGATCGCGTGAGCGCCGGAAGCGTGGAGTCCGACCAGGTGTTTGCGGTCTACGGCCCCTACATCGTGGCGCTCATCGCCATCAACGTGCTCGGGCAGGCAGCCAGCAAGCTTCAGGATTACACCATGTACAAGCTTGAGATCGCGGTGGCGTACGACCTTGCCACCATGAGCTTCGACGCGCTGTGCAACCAGTCCATGAGCTTCCATTCCAACCGGTTCGGCGGCACGCTGGTAAGCCAGACGAGCAAGTTCATGAGCGCCTACCAGCTGCTGCTCGAAACCATCACCTTCCCATTTTTGCCGGTCATCTGCTCGGTGATATTCACGTGCGCCATTCTGGCGCCGCGTGTGCCGGTATACGTGGCCATCCTCATGGCCTTGCTGGTCGTGTACGCTTGCGTTTCATACTACATGTACAAGCGCATCCTTTCGCTCAATGAGAAGGCGGCAAGCGCGCAAAACCAGCTGTCCGGCGAGCTTTCCGATTCGGTTGCGAACATCCTTGCCGTGAAGACCTCGGGGCGCGAAGACTACGAGCGCGCGTTGTTCGATCAGGCGAACCGCCAGGTGGTGGAACGCGACAGCAAGCGCATGTGGGCGAGCTTGGCCCGCGGCATCATCACCGCATGCATCACCGTGGTCATCATGAGCGTGGTGGCCGTGTTCATCGCCGGCGGAAACGCCTGGTACGGCATCAGCGCCGGCACGCTCGTGATGATGTTCACCTATACCTATACCGTCACGAACCAGTTCAACTTCATCAACAACGGCCTTCAGCGCTTCAACCGGGCCTTCGGCGATGCCAGCGGCATGACGCAAACCCTTGACGAGCCCCGCCTGGTGGCGGACCTGCCCGGCGCGCCGGACATGGTGGTAAGCAAGGGCGCCATCGATTTCGAGGGAATCGGCTTCCACTACACCGACGGCAATGCGAAAACCACGGTGTTCGAGGACTTCAATCTGCATATCCCCGCAGGTCAACGAGTTGGTTTGGTGGGCTTGAGCGGAGCGGGCAAAACCACCCTCACAAAGCTGCTGCTGCGCTTGTCCGATATCCAGGACGGCCGCATCCTCATCGACGAGCAGAACATCGCCGAATGCACGCAGCAAAGCCTTCGCCGCTCCATCGCCTACGTGCCGCAGGAGGCGCTGCTGTTCCATCGCAGCATCGCCGAGAACATCGCCTATGGGCGTCCCAACGCCACTATGGAGCAGATTCGCGAGGCTGCGGCCCAGGCCAATGCATTGGACTTCATCGAGAACCTGCCCGAGGGGTTCGATACCGTCACCGGCGAGCGCGGCGTGAAGCTCTCCGGCGGGCAACGACAGCGCGTCGCCATCGCGCGTGCGCTGCTGGCCGACTGCCCGGTGCTCGTGCTCGACGAGGCCACAAGCGCCCTTGACTCCGAAAGCGAGGCGCTCGTACAGGATGCGCTGTCAACGCTCATGCGCGGACGCACCTGCATCGTCGTGGCGCATCGCCTTTCCACCGTGGCCAGCCTTGACCGGATCGTGGTCCTCGACCACGGCAGAGTCGTCGAAGACGGCCCGCACGCCGATCTGGTAGCCGCGAACGGCGAATACGCAAACCTCTGGAACCGCCAAACCGGCGCCTACCTGAAGTAAAACCATCCCAGACACTTCGGGGACGTAGCATTATGTGTCCGCCCTTTGCGCGCTACGCGAAGGGCGGGATTGCTGCGCATCCTAGCAACAGGATGCGCAGCAATCCCGCCCAATACGAGCCTGACGAAAGCTCCGTTATATCGAACACAAAGTGCTACGCCCCATATACGTCAGCTTCCCGCCCAAAACAAACCCCAAGGAAACCGAGCAAACCGGACACATAAGCCTACGTCCCCGAAGTGTCAGGAAACGTTTTGGCTAGCGGTTCTCTATGCTGCCGATGTTTTTGAGTTCGATTTGGATGAGGCCGTTCGGGGCGCTTTTGAACTCGATGAGCTCGGTGTTGTGGCTGTACTCGGCGGGAAACGTTAGCACGATGCCCGTGTCGGTGACGATCTTGTGGTTGCGGCTGACGCGTTTGACCACGTCACGCTCCACGTGCACGCTTTCGCCAAGCTGTTCGTCGGCGGCTGCCTGTTCAAAACGGCGACGCGGGCCTTCATCGTCAAACACCTCGTCGACGAACTCGTCGAACGGCACCTCGTCGGAATCATCGGCGTTCTCGGCCAAATAGGCCTTGGCGCGGCCCATGGCAACGGCGGAGTTGACGCCGAACTCCTCGGCAACTTCCTCGACCAAACCCATGGTGGTATCGAACAGCTCCTTGCTGGAGGCCTCGTTGGAGCACTGTAGCAAGCCGTCGGGGATGAGCCAGCGCTCCTCACCGGCGATCTGGCGGGGCTTATCAACGAACTGCACCGCCATAGTGCGGGCATTCACCAGCGCAAACGATGCGATCTTCTGCGAAGGGTTCGGCAAAATGGCGTGATGGCGCTCGATGTTATTGCGCGTGGCGCCGTCTTCGCCACGTCCGACCTCGTGCATGAAGGCAGGCTTGCTCTCAAGCAGCAGTAAACCGAAGTAATGCTCGCTGCGCGCATTATATGCCGCAGCCTCGGCGGTTGCGGTAGCTGCCGCGATCTCCCCCTCGGTGGCGTCGTCGGCCAAAGGAGGCATAGCAGGCGGCTTCTCCTGATCCTCGAAATCAACTACGAGCAAATCGCAAGACGAGGGGTTCTCCATACGCCCGAGCTCCTCGGACATGAACTGGGCCACCTGCACGGAAAGGTCGATGAAATCACGCTCGCCCTTGAAATACGCGCTCAACTCCGCCGCAAACCCGCTGTCAGAAAAGAACTCCCCTCGACGGTTATCCATACCGCCCAACGCATGTCGGGCGATGCGCATAACGTACGATTTGACGTTCTTGTTCGTCAAATCCAGCTCATCTTCGGAAAACACGTTCACGCACGACACGAAATCGAACACGTGAAGCACCGCGTGGTTGATCTTGAACATCCAGCCTCTTCCCTGCCTACCTTGAACCTGCACTCGCGAAATCAATGGCGGCGATCCGCCTTACGAACGCCCGCCTCTTGCTTGCCTTCGAGACGCACGCAACGCTATGCTTCGTCCTCGAAACCCCACATGCGCACCTCGGGGTACATATGCACGCCTTCCATCTCGTACACGCGGCGCTGCACCTCGGCGATCAAATCGCGGACATCGCACGCCGTCGCACCGCCGGCGTTCACCACAAAACCCGTATGCTTCTCAGAAACCTGCGCACCGCCCACGCGGAAGCCGCGCAATCCGGCATCCTGGATCAACTTGCCGGCGAAATACCCGACAGGACGCTTGAAGGTGCTGCCGGCGCTCGGCATTTCCAAAGGCTGCTTCTCAGCACGACGCCGGGCAAGATCGTCCATGCGCGCACGGATAGCAGCAGGAGCATCGGGACGCAACTGCAAAGTAGCCGAGAGAACCGCCCAGCCAGCATCGCCGATCATGGAGTGACGATACCCCCAGCATGCTTGCCAAGCATGAAGGTTGACGATACGCCCCTGCGGTGTGGCGCACACCAACGAGCAGCACACGTTGCGAAACTCCCCGCCATAAGCGCCGGCATTCATGATGGCAGCGCCGCCGATGGTGCCGGGGATGCCGCTGGCGAACTCGTAACCCGCCAAGCCGGCGGCGCATGCAACCTCGGCAACCTGGGCATTCGATGCGCCGGCTTCAACCGTTATACGCGCCCCTTCAACGGCGATGCCTGAAAAGCGCTCGGCAAATCGAACGATCACCTCGGGCAAGCCAGCATCGGCCACAAGCAGGTCGCTGCCCAGACCCAGCAAGCGCACAGGCTGGCCAACGCCATGGCACGCGGCGAGGACATCAGCCGCCTCCTGGACGCTAGCCGGCTCGACCACCACGGCGGCAGGGCCGCCGATCTGAAACGTGGTCAACCCGCTCATGGGCACATCCCTGCGCACCGCCTGCGCCCCGACGATTTCCCGCAGCGTCTCCAACAACGTCTCGTTCACCATAGGGATCACGACTCCTTACCGGATAACAATACCTGGGATTCACGTTCGCCCAGGTCGATCAACTCTTGTCGGCTATGTACGCCGCATTTCCCGTAGATGCGGCGCAAATGCGTATCAACAGTGCTTTTCGCGATGAAAAGCTCCGCCGCCATGCGCTCGCCCGTTCTGCCGCGAAGCGCCAACGGCAAGATCTCGGATTCGCGCTTGGATAGCTTGAACTTGGACGCCATGACGCGGCAAGCATCCTCGAACCGATCGGCCTGCTTGGCGATGCGGGAAAGCGCCAAGAAGTCACCCTCGGTGAAGAGGAACAGGTACGCGAACAGCGTGGCGAAACCTGCGCAAGATGCCACGGCGAAGGGGATATCGCCCGAAGGAGAGGCGATCTGCAAAACATTGCCGAGCGCCAACCCCCCTGCTTCGCCAAGGTAGAGCGCGGCAAAACCCCTGGAGAAGGAAAGCGCCGCATCCATACCGGTCAGCTTCGCCATCAAAACGAACAACGAAACGAGCACAGCGGAAAGCCCCAAGTAGCCGGCAAGCACGATGGAATCGCCTGGGACGCCGTAGGGCTCCAAGACGGACATGAACAGGTAACCGGCCATCATGAGCAGCAGCGCGAGACGATACACGCCCACCAAAAGCCTGCTCACTTCGCCATCGGACCCGCTGCGGCGGGCAGTCACCCCCACAACCTGCAGCGACCCGGCACAGAACAGCGCCAACAGCAGCAACGTCGCAGCAAACGTCGGCGTGGCGACGCTACCCGGATCCGACGCATAGGTTTCCATGAGCCCGCCAGCCAAACCGAACACGACGGAGCCGCCCACGACCTTACGGGAAATGCGATGGGTCTCAGCCCGCTGCTGTTTTGAAGCGAGCAGCGTCGCGATAGTAAGAGCAGGTTTGTTTTGCGAGTCTGCGTTTTCCTCGACGCGCTCGCTCGAAAGCAGCGGCTCGATGCCGACAAGCGCCCATGCGCTGCCGAATGGAAGCAGGTTCGCCATCGCAGCAGCGAGCGGTGCCTGCGAACAGACGACGGCGAGCAAGAACGTGAAGACGGCGGCAACGGCGGTTGCGAGCAACACGCCACGAGAGCTTTCCCCATGCGATCGGGCACCGAGCGCCCTGCCCCACGCCGCAAGCATGCACGCGAAGGGAACGCCCACCAAAACGCCCTCCATAACCATGGAGGCAAGGCCATATTCGGCGGGAAGGGAAACGGAAGAGCCTATGGCCAGCAACACCGCATAGCACCACATAAGCGAGCGGTTCAGCAGCACATCGCGTACACGCAGGGCGACGGCGCGAAGCACGATAAGGGTGACGGCCGCGGCAAGCAAGGTGATAAGCAGGTCGATGCGCTCGAAAGTCAGACCGCCGACGGCAAGCGCGCTGTTCCATCCCATGTAGAATAGCGCGAACATGAACGCCTGATGGCACGCGTACCCGAGCAGCGTACGCACAAGAGCGGGATCGAAGCGCGTCTCAGGTGCGCCGGTATGATGGGTTGAAGAATTCTGCATACCCTGAAGTGTACCAGCAAGCACCGTCCAGACCCCGGCTGCACGCAAGGGACCACAAGATTACCCGGGCACAACCGAGCACCTGGGCATCCGCGCCCTCGGAAACCCACACGCTTTGCGAGCAGCTCGGCCTGGGCCACCGAGTACCAGGGCATCCGCACCCCTGGAAACCATATCGCCATCGCTTCTACCCACCACGAGCAAAACATATGGCGCCATCTCCGTGCAGATCTCGCTCCCGCCAACTGAGCAAACCAGGATAAAGCGAAACGCCCGCGCATAATCTTGCGCGGGCGTTTCGCTGTTTGCTGTATTTCCGGCAACGGAGGCTTGACGCCCCCAAGGAAATCCTATTCCTCGCTTGCAGCGGGAGCCTTCTTGGCGGCTTTCACGGCCTTCTTCTTCGGCTCCTCCTCGACCTCGTCTTCCTCATCGAGATCGATCTCGGGCTTGCCCTCATCGGAGGTCATACCCTCGCGCAAGCTTTTAACGGACTTGCCGATTGCGCTGCCGAGCTTGGGAAGGTTCTTCGGGCCGAAGATAAGCAGAACGACGACCAGGATGATAAGCAGCTCGGGAACGCCCATGCCCAAAAACTTCATTGATGACTCCTCCTTTTAGGATGTCGCTAAGCGGAACCGACGGTGTCCGCATCGCTTGTACCTTGACGGACCCTATCGCCCGTCAGTTCGTTTCAACGATTGCGATAATGCCGCTCGAGAAGAATCGCGTCTATCATGCAAACCCGTGATTTCGTACTTAAAGCCCCCAAAGATGCTGTCATGCAAATTGAGTACGGATTTCGTTATCCCTGATGAGAGGCTAATGGAGGCCATATCATTTCAGTTTGAGTCAAAATCGCCACCTTTGCATCCAACAAAGGGTCGCTATACGGGCGCTCCCCAAACGAACCCCCCATAACGCGCGGGCTTTTCCAAACCAACAAGCAAATACCCATGCTCCCTTGATCGTAAAGATGCTTCGGCCTTCAATGCTGGCCCGAATGGGTTTTGAAAAACGAGGGGCGGCGAAACCGAGGCCGAGCCCGGGAAAGCGTCTCGAATAGCCTGATCTCGATGGACGTGAAAAAGGCAGGGGTCGAAACCCCTGCCTTCGAACAGATTGCGGAAGATAGCGCCTGGCAGCTAGTCCTGCTGCGCCTCCTGCGCCACGAGCTGGCGGTACGCGATCAGATCGAGCTTGGCCATCACCACGTCCTCAACCTCGTAGCTGAACGGATACAGCTGCGCCATGGGACCATCCTCTTCGTAGACGGTGCGCACATAGCCTCCGCACTCGTCGCACGTCGCGATGCGATGGTCATCGTCGCCCTCGACGTTGAAGAAATGCAAGTGACCCTGGTTCTGCGTGCCGCAGCGGGCGCAACGTACGCGCTCGATATCCCAGACGCAACCGCATTGCGCGCACCACAACGCACGGCCGCGACCCTTGGTCTTCGTGCCTGCTTGGCCGACATGCGCAACGGAAGCCTCGCAGCCGCAGACCGGACAGTGAACCGGATACGGTTGATCGGCGTTCCCGTCAACGCGCGCCGCCTGCACCTCCCGGGCAATGGGCTCCAGCAGCGCGCGAAGCGCCAGCGAAACAACTGCCGCACCCATACGCGCAGCATCCTCGCCAATCCCATCATCTTGCAAAAGGCCCACGAACCCTTCCACGTATGCGGAAGGGTTGCTTCCCGCAAGCTTCATATCCGACGCCGCCACCAGACGATCCCAGCGCACGCCCGCAAGCGCATCGCGCGTTGCCTGCTCGAACTGCTCGAACCCCGCCATGGCATCCGCCACACGCTGGGCAGCATCTGCCAGCGCATCAGCCGGGATGCCGACAGGATACGCACGCAGCACCGGCTGTTCGGCATTCGAGCACTCCTTGAGCGTGCCCGTATCGGGAACCACATGCTCGACCTTGTCGGCGTGCTCCTTCTGCACCTCTGCCTGCACACCCCACAGGGTGCGGAAGAAGCGCAGACGTTCCTGCTCGGATTCGGAGAGCTTAGGCAGATACGCCTTCATGGCCATATCGATTTGATTAAGATCCATAGTTGATTACCGCTTTCATCTCATTGAAACAATCGAGCGCCGAACGGGGGGCGCAAAGCCGCCGCAAAACCCGTAGGTGCGACCGAAGCCTGCTGGCGAACAGCTGCATGCACGTCATGCCATCCAGCTGCGCACCAGCACGGCATATCCAAGATAACCGGTAGCCCGACGCTCACCTCCACAAGGGAAGCGTCTGCGAAGCACCGGGCTACCGGCTAGATGGGCGACGCATCGCACGCCACCCATCATGACACATGGGGACGGAGGCTTATCCGTCCGGCTAGATGGGCGGCCCATCGCACGCCACCCATCATGATTTCATAGATGATCAGGACCTACTTGGCATCCTTTTCAACCACGTTCTTGCCGGAGGCGATCTCCTTGCGAGCCCAGTGGCCCCAGTGGTACAGAGCGTCGGCCTCGGAAACCAAACCATTGCCGAACATCAGCTTGTACGTACCGCGGTAGGGCTGGAAGATGCCGCCGCCCAAGAAGATATGGGCCAAGCCGAACACGGCGATGAGCAAAAAGCCCAGATCATGCAGGAACAGCACGACGCCATAGCCCGTGCCCAGATCGACGATGGTCGAACCGGCCACCAAGATCAGGCCCGTGATGCCCATAAGCGCACCAGCAACCCACAGCATGCCGTCGGCGAAGCGCTGGCCGGACTTCACCTCGTCCTGGTCGGGCATGTGAATCCACTTCGCCATGAACAGGTACGGGAAGAACAGCAGCATCCACTTCTTGTCGTCGCTGTTCCATTTCGCGAACAGGTTCTTGAAGATGTGGGCCACGCCCTTCGGAGCCATGATCGCGCTGATTAGGGGCACCAGCACGAAGATGAAGCCGAGCACGCGATGCGACATGCGAATGACGAACACCGTATCGGCGCCTACCGCCTGCGCAAGCTGTGGAACGAACACGAACAGGCCCGAGATGGCAAGCAGGATGCACGCGATGACCGTGATGCCATGCGTGAGGCGCGCCTGCTTCGAGTGACGGACGATGTACTTCTCTTTGCCGGATGCCGCGCGCTCCTGGAGGAACGCCGCATCCTTGGCGCGGGCTTCCGGGGAAACGTTAACGGAGTGGCTCATTATTTGTCCCCCTTCTTACCGATCGGAAGATTCTCGGTGATGTGCTCCATCACCGTCTTATCGTCCTGCGGGTCGCCGTGCTGCACAACGTCGCCGGTAATCACCGACACCGTGTCCTCGGTCTCGGGATTGTACGCCAGCTTGTCGCGCTTGTAGCCGATGGCCAGGCCGAACATGGCTGCCAGGCCGGCAACGGTCAGACCGGAGATGGCGCCGGTGACCGGCTTCATGATCTGGGTGAGCTGGGCCGTGGCCGGAGTCTTCGGATCCTGCACCTGGTCATGGGCCTCGATGCCGTACTTGAGCACCTGGATGACATGCAAGCCGCCCATCTCATGCTCGCCGTACAGGCAGGCATCGGGGTAGCCGTTCTCATGCAGCCAGGCGACCTTCTCCTTGCCCTTGGCGATCATCTCGTCGCGGTCGCCGAACTGCAGGGCGTTGGGCTGGCAAGCGGAAACGCAAGCCGGCGCCATGCCATGGGCCACGCGATCGGCGCAACCCGTGCACTTGTCGATGACGGTCTTGTCGAGAAGCCCGTTGGACTCGTAGCGCGGCACATCGAACGGGCAGGCGCTATGGCAGTACTGGCAGCCGACGCACTTATCCTGGTAGACCTCGAGGAAACCGGTCTCCTCGTTGCGCACGAGCGCGCCGCCAGGGCACACCGACGCACACGGGGCATCGGTGCAATGCTGGCAAGCGCGACGACCGAACGCCCACTTCACCGGCTTGATCTTGCTATCGCCCTCAAGCTCGTTGAAGGTGATGATCAGACGCGTGTCGCCGTTGAGGTCGGCCGGGTTCTGATGCGTGCCGGACCACTTCGCCTCGTTCGTGCCCAGAGGGCTCGGCAGGTTGTTCCACGTCTTGCAGGCAACCTGGCAGCCCTTGCAGGCGGTGCACTTGGAGGAATCGAAATATACAGCCTTTTCAGTCATGTCAATCCCCCTTATGCCTTCTCGATATCAACGAGGAACGCCTTGTATTCGGGCGTGAACGAGTTCGGGTCGCCGACGTTGGGCGTCAGGTCGTTGACCACGTCGCCCGTGCCGTACAGGTCCGCCCAGCCGAAGTGATGGGTCAAACCGACCTGGTGCTGCACCTTGCCGTTGACGTTCATCGGCTGCAGGCGCTTGGTGACCAGGGCGGGCACGACGACCGAACCGCGATTGTTGAACACGCGCACGTCATCGCCGTTCTCGATGCCCTTCTCGGCCGCGAACTCCTCGCTCATCTCGACGAACTGAGCCGGCATGGACTCCACCAACGCCGGGCACAGACGCGTCTGGCCGCCGGTCTGCCAATGCTCGGTGACGGAGTACGTGGTGGCAACGATCGGGTACTGCTCCTTGGTGCCCTGCTTCGTGGACGCATACTGCGTGCCGAATGCGCACGGGTTGTGGAACGCGCCGTTGAGCGGGTTGTCGTCGCACGGCGACTCGAACGGCTCGAAATGCTCGGGCAGCGGGCCGTCGACCATGCCGTAGCTCTCCAGGCGGGCGTTCTGCTCCCACAGCATGAAGAAGGTCTTGTTGTTCGGCGGGACTGGCTTGCCGTCCTTGGCGGCAACGAAGTCGGCCTGGTCGACGAGGATCCACTTCTCGCCGTTCCACTCCATGAGCTTCTTGTCCTCGTTCCAAGGCTTGCCCTGCATGTCGCAGCTGTTGCGGTTGTACAGGATACGGCGGTTGCTCGGCCAGCTGAACGCCCACTCGGAATTCAGGCCGATGCCGGACTTGTCATCGGTGTTGCGGCGGCACAGCGGCTGCTCGGCCGGATCGAGCGGAGCATCGTTGTTGTTCCACATACCGGAGTAGATCCACATCGCGCACGCGGTGGAACCGTCGGCGCCCAGCTCGGCGTAGCCCTTGAGCAGGTCGGTCTTCGGGTTGGCGGAATCGGTGTCGCACTCGGTGCCGGCGATGCGGTAGCCGTTGAGGGCCCACGCCACGGGGCGCGGGTCGATCTTGCCGTCCACGTAGTAGTCCCACTTGGTCTTGAGGATCGGGTCGGGGTTGGCGCCGCCCTCCTTCTTGTACAGGTCGCAGATAGCGGTCCACAGAAGGTCGCACATCTCGTAGTCGGGCTTGGCCTGATCCCGCGGCTCGACGGCCTGGTAGCGATATTGGATCCAACGGCCGGAGTTCAAGATGATGCCCGGCTTCTCGTAAATCAGCGCGCACGGCAGATAGTACACCGTGGTGTCGATCTCTGACGGGTTCATATCCGGCGCGTTCCAGAAGCTGGCGGACTCGGTGATGACCTGGTCGGCGACGACCAGCCAATCGAGGTTGGCCATGGAACGGCGCACGTTGCCGGCGTTGGGGGCCGAATGGCAGGGGTTCATGCCCCAGTTGAAGTAGCCCTTGATAACGCCCTGCTGCATGAGCTCGAACGTGGAGATATGCGTGTAGTCCACGGCACCCGTCTCGGACGGGACCTTCGGCCACCAGTCGTAACCGTAGTCGTTGTCCACGGTGGCGTTCTCGCCGAACCACTCCTTCAGGGAGGAGACGATGAACTTCGGCTTGTTAGTGTAGTAGCCGTCGGAGTAGGTCTGAGACTCCAGCCACTTGCGCAGGCTTGCGCGATCGGTGGTGTTCGCCCACTTCAGGTAAGCGGGATGCTCGTTGACCATCATGCCCATGTCCGTTGCACCCTGGACGTTGGGCTCGCCGCGCAGCGCGTTCACGCCGCCGCCGGGGATGCCGATGTTGCCAAGCAGCAGCTGCATCACGGACATGGCGCGCGTGTTCTGGGCGCCATAGGTGTGCTGGGTCTGGCCGAGCGCGTAGAGCACGGTGCCGGCCTTACCGGGCTTGGCGGTAGAGGTATAGGTTTTGTAGACGAGTTCGAGAACATCCTTGTCCATGCCGCAGATACCGCAAACGGTGTCGAGCGTGTAACGGGAATAATGCTTCTTGAACTGCTGGTAGACGCACATGGGGTCTTGCAGCGTCATGTCCTTCTTGGGGTTGGTGAGCGTCGGCGTGGTGAACTCAGGGGTGCCGGGCTTGTTGACCCAGGCGTATGCGCCGTTCTCGCTGGTGTCCCAGTCCTCGGTGGACTCGGTCTCGTAATGCCAGCTGTGGGCGTTGTACGTCTTGGTCTTCTCGTTCCAACCGCTGAACAGACCCGTCTCGGGATCGAACTTGTAGTCGGGATCAAGGATGTAGGAAGCGTTGGTGTAGTTGAGCAGGTACTCGAAGTTGTACTCGCTCATGTCGCCGGTTTCCTGGTACTTGGCCAGGTTCGGCTCGATGAGGTTCTCGATGATGTAATTATACATGCCGCCATAGAACGCGATGTCGGTGCCGGAACGGATGGGGCACCAGATATCGGCCTGCTCGGCCGTACGGGTGTAACGCGGATCGACGACGATCCACTTAGCGCCCTGCTCATGGGCCTTCTCAAGCCACAGCGCGCTTACAGGATGGTTCTCAACGGAGTTGGAACCGCAATTCAAGATGACGTCGGTGTTTTGGAAGTCGCACCAATGGCTCGTCATGGAGCCGCGACCGAATGAAGCTGCCAGACCGGCAACAGTGGGGCCGTGTCAAACACGTGCCTGATTGTCGATGGCGATGACGCCCAGGGAGCGCATCATCTTGAGGATCAGGTATTCCTCCTCGGAGTTTTCCTGGGAACCGCCCAGGCTTGCGATGGCCGGGGTGTAGTTCACCGTCAGGCCGTTGTCGTTCTTCTCGATGAACGAGGCATCGCGCGTGTCCTTGACCTTGCGGGCAATCTCGGCGATGGCGTCATCCCAGGAGATGTCCTCCCAGTCGCTTGCGCCGGGACGGCGCACCAGCGGGCGCGTCGAACGCTTCGAGTTCTTGATGACTTCGCGCGTCTCGGGGTCGACCACGTTGCGCAGCTGGAACATGGTAGCGCCCTTCGGGCACAGGCCGCCCTCGTTGATGGGATGGTCGGGGTCGCCTTCCAGGTTGACCAGCTCGCCGTCGCGCACCGACAGCAGAGAACCGCAACCACCTGCGCAATAGCAGCAGATGTTGGTGTACTCTTCGGTGTTCACCAGCTTCCAGTCTTGCTTGGACTCAGACGCGAACGCCTGGGTCTGCGAGGAAAGCTCGAACGCCATCGTGGTTGCCAGCGCAGCGCCGGTTGCTTTGAAAAAGCCCCTGCGTGACAGGTTCATGCCCCTCACTCCTTTCCTACTCGTCTTGCACTCGTCTAAAAACCGATGCGAAACCGCCCACCGTGCCCTCTTGCCGATTGGAGGCTGCGGGGAGAAGGCGCCAAGGCGGCGCATCGCGTATCCGTATCGTGCGTCTACGGATACTCATTCATGCTAATGAATAATTTGATACGAAACTGACACCATTCCGCCAAATGGTGCACAAATGCCCCCATTTGGAACAAATCCCCCTGAACGGGTTAGAAATAATTGGACCATTCTGCTGGTTTGTCTATTTTTTCCTATGCAAACGTTTGCAATTACTTAGCTATTACTATTGCGGTAATCGGGTTAAATACGGGTAATTAGACACTTTTCGTTATGTGTTTACTTGTTTGACAACCGATCCATATCGGCTTCCCAGCGGTTCGAAGAGATATCGACCCGAAAACACATCATCATTAGACGAATTTCCTGCATCGTGGCGTTCTGGAACTGCATATTCTAAGTCGAAAATGCGCTTGATGGCATATGCGAGGCAGGGGCTAAACTCACGGAAACGGTTCCGCGATCGCAGTTGGCGCAGCATCATCAGCGGCCCATTAAGTCAACAGAGCAATGCTAGAAAGCTTCCCCGCAAAACCCAGACGCAGTGCGGCTATGAGATACGATGGGGACCTAAGGCTAAGACTGAAAATCCGTCCGGGACGTCAGAGACAATGCCACGAAGCGGCACGACGAACCGACCCCCGGTACGCATCGAGGTCAGCCAGTTGGCAACAAGCCGAAACAGCCGCAAATGATGGCGAAGCAATGTAAGCGATACTCGGCAAGCAACAGAGCTTAGAAGAATACGAACGACGCCCAACGAAAGAAAGGGCAAAGAAGCGAGCAACCTGCCGGCTACAGGCTTTCGATAACCTTTGCGGACACGACATTGCTCGGAGACACCAGAATGGCCCCGACGCTATCCACGTGAGGCGCGTTCACGAAAAAGGACCCGTTGGAGTTACCGCCCATCGTGGAGACTTCCTCATCCTGCAGCGTGATCACGATATCGGCGTCCTGGAGGTTGCGCACATAGGTGCGAACCGACGAAATGCACACGACAAGGTCGACCTTGCAATCGCGGAAGTATTTGACACGCGCTTCGGCAGCCTTTTCGGAAAGAGGCACATCGACGGAGAACACGCCGATGCGCTTCGAGCCGCGCTTGAGGATAACGCCATCGCTGTATTCGGACGGGTCGGCTGTATCGAGCACCAGCACCGTGGCGCCCTTCTCCTCATAGTTGACCTGAACCTCCTCAGGCGAGACCGGCTGGCTCTTGGCAACATCCATGCCGCCGCGGACGGTAGCGGCTTTCAGCACCGTCGCGTTATCGGAAGTTCGATCAGATTCGCCATCGTCCCGTTCGCCGGTATCGGGGACAGGCGCCGCAACGCTGCCGACATCGGACGTCAAGCCGGACGCCTCATCATTATGCGTTTGACCAGCAAGGCCATCGGAAGACTTCGTCTGCCCCAAAGCGCCCTTCGAAGAGCTTGATGTATTCGAGCCGTTGCTAGAACCCGTACTCGATGAAGCACCGTTCACAGATGCATTCTCGTCTGCAGACGATGAAGCTGCGCTGTCACCGGAGAAGGACGCCGATGCAGCCGTATCAGAAGAGGTGGACGACGCAGCCGTATCCGGGCAAGCGGAGGAAGCGGAGCCGCTCCCAGATCCCGAAACACCCTCGTCGGCCTTTTCGGCCGCGTCCGCAGAGCCCACTCCCTCTTCGAGCTGCGCATCGGAGCCGTTTTGGGAATCAAGCGTCCTCGCATCCGCCTGCACGGGAAGCGTGCCTGCGTACACGATGGAGGTGTACCCTTCCATCTGGCCCACCTTTTCATCGATGGAGGATGCGGCTACGTTCCATGAATGCCCTGCAACCATATACCAGGCAATCCCGAACGTGCTGAGCACGATCAGGATGAGGAATACGCCGAGCGCTTGTTTTTCACGAGTTCCGTTAGACATAGGTTCAAGTATAGTAAATGCCCCGCAAACCGCCTGTACCCCGCGGGCACACGCGCAGAGTTTACAGAAAAGGCTGCGTTAGAGTAACTTCTCGAACGCGACGCGGTCGGTGGAAGCACCTTCCGCGTGGCTGATATGCACGATGCCGCAACGGCTGAAACCGCATCGCTCTATGAGCTTGAGCATAGGAATGTTGCCCGGATGCGTTTCAATGCGCAGACTCTCGCACCCGTGTTGGCGGGCAACCGGCTCAGCGGATTGCAGCAGATTGCGGCCAAGGCCCTTCCCGCCATGACCTTGCGCGACCGCAACACGATGCAGAACGGCATATCGCGGGTCGCGCGAGTCTGACGCCGTCAACCATGCGCCCTCGATGGAATCATAAACCGGTTCGCCGGTGAAGCCGATGACGGTGGTGGCGACTACTTCGCCGTCTTCCTCAAGCACATAGGAGTGACCGGCTTCGATATCATCTCGCACGATTTGCTGCGTAGGATAAGCACCTTGCCATTGATCGATGCCAAGATGACCTAGCGCGGCCTTGCCGTCCATGAGCACGGCCCAGATGCCATCGAAGTCGCCATGGTCGGCAATGCGGAACTGCAATGTCATGGTTATCCTCACTTCCAGCCGTCGATGCGGCTCTGCCCTTTCCTGCATAGATGATGCGAAACACCCTCAGCCATGGTAAACGTCTGCAAGTAGTTGGCAACCCAGAATCCACAACGGAACCCGTGTCGCCAACAAAACAGCGGTTACGCAACAGCGCCAAGCGCCGTCATGCCGCCCTATCTCAAGCGCAGCTCATACGCGGAACGCGGCTTTTCGCGCCCGAACGTGTCGCGCACCTGGATGGTCCCGCAAAACTTGAAGCCGCGTGTTTCAAGCAGCCAACGCATCGGTTCGTTCTCGGGGTAGATATCGGCACGCACGCTGACGCGACCGCCCTCGCGGGCGATACGGCAGGCGCTGTCGACGACGAACGACCCGACACCGCGTCTTCGAACCGGCTTGTCGACGACTACCCAATGCAGCTCGGCGTACTGTTGCGGAGACGCACCGGTGTCGGTGACCCATTCGCCCTTGATGCCGCGCTCGTAATTCTTATCCGCCGCGAAGGACACGGCGAACACGGCGATCATCTGGCCCCCGGCATTCTCCACCACATACGTGGAACCGTCTTTGACGCTGCGGGTCAAACGCCGCGAGGACGGGTACTTCTTGTACTTGCCCTCATCGATGCCCAATTCGGAAAAGGCACGATGCCCCTCGTCGAGCAACGCCTCCACGCGTTCGATATCGGCCATGGTTGCAGGTCGGCTATTGTAATACCCGAGCACCGACGCACGACCGGCAAACACCGGCGGATCTTGCGGAAGCGGCGCCGTCTCCACGCCCGCAAGCTCGGCATCCGACCCCACGCCTTCCCGCTTGGGCTCGAGCTCGGTGACCATGACGATCATGACGAGGATGCACGCGCATCCCGCCACATCCCAGGTGCTCACCGAGCTATGCAGCCATAGCACGGAAAGCACCATGGCCGAGACCGGCTCGGCAGCGCACAGAAGCCCGGCTTTCACAGGTCCGCAGTCATTGATTCCCTGCAGATACAGCATATAAGCCGCACAGGTGCCGACGACGATGACCGCCGCAAGGATAAGGAGGAACCCGGGCGTGAGCTCGACGGGGACGACCCAAGGCTGCACAACGGGCGCGAGAACCGCTCCTCCGAACAACATGGCGAACCCCGTGACCATCATCGAGCCCCATTTGGCAAGCACCTTAACTGGCATCAGCGTATACAAGGCCAACGCGACAGCCGACACCATGCCCCAGAAGCATCCCTGCTGGGACAGCGCCAATCGGGACAGATCCCCTTGCGTGGCGATCAGGACGAGCCCCGCCATGGCGAACACGAGCCCCAGCACCTCGCGAGGGTTGGGAAGACGGCGCTTGCGCAAGCACGTCCACAACATGATGAGCACCAAGCCCAGCTGCTCGATGGTGGTGCCCACGCCAGCGCTCGTATGATGGATGACGCTGAAATAGCTCACCTGGCATAGCGCAATTCCGAAAATGGAGAACGCCGCGATGTTGATCATGGAACGCCAATCGCGGAAGAGCGCCCCCACCGACCGCCAGTCCTTCACGAACACGACGCCGAGGAAGAATACCGCGGAGATGAGCATGCGCACGCACGTGATCCAATAGGCAGGCGCGCCATAATCGCCCATGAGCAGCTGGGCGCACGTGCCGGAAAAGCCCCAGCAAACGGAACCAGCCAATGCGCAGACGATGCCGCGCATCATATGCCCGCCCCGCAAAGCCGCTCCTTGATGCACCCCTACCGCTCCTTCACGAATAAGAAACCCGCCTCTTGCGCGGAGACGGGTTTTGCTTCTTTAGCGTCAAAGACGCCCACCGAAATCGGTAGGCGTCGCAATGTAACAAGACCATTTTACAACATGCGGGCGAGGAATCGACCTGTGTAGCTTTCCTTCACAGTAGCTACGTGCTCGGGTGTTCCCTCGGCCACCACGGTGCCGCCGCGAGCACCGCCCTCCGGACCCAAATCAACGATATGGTCGGCGCTTTTGATAACGTCGAGATTATGCTCGATGACGAGCACCGTATTCCCCGCATCCACCAAACGCTGAAGAACCACAAGCAACTGCCGCACATCCTCGAAATGCAGCCCAGTGGTGGGCTCGTCCAATATATAGAACGTTTTGCCCGTCTGACGACGATGCAGCTCGCTTGCCAGCTTCACACGCTGAGCCTCGCCGCCGGAAAGCGTGGTGGCCGGCTGCCCCAAACGGATATAGCCGAGACCCACATCGAAAAGCGTTTGAAGCTTGCGCTTGATCCCGGGAATGTTCTCAAAGAACAGCAAGGCGTCCTCGACCGTCATGTCGAGCACCTCGGAGATGTTCTTACCTCGATAGGTGACCTGCAGGGTTTCGCGATTGTACCGTTTGCCTTCGCACACCTCGCATGGCACGTAGATATCCGGGAGGAAGTGCATCTCGATCTTGATCTGCCCATCGCCCTTGCAGGCTTCGCAGCGGCCTCCGCTGACGTTGAAGCTGAATCGACCAGGGCCGTATCCGTGCGCCTTGCTCTCCTGCGTGCTGGCGAACAACGCGCGGATGTCGTCCCAGAGGCCGATATAGGTGGCGGGGTTGCTGCGAGGCGTCCTGCCGATAGGGCTTTGGTCGATATTGATCACCTTGTCGATGTTCTCGACGCCGGTGATCTTGCGATACGCGCCCGTACGCCGATGAGCATGGTTGACGCGATTCGCCAGCGCGGGAGCCAGCGTATCGGTGATCAACGAGCTTTTACCGCTACCGGAAACGCCCGTGATGACGGTGAAGGTGCCGAAAGGAACCGACAACGTCACATTGTTCAAGTTGTTCTCGGATGCGCCGGTGAGTTTAAGGGAACCGCGCTTGGGCTTACGACGCTGCTCCGGCACGGCGATTGCACGACGGTCGGAAAGATAATCAGCAGTAAGGGAGCCCTCCGTAGCGGCCACCTCCTCGGGCGTTCCTGCGGCTACCACCATACCGCCGCGCTCGCCCGCACCCGGACCCATATCGACCACATAATCAGCGGCGCGGATGGTATCTTCGTCGTGCTCGACGACGATAACGGTGTTGCCGAGATCGCGAAGGTGCTCGAGCGTGCCGATAAGGCGCTCGTTGTCACGCTGGTGCAAGCCGATGGAAGGTTCATCGAGAATGTAAAGAACGCCCATCAAGCCCGCGCCGATTTGCGTGGCCAGACGAATACGCTGCGCTTCGCCGCCGGAAAGGGTTGCAGTGGCACGTTCAAGGGTCAAGTAATCCAGGCCTACATCGACCAGGAACTTCAGACGCGCGACGATCTCCTTCGCGATAGGGTTCGCAATCGCACCCTGCTGCCCCTCGAAATGCAGATCGCCGAAGAAGCGGTAACAATCAAGAGCGCTCATCTCACATACGTCGTGAATGGACTTGCCGCCCACGGTGACCGCGAGGATCTCGGGCTTCAAGCGTTTCCCTTCGCACGTGGGGCACGGAACCACGGCGAAGTAGCTTTGCAGCTTATCGCGTTGCGTATCGCTTTGCGCCTCCTGATACTTGCGCATCACCGCGGCAAGGGCGCCCTCCCATTCGATGAACCAGTAGGTGTTACGTCCATCGACCGTGGTGTAATCCACCCTGACCTTTTCCTCGCCCAAGCCTTCGAGCAATGCCTTCTGGACTTTTTTAGGCATGTCCTCCCACGGGGTGTTCTCATCGCAGCCCATATGCAATGCAACGGCTTTAAGAACCTGAGGGTAATAGTTGCCGCTCTTAAAAGGTGCGATGGCACCCTCCGACAACGTCAACGAAGGATCGGGAACCACCAGACTTGCATCGACCTCTTCCCTGCTTCCAATGCCCGAACAGTCTGGGCAGGCACCGTAGGGCGCGTTGAAGCTGAAGTCACGCGGCTGAAGCTCGTCCATAGAGTGGCCATGCTCGGGACATGCCAATGCCAGGGAGAACAGATGCTCGCCTTCGCCAAGACCGCCTTTTGCGCCGCTCGAGAAACCGCCCGCCTCGCCTTGAGGCTTGCCATCGGGACCAAGCACCTGCACAAGGACGCGACCTTCCGCTAACTTAGTCGCAAGTTCCACCGCCTCGGCGATACGACCGGTTGCGGCCTCCTTGAGCTGCACGCGATCGACCACCACATCGATGAAGTGCTTGATCTTCTTATTGAGCGTACGAGGCTGGCCATCCAACTTCACTATCTCGCCATCGATGCGGACACGGCTGAAGCCCTCATGGGCCAAGTCTGCGAACAGCTTGGTGAATTCCCCCTTACGACCGGCAACCACCGGCGCCATGATGATGGCCTTCGCACCGGGATCCAGGGCCAAAATGTCATCGGTCACCTGATCGGTAGTTTGCTTCTTGATAACGCGACCGCATTCCGGGCAATGAGGGACGCCGACGCGAGCATACAGCAAACGAAGATAATCATATATCTCAGTGGTAGTGCCCACCGTTGAGCGGGGATTGCGAGAGGTGGTTTTCTGATCGATCGATACCGCCGGGGAAAGCCCATCGATGCTATCGAGGTCAGGCTTGCTCATCTGCCCCAAAAACATGCGTGCATAGCTGGAGAGGCTTTCAACGTAACGTCGTTGCCCCTCGGCATACATAGTATCGAACGCCAGGCTTGATTTACCGCTACCCGACAAACCGGTGATCACAACCAGCTTGTCACGAGGGATGGTGATGTCGACGTTTTTCAGATTGTGCTCGCGCGCGCCCTTGATGACAATGGAATCCTGACCCATACTACCCAGCCTTTGATAATCGCTTAGTGTTTCGCGTATCCTATCATACGAACAGGTGTTTGTGACTACAAAAATCGAAGCAACAAAAAAGCGACCGAGTTATCTCGGTCGCTGCGCATTCATGGAGCGGACAACGGGATTCGAACCCGCGACCCTCACCTTGGCAAGGTGATGCTCTACCAGCTGAGCCATGTCCGCATTACTCTAATCAGTTTAGACAAAACTCGAATCAACGCAAGATACAATTCAATTTTGTGAATTTATCCTCACAATGATTCATTTGAATCTAACTGAAATGGTGGGCGTTACAAGATTTGAACTTGTGACCTCTTCCGTGTCAGGGAAGCGCTCTCCCCCTGAGCTAAACGCCCAATCCAGCATTCACATCTTGGGGGGCCAAGACGCAAGCAGATATATTACCGGAATCGAGGATCTTTGCAAGACCCTATTTCGAAAATCTTTTCGATTCATAACGATGCAGAACCGCCAGGTTGACTCACGGGGTAATAGAAACGCATCGTCGGAACCCAAAAACAAAAAGCGGTCGAAATCTCGACCGCTATCAATTCATGGAGCGGACAACGGGATTCGAACCCGCGACCCTCACCTTGGCAAGGTGATGCTCTACCAGCTGAGCCATGTCCGCATGTTTGGTTTTCAAATTTGGAGGCGACGCCCGGATTCGAACCGGGGGTGAAGGCTTTGCAGGCCTCTGCCTTACCACTTGGCCACGTCGCCATCCTGGCGTCATGTCTTATATAGAGCTGGTTGGTTTCCCAACCAGCTCACTTAAGACAATGGAGCGGACAACGGGATTCGAACCCGCGACCCTCACCTTGGCAAGGTGATGCTCTACCAGCTGAGCCATGTCCGCATCTCAAATGGTGGGCGTTACAAGATTTGAACTTGTGACCTCTTCCGTGTCAGGGAAGCGCTCTCCCCCTGAGCTAAACGCCCACTTGAGTGATTTGCTTCAGCGCTTTCGGCGCGTCGGCAAGGAGATATAATACCTGAACCAGGAATCTTGGCAACCCCCTTTTTTGAAAAAGCTGAAACTTTTTTCGACACGCCATACTCAAATCGATCGTTTCACCTGATGAAGGGCTAAATTCAGGTTATCCCAATATCACGAGTTTCAGCTTTGATGCCCATAACGCATATGCGATTCAGTGTCTTGCCACGCCTTGGTAACGCTCAGTTTCAGCTTTGATATCCATGGCACACACGCAACTGCAACAAAGAAAGATTCAAAGAGCAGGTTGTTGCAGACAGCCACGCCTTGACGGCCATCGGCTCCTTGCAGTCCTACGTTGATAGTAGATTATCAGTATCGCGCTGCAAGAGGATGCGGCTGAATGCCGGCGCGAACCGCTACACGCCCAAGCCACCTACCGCGACATCTTATCGAGCCGGTTTACGCCAACGAGCCGCGCATCATCGCCGCAAATCTGGATAAGGCTCATCCGCAACGCTATCGCTCAAATGCTCAGATCGCCCCGCAAGCCAGAAAGACGATCGCCATCGTCGATTGGCAAGCTGTCTCGATATGCAACCGACAACAAGTACGCTACTACAACCACAGCTGGCAGCAAGCACACCACCTCGATTGCAGCTGGCAGCAAGCAAACTGCCAAGATTGAAAGCTAGCAACAAAAAAGCGGCCCGAAGGCCGCTTTTTGAATTCTGGTGTCGGAGGCGGGATTTGAACCCGCACACCCGTTACGGGCACAAGCACCTCAAGCTTGCGTGTCTGCCGTTCCACCACTCCGACGAGTTGTTGCCGAAAAGCAACGATGATTAATATACCCGAACCTTACTCACTTGCCAAGACCCAATTTGAAAAAATTTTATCGGGTGGCGATAGTGCCGGACGGATACACGATCATCAGCGCGATAAGCGACAGCAAGAAGACAACCGCGAAGATGATGGTGATGCGGTCAAGGTTCTTCTCAACGATGCTGGTACCGGTTTGCGAGGAGTACACGGAGCTGGCGATCATATCGGAAATGCCCGTGCCCTTGCCGGAGTGCAGCAGGATGAAGATGATGAGACCCAAGCCGGAGATGACCAGCAAGGCGATAAGGATGATCAAAAGCGGATTCACGTGATGCTCTTTCACTCGAAATAACTACGTACGCAAGTAGACAAGTATAACGAAACGCGCCCGCGCAGGCAAGAAACCGGCAACGGGCGCGAACAGTGTCATGAAAATCACGCATTACGCGAACAGGCTGCGTCCCGTCATCTCAACGGGAGCGGAAAGCCCCATGGCATCAAGCAACGTAGGGGCGATATCGCAAAGCGCGCCTTCCTTGTCGCCGAGCACCCGCCCGGTGTCGGCATCGTCCACGAAGATGAACGGCACCTTTGCGGTGGTATGCGCCGTGTGGGGCGTCCCATCGTCCGCGATCATCTTGTCGCAGTTGCCGTGATCGGCCGTTATGAAAGCGAACCCGCCTTTGCGGCGGATGGCGTCGACGACCTTGCCGACGCCGGAATCCACCGCTTCGACGGCGGCGACGGCGGCGGGGATGACGCCCGTGTGGCCGACCATATCGGGGTTCGCGAAGTTCACGATGTACACATCGGCCTCATCGGCCTCGATCGCCGCGGCCAAGGTGTCCGCGACTTCAGGCTCGCTCATCTGAGGCTGCAGATCATACGTGGCCACCTTAGGGCTGGGGATAAGGCTTCGCTGCTCCCCCGCCTTGGGTTCCTCGCGTCCGCCATTAAGGAAGAATGTGACGTGCGCATACTTCTCGGTTTCGGCGATATGGTATTGACGCAGACCGGCTGCAGAGAGCACGTCGGCAAGCACGTTTTCCGGGAACGTCTTGGGGAACGCGATCGGCGCGGGGATGTCCGGGTCGTACTCGGTCAGGCATACGAACGAGACCTGGGGCCGACGAGCGCGATCGAACCCGTCGAAAGCATCATCGACGATGGCACGCGTGATCTCACGGGCGCGATCAGGGCGGAAGTTGAAGAACACGACGGCATCCCCATCGACGACGCCGCGCCCGTCGAGCGCCACGGGCTCGACGAACTCATCGGTGACATCGGCGTCGTACGATACTTGCATAGCGGCTACGGGATCGCCCGAAGAAGCGAGCGGCGTTGCGCACACAACGGCCTCGTACGCCTTGGCGACACGGTCCCAACGCTTGTCGCGATCCATCGCGTAATAGCGGCCCGAGACGCTTGCCACACGCACGACATCCTGGAACCCGTTCTCAACGATGAAGTCCTGCAGCTGCTGCATATAGCCCTTGCCGCTTGACGGTGGGACGTCCCGGCCGTCCATGAACGCATGCACGCGCACATCGCCGACGCCGCTTTCCACGGCATGCTTGATGAGCGCATACAGGTGCTCGTTGCTGGAATGCACGCCGCCATCGGAGAGCAGGCCCATGAGATGCAGTGCGGCACCCGGCGCCTTTGCCGCCTCGATGGCATCGTTGATCACGGCGTTATCGCAGATGGAGCCGGTGCGGCAAGCCATGTTGATGCGCGAGAGCTCCTGATGCACCACACGGCCGGCACCGATGTTGAGATGCCCCACCTCGGAGTTGCCCATCTGACCGTCAGGAAGGCCCACGGCCTCTCCCGAGGCTTCAAGCTTGGTGTGCGAGCAGGTTTCGAACAGCTGGTCGAGCACCGGCGTGGATGCCAGCGACACGGCATTGCCCGGACCCGCTGGCGCCAAGCCCAAGCCGTCCATGATGATCAAGCATGCCGGAAGGGAAAGCTTCCCGCAGACGTTTTCAGACGCACTCATTACAGGCACGCTTTCACCAGCTGAACGAACTGGTCGGCCTTCAAGCTGGCACCGCCGACCAGACCGCCGTCGATATCGGACTGTGCGAGAAGCTGCTCGACGTTGCCGACGTTCATGGAACCGCCGTACAGAATGCGCATCTCATCGGCGGTCTCGGCGCCGAACATATCGGCAAGCGTGGTGCGGATGGCGGCGCACATGTCCTGCGCCTGCTCGGGCGTTGCCGTGCGGCCCGTGCCGATGGCCCAGATAGGCTCGTATGCCACCACGCACTTGCCGGCCTCCTCGGGCTCCAAGCCCGCGAACGCGGCGCGCACCTGGGCGCAGACGAATTCCTCGGCGCCGCCCTCGTCGCGCACGGACAGCGATTCGCCGACGCACGCTACAGCATACAGGCCGCCATCGAGCAAGGCGCGAACCTTGCGGTTGACGTCCTCGTTGGTTTCACCGAAGTAACTGCGGCGCTCGGAGTGGCCGACGATGGAGCACGTGCAATGGACGTCCTTGAGCATGGGAACCGAGACCTCGCCCGTGAAGGCGCCCTTCGGCTCCCAGTACACATTCTGCGCGCCGATCTGAATGGGCTGATGGTCGAACTCGAACACGGCGTTGACCGGCTTCAGATCGATGGAGGGCGGGCACACCAGCACGTCCACGGAGTCGGTCCAGTGCTTGTCGAAGTTGTTGGAGATGGTTTGCGCCAACACCACGGCCTCGGCATAGGTGTTGTTCATCTTCCAATTACCTGCCATGAGCGGTTTGCGGGCCATGAGACACGCTCCTTTCAAAACGATAAGGGGGACGCATGCGCCCCCCTTGGATTACCTTAGCGCTTCAGAGCTTCCACGCCGGGAAGGGCCTCGCCCTGCACCAGCTCCATGCTGGCGCCTCCGCCCGTGGAGATGAACGTCATACGGTCGGCAAGGTCGAACTTGTTGACCGCCGCCACGGAGTCGCCTCCGCCGATGATGGTGTCGCCCTGCTGGTTTTCGGCCACGGCCTCGGCAACGGCCTTCGTGCCTGCGGCGAACGCCTCCATCTCGAACACGCCCATGGGGCCGTTCCAGAACACGGTGGCAGCCTGAGAGATAGCCTGAGCGTACAGTTTTGCCGTTTCCGGACCGACATCAAGACCCATCATATCAGCTGGGATATCGTCGACGGAGACGGTCTTGGTATTCGCGTCCTCGGCGAACTTGTCGGCGCATACGACGTCGACGGGAAGCAGCAGCTTCACGCCGCGCTCCTCGGCCTTGCGCAGCATAGCCGCCGCGCGCTCGACCCAGTCCTCCTCTTTGAGGGAGGTGCCCACCTGCTTGCCCTGCGCCAGCAGGAACGTGAAGCACATGCCGCCGCCGATGATGAGGGTGTCGCACTTGTCCATGAGGGCATCGATGACCTTGATCTTGTCGGAGACCTTCGATCCGCCCAGGATGGCGACGAAGGGACGACGGGGCTCATCGAGCATGCCGTTGAGGGTTGCGACCTCGTTTTGCATGAGGTAGCCGGCATAGGCGGGCAGAAGCGCAGCAACTCCGGCGGTGGAAGCGTGGGCGCGATGCGCCGTGCCGAAGGCATCGTTTACGTAGGCCTCGCCGAGCTTGGCGAGCTCCTGGCAGAACTCGGGATCGTTTTTCTTCTCACGCTTGTCGAAACGGAGATTCTCGAGCACGAGCACTTGACCATCCTGAAGAGCCGCAGCCTTGGCCTGGGCATCGGGGCCGACGGTGTCAGAGGCGAACGCAACAGGGCGGCCGAGCAGCTCGGAAAGGCGCAGGGCGGCCGGGCGAAGCGTGAACTTCTCCTCGAAGCCCTCGCCCGCCGGACGGCCGAGGTGGCTCATGAGGATGACGCGAGCGCCTTCATCGATGAGCTTCTCGATGGTGGGCAGCGCAGCGCGGATGCGGGTATCGTCAGCGCAAACGCCGTCTGCCACGGGAACGTTGAAGTCGACACGGACGAGCACGCGCTTGCCGCGCGCGTCGAGCTGGTCGACGGTGGCGATATCAGCCATGATGACTTCCTTTCGAATCACCGCGGGTGCGGCGATGGCCAGCTAAAAGGCCCTGGTCCCGATTGCACCTTGCTAAGCGGCCGAGCGTGCTTCGGGCACGAACGGCACAGCGCGCAAGGGGCAAGGTTCGGTTCCAGGGCCCTTCATAGCGTTAAGCGGTTAAGCCGATTACAGCAGGATCTTGACAAGGTCCTTCACGCGGTTGGAGTAACCCCACTCGTTGTCGTACCAGGACACGACCTTGACCATGTTGGACTTGCCGCCCATGACCATGGTGAGCTTGCTGTCGAAGATGGAGGAATGGTTGTTGCCCACGATGTCGATGGACACGATGGGATCCTCAGTGTACTCGAGCACGCCGGCCAGCTCGCCCTCGGCGGCTTCCTTCATGGCGGCGTTGATCTCCTCGATGGTGACCTCGCGCTCAAGTTCCACCGTCAGGTCGACCATGGAGCCGTCGGGCGTGGGAACGCGCGTGGCGAAGCCGTCGAGCTTGCCAGCCAGCTCGGGAAGGACCAAAGACACGGCACGAGCAGCGCCCGTGGTGGTCGGGATCATGGACATGGCTGCAGCGCGGGCGCGGCGCAGATCCTTATGCGGCAGGTCCAAGATCTTCTGATCGTTGGTGTAGGAATGGATGGTGTTCATGTAGCCGCGCTTGATACCGAACTTCTCAAGCAGCACCTTGGCAACGGGGGCCAGGCAGTTGGTGGTGCAGGAGGCGTTGGAGATGATGTTGTGCTGATCCTTGTCGTACTGCTCGTCGTTGACGCCCATGACGACGGTGATGTCCTCGCCCTTGGCCGGGCAGGTGATGACGACCTTCTTGGCGCCGGCCTTGATGTGCTTGCTGGCAAGCTCGCCGGTCTTGAAGATGCCGGTGGACTCGACGACGACGTCTACGCCCAGCTCGCCCCAAGGCAGGTTCTCGGGATCGCGCTCGCACAGGACCTTCACGGCATGGCCGTCGGCCACGAAGCCGTCCTCGGTGACCTCGACCGTATCGAAGGCGCGGCCGTGGACCGAGTCATACTTCAGCAGGTGAGCCATCGTCGGGATGTCGCCGAGATCGTTGACGGCCACAACCTGGATCTCCGGGTCCTTGACCATGGCGCGGTACGCCAGACGTCCGATGCGGCCGAAACCGTTGATGCCTACTTTGATTGCCATTGCGTATCTCCTTTTCATTCAGATACTCAAGTTATGGGCCATACGAAACGCTAGTGTAGCGGAAAGTCAAACGCTTGCGGCGCGAATTTGGCAGACGGTCGACAAGCGTGGACCAACGCGTCCCGCCTAACGGCAGGACGCCGGTTACTATCGGTTACCGATTCTGATTCTCCAGCTCAGCGGCCAATTGCTCGATACGGCGCACACGATGGTACACCGCCGATTTCGACAGCGGAGGGTTGGCGAGCTCGCCAAGCTCCTTAAGCGTCGCCTCGGGATGTCGCACACGCAGCTTGATAAAGTCCTGCAACGCCGGAGGGAGGTTCTCCATTCCATGCGCCTCCACCACCTGTCTGATGGCCCGGATCTGGTCGATCGCCGCACGCGAGGTTTTAGCCTGGTTGGCGATCTCCGCATTGGTCTGACGGTTCACGTCGTTGCGAACGCTTTTTATAACGCGCGCGTTTTCCATGGCAAGCGCGCTTTGATGAGCACCTGCAAGCGCCAGGAACTCGAGGATGGCGCTGCCGCTTTTCAAATACACCATGTAGGAATTGCGTCGCTGCATGATACGCGCCTTGATGTTCTTTCGAGCCAGAAGATCCACAAGGCCATCCGCCAGCTCCTCGGTTTCGACGATGACCTCGAAATGGAAATCGCCGCGAGGATCGGATACGAATCCGCTGCCCAGGAAGGCGCCGCGCAAATACGCAGCGGCACAGCAATCCTTTGCCACCAACTGCTCGGATACGCCGAGCACCAGACCGCCTTCGGGAGACAGCACGCCCATATCCACCAAAGCCGCAGCAAGCTGAGGCTGGGCGGGGACCTCGATGAGATAGTTAGGCGTTTTATGCAAGACGCTTCGCCGAACCGTCAGGTTGGTTTTCAGCCGATACAGCTCATGCAGCAGCTTGATGACCAAACGGGCCACCGACGGGGCATCGGTGGCGATCTCCACGCGGTAACGGTTCTTGCCCGACACGAACAGCGTGCCCTCGATGCGCACAAGCGCCGCCAAAACGGCCTTATCGCAATGGCTGCACGTTGCCGGCACGCGCGAAAGCTCGTCTTTTACCTCTGCCGTGAACGACATAAACGCAACACCCCCGTGAACGCCTCGCGCAGCAACAACGGATCATGCCAGGTGGGACGCTGCGGATCGACCAAATTGCGCACAAGCACGACAGGACCCTTGCTTTGAATGGAGCGCAAATCCGGATAGTCTATACGCACCGGGCGCACACGCCTGCCCGTCTCCTCGCCCGGGGCGACGGTGAATCGGCTATCGCCGATGTTGACCCCTGTGACCGCGCGGAAGGTGCCCGTCTCGGAAGCGTCGGGGCGAACGGGACATGAGCTGTGCACGAGCACATAATCAAGCAGCCCGCGCATGCCATGCGCGAGCAACGCCTCGACATGCTCGCGCGCCGTAAGACCCCATGTCTCGCCCTGCATGTCCGCCAAGGAGCAGACGAACAAGGTTGCCCCCTTCGATTGACGGATGGCATCCACCACGCCTGGGACCAGCAAGTTCGGGATGATGGACGTGAATAGGCTCCCCGGTCCGAGCACGATCAGGTCGGCATTGCGGATGGCATCGAGCGCCGGCTGGTATGCCTGGATCTTACCCTGACCGCGCAACTGCACATGCGCAAGCGCCGTGCGCGAATGGCAGGCAACCGCCTGGCCCTCGATATAGCGCCCATCGCGCGTGCGCGCGACCAACGACACGCGATCGAGCGTTGAAGGGTACACATGCCCACGCGCGTTGAGCAAGCGCTCGCAGATCTGAACGGCCTGCGGGAACTCGCCCGTGGCGTCCTCGAGCGCGGAGAGCATGAGATTTCCCAGCGTATGGTTGTCGGCGAACGGGAACCGGTATTTGAATGCGCGCGTAAGCGGGTCCTCAGGGTCGGCCGCCATAGCGCAGATGCACTTGCGGATATCGCCCGGAGGAGTGACGCCCGCCCGTTCGCGCAGGATGCCCGTCGACCCGCCATCATCGGCCATAGCGACCACGGCGGAGGTTTCCACGCCCATGGAAAGGAGCGTGCGGATGGAAACGGGCGCACCAGTCCCGCCGCCGATGACCACGGCTTTCAAGCTGCTGGTCTCCGGCACTACGGGATCTGCCGCATACAGCGGCGCGAACGCCTCGGTCATGGACGGGTCGTGGGGGAAATGACCGCCCTCCATATGGCTTTGGTGTAGCATCTCGCTCATCCTATCGGCCTTCGACCGGCTTCGCAGATGCGCTGACGAGCTGTCCATCGACGCCTTCGGCAAGCTTCAGGTCGCGATGCGCGACGCTCACGCGATAGCCCTTCTGCTTGAGATATTCCCCCGTGGACTCGGCGAGCGCCACGCTTCGATGCTGACCGCCGGTGCACCCGACGGCGATGGCAAGCTGCTGCTTGCCCTCCGCCACGTACCCGGGCATGACGCAATCGAGCAGCGCGCGCCAGCACTTCTGGAACTCCTCGGTTTCAGATCGGCACAGCACGTAATCTCGCACGGGCTTGTCAAGGCCGGTGAGAGGACGGAGCTCGGGGTCGTAGTACGGATTGGGAAGGAAGCGCACGTCCATGACCAGATCGGCATCCACAGGAGCGCCATGTTTGAAGCCGAACGAGTACACCGTGACCTGCAGGCCCTGGCGCTCCTCGCCAGGAGCGAACAGCGCGCGGATGGTGCTGCGCAGCTGAGCGGGCATCATATCGGTGGTGTTGATGACGTGGTGCGCCTGCTTGCGCACATCGTAGAGCATCTCGCGCTCGCGCTCGATCCCGTTCGCGATGGAGCTTCCGTCGGTGCAAAGGGGATGGCGGCGGCGGCTGGAT
This sequence comes from uncultured bacterium, assembly GCA_905215325.1. Taxonomy (GTDB): domain Bacteria; phylum Actinomycetota; class Coriobacteriia; order Coriobacteriales; family Eggerthellaceae; genus Senegalimassilia. The sequence goes on along the minus strand of CAJMPP010000011.1, from coordinate 7,491 downwards.
TTATAGCGTGCGATGAGCTTCTCATCGTCGGCATCCAAGAACAGCACCCGATAATCGACGCCGGCGCTTTTAAGCTTTGAGAGCTCCTCCATCAAGCTTTTGAAGAAGCCGCCGCTGCGCGCGTCGCACACCACGGCGATGCGTCGATGGTTATCAGGTTGGCCGGGCATGCCGGTTAAGGCCAGCAGGTTCCCGATAAGGGCGCTGGGCAGGTTATCCACGCAAAAATACCCAAGATCCTCGAACGCATGCATGGCCTCGGTGCGTCCCGCACCGCTCATGCCGCTCACGATAACCAGCTCGGGCATGTTCTCAAGCTCGCTTGCAACCTCGGTCATGTCACGAATCTCCTTCCCCGCCGACGACCATTTCGTTTCTTGCCTGCTCATTATACTGCTGCAGCACCGTATACAGCTCGTTGGCGACTTGGACGGGCACCACCTTGGCATCAAGGATGTCTTGCAAGCTTGCAGCCTTGAGCCGTTTGAAGCTCTTAAAGTGCTTGAGAAGCGCCTTCTTGCGCACAGGACCTAAGCCTTCCACCTCGTCCAAGATGCTGGCCGTCATGCCCTTGCCGCGCAATTGGCGATGGAATTCGATAGCGAAGCGGTGCGCCTCGTCTCGAACCTGCTTGACCAGATACAAGCTGGCGCTACCGCCCGGCAGCACCACCGGACCCGTATCCTGCCACGGCACGAACAGCTCCTCATCGCGCTTCGCCAAGCCGCATAGGGCGATGTCGTGGATTCCCATGCTGTCGAACTGCTGCATGACGGCATTGAGCTGAGGCAGGCCGCCGTCCAAAATGATGAGATCGGGCTTTTTGCCGAACCGTTCATCGGCCATGCGGTCGGCGCAATACCTGCGGCTCATAACCTCTTGCATGGATAGGAAGTCGTTCGCCTCGTCAAGCTGAGCTTTGATCTTGAAACGCCGGTACTGCCCCTTATCGGGCCTTCCGTTGGTGAACACCACCATGGACGCGACGGTATAGGTGCCGTGGTTGGTGGAGATATCGAAGCATTCGATGCGCATCGGCGGCGCATCGAGCGCCAAGGCGCTTTCCAGCTGCAGTAAGGCGTCGTTAATGCGTTTGTCCTCGTAGTTCGTGCGCACTTTGTAACGCATGAGCGTGTGCTTGGCGTTCTGCTCGGCCATGGAGACCAGATCCGCTTTCTCGCCGCGTTCCGGGACCGAGATGCGCACCTTGGCGCCATGCGCGCTAGCAAGCTTGCCGGTAAGCCACTGCTCCATGGCCTCGGCATCCTCGGGCATGACGCGAACGACCACCTCGTGCGGGATGGACGTGGTGGCATCGTAGTAGCGCAGCAGGAACATATGCAGCAGATCTTGATCGGGCACATCGTTGCCGCGGTTGAGCACGAACTCGTTGCTGTTGATGATACGACCTTCGCGCACCATGAGCACGTGCACGCCGGCGATGGTCTCCTCTCGGAAAAACCCGATGACGTCGGCATCAAGGTTGCGGGAGCTTACCGCATGCTGTTTGTCGCAGAGCCCGTTTATCGTATCGATTCGAGCCTTGATACGACCCGCCCTTTCGAAATCAAGCTCGGCCGCAGCCTCTTGCATTTCCTGCGAAAGCTCATCGACGAACTCCCGATGGTTGCCCGAGAGGAAGCGCTCGATCCGGCTGACGTTGGCAGCATATTGCTCGGGCGTGACGCGCCCGCAGCACGCCCCGGGTCCCAAGCCCACATGCGCATCGAAGCATGGCCGGACGTCGGTGCCCATGCACGCGAGCGGATCCTTTTCCAGTTTGCGCTTCAGCGAACGCCAATCAGCGCAGCTCGACGAGCACAACGGCACAACCCGCCTCGCGATGTCGACCATGCGGCGAGCGGCACGGCTGTCGGTATAGGGACCGAAATAGCGCGTGTCCGCACGATGCTTCTCGCGCGTGTATTTGATCGCAGGGAACACATCGCCTTTGGTGATAGCGATGAACGGATAAGATTTATCGTCCTTGAAGTCAGCATTGAACCAAGGCGCGTGCTGGTTGATGAGGTTCTTCTCGAGCACCAAGGACTCGTGCTCGTTGCCCACCACGATGTACTCGAACGTGCAGATCTGCTCGACGAGCAGCGGGATCTTCGCGCGTTCATCCTGGAAGTTGACATACTGGCGCATGCGCGCACGAAGCTGCTTGGCCTTGCCGACGTAGATGACCTGCCCGTGCTTGTCTTTCCACAGGTACACGCCAGGAAGGGTCGGCACCGCGTCAAGCTCGCGCTTGATGCGCGCAAGTTTTTCCTCGAACGTCTCCCCTTCCGGAACGCGGACGCCCTCGTTCCCGGCGACACCCTGCACCTTTCCCGAACCTCCTTCGGTGAAGCCCGAGGTTCGGCTATATCGTTGGAATTCCTCCGGTTTGCTCACACTACCTCCAGCTTGACGCGAAACGAAATGCAACGCGGCGTGTCCAAGTCGTCGAATACGATGATATAGGCCCGCTTCTGCTCGTCGATGCCCTGCACCACGCCCTGTCCGAACGCTTTGTGGGCAATGCGCGTACCCGGCTTGATGGATGCCCGCCCCGCCATGTCGGCGATCCAGCGATCGGTTGCCCCATAAGCGCTACGAGCATCATCGAGCTGGGAGTCGGCGGGCCTATTTGAAAACTCCAGGGCCGACGGGTCGATATCGAGGAGGAACCGCGAAGGATACCGCGGAGCCCCCTGATGACCGAAGCCCTCGGCCTCGGTAAGGTACAGCCCGTCTTTGGCGCGCGTGAATGCCACGAACGCGAGGCGACGCTCCTCCTCCATGGCCTCGACCGTACGCGTTTTGCGCGACGGCAGCACGCCTTCGAACAGCGAGCAAACGAAGACGTGGCTGAATTCCAAGCCCTTAGCAGCATGGATGGTCATAAGGCGCACGTTATCCTTCGATGCGTCCGCGATATCGGCATTGGAAAGCAAGGCCACGTGATGCAGATAGTGGTCGAGCGTGACCTCTTCTCCGCACGTTGCCTCGAATTCGTACACCGACTGCTTCAGCTCGGCAAGGTTATCGAGCCGCTCCTGGCTTCCCTCGGTGCGCAGCATCTGCTCGTAGCCGCTTTCGTCAAGCAGCGCCGAGAGCACCTCCGATACCGATCGACCCTCAACGGACCTGCGGAAACCATGCACCAGCCCCACAAGCTGTTTCGCCTTCGTGCGTTTGAAGATATCATCCTCGCACGTTGCCTCGAGAGCTTGCAGCATGGTGCATCCGTGCTCGTCGCAATACTGCTGCAGATACGCCATGCGGCGCTGGCCGAGATTGCGCTTGGGCACGTTAGCCACGCGCAGAAACGCCAAGTCATCCCCTACCGCTATAAGGCGCAGGTAGCACAGCGCATCCTTGATCTCGCTCCTGCCGAAAAAGGGTACGCCGCTGAACAGCGAATATGGGATATCCGCCTTCAAAAGCGCCTCTTCGACCGACCGCGATGCATAATGCGCGCGATACAGCACCGCCATATCGCGATAAGCAACCCCCTTGCCATGCAATGCAGCCACGCCTTCGGCGATCCACGCCGCTTCGGCCTGGGGCGATACGGCATGATGCCAGACCGTCGGACCGAACGAGCATCGTGTGGCGACAAGGTCTTTTGGGATACGCATATGGTTTTTCGCGATAAGCGAATTAGCCACCGCAAGCACCTGGGGCACCGACCGATGGTTCTCGAGCATCATGATGGTGCGCGTGCCGGGGAAGCGTTTATCGAAATCAAGCAGCAGCCTCACGTCCGCGCCACGCCATGTATAGATGGTTTGATCGGGGTCGCCGACCACGAACAGGTTCTTGTGGTACCCCTGCAGCACCTCCATGAGCCGGTATTGCAGCGCATCGATATCCTGAAACTCGTCGATCATGATGTATTCCAGCCGCTGCTGCCATTTGAGGCAGATTTCGGGGAACCGCTCGAAAACGTGGAGCGCGAATACGATCAGATCGTTGTAATCGAGCCCGAAGCACTTCCGTTCCTGATAAAGATACCCATAGAAGATGATGTCGCGCACATTATCAGCTTGCATATACCTGTCATGCAGCTCGGCGATAGACCATTCGAGCATGTCAAGATGGTAACTGGGATGCTCTTTGAGCTTCTGCATCTCGATCATGTCGCGCGCATCCGAAAACGTCATATCGCGCAATGTAAGGCCGCGTTCTTCATAGATGGTCTGCAGCATGGCATCGATGTCGGCGTTGTCGAGCACCAGGAAGCTTTTCGGATACCGTACAGCATGGGAATCCTCCTGAAGAACCGAAACGCAAAAGCCATGGAACGTGTTGATATAGCCGGTGTCATGATCGCCGGCAAGACGGCGGATGCGCCTGCGCATCTCGTTGGCGGCCTTGTTCGTGAAGGTGACGCATAGGATGTTGCCCGGCAAAATGCCCAGCTCGTTGACCAAGTATGCGAACCGCTGCGTTAGCGCAGCCGTTTTCCCCGTGCCGGCGCCCGCGATGACGCGCACGTAGCCTTCCGTTGCCGTAACGGCCTGCTGTTGGGCCGCACTGAGCTGCGGCTCTTCATCGAGCCTGCCCATTGCATGATATGTCGTCATAGAATCCATAACGAGGAGTATACCAAATAGGGAACGCTTGTTCTATATCGATACGATAGATTTCGAACAATTGTTCTCAGATCCTACCTTGAGCTCTGAGCTTTCATGTGTCTGATCAGCACGAATGCGCAGTACAGCAAGGCAAGAAGCGCGATGAAGGCCCCCACGTAACCCACATCGGCGATGGTTGCGAACGTGCAAACGCCGCCGCCGATGAAGCTGCCCGTGCCGATGCCGAGGTTGAAGATGCCGGAGAAGATCGCCATGGCGACCGTCTGCTCCCCATCGCTTGCGAATTCGATGATCTCGGCCTGATAGACGATGGAGTACCCCGATCCGGCGATACCCCACAGCATGCATACGGCGAACACGCCGGCGACTCCAAGAGCGGCAGGACGCAGGAGCGCAAGCGCCAACGCAACGCCGGCGACGACCCATACGGCGAAAGCCCAGCGATGGCCGCGGTAAAAACGTGAGCATATCGCGCTTCCGACAAGGCCTGCGATACCGAAGGCCACCAACGCCACGGTGACAACCTGCTCGTCCATACCGCCGATCTGCAGCAGGAACGGCTCGATGTAGCTGTAACCCGTATAGTATCCCATGGCATACAACGCCGTCACGATGAAGATGCCCATGAGCACCTTGTTTCGCAAAATGCCGGGAAGCTGTTTAAGCGTGAAGGGCTTGCTGGCAGGGATCTTCGGGAACACCACCGCCAAGTATGCGAACACCAGCGCGCTAACGGCGCACACGCAGCCGAAGGTCTGGCGCCAACCTAGCCAAAGCCCCACCATGCGACCAAGGGGCAACCCGACCACCATGGCAAGCGCAGAACCGGTCACTACGGCGCTGACGGCCATGGGCGCGTGCCTCTCGTCAACCACCTTCACCGCCACGGGAGCGGCAATGGCCCAGAACACCGAATGCGCGCAGGCGACCACCAAACGAGCGGCCATAAGCAAGCCATAGCTGGGCGCCAGGGCAGATAGCGCCTGCCCGGCGCAGAACACGCCGAGGACCAAAAGCATAAGCGGCCGAAACGCCAAACGGGAGCCCAATATCATAAGGGGAAGCGACAGAAGCATGACCGCCCAGGCGTACACCGATATGATCAGCCCCGTCACGCCCTCGCTCGTCCCAAAGGTGGCGCCGATGCCTGTCAAAAGGCCGACGGGCATGAACTCCGAAGTATTGAAGATGAACGCGGAAACGGTGATGCCGATGAGGGGCAACCATTCCCGCAGCGTAAGCTTGCTATCCACGAACCTTGTCATGAAACCGAGCGCTTCCTTCCCAATCCCTTTGCGCGGATATGGGATTGTAGCCCCATGACAAGCCCCAAGACATGCGGATGGACGCCTTCAGATAACCCTCACGAACCGCCCACCGCATGCACATCCGAACAGCGCGAAAGCGAGGCTCGCCACATCGCGAGGTAAGCCGTCCGCGCCGGGCAAACGTCCGCCCGCCGCAGGTCGCAGCCCATTGTTTCGGCTTCGTTAATATACCGTTTCGAGGGTTTTCCGAATCCTATAATGCAACCCGTTACCGCAACACCGCATCCGCTAGGAGGTTCACGCAATGACTTACGCTGAGCGCATCATCGAGCAGGTCAAGGCGAAAAACGCCGAGCAGCCCGAGTTCATCCAGGCAGCCACCGAGATCCTGGGCACCCTGCAGCCGGCACTCGACGCGCATCCGGAGTTCGAGGAGGCCGCCCTGCTTGAGCGCATCATCGAACCCGAGCGCATCATCCAGTTCCGCGTCCCGTGGGTCGACGATTCCGGCAAGGTCCAAGTCAACCGCGGCTTCCGCGTGGAGTACAACTCCGCCATCGGTCCCTACAAGGGCGGCCTGCGCTTCAACCCCACCGTCACGCTCGGCATGCTGAAGTTCCTGGGCTTCGAGCAAATCTTCAAAAACGCCCTGACCACCCTTCCCATGGGCGGCGGCAAGGGCGGCTCCGACTTCGACCCGAAGGGCAAGTCCAACAACGAGATCATGCGCTTTTGCCAGTCGTTCATGGACGAGCTGCACCGCCACATCGGCCCGAACACCGACGTGCCGGCAGGCGACCTGGGCGTCGGCGGCCGCGAGGTCGGCTACATGTTCGGCCAGTACAAGCGCCTGCGCAACGAATGGACCGGCGTGCTCACCGGCAAGGGCCTGTCCTTCGGCGGCTCGCTTGCCCGCACCGAGGCCACCGGCTACGGGCTGGTGTACTTCGTCGACGAGTACCTGAAGTCCAACGGCGACTCCTTCGAGGGCAAGAACGTCGTCGTGCACGGCTCCGGCAACGTGGCGATCTACGCCATCCAGAAGGTCTCCCAGCTTGGCGGCAAGGTTTTGGCCTGCTCCGACACCAAGGGCTGGGTCGAGGACCCCGATGGCATCGACTACCAGGTGCTCGAGCACATCTACAACAAGAAGCGCTCCGGTCACGACAAGGGCGTGTCCCTGGCCATGTACGTCGACGAGCGCCCCAACGCCATCTGGCATGAGGGCGACGGCCGCGGCGTGTGGCAGCTGCCCTGCGACATCGCCCTGCCCTGCGCACGCGAGAACACGCTGCACCTTGACGACGCCAAGGCCCTGGTGGCCAACGGCTGCAAGGTGGTCGGCGAGGGCGCGAACATGCCCACCACGCTCGACGCGACCGAGTACCTGCAGGAAAACGGCGTGGCCTTCATGCCCGGCAAGGCGGCCAACGCCGGCGGCGTGCTGGTGTCCGGCCTGGAGATGAGCCAGAACGCCGAGCACCTGAGCTGGACCTTCGAAGAGGTAGACGGCAAGCTCGAGCAGCTGATGCGCGGCATGTTCCACAACGTGGACGACACCGCCAAGAAGTACGGCCATGAGGGCAACTTCGTCATGGGCGCCAACATCGCCGGCTTCCTGAAGGTCGCCGACG
>CAJMPP010000010.1 GCA_905215325.1 uncultured bacterium | reverse complement strand
ACCTGACCCGGACGCAAAAGCCCCGTGTCGAACGGGGCGGGATCATCGGGTTTCATGCCCACCGGGGTGGCGTTGATGATGATGTCCGCAGAACCCAGCGCCCCCGTCGAGGTGGCATAGCTGCCGAACTTGAACGTCGGCTTCGTGTAAGCTTCGCGGAAACTGCGATGCCCTTCCTTCATGGCGGGGAAATCGATGGTGGCGTTAGCCAACTTGCCGAAACGCTCGAGATAGGCATCCAGCACGCTTTGCGCGCGCTCTTTGTCGCGCGAGAGCAGCAACAGCACATCGGCGCCGGCGATAGCGCACGCATGAAGGACGGAAAGGGCCGTAGGGCCCGTTCCGCACACCACCACGCGCTTGCCCTTGAAGGTCACGCCCGCAAGCTCCAGGAACTTGACGCACCCATCGCCATCGGTGTTGAAGCCGATCAGCTGATCGTCCTTGCGGACGAGCACGTTGGCGCCCTGCGCCAACTGCGCGCTGGCAGCCTTGCGCGTTGCAACCTGGAAGGCCAATGGCTTATAGGGGGTCGTGATGTTCACGGACAGAAACTCCCGCGCATCCAAAAAAGCGCGGGCGTCGTCCAGCTCGGCGTAATCGGCAAGGGCATAGGTCCAAGGCAGACCCAGCCTTTCGTATAACGCGTTGTACATTACCGGCGATTTCGAATGCGCGACCGGATGCCCCAGGATATAGAGGCGTTCGCCTTCGCTCTGCTCGGTCATGGAATTCCTTCCTGGTCGATCAAGGGCCTGCTGGTTAGCAGGGATTTCATCATACCAATGCAGACTACTTTTGTAGGGGTTAATTCCGTCGCAGCGCCCATCAAATGGGCGGTTTCGCTACTTTTCCCGCGCGAGGGCGTTTTGGGCGGCGGTTTTTTCGGCCATGCTCGCTTGCACCGGCTGAGGCGCGCCCTCGGGCACCGCCCCGCCTAAGATGGCCTGCTCCACCATGCGCACGTACTTTGTATGGCGCAGGTCCTGCTCCGCCAGCGGCGCCAGCAGATATGCCGCCATGCCGGCGTTGTGCGCGGCAAGCACGTCGGTCGATAGCTGATCGCCGACCATGACGGTCTCGCTCCGCTTCGCCCCCAGCATGGAGCACGCCGCGAACAGCGCCACGGGCAAGGGCTTCATGGCCTTCGCGATGATGGGCATGGACAGGCGATTCGCAAGCTCATGCACGTTTTTGTGCCAATTGTTCGACACCAGGCAGAAGCTCACGCCTGCGTCTCTCGCTTGAGCAAGCCACAGGCCCACGTCTCGCGGGACATCATGCGTTGCGCGAGACAAGATGGTGTTGTCGATATCCAGCAAGACATAGCGGAACCCGCATGCAAGCAGGTCCCTTTCTATGTTGATATGCGATATGCGAGAGAAGTAGCGCTCCGGCTGCAAGTATGGCATGGATCCCCTTACGAGAACGCGGCCTGATGCTCGTCGTAGGTTTCGCTGAAGGTGTACTTATCGTTTTGGAAGTAGAAGAAGTAATACTTGCCCAGCGCGTCCTTATCAGGCGAGCACACGGCCTGCAGGCACTCGATGGAAGGCGAGCAGATCGGCGTGGGCGGAAGCCCGGCGTTGGTGTAGGTGCTGTACGGGCTGTTCGCGTGCACCTCATCCGCCGTGGGATCGTGCCCGACCTCGTAGGCGGTGGTGGCATCGCTTTGGAGATAGCCGTTGCTCGGCTCGCCCTTGGTGATTAGGCGATTGTAGAACACGGCCGACACTTGGGCGCGAATCGCTTCATCGCCGCTGGACTCCTTCTCCACGATGGATGCCAGGTTGACGGTATCGTACACGGAAAGCCCCTGGGATTCGGGATAGGACCAGTCAAGCCCCGCCGTTTCGGTTTGGAACTGGGCGAGCATGGCGCGGATCAAGCTGTCGGCGGTAGCATCGGCGGCGACATCATAGGTTTTCGGAAACAGGAAGCCCTCAAGGCTGTTCGTACCCGCAGATTTCAAGAAGCCGTAATCGCCCGCATACACGCTGGCATCCGACGCAGCCTGCTTGAAGGCATCGGCGCTGATGCGCCCGCTGGTGGCGCTTTCCACAGCCGAGGCGATCTCGGTCAGGCGATAGCCTTCGGGAATGGTGAGCACGGCATCGGAAACAGGGCCTTTGCGCAATGCGGCGATGATATCGTCGACCGTCGCACCGCCTGCAAAGGTATAGGTGCCGGGCTTGAGGTCGAAACCCGCATCCAGGTCCTTCACGCGCTCGGTGAACTCCTTAGCCGATCCCACCAGCTTGGCATCCACCAGCGTGGAGCCGACGGTGTTGGCCGACGCGCCTTCGTTGACGGTGATGGTGGCCTGCTGGCCTTCCGCTAGAAGCTCGACTTTCGGCGACACGCAGCTGGCAACCGAGGAGCCGACGAACCACAGGATGCCGATACCCAGCAGCGCCAGCACCGCAAGGAACACATAATGCGGCACATTCGATCGTTTGGGCTGGATGTAGCTGGTGTCGTACGTACGGAACATGCGATCGCCGCGTGCGTGCGCCGAGCGTGCCGCATGGTTCGGGCGGCGGGAATAGGTCACTTGCCTACGAGGGGACATTTACACTACCTTTCGCCTGCATGGCGGGCATCAAGCCACGCCTGAAGGAACACACTTGCTGCAATCATATCTATCTTGCCGCGCATATCGCGCTCCGACATGCCGCTTTCACGCAAACTGCGCTTCGCTTCCTGCGAGCTGAGGCGCTCATCGGTGAACTCCACCGGCAAACCAGCAGCCTTTCCGATGCTTGCCGCGACACCGCGGATACGGTCGGCCTGAGGCCCCTCCTCGCCCGAAAGCGTATACGGCAGACCTGACAAGATGAGCTCCGGCTCCCAGTCCTCAAGCACGCGTTTCCAGCTTTTCGCATTGGAAAGCACCTCATTCGCAGGAAGCACGCAAACGGGCGAAGCCACGCGCTCGCGCGGGTCGCTGACCGCCACGCCGATGCGCGCCTGACCGATGTCCAGTGCAAGAATCCTCATTGTCAACCTAACCTTACGCAACGAACGGATAAGAAAAACGCCCCGCAGCCAAGGGCGGCGGGGCGTGAAAGCTGCATCAAAAGCTACAGCAGCATCTTGCGAGCAGCCTCGAGCGCATCATCGATGCCCGCGGCGTTCTTGCCGCCGGCCTGCGCCATGGCCGGCTTGCCGCCGCCACCGCCCTGCACGCAGGGGGCGATGGCCTTGATGATGGCACCGGCGTTGAAGCCGGCTTCGACGGCCTCGGGCGTGCCAGCTGCCATCAGCACGGCTTTACCGTCCTTCTCGCCGATAAGCACGCATGCGCCGGGTTCCGCCATACGGGCGGACAAAACATCCCACCCATTGCGCAGGCCACCTGCATCGGCGATCTTCACACGGGAGATGACCACGGGGTAGCCGGCAGCGGACTTCACAGCAGAGCCGACGAGCTTGGTGATGTTGTCGTCGGACACGATGCCCTTGGCCTGCTTGGCCTTCTTCTGGAACTCGCGCAGCTGCTTGACGTTGGCAGCGGTGCGCTCGGACACATCGAACAGCGGAACGCGCAGCTCTTCTGCTGCTTCCTTCAGCTCGGCCTCCACCTTGTTGATGTAATCAAGGGCGCCGTAGCTGGTGACGGCCTCGATGCGGCGCACATTGGCGCCCACGCTGGTTTCGGACGTGATCTTCATGATGCCGATCTCAGCCGTGTTGGCGACATGGCAGCCGCCGCACAGCTCGCGGGAGAACCCGCCGCACTCGACGACGCGCACCTGATCGCCGTACTTCTCGCCGAACAGGGCGGTGACGCCGCTTTCGCGGGCCGCGCCAAGCGAGGTTTCATAGATGTTGGTGGGCGTTGCGGTCATGATGAACTCGTTGGCAACGCGTTCGACCTGCGCCAGCTGCTCGGCCGTAACCGCAGCAAAATGCGTGAAGTCGAAACGAAGACGATCGGGGCCCACGTAGCTGCCGGCCTGGGAGACGTGCTCGCCGAGGACCTGACGCAGCGCGGCATGCAGGATATGCGTGGCGGTATGGTTGCGCGTGACGCGCGCACGACGATCCGCATCCACAGATGCCGTGACGGCAGCGCCCTGGGAAAGGGCGCCCTCGAGCACCTTCACCACATGGCAGACGAGGCCCTTCTCGGGAGCCTTCGTATCGACCACCTGGACCTTGACGCCTTCGGCCTCGATGATGCCCGTGTCTCCCACTTCGCCGCCCATCTCGGCGTAGAAGGGGGTTGCATCCAGGACCGCTTCGCCGGTCTGACCGGCCTGCAGCTCGCTCACGCGCTCGCCGTCGGCGATAAGCGCGCTGACCGTAGCCTGGGCGGAAAGCTCCTGATAGCCGACGAACTTCGTAGCACCAAGCTCTTTGAGCAGCTCGGCATGGATGCCGCCGTACGTCGACCATGCCGCCTCGGCGTCCTTGACGTTGGCCGCACGGGCACGATCGCGCTGCGCCTCCATGCAGCGCTCGAAGCCCTCCATGTCCACGACGACGCCGCGCTCCTCGCACAGCTCGCGCGTGATGTCCACAGGGAAGCCGTAGGTGTCATGCAACGTGAACGCCTGCTCGCCGGGAAGCGTGGTGCCCTCGAGTTTGTCAAGGGACTCGGACAGGAACGCACGGCCCTGGCGCAGGTTGGCGCCGAAGCGCTCCTCCTCGGACAAGATGATGCCGCGAATGAGCTCGCGGTTGTCGATGACCTCGGGGTACACGCTGCCCATGAGCTTGACCAGCTCGTCGACGTACTCGTTGAGGAACGGCTTGTCCAGGCCCAGCATATGGCCCTTCATGACGGCGCGGCGCAGCAGGCGGCGCAGCACGTAGCCGCGGCCCTCGTTGGAGGGCAGGATGCCGTCGGCGATCATGAACGTGACCGAACGGCTATGGTCGGCCATGATACGCAGGCACAGGTCGGCAGCCTCGTCCTTGCCGTACTCGACGCCGGCCAAACGCTCGCCCACGCCGACCAGGCTGCGAAGCACGTCGGTGTCGTAGTTGTTCGTGACGCCCTGCATAATGGCAGCCATGCGCTCAAGGCCCATGCCGGTATCGATGTTCTTGGTCTTAAGCGGTGCCAGCGTGCCGTCCTCCTGGCCATCATACTGGGTGAACACGCAGTTCCAGTACTCCAGGAAGCGGTCGCAATCGCAGCCCGGCTTGCAGTCGGGATCGCCACAGCCCACCTCGGGGCCCTGATCGAAGTAGATCTCGGAGCACGGGCCGCACGGGCCGGTAGGTCCGGCGCGCCAGAAGTTGTCGTCCTCGCCCAAACGGGAGATATGGTCTTCGGCAATGCCGAGCGACTTCCAGATCTCGATGGTCTCGTCGTCGTCCTCGAACACGGTGAAGTACAGCTTGTCCTTCGGAAGGCCGAGCACCTCCGTGGAGAACTCGAAAGCCCAAGCGCACATCTCGTGCTTGAAGTAGCAGCCGAAGCTGAAGTTGCCCAGCATCTCGAAGAACGACAGGTGGCGGGCATCGCCGATGTTGTCGATGTCGTTGGTGCGCACGCACTTCTGCACCGTGGTGGTGCCGATATATGCGGGGTCGAGCTCTTTCTGGTGAAGGAAGTAGGGCTTGAACTGCACCATGCCCGCGCTAGTAAGCAACAGCGAGGGGTCATCGGGGACAAGAGAGGAGGACGGCATGCGCTTGCAGCCCTTGCTCTCGAAGAATTTCAAGTACTTCTCGCGGATCTCCGCGCTAGTCATGTACTCCATGTGCCTGTCTTTCTAACTATGCCTTGCCAAAAATCGGCGCGCGTGCGCCCTATTGCCGACCGTCGTCGCGACGTTGCTCTTTGCAGCGACCCATCTTCGGAAGGGAGAAGCCCGCCGAAGCGTCCGGATGAGGGGACGTGGCATCGGCGATGGGGTCGAGCGATCCGTCGGATCGAGGCGTGCCCTGGAAGAACACGCCGTCCTCGGCAACCAGCTGGCGCCCGGTTTGCTTCTCGAAATAATACACGAAAACGGACTTCATGACCGCCACGGCGGGAATAGAGGCCAGCATGCCCACAAGCGAGCCGGTGAAGCCGCTCATCGCCCCGCCGATCGCGCTGCCCGCCACCAAGGCGATGAGGGTGAGCGCCGGATGAATGTCCACCGATGAGGCCATGATCTTCGGGGATATGAACGTGTACACCGCCTGCTGGATGATGATGGTGCCGAGCAGGGCGACCAAAGCGATCCACGGGCTGACGAACACGCCCACAAGCGCCGCCAGCGCACCGCCGAGCCACGGACCCACGATGGGGATGATGTTCAAGATACCCGCGATGATGCCGAGTGCGGCGTAATTGGGAATGCCCGAGACGGCGAACAGCACGCCGCACGCCACCCCGATGACGCCGCACTGGATGAGCGTTCCCTTGATATAGCCGCCCATGACGCGCGTGAACGTGACGTGCAGCATATCCATGGTCTCGCGACGGGAAGGGCCCGCCAATCGCATGGTCTCGCGACCGAGCGCCGGAAGCTCGATGAGGATCCAAAACGCTATGACCAGGGCAAAGCCGACCGCAATACCCGTATTCACCACGCCGGCGCCGATGGCGACCACGCCCGTGGCGCTCTGGCGCGCCATATCGGACGCCGCCGAGCCCATAGAGGACAAGGCCTCGTTCATATAGGTTTGCACCGTGTTGTTCTGGAACACATCGGAATAGCGAGCGTACACGCCGTTGGCCCAGCCCATGAAGTCGTTGATGTAGCCGGGGATGCTCTGGACCAGGTCGGTGAACTGCTCGCCGAAGCCGAACGCCGGGGAGAGCATAAGGAAGCTGACGATCGCCAGCACGGCAAACATGAGAAGATAGGCGATGCCCGTTCCCGCCGGGCGCGGCACGCCCTTGGATTCCAGCTTGTTCACCGTGCCGCGTAGGCAAAACACGATGACCAGCGTCCAAAGCAAGATGCCGATCGGGACGCTGAGGATATTGATGAGGTAGACCGCTGCGCCTGTGAGCAGGATGGCGCCTACCGCGGTCCATACCATGAGGAACCGCCGGCGCGCCTTCTCCATCGCGACATCGGGATTGGTGGCCATGGATACCAGCTCCTAGCGCTCCTGGGAGGAATCATCGGCCTGAGGAGCATACGTGAAGTACGCAGGCTGCTCAGGCTGGTCATCGGACTGGACCTGCTGAGGCGCATCGTCGTCGTTTGCCTGGGCCTTGGAGGGGGCGCCATCCTGAGCATCGTCACCTTCGTCCGGCACGCCCGCCAATGCGGCGGCCTGGGCTTTCGCCTTCGCCTCGCCAAGAGCGACCGATTCATCGCTGGCATGCTTGGACTTGAGTTTCTCGCGAACCTTGGAGGTGACGTTGTTCATGATCTCCATGGGGGCATTCGTGGCGGCTTCGACCGCGCCCACCGCGTTTGAGGCGGAATCGGTGATGTCGCCGACATCCTCCAAGATCTGATCGAGGCGCATGATCTCAAGGTTTGCCGCATCCACGGTCAAAGACACGCGATCGACGAGCGGATCGACCTTGTCCATAGCGGGCTCGAGCGATTTCGTGATGCGTTGCACGCTTTCAAGCGTCGGGTCGAGCTGCTCCTTCATTTTGTCGACCGTGGTGCGCGTTTTGCGCACGGTGATCACAAGCTCGATCACGAACCACACCAAAGCCACGCCGAGCACCACGTACACGATAGGCAAAACCACGCCCATAACTTCGCCGAAATCCACCAGACGCCTCCTTCATATATACATATATGCCGCAACTATAGCATGCGGTCTTGGATTCTACCCCGCCGACGCATGCGTTTACACCCGCCGTTCATAGCGGTTGCAATGCGGTTACCTTCGAAAAGACGTGGGGTTTTGCCCTGTGCTCCTTAAGAAGAAGCTCCTAACGGGCACCCGTTTCCTCGTCTTCGGAAGCATTCTGCGCGCCCGGCTTCCTCCACCCGCTGCGCAAACCGTTCGCCTCTGCATCGACTGACCCGCCCTTCGGCGACTCAGCCCCGTGATGGACCCCTGCCGTTGCATGGGGAGCCTGCGCCCTATCCCGGGCCGCCACATGCGCGGCCTGCGCCCGATCGCGCGCTGCGGCATCTACGCGATACGCCTCCCAACCGCGCTCGGAGGGACGATAGAAGCAGCCGCGCTCAAGCCCTTCAGGCAGATAGCGCTGATCGACCCAGCCTGCAGGATAATCGTGCGGGTATTTGTACACGCCATAGTGCTCGGAGCCGGGACGGTGCCTGTCGCGGAGGTAGTCGGGGACATCGCGCTTGGGCCCGTTGCGCACTTCCGCCAAGGCGGCATCGATGCCCGCTTCGCACGCGTTGCTTTTCGGCGCAAGGGCTATATAGGTGGCCGCCTGCGCCAAGTTGATACGGCATTCGGGATACCCGATGACCTCCGCCGATTTGAACGCGGCCGCCGCCACCAGCAATGCCTGAGGATCGGCATTGCCCACGTCCTCAGACGCGTGGATGAGCATTCGGCGCGCGATGTATTTGGGGTCCTCTCCCCCATCGATCATGCGGGCAAGCCAATACAGCGCCGCGTCGGGATCCGAGCCGCGCATGGACTTGATGAACGCGGATATGATGTCGTAATGCATATCCTTGTTCTTGTCGTACGGCAATGTGCGATGCGGCGTAGCGCTTTCCACCTGCGCCTTCGTGATGACGGCAGGGTTCTCGCGCGTGCCTGGCTGCTGCATGCCCGCCGCAAGCTCGAGGGTGGTAAGCGACGCACGGCCGTCGCCGCCCGCCAAAAGCACGATGGCGCTGCGAGCAGCAGGGTCGAGCGTATACAAGCCATCAAGCCCGCGAGGATCGATCACGGCCCGGTCGACCAGCTGTGCCACATCGCTGTCGGAGAGCCCCTTGAGACCGACCACGCGCGAGCGGCTGATAAGAGCGGAGTTCACCTCGAAAAACGGGTTCTCGGTGGTGGCGCCCACCAGCACCACGGTGCGGTTCTCCACCGCATGGAGAAGCGCGTCCTGCTGGCTACGGTTGAATCGATGGATCTCGTCCACGAACAGTATGGTGCGCGAGCCGTTAAGCGCCAAGCGCTTCTCGGCGGCATCGATTTCCCGGCGCAGGTCGGATACGGTACCGCCGATGGCCGACACCTCAACGAACGTGGCCTTGGTGGATTCGGCGATGACGTGAGCGATGGAGGTTTTGCCGGTTCCCGCCGGGCCGTAGAGGATGACCGAGCTGACGTTGTCCTGCTCGATGGCCGCGCGTAGCCAGCTGCCCGGGCCCACGGCATCCTGCTGCCCCACCACATCTTCCAGCGTGCGCGGGCGCATGCGCACCGCCAGCGGAGCCACCTGCTGCTTGCGTTCGTTTTCCATTGCCGTGAATAGCGTGTCCATGACCACCCCTGCCTGTTGATTGGCAAACCATGATAGCACGCGAACGTTTGTTTGCCTAGAGGCTAAACAAGGGCGTCCCGCCCCGCTCGAAAAGCAACGGCTTGCTTACACCTGTACCACCGATTCTGTCAAGACTTTACTTTGCTTTGAGGTCCCATATACTCGATATCAGGTTCCACCCTTGTCGCCGTACTTTTTGCGATGGACCGATGCTATTTCCGAGGGAGCTCAAGATAGCAAGTGAAACGGAGATTCGCGCCCGTTGGCACGAAAGCCGGGAAGCAAGCTGCGAGCACCCACCTTGTTGAGGTGGGTTCATCCTTCCGGCCGGGGGTGGGACTTTTTTCATGCCCGAATCCGGCCCACCCCGCCGTTTTGCGCACAACCGTTTCGCAGAATCCGGCTACGCCGCAGGCAGCCTGAGCACGAACGTGGTGCCCTCGCCTTGCGCCCCTTCCACGCAAATCGTGCCGTGATGGTATTGCACCGCATGCTTGACGATGGCAAGCCCCAGGCCCGTGCCGCCCGTTTCCTTCGAACGGCTTTTATCCAGGCGGAAGAATCGCTCGAACACCTTGTCGCGCATCTCCTCGGGAATGCCCGCCCCGGTATCGCTCACGCGCACCGTGACGACCGACGCGGGCTCCGGCTCAGCACCGGCGGCGCGCAGCGACTCCAGGACTTCATCGGATGCAGCGCCTTGCGAGACGCGCACCGACACGCTTCCGCCGGCATGGTTGTAACGCACGGCGTTCTCTATGAGGTTGTACAGCATCTCCTCGACAAGCGTCTCGCTGCCGTTGATGTGGGCGGACGCGCCCTTCACGGAGATGGATACGCCCTCGTCGGCGGCAAACGACTCCAAACGTCCGGCCATCCGTCGGGCAACGGACGTCACGTCGATGGGCCGCTCCTCGCGCGCGAACGCGCTCTCGTCGAGCTTCGAAAGCGTGAGCACGTCGTTGATGAGGCCGCGCATTGCCTGCGCCTCGTCATAGATGAGCCCCGCGAACTTCTGCCGATCCTCAGGCAGCACCATATCGTTCTTCATAAGCTCGGCATAGCCCGATATCACCTGCAGCGGCGTCTTCATCTCGTGGCTGACGTTGCTGGAGAAGTCGCGGCGCATGCTTTCCGCTTCGGCAAGCTCCTTGTTCTGCTTCTTGAGCTGCGCCTGCTGATCGTCGATACGCTGAAGAAGGGGCACCATTTCCCCGTAAATGTCGTTTTCCAAGGGCTCCGCCATGTCCAAGGCATCGATAGGCTTCATGATATGACGCGTGAGCAGCCGGGACAGCAAGAACACCAATCCGGCGACGACCACGAGCGCGAACAGCGTGGGCACGAGCATCTCGCCCAAGAAGGCGAACAGGGAATGACGGGTTTCGGACAGGCGGACGATACGCCCATCGGAGAGCTTCTCGGCGGCATACACCGTATCGGTGCCCAAGGTTTCCGAATAGCGCATGCTCACCGCCTCGCCCGTGCTCGCGGCCTTGCTGACCTCGGGACGAGAGGCGTGGTTGTCCATCTGGCCGGCATCCGCCTGGCTATCGTAGAGGACCATGCCGCTTTCGCTGATAAGCGTGTAGCGGATGATGCCGCCGAACTGCTGGGATAAGACGGTGGTCACATCGGCCACCGGAGCCTCGTCAAGGGACGCCGCCGCTCGGCTGGCCTCCTGGACCAGGGCCTGCTCGGCATCATGCTCGTAGGAGTAATAGAAGATGCTGACCATCACCGCGGAAAAGGCCAAAAGGATTCCCAGGGAAAACGCCAAAACGGTGGTGAAGATGCGGCCGGCAAGGCTTTTTGCGTGATCAGGCGAAGGGCTCATTCCGCAAACCCCTATTCCGACTGCCGGATGCTATAGCCCACGCCGCGCACGGTTTTGATGCAGGCATCGGCGCCCGGGCATGCGGCGGAGAGCTTCTGGCGCAGCGTTTGGATGTGCACGTCGACGGTGCGCGTCTCGCCCACGAACGTCATGCCCCACACATCCTCGAGCAGCTGGCCGCGCGACAGCACGCGCCCGACGTTGCGAAGCAGTGCGCGCAGCAGGTCGAATTCCTTGAGCGTGAGCTCAACGGGGACGCCGCCTGCGGAAACGGCGTGCTCGAGCACGCGCAACTCGACGGGCCCGCACTCCAGCACATCGCCGGCGGGCGCGGTAGGCGCCGCAGCACGGCGCAGAAGCGCGTTCACGCGGCTGACCAGCTCCATCATGCCGAAGGGCTTGGCCAGGTAATCGTCGGCGCCCGCATCAAGGCCGCATACCTTATCGAACTCGGTGCCTTTCGCCGTGAGCATCATGACGGGAAGGAACTTTGTCGCCGGGTCCTCGCGCAGGCGGCGGAGAACCTCGAGTCCGTCGATCTCGGGCAACATGATGTCAAGCAACACCAGATCGGGAAGCGATTCTCGGCAAGCATCGAAGAAGTCGCCGGCACGGGCGAAGCCCGCTGCCTCAAGGCCCGCCTGTTTAAGCGCGTACACCGTCAAATCGCGGATATTCGTATCGTCTTCCAAGTAGTAGATCATGCTTGCACCTCGTTATTCCACAACCGAATCGTCTGGACGCGCGCCCGCCAGGCGATAACCGACCCCACGCACCGTCTCCACGGCATCGGCATGCTCCCCGAGCTTTTGCCGAAGCGTGAGCACGTGCATGTCGACCGTGCGGCTACCGCCGCTGAAATCCCAGCCCCACACGTTTTGCAGGAGCTTCTCGCGCGACAGCACGACGCCGGGGTGGCGCATCATGTACGCCAGCAAATCGAATTCGCGCATGGTAAGCGCTACGGGCGCCCCGTCGACGAGCAGCTCGCGCGCCTGGAAGTCCAGGGAAAGCGCACCTAGGCGCTGCACGTCCTCGCAGCGCCCGCCGCTCCAATCGGGGGCGCGGCGCAGCATGGCGCGCACGCGGCTTACCATCTCCATCATGCCGAAGGGCTTCGTGATGTACTCATCTGCCCCGGCATCCAATGCCTGCACGATGTCCAGCTCCGAGTTTTTAGCCGTGACCATCATGACGGGCACGCGGGAAAGCTTGCCGGGCGTGCTGCGGATGCGCTTGAGGATTTCCAGGCCATCAACGTCGGGCAGCATGATGTCCAAAACCACCACATCCGGGATGTTTTTGGCGCATGCGGCGCGAAACGCCGTGTCATCAGGCTGCCCTTCAGCCTGGATACCCGACTGCGTCAAGGCGTACAGCACCAGCTGACGGATGTTCTCATCGTCCTCGACATAATAGACAGTCAACCCTCACGCACCCCTTCCACAGCCGAAGCGCCGGACGCGACGCGAACCCTGCGCCCCGCTGCCGCGGTGCTCGGGGATCGGACAGCCCACCGGGCTGTCCGACATAATAGACAGTCAACCCTCACGCACCCCTTCCACAACCGAAGCGCCGGATGCGACGCGAACCCTGCGCCCCGCCGCGGTGCGCTACCCTTCGGCGTTTTCCTTACCCGCAGAGTTTAGCGCATGCTCGCCCGTTGCGCGGAAAACGGCCCAGCTTGCGATGCGTTCGGCATCGTCGCCCATGCGCTCGAAATATTCCGACACCATGAGCAGCTCGGGCAGATGGCTGGCGCCCTGCGTCTCGCTGCGGATCAGGTCGACCACCACCTGCTCGCAGCGGTCGTACAGCTCGTCCACCCCGTCGTCCATGGCGAACACGCGCTGGGCAAGCGCCGCATCGGCTTGGGAGAACGCCTTCGTGGCAAGCGAGACCATGTTCGACACCTTGTCGGCGGCCTCGGCGAACTCGCTTTGCAGGTGCGAGACGGCCTTCGGCGTGAGCTGCTGGGAGAGGTACACGACGTCGCGTGTCATCTCGTCGATATGCGCCAAGTCGCTGACCAGGCGAAACGCTCCGGTCACCTCCCGCAGGTCATCGGCCACCAGCGGTTGCTGCATAAGCATGATGTCAAGGCAGCCGTCCTCGATGGCCTCGCGCAGCCTGCGCGCCGCCTTGCTGCCGGAAAGCACGCTCTCGGCGGCATCGGCGTCGCCGGCAAGCGCACGGCCCGCGGCCCGAACGTCAAGCACCGTCTTCTCGGACAGCTGATCGACCAGCGCCCCCAGCTCCTCCAGCTTGTTGATGTAACGGGTACGGGTCTTCATCAGCTGAACCTTCCTGTCAGATAATCTTTCGTCTTCTGCTGCACGGGGTTGCCGAACAGCTGCTTGGTAGGCCCGGATTCCACCAGCTCTCCCAGATAGAAGAAGGCCGTCTTGTCGGCCACACGCGTAGCCTGCTGCATGTTGTGCGTGACCACCACCACAGTGCGCTCGCGGGCAAGCTGCACCATCAGCTCCTCGACGAGCGCCGTGGAGATGGGGTCGAGGGCGCTCGTGGGCTCGTCCATGAGCAGCACCTCGGGCTGCGTGGCCAAGGCGCGCGCTATGCACAGGCGCTGCTGCTGGCCGCCGGAAAGCCCCAGACCCGATTGGCCGAGCTTGTCGCGCACCTCGTCCCACAGGCCGGCATCGCGCAGGCACCTCTCCACCAGCTCGTCGGCCTCGGCGCGGCCGAGCCTGCGCATGCGGCGCGGGCCGTACAGGATGTTGTCGCGGATGGACATGGGGAACGGATTGGGGTGCTGGAACACCATGCCCACCCTTACGCGCAGCTCGTTGGCGTCGCTACTGAAGATGTCGCGCCCCGCAACCTCGATGGCTCCCTCCGTGCGCACGGTGGGAACGAAATCGCACATGCGGTTGAAGGCGCGCAGCAGCGTGGACTTGCCGCAGCCGGAAGGCCCGATGAACGCGGTGGCGCGGTTTTTCGGGATGTCGAGCGTGACCCCCTTGAGCGCCTGGAAATCGCTGTACCACAGGTTGAAATCGCGGATGGAGATCATGGGCTCGTCGGCCTGGTCGTGCGCACCGCGCTCCGCCGTGACCTGCTCGTTTTCGAAATCGGTCATATGATCAGCCGAACCTTCCCGTCAGATAGCCTTGCAAACGCTTATCCTCCGGCTGGCTGAACAGACGCTTGGTAGGGCCGGTCTCCACCATATCGCCCACGTAGAAAAACGCCGTGTTGTCGGAAACGCGCGTCGCCTGCTCCATGTTGTGCGTCACGATGATGGCGCAGATGCCCGATTCGGCGATGGAGCGGATGGTCTCCTCCACCGTGAACGTGGAGATAGGGTCGAGCGCGCTGCACGGCTCATCGAACAGCACCACGTCGGGATGCATCGCAAGCGTACGGGCGATGCACAGGCGCTGCTGCTGGCCGCCGGACAGGGCATAGGCGCTCTCGTCGAGCTTGTCGCGAACCTCGTCCCACAACGCGCCGGCGCGCAGGCTCTGCTCCACCAGCGCATCGCACTCCTCCTTGCCGCTCACCAGGCCGTGACGCTTGGGGGCGAACAGGATGTTGTCGCGGATGGACTTGCGGAACGGCGTGGGCTGCTGGAACACCATGCCGATAGATTTGCGTAGCTCGAACAGGTTCTCCTTACGCGTGTTGATGTTACGGCCGTGATAGAGCACCTCGCCGCCGATCTTGCACTTGGGGATTTCGCGGTTCATAAGGTTGAGGCAGCGCAGAAACGTTGACTTGCCGCAACCGGACGGGCCGATCAGCGCCGTGACCCGCCCCGCCGCGAAGGTAAGCGACGTGGGATGCAGGGCCTCGTTGCTCCCGTAGCATACGGTCAGGTCGCGCGTGCTCAAAAGCTCGCCGCCGGCAGACCGGCCGTTACCCACCTGAGGCACCTCAGGGCCTACCGATTCGTTTTCCCTGCTCATTCGCTGGTCAGTCTCCTTTCCAGATACTTGCCGATCACGCGTGCCAGGATATTGAACGCCAGGATGCACACCATGAGCACCGCCGCGGTGCCGTTGGAGATGGCCGTCAGGTCGGGCACGACGCCCTCGCTGTTGATCTTCCAGATATGCACCGCCAAGGTCTCGGCCGGGCGGAACACGTTCCACGGGCACAACGGGCTGGAGAAGTCCAGGCACGTGAAGTCGAGCACCGGGGCGGACTGGCCGGCCGTGAAGATCAGCGCCGCGGCCTCGCCGAACACGCGACCCGCGGAAAGCACCACGCCGGTGACGATGGCGGGCATGGCGGCGGGAAGCAGCACGTGGATGGCGGTCTCCCAACGCGTCAGGCCCATGGCAAGGCCCGCATCGCGCTGGCTGCGCGGCACGTCCTCGAACGCCTGCTGGATGACGCGCACCAGAATGGGGATGTTGAACATGGTCAGCGCCACCGCACCGGCGATGATGGAGAAGCCCCAGCCCATGTACAGCACGAAGAACAAGAAGCCGAACAGGCCCACGACCACCGACGGCAAGCTGGACAGCGTCTCGATGGCGGTCTTGGCAACCGCCGTGGCGGCGTTGTCAGGCGCATACTGCGACAGGAAGACAGCCGCGCCCAGGGAGAGCGGCACGCTGATGAGCAGCGTGAGGATCAGCAGATAGAAGCTGTTGAACAGCTCGGGGCCGATGCCGCCGCCTTCCTTGAACTGCTGGGGCTTGCCCGTGAGGAAGTTCAGGTCGAACAGCTTCGCCGCACCCGCCACCAGGATGTAGATCACGATGGCTGCGAGCACGAGCATGACGAAGGCGGCGATGCCCACCAGCACGCCGGTGGCGATGCGGTCCTGCCGGTTGATGCGGCGCACGTGCGCCGGCATGTCGAAGCTAGCCACGTTTCGCCACCCCCTTACGCCCGATGAGATGGACGATCACGATGAACACGAGCGACATGGCCAACAGCAGCAGCGCCAGCGACCACAGCACGTCGTTGTACACCGTGCCCATGACCTCGTTGCCCATGCCCATGGTCAGCACGCTGGTCAGCGTGGAAGCGGGCGTGAACAGGCCGGAGGGCATCTGGATGGCGTTGCCGACGATCATCTGCACCGCCAGGGCCTCGCCGAAGGCGCGCGTCATGCCCAGGATGACCGCCGTCATCAGCGACGGCGCAGCGCTTTTGAGCACCACGTTCCAAATGGTCTGCCAACGCGTGCATCCCAGCGCGTAGCTGCCCTCGCGATACTCGCGCGGCACGGCGGCCAGCGCATCGATGGACAGGCTGGTGATGGTCGGCAAGATCATGATCGCCAGCACCACGGCGCTCGAGAAGATGCCGAAACCGGTGATGGTCTGGCCCATGGCGGCAGCCGCATCGCGCACCCAGGCCACGATGATCGTCAAGCCGATAAGGCCGTAAACCACCGACGGGATGCCCACCAAAAGCTCCAGAAGCGGCTGGAACACGCGGCGGCCGAATCGCGGGGCCACCTCCACCACGAAGATGGCGCTGCCGAACGCGATGGGCAGCGCGAACAGCGTTGACAGCAGCGTGACGGAGAACGAGCCCGCGATCATGGGAAGCGCGCCCACCGTGGGCATGCCGCTCGCGTCCTCCTGGTGCGGGTTCCACGTGGTCCCCGCCAAAAACGAACCGAGGTCGATGCCGTCGGCGGTAAACGTTGCGATACCGCGTCCGGCGACCATGGCGACAAGCGTGACGACAAGAAGCGCCACAAGCGCGATGCACGCGCCCGTGACGCCCTGGCCGACCCGCTCGACGCGTGCTTTCGCCATCAAGGCCATATGCGCGCGTCTCCTTTCCAAGCTAGTTGACTCGATGCAGGTACGGCGAACCTACTTGTTGGAAACCTTGCCGGAAGCGTCCTTCTCCACCTTCATGCCGGACATGGGAATGTAGCCCTGCTGCTCCACCAGGCCGCCCTGCACCTCTTCGCCCATCATGTACTCGAGGAACGCCTTCGTCGCCTCGTCGGGGCTGGCGGCGGTGTACATATGCTCGTAAGACCAGATCTTCCACGCGTTGTCCTCGACGTTTTGCGCGTCCGGCTCCACGCCGTCGACTTTGAGGGCCTTGAAGCTGCTGTCGAAGTAGGAGAAGGCCACATAGGAGATGGCGCCGGGAGTGCTGGCAACCATCTTGGCGGCAGTGCCCGAGGAATCCTGCTCCTGCGGCTTGAAGGAATCCGGCACCTTCGTGCCGGCCAGGACGACATCCTCGAACGTGGCGCGCGTGCCGGAACCGGAGGCGCGGTTGATGACGGTGATCGGGGAATCGGCGCCGCCGACCTCGCTCCAGTTCGTGATCTCGCCCGTGAAGATCTTCTTCAGGTCCTCGAGCTTGATGTCGTCGATGGTCACGTCGGCATTGACGATCGGGGCCATGCCGACGATGCACACCTTGTTGTCGGCAATCTTGGAGATGTCGGAGGAATCCTTCAGCTTGGACTCGGCGAACACGTCGGAGTTGCCGATCTGGACCGCGCCCTGCGCGATCTGCGTGACACCCTGGCCGGAACCGCCGCCCTGGACGGTGATCTGAACGCCGGGGTTCTCCTCCATGAACCGCTCCGCGGCCGCCTCGCACAGCGGCTGCAGCGCGGTGGAGCCCACCGCCGTGATGGTGCCGGAAAGCGCCTTCTTACCGGAGGCGGCGTTGCCGGTCTCGGCGGAACCGCCGTTGGAACCCGAGCAACCTGCCAGGCCGAACCCGGCGACGGCCAGCGCGGACATGCCGGCGATGCCGATGAAGCTGCGGCGGCTGATGTAAGAACCCTGCATAGTACGTATACTCCCTTCGGATGTCTTCTCATGCAAAACGAGCTTGCAGGTGAGGATGGTACGCGCATCATCGGCAAGCGCACGGCCGCAAACGCGGTCCATGACCGAAGCGTGACGGGGTTTTACGCGCGGCTTACAAGCCGGGCCGGGGCGCTTTACAAAGCGCCCGCTTCGCCACGAGCGCTTTACCTGCGCCTGTCGCGCGGACAAGGCGAAGGAAACGATGCGCTTGGGAGCCCTGTGCGCAGGCATGGGAAGGAGCTGCTTGCCGCCAAGGCCGCCGAACCGCGCCGAAGCAAGCGAGCACAACCCGCTAAAACGCAAAAAGCCGAGGACCCCGGAAGCATCTGCCTCCGGAGTCCTCGGCCCATTCGTATGCGAAATTCGATTATTGCCTGGTCAACGGCGCTATGGCGCGCAGCACTGCGTCCTTCGCCGGCGTGGCGTCCTCGCCGCTTGCCATGGCGAAGATGAGCGACCCGGCGAAACCGGCGTCGACCACCTCGGTGAACCACAGACGCGGCGCCGTCTCCACCGCGCCCACCCGGCGCGCCGCAACAAGCGCCGCCTGCTCGATGCGCCCGGCCCGCTCGTCAAGATCATCGCCGCCGCCTTCCACCACCAGGGACAGCGTCACCTTGCCCGTAGGCGGCAAGTGCACGAGCGACGTCTTGTTGATGATGGAGTTGGGGATGACCACCATCTCGCCCTTGGAGTTGGTGATGGTGGTATGGCGCCAGTTCACGTCCTTCACAACGCCCGCAGCGCCGCCGACCGAGATGTTATCGCCCGGCGAGACGATGCGCAACAAGCTGACCTGCACACCGCCGATCAGGTTGGAGATGGTGTCCTGGAAGCCCAGCGAGATGGCGATGCCTCCGATGCCCAGCGCTGTGATGGCGGCGGACACGTCAACGCCAAAGCATGTGGACAGCACCACCGATCCGCCCACCACCCACACGATGGCGCGGCCGATGTTGATGAAGATCGACGACGAGGGCAGCTCGTCGGAATAGTTGAGCACGCGGCGCAGGAACTTCGTGAGCAGATGCCCCACCACCGCCGTGATCACGATGATGACCGCAACGGTTATGAGCGTGCCCAGCCACGCGCTGCCCACCGCCGATATGATGCCATGCTCGAAATCCTCCATATAAGGAAAGCCCCTTCCGCGGATGACCCGCCTCAAGCCGCGAGGCCGCGCCCGAACCGGGACGCGGCCCCGCAAGAACCGTTATTCCACCGTACCGTACACCTGGCCCCAGGCATGTCCGCCGATAGCCGAGTTCAGCTGATCGCACAGACGCTGGCGCGTATAGGTGCCCGGCGGCAACAAGGCGATGATCTCGTCGAGGTCGTCGGGCAGGTCGAACGACTCGGCCGTGACGACCACGTCAAGCCGCCGCACGAACTTCCCGCCGTCGGCGAACACCGAATCGACGACGCGCTGCAGCTGGCCGTAATGCTCGCTGCGGCGCGTGTTCGTCGCAAGCTTCGCCATGGCGGCTACGCCTCCACGTCGGGTCGATGCGCATCGAGGCCTTCCGTAGCCGCGACCAGGGCACCGGCATAGGCGGGCGTGGCCTGGCCGGTTGCGCGCAGGAACTGCGCACCAGCCGCCCGAAGGCGCTGGGCGGCCTCCATCATGACGTCGGGGCGATGATACGGGTTTTCCGGCGTCGCCTGGCGCTGTCGGGGGTTATGCTCCACGACGTCGAGCTGCACGAGCACGGGCAGGGGCAGCTTCGCCGCCTGCTGCGCAAGCTCGCACGCGCCCTCGATAGGGGCCTGGGTGCGAAAACCGGCGACGCTCGCCTCGAATTCGGCCATCACGTCAAGCGCCTCGCCGAAGCCATGCCGCCCGTCTGCCAGCACGCCGTCGGCGCCCACGTTCACGGAAGCGAACACAGGCAAGCCGCTGACCTGGCGCAGGCCCATGAGCGCGCACTTCAGGTCGCTTGGGTTGGAGAACCCGTTCAAGAAGAAGCCATCAAGGGAAAGGCCCTCGAAGGCGCGCACCGCGCGGGCATACTGGTCACGGTTCTCGTTGAGCGACGCCTTGCTGGACGCATCGAGCGGCAAGCCGCACGGCCCAAGCTCCACGAGCACATGCTGGGGACGCAGCTTCGCGGCGCACGAGACGGCGGCACGGGCGAGCTCGGGCAGGCGCTCGGCCATGCCCCGATGCGCCAGGCGCGCCGGGGTCATGCCGGCCGTTTCGGTGACAAGGCACTGCACGCCGGCCATAAGGTTCAGACGGAGGGCGTCCTCGACCGCCTCGGGCTCCATGAGCGTGGCGTATTCCACATCGCCATCAAGCTCGAACCCTTGGCGCGCAAGCACGGGGGCGATGGGGCTGGACAGCACGAGCATATCGCGGTGGAACCGCAGCTGGATATCAGGCATGGATGTTTCCTTTCGACCCGAACATGATACCAAAGGCTCCAAGAAGCGAAGCAAAGGGGCATCGCAGGCACACAAGCGCACCCCGCAAACCCGTTCCATAAGGTTACGGAAAGAGAACATCAGCTTTTATCAGGCGAAACAACGGGATTGCCACCCTGTTCCCACCTGCTTGGCAACGGGAAGGTAACGGCATATCCTGGGCATTCACATTCCGCTCACGAGCGCATCACCCCAAAGCCACTCCCCGGACACGCCCGCTTCAACATCGGCCGCTATAGTAAGCCTTGTAAGCGGGACATCCCCTTTCCACCGCTTGCCTGCTTCCCATAGCAGATCGCGATGCTAAAGCATCGTTCCTCCCCTCCTTTCGGGCCGCAAGTTTCCCCCTTTTCACTTGCGGCCCATCCCTTTTCTTGGGCACGAAATGCAGCTGCCCTTCCGCCGGCTTCACAAAATGCGCAAGCCGCTGCCATAACGCCTTCAATGTCAATGGCTATACTGCATACCAGCGAACGGAAAGGTTCCCCTCCTTCCTCCGTCGCTCTGCTTTCTCCTTAAAAGCAGGTAATCGGCGCCAACGAACCGGCGCCGTATATCCCCTCCTTAATGGCCCCGACAGGTTCCCCTTCCTGCCGGGGCCGCTCCTTTTTTCGGGCGTTATTCCGGATCCCCTCCCCTGCGCTTTTCCGAACCTCCTCCCCTGACAACGAAAAAGCCGCCCGGTACATCACCGAGCGGCCCAGCCGTTACAGGTTTTCGCCGAAGGCCTTAGGCCTTCTTGCCGTATTTACGCTCGAACAGGATGTTGTTCGTCTCCAGCCAGCTTTCCACGGTGCCGGTGTCGAAACCGTCCTGCGGATCGATGACGAGCGCATACATCTCCTCTTCCTTGAGCACCGCGTCCAGCGCGTCGGTCAGCTGGATCTCGCCGCCGACGGTAGGCTTGGCCTCGGCCAGAAGCTCCATCACGCGCGCGGACAGCAGATAGCGGCCGAACACAGCCAGGTTGGAGGGCGCATCCTCAAGCGCAGGCTTCTCCACCAGGCTGTCGATCTTCCACACATCGTCGGAAATCGCGGAGCCGGCGATGACGCCGAAACGGTTCACCTGGTCATCGGGCACGGGCATGACGGCGATGACCGAGGCGCCGTTGTGCTCGTCGGAGACCTTCTGCATGGCAGGCAGCATGTTGTTGTCGGGGACCAGGACGTCGCCGAGCAGCACGTAGAACGGCTCGTCGCCCGTCTTCTCGGCAGCGCAGTGCACGGCGTGGCCCAGGCCCAGCGGCTCATCCTGGTACACGTAGCTGACGTTGAGATCGCCGGCATGTTCCACGGCGTCGGCATACTTGTCCTTGCCGCGCTCGCGCAGCATAGCTACAAGCTCGGGGTTCGGGGAGAAGTGCTCCTCGATGGACTTCTTGTCGTGGCTGTTCACGATAACCACTTCATCGGCGGCCGATGCCAGGCCCTCTTCCACGATGTACTGGATGACGGGGCGGTCGACAACGAGCAGCATTTCCTTCGGCTGAGCCTTCGTGGCGGGCAGGAAACGCGAGCCCAGGCCAGCGGCAGGGATGATTGCCTTCATATGGGACATACCTTTCTTCGGGGGAATAGACACGAGGCGCCGCGCAAAGGCGACGCCTCGTCGATTCGCTTCGGCAATTGTAGCACGCAGGCTATTTGGCCTTCAGTTCCGCCACAGCCTCTTCAAGCACGGCGATCTGCTGCTCGGTTTTCTTCATGCCGCGCATGGACACGAACACGTAGATGAGCAGCACGGCCCACAGCAGGGCGTATGCAGCGATAATGAACGGCATGGACGGGATAACGGTGCTGTAGATTTCGACAAGCACGGGATTCATGGTGATTCTCCTTCGCGGTAAGCGGCGCGCCGGGCGCCGGGGCATTCAAGCGGAAAGCGGGTTTTGCGCCCGCATAACGAAACGGCGCCTTTAGCGGTCCTCTTCCAGGATCTCGACCTCGTCTTTCAGAGCTTGCAAGCGCTCCTGCAAGCGCACCTGGCGGAAACGGAAGCGATACAGCGCGAAGCCCACCAGCAGAAGGCCGATCATGCACACGCCCACGGTCATGCCCATGTCGCCGCTCATGCCGCCTTCGCGCAGCACCACGGGGTGGATGCTTGAAGGAATCAGGCGCGTGATCATGAAGCAGATGGGCACGTCAACCGTTGCGATGATGCCAAGCACGGCCGCGTACGTGCCGCGACGCTCGGGCTCGTCGATGGCGTTGCGCAGCACGAAGTACGCGATAACGATGAGCATGAGAATTAGGTACGTGGTCAGGCGCGGCTCCCACGTCCACCACACGCCCCACTCGAAGCGCGTCCACAAATCGCCGGTGATCATGGTCATGATGACGAACACCAACGCGATCTCCATGGCCACCTTCGCGCACGTGTCGAAACGCTGGTTCTTCGTGGCCAAAAAACGCACGCAGTAGTAGCAGGCGAACGCCATGGCGATGAACGACACGCATGCGGCCGGCATGTGGAAGTAGAAGATCTTCTGGGACAGCAGCAGCTTGTTCGCCACCATCTGCCCGCCGATCAGCTCCACGCCGTCGACGGCAGCACCGTTGACGGGGCCGGCGTACAGAAACGCCATGAGAAAGCCCAGCGTAGAGAACACGATGCCCGCAAGCAGCGCCCACGGCGCCACCTTGTCAGGCCACTGCCCCGCCTCAGGCAGCTTCACGGGTTTGTTCGTCATGTCCTTCCTTTCGATATAGTCGCAGGTCAATCAAAGTAAGCGAGGGCGCTTGCGGCGCATCGCATAGTCGCGAAGCAAGCGGGTATTGGCCTTTCGTCCATGCCCGTGCAGCTGAACGGCTAGGCGACGTGCCACAAGCGGCCACAGCGTCGAGCAGATCCGCCGGCCGGCAGGCCGGCGAAACCGTTAGGCCGAGATAACAAAGTCGTAGAGCACCCAGCTGAGCAGCAGCATGATGACGTCGTAGCCGCCGGCAAGCGCCAGCGACTGCACGAACACGTCAAAGTAGCCTTCCGACCCCACCACCACGGCGGTGGTGGCCGACGCGCATGCGTACAGCAGCGGGAAAATCAACGGCACGAAAAGTACGGCAAGCATAACATCTTTGCCGCGCGTGTTCACGGTGATGGTGGAAAGCAACGTACCGATCCCCGCAACGCCGATAGTGCCCACCAAAAGCGGCGCCACCATCAGCATGAAATCGGGGCCCGGCGTTGCCGTGGTCAGGAAGAAGAACCAGAACAGCGGCACGGCCACCACTTCCACCACCAGCAAAAACAGCAGATTGGACGTGGCTTTCGCCAAGAAGATCACGCTGCGGTCCATAGGCACCAGCAAAATGCCCTCCATGCAGCCCTGCTCCTTCTCGTGTCCAAACGAGCGGTTCAGGCCCAGAAGCGACGTGAACACGATGAGCGCCCACAAAAGGCCGCCGGAGATTTGCAGCACGTCGGTTGCCTGCGCGGTCTGGCCCAGCGAAGCGCCGTACACGATAAGCACCAGCAGCGCATAGATGCCCATGGACGTGAGCATCTCCTTCGTGCGGAACTCCTGCTGCAGGTCCTTGGCCAGCAGGGTTTTGTACTGCGCGAACGTGCTGGGCACCGAAAGCGCCACCGAGCCCACGCGCGCCGGCGAGGCCTTCGCGGCTTGCTTGCGCGCCATTTACGCCACCCCCATTCCAACGGTCGAGCGGTACAGTTCGGAAAACTCGGCGAAGTCGAAGTCTTCCTTCGGGCCGAACGTCACCACGCGCCCGCGCGCCAGCACCAGCGCGTGCGTGCACATGTCGAAGCCTTTCTGCAGGTCATGGCTGACCATGACAAACGTGCGGCCCTCGCGATGCTTGGCGATAAGCTGGTCGAAAATATCGACAGCGTGCGGGTCAAGGCCCGAATACGGCTCGTCAAGGAACACGACGTCGGGGTCGTGGATAAGCGCGCGGGCAATGGACAGGCGCTGCGTCATGCCGCGCGAGAACGTGCGCACCACGTCAAGGCGGCGATGCTTCAACTCCACGGCCTCCAAAAGCTCCGACACACGCGCTTGCGGGTCGGCCAAGCCGTACAGCTTCGCGTACAGAAGCAGGTTCTGCTCGGCAGTAAGGTCGGGATACAGCATGGCGTTGTGCGAGATAAGCCCGATGTGCTGGCGGGCAGCATCGGGCTCTTCCTTCAGGTCGATGCCCATAAGCTGCGCCGAGCCGTCCGTGGGGCGCGCCAGCGTGGACAGCATGCGCAACAACGTGGTCTTGCCCGCACCGTTCGGACCGAAAATGGAAAGGAACGCCCCTTGAGGCACGTCGATGGAAACCTTGTCCACCGCCTTGCGCGTGCCGAACACCTTCGACAGCTTCTTCGTGCGAATGGCCGATGCTTCTCCCACTGGCTCTCCCTTCCCGCGTCCCTGCCGGCAATCAAACAATTTGCCGCTAGTCTAGCGCAAAACGCGGCCGCCGAATCGGCAGCCGCGCCTTGCTTCATCTGTTATGCAGCATCCACGCTGGCCGATTCGCCTGCAGCGGCGTCGGCGGCGGTGCGCTGGCTGTCGGTAAGCTTACGGCTTGCGCGACGGCGGCCCAACGTGGCCACGCACACGCCCACCATCAGCAGGCCAAAGCCCACCCACACAAGCGAGATCAGCGGGTTGACGCGCACGTCCATGGAGAATGCGCCGTCGTTGTTCACGCCGCGGTACACCACGAACAGATCCTCGGTGGGCAGCGAGATGACGCTGGCGACCAGCTTCTGCTGCTGGGTCTTCTGCGCCAGCTGCACGGCGGGGCTAACCGAGCCGATGTAGTTGCCATCCTTGTACACGTCGTAGTTCACGGTGTACAGAATGTCGTTGCCGCCGTTGACCTCGGTCACGGAGTTCGACGTGTACTCAAGCTCGTAGCCCTTGATGGTGAAGTTCTCCGCCGCGGTGTCGGTGGACTCGTCGTAACCGATGTAGGCCACCTTCTCCGTCACGTACATGGACGAGCCGATAAGGCCCACCAAGATGATGGCCATGGCCGCGTGCGACAGGAAACCGCCGAAGCGTGCCGCGTTGTTGCGCAGGCAGCCGCCGAAGGCCGCCAGCGCGCCGCATCCGTGCGCCTTCTCGTACGCGCCGATGGTGCGGCCAAGCATAAACAGCGAGTTGAAGAACAGCACGCTGGCCACGAAGAAGCCCACAAGCGCCAAACCGTTGTAATACCAGGCCGGGCCGTCGCTTGCCAGTTCTTCAGCCGTGGTTCCGCCAGCAGCGATGATGGCATCGTAGCTGGGCACCAGGTACGTGCCCCAGTACACCGCCAGCGCCACGAACAGCACCACCGCGCAGATGGCGGGAATGCGCGCCTGCTTCAGGAACTTCGCACGCAGCGTGGAACCCCACGCCAGAAGCGGGCAGATGGCCAGGATTGCCAGGTACACCACACCAAGCGGGCGGGCGATGGCGTTGAACGTCCCCGAGGACACGGTCTGGCCGCCGAACGGCAGGAAGTCGGGCAGCGCCGAGGAGATGGTCAGGTATGCCAGCAGCGTGGCGAACACCACCATGATGACGTTGTTGAAGTAGTACGCGCCCTCCTTGGACAGCAGGTGCTCCACCTCGTCGGAGCCGTCGGCCGCCGGGCCGAAGCTCTTCCAGCGCACGATCAGGCCCACGATGCCCGCAAGCAGCGCCACCGCGATAAGCGCGCCGAACAGCACGAGCGAAACCGGGTCGCCCTCAAACGCGTGCACGGATTGCACCAGGCCAGAGCGGGAAATGAACGTGCCCACGATAACGAACGCGAACGTGATGCAGGCGCACATGACGCTCCAGCGCCTGAACGCGCCTCGCTGACGGTACACGGTGAAGCTGTGAATCAAGGCCACGCCCACCAGCCACGAAAGCAAGCTGGCGTTTTCCACGGCGTCCCAGCCCCAGTAGCCGCCCCAGCCAAGCACCACGTAAGCCCACACGGAGCCCAAACCGATGCCGATGCCCAGGAACAGCCAAGAGAACAAGGCGTAGCGCTGGCTGCGCACCACCCATTCCTTCGACGAATCGTTCACGATAAGCGCGGCGATGGCGTACGCGAACGGAATGGTCAAGCCCGCATAACCCACGAACAGCGTGGGCGGATGAATGGCCATGGCCCAGTGCTCCAACAGCGAGTTCATACCCAGCATGGTGGCCGCGTTGGTCAGCGTGCCATTGGAGTTGTAGTACTTGTCCGGCGTCACGGTAAACGGCATATTGCTCTCGCTGAACAGCAGCACGCCCACGAACGCCGCCAGCACCAGCTGCGACACCATAAGGGCCATGGAGTCCAGCTTGCGCGGGCTTTTGAGGTCGCGAATGGCCACAACGGAGTTGAACACGCTGATAAGCCACGCCCAAAACAGCAGCGAGCCCTCGCGGCCAGCCCACAAACCGGACAGCTTGAACAGCCAGCCGAGCGCGCCCTCGGCATTGCTATGCTGCTTGAGCACGTACTCGATGGAGTAGTCGCCCGCGAAGAAGCAGTACACCAGGATGCCGCAACATACGGTGAGCGCCACCGTGGTCAGGATGGAGGCGATATGCCCGCCCCACGTCAGGGTCTCGCCAAGCGAGCTTTCCCCCCTGCGCCCCAAGATCGCGCCCGCAAACAGGCACAGCACCGATACGGCCACGCCGGCGAACGCCACCAGCAGGCCCATAAGGCCGATAGTCGACATGCGTGAAACCTCTTCCTAACCCTCAAGCGCCACGTCGGTGGCCGTGAGCTTGCCGTCTGCCGACAGGCTACCGGTGACCACCAGCGAGCTTCCCTCGGCAATCTCGTCGGACAGCGCGCCGTCGAATACGACGGGGAGCGTCTTGTCGGAATCAGGGTCTGCCAACACGAAGCGATCGCCCGTGCCCGCCGCCTTCAGCGAGCCTGCCTGCACCGTGCCCGAAACCTTCACCGGCTTGTCGACAACCTGGTCGCCGTACTCGAGCAGACGGGAGACGCTCAACGCGCTCGAGGCGTTCTCGTACTTCGAAGGGCACTTCGTCACCAGCTCGGTGGCATGCAGCACGCCGTCATCGGCGATCTTGCCCGTGCAGATGGCGGTCACGTCGTTGCCGAACGTGGCCGACACGCCGCCTTCATAGCGCACCTCGAGCCGATCACCGGGGTTTCCGTCCTTGTCGTAAATGGCGAACGTGAGCACGTTGCCGTTCGTGGCGTAGGAGTTCTCCACCACGTTGCCCGTCACCTGGATCTTCTGGTCTGCATACTTGCCCGCAACGGCGTCGGCGACGGTGGCCGACTTCGCAGCCCCGGAGCCGCCGGCGACGGCCAAGATCACGACCAGCACGATGACGATGATGCCGGTTACCGCCATCATGCGACGCTTCGTCCTCGTATTCACAGGCCCTCCCTTTTCCTTAAGCGTTTCTTTCTTGCTTTCTAACGGTAACCATATCGAAAACAACGGAGGTATTCCATCACCCAGATAGTGTAATTTGCTCGTTAAACCACCCGTTTACCGAAGAAAGGGCCGCATTCGCGACCCTTTCCCCCTCTCGCACGCCCTATGCGCGCTGCGCTGTTTCCTGCGCTTGGTCGTACGTCAGCCAGCCATCGGGGATGGGAGCATCCTCGTGGCACTGGCTGCACGCGTTCACCGAAGCGCGATGCGCCTTGTGGCAATCGCCGCAATCGCGCTGCTGGCCGTGCATGGCCATGTGCGGGTTGCGCTCGCCATAGCGCGCCGTTTTTTTCACCAAGTCCTGGCGGGTTATGTTGTGGCACGCCTCGTTCAGGCAGAACGCATCGCCTTCCTGGCCAAGCCACTCGCCAAGCTGCTCGGTGTCGCGCTCGCCAAGCACCAGCCCGTACGCCTCGTTGGCGAACAGGGGCATGTTACCGGTAGACCACTCGCTCACCTCGGTCAGCTGCTGGGCGATGGTGGGTTTGTGGCAACTCAGGCAGTTCGCGTCCGCACCGCCTTCGTCTTTCGACGCAGCGTGCACCACGGCCAGCATGGAGCTGGTGTTCGACACTTCGTTGCCCCACTTGTCCACGCCCGCCGTGCCCGGCTGCTGATCGAACGCCGCAACGTAAGGGTCCATCGGCGTGTGACAGATAGCGTTGCAGAAACTGGGCTGCTCGTGCCATACCCAGAACCCTCCGCCGGCAACGGCAACCACCACCGCAACCACTGCAGCCACGATGGGCCACCTACGGTCCGTCTTGCGCTTCTTCGACGGCGCCATGCCGCCGTTTGCCTCTTGCTTGCTCATATACGCGGAACCTCCTTTCCCAAAAAGGTTCGAACTTTACAGCGGTTTCGCTTCGATGCGCAACCTGACGAAACGCTGCAGCGGAGTCCGCGCCCCGCGTTCCGCACGCGTTCCCGGCAATGTGCCCCGAAGCCTATCGGAGAGAATCACCGCCTGCGCTGTTACGCAAGCATCGACAATGCCTGGTCAGCGGCCGCTTCCGCCTTGTCCAGGGTTTCAAACGTCAGGTCGGGGTTATGAGCGCCCTCGCTGTTTTCAACCATCACGAAATCCCAGTAGAACTGCGCGTTGCGCTGCAGCTTCCACAGCGCGGCCAGCTCGGCAGAGGGGTCCTGCTTGCCACCGGCGTCCTTGGCGGCCTTGATGGCGGCGATCTCGTCGGCATACTGCGTGGCGATCTTGTTCGTCAGGTTCTCGATCTTCTCGCTGATCGACGTCACACGCTGCTCTTCTTTTGCCTGCGTGGCAGCCACTTCGCTCTTCAGGTTGGCGTGGCAGTTGTTGCAGTCGTTGGCAAGCATGTCCTCGTTTTCAAGCGGGCTGATCCAATTGTGCGAGGTATACGCCGTGCCATCCTCGGCCGTTTGCGTGCCCATGTGGCAATCGGCGCACGTGTAGCCGATGCGCGCCATGGTGGTTGACTCGCCGCCGTACATGGTTTCGAACTCGGGGTGCTGCACCTTGATCATGGGTGCCATGGTGTCAGCGTGCCTCCAATCCGAAAATCCCAGGTTGTCGTAATACGCCAGGATGGCGTCAGGCGTCATCTTATCGGTTCCCGTATAGGGGTTCGTCGTGGCCTTCGTCGAGGGATCGAAGTAGTACTCGTTGTGACACTGGCCGCACGTTTGGCTGGCAAGCGGCGCCTTCTTCTCGTTGTTCACGTCGTCGCCAAGCGCGCGCACGAAGAACTTGTTGCCCACCACCAGCTGGGTCGGGTCGTTCTCGTGGCAGTTATAGCAGCTGATGGGCTCGTCGAACTGGTCGATCATGTCCTTGAACTTGCCCTGATAAGCCGTGTCCCCCTCGGCGTTCACCAGCGCGGTGTACTGCGGGGTTTTGCACGAGATGCAGTTTGCCAGCTGCTCTTTCTTCTGCGTGCGCGGCGTTTCCTTCACCGATTGAAGCGCGTGGGTGTGCCCGTGCGCTTCATCATAGCCCAGTGCGAAGGCATAGCCTTTGTACATGGTGTTCAGCGCCGGATACAGCTGCAGGTAGTCGTGCTTGCCCTCCGTGCCGTTCGCGTCGTTTTCCCGATACGTCGCGTACTGGTCCGGATAGTCCTGCGCCCACTGATCGGCGTGCACCACGCCATACTCGTCGGCTTCGGGCACCTGCTCAACCTGCTGCGCCACGGGCTTGTCCGTGGCCTTTTGGTCGGCGCGACCGGCCTTGTCGGCGTTCGGCGCGCATGCCGAAAGGCCAACGACCAGGCCGAAGGCGCACAGGGCCGCAACCCACGCAACCGACTTGTTCCTTTTCGCTTTCGTCATTTCCGCTTTCCTCCCTTCTGGGGCGATATCTCTCCACGACGCCACGTTACGCGCCTTTGCGCGCGGGCGAAGATGGCGAAGGCCCTTTGTGGGAAACGCCCGATAAAACACGCGGGGAAACCCCTATAGTTTTCCAATGAATACCTTCTGGCCTGGCATTTTGTTTCTTTACCGCACGGTTGCCCACGCACGCGGGCACTGGTCATCCCCCGAGGCTGCGTCCTATAATGTGCGCGGGGAGCATCAAGCGGGAAAGGAAGAGCATGGGGGCTTCTAATTTCGACCGGGCAACGCTTGACGGAAACAACGAAGCGTTTCAACGCGCCGTCGAGCAGCTTCGCGCGCGACTTAACTTCGACTTCGTCACCATGGGCATCACCGCATTCGTCGGCGCACCGCTGAAATGGGTGTACAGCGCCGGCGAAACAAGCAACCGGCACCGGCGCATCGCGTTGGCGCCCGGCCATGGCGTAGGCGGCATCGTGCTGAAGGCCGGCAAACCCATGCTGTTCACCGATATCGATTCCGAGCTTGACCCGCGCGAATACTCGTCCTACCCCATCGTGTTCGCCGAAGACCTGCGCAGCCTATGCGCACTGCCCCTCAAACGCAACCACCACGTCATCGCCGTGCTGCTGTGCGCGTTTCGCGATGTCAGCAAAAGCCATGCCCAGACGTTTCGCTCGCTTATCACCAACGAGCTGCGCGGAACGTTTTGCGGGCTGACCGTTGTTTCCGAAGGGTTCATCGGGTTCGATGCAAGCCTGCACGACGACGCCAACGTTCCGCTCGGACGGGCAGACGCACCCAGCGGAAGCGGCCCCTCGGAAAACGATGGCTCTCCGCGCCTCATTCGCAACGACCTTGCGCGCATCATCGGCGCCCAGGAAGAAGAGCGCCGGCGCATATCGCGCGAATTGCACGACGGCGTTGCACAAGAGCTACTCACCGTCACGTTTTCGCTGCAGCGGCTTCGCGAGCATCTTGATGACGAGGGGGCTGCCATCCTCGACGAGGCTCACGGCGGCATCAACGCCGTGCTCGACGAGCTGCACAACATCTCCGTCATGCTGCGGCCCAGCGCGCTTGACCACCTTGGCTTCGTGCCCGCGCTGCGTAGCCAAGCGCTGGTGCTTGAGCAAACGTATGGCTCGGCCGTTGCGTTCGAGGGCGATTTGACGCTGCCGCGTTTCGACCGCGCGCTGGAAACACAGGCCTACCGCATCTGCCAAGAAGCCATGACGAATGCTTGCAAGTATTCGGGCTCCGACACGGTGCGCGTGCAGGTTGAGGCCGCAAGCGACTGGCTGCACATCTGCGTTTCCGACGACGGATGTGGCTTCGACGTTGCCCACCCCACCATCAAAGGCAGCGGCTGCGGGCTTTTGGGCATGCAAGAGCGCGCAAACCAGGTCGGCGCCACGCTTTCCATCGAATCAGGCGCTACCGGCACGCGCGTCACGCTGGTCACGCCCATGCGCGCCCAGGAGGAACCTCAATGATCAACGTGATTCTCGCCGATGACCACGAGGTGGTGCGCACCGGCATCAAGCTGCTGCTTGAAGCGGACCCGGACATTGCCGTGGTAGCGGAAGCCGCCGAGGGAACACAAGCCTATTCGCTTGTAGCGCAGCATAAACCGCAAGTGCTGCTGCTTGACATCTCCATGCCTCCCGGGCAAAGCGGGCTGGTGGCTTGCGAAAAGGTTGCACGCGACTTCCCCAACACGAAAGTGATCATCCTCACCATGTTCGCCGAGCCGGAATACCTGCTGTACACCCTGCGCGGCGGCGCGGCAGGCTACGTGCTGAAGAATTCGACGCCCGAACAGCTGCGCCAAGCCGTGCGCGATGTTGCTGCAGGCGGCAGCTACATTCACCCCACCATGGCCACGCTGCTTGCAAAGCATACGGGAGGCGCCGAGGCGAACGACCCCTCTTTCCAACAGCTATCCAGCCGCGAGCTTGAGATTTTGCAGCTTATCGCACGAGGCCACACGAACAAGGAAATCGGCGAGCGCATGTTTCTATCCGTGAAAACAGTGGAGGCGCACCGCAGCAAGATATTCAAGAAGCTGCATCTGAAAACGCGCGCCGATGCCGTCGACTACGCGCTGCGGCATAAGCTGCTTGACTTGTAGTAGCTGCCCACACAACGCACATGGACAGCTCAGGCATGCCAAGCTCTGTCATAACGCGCACAAACAGCGCCTCAACGCTGCAACCGAAGCCTTTTCGCGCCCTCCACGCCGAGCATCCAACGAGCCGAGGGCATGCCCGCTCGCGGCGTCCACAAGAACAAGGCCAACGTCGCACCAACCCGCGAGCTCGCATGCTGGTGCTGGGCGATAGGCTGCATGGTCGAGAACGGCTAGCCTTAGGGAAGGCCATCCCAACATAGCGCGATCGACCCCATCCCGCGGCCGCACATCTCCGGAACGCGAAAAACCCGGGACAGGCGCACCTGATCGGCGCGCCTGTCCCGGACCGTTACCTCGAGCCGCGCAAGCATTCTGCCAAAGCGCCCATTCGCGCAGCATCCGCTTCCTGCCGCCATACAAGACATGCCGGCAACTCCATGCCCTCCCCTTCCGCGAACGGCACCGCCTCCACATCCGGGAACTGATCGGGATGGCGGCCATCGCATACCACGAGCACCGCCCCTCCGTCTTCATGGAGAAAGCCATGATGCCGCGCGGCCGACATCTCCAGCGACGCCAACCGCGGGCGCACGCCGCGTCGGGAGAGCAGCTCGAGCACCGTCGCCTTAAGGCAACGGGAATCATACGGCTCGGCAAGCAGGGCGCCTTCCAAGTCGGCAAGGGCGAGCGCCTCTCGCGATGCGAGCGAATGCCCTCGCGACACCAGCAAACGCAGCTCGACCACGCCCACGCGCTCCGACACAAGGCCCTCGGCCTCCGGGCGCCCCGGCACCACCGCCGCATCCACCGCTTTGGACCTCAGCTCCGACAAGCACGAGCCGCTGGAAAGGAACGACACATCGAGCGCAACATGCGAACGGCGCCGGAAACTGCGGAAATCGCGCTCGAGCATCACGCTGCCGCGCAAAGGGGAGCTGGCCACCGCAACGCGCATCCGAGAAGCCTCCGCCGCACCCGGCAATCCGCCGTCGCCGCAGATGCGCCGGATATCGTCCACTCCCTCCAAGACCTCGGAGGCGCGATGAAGCACCTGCGCGCCGCGGGCAGTGGGGCGCAGACGGCGCCCTGTCGGCTCGAACAGCACGATGTTGAGCTTGTGCTCCATGTCATGGACGGATTTCGAAACGGTTTGCGGGGAAACGTACAGCTCCTGCGCAGCGGCGCTGTAGGAACCCGCACGCGCCGATCTTACGAAACGATCAAGCTGCTCGATGCTCGGACTCATTGCAACCCCCTCGCACAACATACGGAATATCGTGGGTAATACCACTAAAACTGCAGGTCATACGCGTATGGAGGTATATGCTACCAAAACGGCCGCAAAAAGGTTCCGGCTATCGCCGATCGCATTCCACGCCCGGCTGCGGATAAAAAAGCCCCGGCATCGTAACCATACGGTTACGATGCCGGGGCGAAATGCTTGCCGGCGGTGCGCTACCGCTTGGCGAAAAACGCCAACGCCACGGCGCCCGGCCCCACATGCGTGCCGATGGTGCCGCCCACGATGGAATAGCCGACGCTTTCCACATGGCCTTCCCACAGCTCGCGGCTATCCTCGATGTACTTGCGCACCAGATCGTCGCCCAAGCCGGTATAACCCAGGAAGAACGGCATGTCGAAGTCGATGCCGCCGGCCTCCTTCACCTGCTGGATGAGCAGGTTGTTGCCCTTCTTCGAACCGCGCGCCTTGCCGAGCACCGCGACGGCGCCGTCCTGGATGGCGACCACGGGCTTGATGGACAGCACGCCGCCGGCGAAGGCCGCCGTTTTGGAGATGCGGCCGCCCTTTTGCAGGTACTCCAACGTATCAAGCAGCGCGACCAGGCGGATGCGACCTTTCGCATCGTCGAGTTCGGAGGCTATCTGGGCCGCCGACATGCCCTGCTTCGCCAAACGCACCGCATATGCCGCCAAGGCCTTCTGCCCGATGGTCACGTTCGTGGAATCCACCACGTGCACGCGGCCTCCCCATGCCTGCGCCGCGGCAAGCGCGCTCTCGTGCGTGCCCGACAGCTTCGCGGACAGCGTGATGACCACCGCCTCGTCCGGGCCGCCGGCATCGGGCGCGCCGAGCACGCCCTCGATAACCTGCGAGAACGCGAACGGCGTTACCTGGCTGGTGCGCGGAAGCTCGTCGGATTCCACCAGCTTCTCGTAAAACCGTTGATGGGACAGGTCTATGCCGTCCAAGTACTCCTCATCACCGAACGCGATGGAAAGCGGCACAATGGCGCTTATACCCTCAAGCTCGCCTTGCACCAGGTCGGAAGCGGAATCGGTGATGATATGGACGCAAGGCGCGTCGGCGCCGGCGGATGTCTGCTGCAAAATACTCCTATCGTTTTGCGAATCGCATCATTGCGCACGTGCTCGTTTCGCCCATGCGCAACGCCCCATATTGCAGCAATATGTCCATTAGCGCAACCATCACCTTACAATCGGCATCCTTGCAGCCCGCCGATCCGGCCACGCATCCAACGCCCCTACAAACGCAGGTCCGCGAAATCGGCGTCCTCGATGCGGACATCCGCGTTGTAAAACGCCTCCAACGCGGCCGTCCCCAAGGCGATGTCGGCGACGCCGGCCGT
Source organism: uncultured bacterium (assembly GCA_905215325.1). Taxonomy (GTDB): domain Bacteria; phylum Actinomycetota; class Coriobacteriia; order Coriobacteriales; family Eggerthellaceae; genus Senegalimassilia. Next base: position 27,388 of record CAJMPP010000010.1, on the reverse strand, counting down.
CTCGTAGCTGGAATGCATGGCCAGCTGAGGCAAGCCCACATCGACGGCATGCATGCTCACCTGCATATTCGACAGATTCCCCAACGTGGACCCGCCCGGCATGTCGCTTCTGTTCGCGAAGCGCTGCAGGGGCACGCCCGCATCCTGGCATATCGCGCAGAACACCGCACGGCTGAACGCGTCGGTGCAATACTTCTGGTTCGCCGCCTCCTTCACCGCAAGACCGCGGTTGAGCATCACGCGATTGCCCTCGTCGTAGAGCTCGGGATGGTTCGGATGCACAGCGTGGGCGTTGTCGCAGCTGACCAGCATGCTCTTCGCCAGCGCGCACCGCAGCTGCTCGGGCGTGAACCCAAGTCCCGTGTTCACGCGCTCAAGGCAATCGCGCAAAAACGTCGACATGGCGCCTTGCTTGGTGTTCGAGCCCACTTCCTCGTTATCGAAGCAGCAGAACACCGAGACGGCATCGTCGTTGCCCGCGGTCAGGAACGCGGAAAGGGAGATGTAGACGCACCCCAGGTCATCCAAACGCGGAGCGCTTATGAACTCGCTACCCCAGCCCCACACGGAAGGCTGCTGACGATTCACCAGGAACAGGTCGCGCGCCAGGACCTGCTCGGGCGCGACGCCCGCCTCCTGGGCGACCAGCCGATCGAAGGACCCAGGCCCAAGCTCCCCCGCCGACATGACCGGGCACAGGTCGACGGCGCGGTTCGGGGAGAAACGGGAATTCGCCTCGCGATCAAGATGAATGGGCACGCGAGGGATGATCAGCAGATCCGCATCAGGCGCGATCAGGCGGCTTTCCACGCGGCCGCCCGAACGAACCAGCACTCGGCCCGCCACAGACAAAGGCCTGTCGAACCAGGTATGGTCCATCACGCCGCCATATGCTTCCACGTTCAAACGCATATAGCCCGACGGACCGGAAAGCTCGGGAGCCGCCTTGACCTTATACGTCGGAGAATCGGAATGCGACGCCGTAAGCTGGAAGCGATACGCGTCAAGCTTCGCACCGACCTTGAACGCGATGATGCTCGAGTTGTTGCGCACGGTGTAGTAGCACCCGCCGCGCCGAACCTCCCACGGCTTGCTTTCAGGCAGATAGGCGAAGCCCGCCTCATCCAAACGCCGCCGCACGGCCGCCACCGTATGGAACATGCTCGGGCACTCCTGCACGAACGCCGCCATATCATGCGCCGCACGCACATCGGCCGGGGCGATGCCCGCCTCCGCCGACCCCATCTGCGCCGAAGCCGGGTCCTTATCCATCATCTCATCCGCCATGGTCAGCTCCTTTCGTTCCCGTCCAGTCTAGCAACCAACGCATGCGGCAACGGGTTGCACTACAATACGAACCCGAAGAACACGTATTGGAAAGGATGTGCCATGATCGCGGCATTATGCGTCGGGGCAGGCGGTTTTTGCGGAGCCATCGCGCGCTATCTGCTTGGATTGCTTCCCTATCAGGGACAATTCCCGCTCATCACCTTCGCCATCAACTTCACGGGAGCCGTGGCCATCGGCGCCGTGGTGGAAGCGGCCAGCATCCGCCCTGGCATGCTGCCCTCAAACGCCATGCTGTTCCTGAAAACCGGCCTGTGCGGCGGCTTCACCACGTTCAGCACCTTCTCGCTTGAAACGCTCGGCCTACTCGAGCGCGGCGAATACGCCATAGGCGGCGCCTATGCGCTCGGCAGCTTGGCCGCATGCGTGCTGGGCGTCGTCGCCGGCAAGATGCTGGTACGCTGGGCGCTGGGGACGCAAGCGGCCTAGCGAAACGGCAGCCCCGATCGCAACGCAAGCCGACATGAAACCCCAACGCCCCGTCTCCGCAACGCCCCGGCACCCGGCACGGTTCAGCGATGCTTTGTCGCCATAATATCGGGCGCACCCGATTCGAAGGCAGGCGCTCGAGCTCTGCCATACGTCCCGAAACGCGAAAAAGCCGCCCGCAACGGCAAGCGTTGCAGACGGCTTATCAGCCAAAACAACAGGCGAAGGCTACTTCACCGTAAGCACCGGCACATCGGTGGCGCGCAGCACGCCGAAGCTGACGCTGCCCAGCATGCCGCGGATGGCGCCCAGGCCGCGACGGCCCATGACGATGAGGTCGCAATCATGCTCCTCGGCGTAGCGCGACAGCGCATCTGCCGGAGAAGCGCCGGCGACGGCCTCCACCTGGGCACGGTCGCCCAGATCGGCCAGAGCATCGCCCAGATCCTCGGCAACGCGCTTCTGCGCCTCATCGAGCACGCGCTTGACCACGCCCTGATACTCTTCGTAATCCAGCATGCCGTAGGGCACGCCGTCAAGCGCGCCATCGGTTCCCATGCGATCCACGCCCATGTAGCTGGACGGCACGGCATGCACCACGGACAGCTTGGCATCGGCATCGCCGGCAACCAGGTCCTTGGCGTAGTTCAGAGCGTTCTTCGCGTGATCGGACCCATCATAGGGGACCATGACATGACGGAACATCATAACGGGCTCCTTCCCTCAAAAGCGCCCAGCGGCACCCCGCCGCGCGGGCTTGAAACCGGCGGACGATCGCCGGATGCGCAAGGCTTGCCCCTTGGCGCCTTGCTTTCGGACCCAACCGTTACGTTGCCGTCGTTCAAACAGGTAACGCACCGTGTTGAACCTGCCCATGATTATACTCCATGCAGCGCGCGACGGGCCGCCGACCCGCGATCGGAACCCTGCCGCAAGGCAAGACGAACCACCGAACGGGCCCGAACGCACGCGCATATGCGAAAAGGGCGCCGCCCGAAACCGAACTGCGCCCCAAGAAACCAGCCTTTCCGACAGCAGCCGGCTAGGCAACCACCTTCGATTTCTCCACCTGCTCCACGAACCAATACGTGAAGCGCGAGAGCACCGGCCGCAGGATACCCATGATCACGAACGGCACGATGAAGGCGAGCGTTATGCCGATCTGCACCCAGAAATCGTTCTGGTACACGCCCATGCTCGCCGCGCGCATGGCGTTGATGACGTGCGTCGCCGGCAAAAACGGACTGACGGCCTGGAAGAAGCCGGGCAGCAGCTGCAAGGGGAAGCTGCCACCGCCGCCGGTCACGTAGATGATGAGCAACAGCACGGCAAGCGCCTTGCCAAGGTTGGCGAACAGCGACACCAGCGTGTAGATGATGAAACTGAACACGAAGCCCGCCGTCCAGAAGCACACAAGGTACAGCAGCGGGTTGGCAACCTGGACCCCCACGAACAGCATATTGCCCAGGCACACCACCGTCGATTGCATGAAAGCCAATACGAACGGCGCACCATAGCGTCCGAAGAACAGCTGCCAAGACCTAGGCTCGACCAGCCCCGCCTCGCGCTTGGCGCGTTCGGAGGGAACCGGGTTCAGCAGCACCATGATCAGCAACGACCCCACCCATAGGGCCAGCGTGGTATACAACGGCGCCATGGCAGAACCGAAGTCCTCCACCGGGAACACGGCGACGCGCTCAACCCCCACAGGCGCGGACACCGCCTTGGCAAGGGCCTCGGGGTCCGAGCCGATGATTTGCTTCAGCTGCTCCATGTTTCCACTGGCCAACGCCTCGTTGACGCGTTGAGACAACGCCGACATCTTGTCGGCCGACCCACGGAGCTCATCGGACATGGCGCGGATGGCGCTCCGCGCGCCCGCAAGGTCGGACGTCACCGAGGACGCGGCGCCGTTCAGGTCGTCGCCCACGCCGGAAAGCTGCGAAGCGCGCGCCGAAAGCGACTGGGCCGCCTGCGCCACCGAGCTCGCCAAGCTCTCAAGGCCCGGCTTCAGGTTGTTCTCGTAGTCGTTCTTCAGCTTGTCGGCGTTCGCCTTCGCCTCGTCGAGCTTCGCCTGGATATCGGCGCGGGACGCGGATTCCGGGTCGTTTCCGGCAGCCATCTTGTCCGCCGCCGAGGTCAAGCTGTCGCGCAGCTTCCCAAGCGAGGATATGGACGTGTTCAGCTGCGACACCACGGCATCCACCGCGGGGCGGTACTGCTCGTCGAGCTGCGGCTTGATGGATTCAAGCACCTCGATGAGCTGCTGATAGCGCTCTATCTGGGAATCCACGTCGGCCGCCTGGTCGCGAAGGCTTTGCGCGGCGTTCGCCTTATCGGTATCCACCTGCGCATATACCTTATCGATGGCCGCGGGCACCTGGTTGAAGCCGTCGGAGCTTTGGGCCAGGGCATCGGACAAGGACGAAACCGACGTCGTCAGCGCATCGCCGATGGTCTCGGCGCCGCTTTTCGCCCCCGAGGCCTGCTGCTGCGCATCCTTCACCGCGCTTTGCGCATTGCCCAGAAGCTGGGTGGAACTTCCTACGAGCGCCTGCGCCGTCCCCGCCAGGTTCGCGTACGACTCGAGCACGTCGGCGGCGGTGCGCATCTGATCGGCGGACGAGGATATGGTGCCCGAAAGCTTGGCCACCTGCCCCGCCGCATCGGCATCATCCGCCACCGTCCCCAGCGAATCGATCAGCCCCAGGGCCACATCGGAGATGGTCTCGGCGAACGTGGTGTTCACCTGGGCGGCAACCTTGCTGGACGCCTGATCGGTCACGCGCGGTGCCACGGCGTTCTTCTTCTCGTTCTCGTAGTAGATGAGCTCGGCATGCTCGGCGTCGTCGGAGTAGAAGCTCATCATGTCGGAGCTGAAGCTTTGCGGGATGACCACCGCCGCATAGTACTTGCCCGATCGCGCGCCGTCGATGGCGTCCTCCTCGTCGGTGAACACCCAGTCAAGCTGGTCGTTGGCGCGCAACGCCGACTCCACGCTGTCGCCAACGTTGATCTTCGTGGGCAGCAGGTCGCTTTGGTATCCCTCGTCGGAATTGGCGACGGCAACCTTCAGGTTGCCCGTGTTGTCGAACACGTTCCAACACGCGATGACGTTGTACCACGTGAAAATGGACGGCAAGAACACCAGGCCCAAGACGATGACCACGGTTATCACGTTGCCGAACAGGTGCTTGATATCGTAGGAGAACAGCTTGAACACGTTACGCATGGCCGCCCCCCTTCTTCGAATCGCCCTTCTTCTTATGCTTCTTGCCGTGCTTGCCGCGCTCGGCCTTGCGCTGCGCAAGCGCCTCAAGGTCGTCTGCGCTCAGCTCAAGAGCGGGCATCTCCACCTCAAGCAGCTCCTCATCGTCCTTGCTGTTTTCGCCCTTTTCGCCGTGAGCCTCCTCATCGGTCAAAAACGGGCCGTCGAAGTACGCCGGTTTGCCCTTGGCCGCCAGATCCATCAGCGATGCGCCCTTACCCGGGGCATCCTTCGGCTTGCGGGCAGCGCCCTGCCCGGCATCATGGACGTCGCGCGTCGAGGCGGGCCGGTCCGCCAGGTCGTCGGCAGCCACGCCCACAGGCGGCAGCGGCACGGACACGCCCGCCGCACGGGCGGAGCGGTCGACGGGCACCGAAACGCGCGCCGTCGACATGGCAGCGGGCACCAATTCCTTGACCACCTTCTTGCCCCGATCGGCCAGATGCCCGCGCAACTCGTCATCGCTCATCCCGTCGATGGACGCCTGGCGCTGGATGTTGTCGCGCACCATCTCCAATCCCAGCAAGAAGCCGATAAGGATGACCAGCCAGGTCAGCCATGCCGTCAGGATGACCACCTTCTCGGTAGTGGTCACGGCGAACACCACCGAAACCACCACTGGCACGGCGATACCCAAAATGAGCGCGCCGCGCTTCAGGCGAGGATAATGTCTCAGGAACGTATCGGCCTGCTGGCGCACCGCATTGTGGAACTCGTCATGGTCGGACAACGCCCGGATAAGCTGCCCGATACGGTAACGTCGCTCGGGAACCAAGGCCTCCTCGACGTTGAGCAGGTCGCTTTGCTCGATCTCCTTCGCCACCAGACGGTTGAGGTTGGTCAGATGCGGTCGCACGAACAGGCCCACCAGTGCCATGGACAGCGCGATGAGCAGCAGCACTCCGCAATAGCCCAACCACTGCGTGCCGTAGAATCCGCCGATGGCCTCGCGCAAGGCGTTGATGCCGTAGGTGAACGGGAACATGGGGTACACCGTGCGGAAGAAGGCGTCGGTCATCTCGACCGGATACAAACCCGTGCCGCCCGGAATCTGGACGAACACCATGATGATGCACAAGCCGATGCCGATATGCTGGAACGACGACGACAGCGTGTACGTGATGCACAGGTAGGAAAGGGACAGCAAAACCGCCGTTGCGAAAAACGCCGGCACCGATGCCGCTTGCACGCCGATGAGCAGGCAGCCCGCCACGCACACCACGGCCTGCAGGGTCACCAGCAAAGCGAAGAACAGCCAGCGGCCGATATAGCCCTGCATCACCGTCAGGCCGGGCACGCCTTCTTTATCGACTTCCAGCTTCAAGATGACGCACAGCATCAACGTGCCGATCCACAGGCTCAGGCTGATGAACAGCGGGGCCATGGCCGAACCGTAGGCGTTGAGCGGGTACAGCTTCTCGGTGGTCACCTGCGTGGGCGCCTGCATGAACTCGGCGATCTTCTCGGGGTCGATGCGCCCGTTGTCCATCAGCTCGGACACCGCGGAGGACGTTCCCAGCAGGGACACGTCGTTGCGCGCCTGGCGCATGGTCCCCTCAAGGCTGGACAGCAGCGCGTCGGTCTGCGCCATGGCGTCGCTTGCCACGTGCAGCGTCCCGGACAGCTGGTCGATCACGCCCGAGGTCTCGTCGATCAGGTAGCCTTGGTTCGAGATGGCCCCCTTCAAGCTGGCGGCGGCGATGCCGACCTGGGAGATGCCGTTGCTCACCTGCGGCAAGGCGCTGCCGAACAGCTGCTGCTGATAAGCCCCCGAAGCGGTGATGGCGTTTTGCGCGGCGGCGTTGACGGTGTTGGCGGCGGCCGCGACGCTGGCGGCCGTGGCATCCACGTCGCCGCTGAGCGTCTTCAGGTCGTTCAAATCGCGCTGCAGCTCGGCATTGCGGGCGGTCAGAGAATCGATGGCGAATCGCAGCTGTTCCTTGTTCGGGTCGGAGTCGGGCATCTGGTCGTGCACGATCTGCAACTGCTCGATGACGGCAGTGTTCACGTCCAACACGCCCTGGGCGCGATCGGCCGCGGCGTCAACGGTGCCTTGCGCGCTGGATATGGCGTTGGAGGCATCGGTGATCGACCCGGCCGCCTGCGACGCTGCTTGCGACAGCATCAGATTCGAGTTCGACATGCCGGGCATGGCCACCGACGTGAACGTGCCCAAACTGTTTTGCAGCGTCAAGGAAAGGTCGCTGACCTGCTGCAACTGGTCCTGCACGGTTTGCGCGTCGGCTCGAGCCTGCTCAAGCTGGCCTTTCGCCGATTGCGCCTTCTGGCGGGCCTCCTCGGTTGATGCCGCCAACCCGCTCACGGTCGTACGCGCGCTGGAAACGGAATCAACGGCGCGCGAAAGCTGCGCGGCCGAATCGTTCTGCGCGGTGATCAGGTTCTGCTCGGCTTCGACGACCTTGTCGTTTAGCGTATCCGCCACCACCGAGCTGACCGTGGAAACGAACTGGCTGTTGATGGCCTCGTCAAGGGTGGAAGATCCCGCATCGGTCACCTTCGGCGACACGGGGTTCATCTTCTCGTTGACGTAATACTGCAGGTTGGGCTGCCGGAAATCGCCCGTCACGATCGTGAACAGGTTGGCGGTGAAGTCCTCAGGGATGACGAACGCCGCATAGACCTCGCCCGATTCCACCTTGCGCATCGCGTCGTCGTAATCGGTGAACTCCCATTTCAGCTGGTGGTTTTCGTGCAGCGTGTCCACGATCTGGTTGCCCAGGTTCATCTGTCCCATCAAATCGTTCTCGGACCCGGCGTCCTGATTCACCACGCATACGCGCATGTTTCCCGTGTTGTCGTAGGGGTTCCAAAAGCCGATGACGTTGAACCACGTGTACGTCGACGGCAGCACGACCAGCACCACGGCCACCACCAGGGCAGCCGGCGCCTTCAAAAGGCGCAGCAGGTCGCGGCCGAGCACGTGCAGAACGTTTTTCATAGCAGGCGGTACCTCTTCCATAGCCGGCGCTGTTGAGCGCGGTTTCATAGCCTTGCGGCGCCATCGCGAAAACAAGCGCGGGCGGCCAGCCCCACGGCAGACCGCCCGCGCCCAAGCGTCAAGACGACAGGCGCCCTATTGCGTACCCGTCATTGTAAAATACCCCACCTGCGGCGCTACTCCGCATAGCGTCAAACCACAGAATCCGTTTCATTACTGTAAGAATCCCCCTTACCGGGCGAATCAAAAGGGGCTACGCACCGCATCGACCCTACGCGCGGCTCGGCAGCTCCACGGACGCCCGATCGAGGACGTGGCCGTCCATCGCGCGGCGCAGCTCGTTGAGATAGAAGCCTTCCGACAGATCGAGCGCGCAATCGAGCGCATACACGTTCAGCGTGTAGCCGTGCGTGGCATCAGGCGGCTGCGGGCCGCAATAACGGGAGTGCACTTGCGGGTTGTCGCTGCCGTGCGCCATGGGCGACCAATTGCTGTTGCGACCCTGCACCATATCAACCGCCCCCGTGCGGCTGGCATCCTCGGGGATGAGCGTGGTGGTCGCAGGCAGGTTGCACGCGGTCCAGTGAATCCAGCAGAAGCCGCCCACGGGGATGGCGTCGTAATCGATGAACGCCAGGGCGAGCGTCCGCGCCCCCTGCGGCACATCGCTTATCTCAATGGGAAACGAACGCACGGGAAAGCCCTCCAGTCGGTCCGGCTCGGACGCATACTTCCCGAACCTGTCCGCCAACAGGCCGCCTTCCAATTCCACATGCACCTTCATAACATGCCCCTTTCCCCATCAACGTTTTGCGCCCCTTCGCAGGCAAGTCGTCAACGCCCCGCCCTTAGGCTCGACGCAACCTGACCAAGCGCACACGAGAAGCCCTTTTCGACCGTGAGCCTCATCGGCCCATCGGCTCAGGCACTCCCCCTGCAAGCTCTCCGTCAGCCAACCGACGCAGACGTCTCTTCCGCACAAGCGGGCCTTTCCCGCAGTGTAGCATGCGCCAAGCCCAACACCTTCCCGCCTAGCGCCGGGTGCAGGAAAATCTGCGCTTTTCGCGGGAGGCGTGCCACCGTCCGCCCCATTCGTTATGATGAACCTTACCTTTATATACGATTGGAGGGATGCCTCACCATGTGCGGTATCTGCGGATTCACGCAGGCTGATGATGCAAGCCTGCCCACACTGAAAGCCATGTGCGACGTCATGGCCCATCGCGGGCCCGACGGCGAAGGCCAGTATATCGACGCCGAAAGCGGCATCGCCTTGGGCCATCGCCGCCTTTCGCTCATCGACCTTGCCAACGGCAACCAGCCCATGGTGCGCTCCACGGGCGAGCACGCCGCCGTCATCACCTCGCCGGCGCTGCGCCTTGATGGCACCCCGTGCGGCACGCCCGAGCAGGCTGCCGCCAAGGGGCGCTTCGCCATCGTGTTCAACGGCGAGATCTACAACTACCGCGACCTGCGCGCCGAGCTCGAGGCGCAGGGCTGGCAGTTCCAAACCAACTCCGATACCGAAGTCCTGCTCACGGGCTATCTGGCATGGGGAGAATGCGTGCTCGACCGCCTGCGCGGCATGTTCGCGTTCGCCATCTGGGACCGCGATTCGCGCGAGCTGTTCTGCGCCCGCGACTTTTTCGGCATCAAGCCGTTCTACTACACGCAGCAAAACGGCCGCTTCATCTTCGCGTCCGAGATCAAGTGCATCCTCGAGCATCCGGACTACACGCGCGAACTGAACCATGAGGCGCTCGAGCAGTACCTGTGCTTCCAGTTCAGCGCCCTTCCCGAGACGTTCTTCAAAGGCATCTTCAAGCTGGCTCCCGCGCACTGCATGACCGTGCATGCCGACGGGTCCATCACCGAGCGCCGCTACTGGCGACCCGAATACAACTTCGATATGCAACGCAGCCGCCAGGATACCGTCGAAGCCATCGACGAAGCCGTGCGCGACAGCGTCCGCTACCACAACGTGGCCGACGTCGAGGTCGGCAGCTTCTTGTCCTCAGGCATCGACTCCAGCTACATGGCGGCTTGCCTGGCCAAGGAAAACCCCGACATCAAAACGTTCACCGTGGGCTTCGATTGCTACAAGAACGCCGCCGCCAACAACGCCGAAGGCGCCGGCGGCATGATGCGCGACGAGATTTCGTGGGCCCACGAGCTCGCTGACGAGCTGCACATCGCCAACACCAACAAGTACATCGGCGAGGACGAGTACTGGGAAAGCCTGCCCCACGTGCAGTGGCACATGGACGAGCCGTCGGCCGACCCGTCCGCCGTGGCACTGTACTTCGTGGACCAGATCGCGGCAACGCAGGTCAAGGCGGTGCTTTCCGGCGAAGGCGCCGACGAGTTCTTCGGCGGTTACCGCATCTACCAAACGCCGTTCTCCAATGCCAAGCTTTCCTGGGCCCCGAAGAGCCTGCTGCGCGGCGCCTCCAGCATCATGCGCAAGCTGGGCATCCGCGGCGCGAACTACCTTGAGCGCGCCAGCGAAACGCCCGAGGATTGGTACTACACCAACGCCAACGGCGTCGCCTTCACCACGGAGGAGCGCGCCCAGCTGCTGCGCGGCGGCTGCAACGCTCCCACCCCCCAACAGCTCACCGCACCGGTATACGCCGAGGTCAAGGACCTGGACGAGACCACGCGCATGCAGTATGTGGACCTGTACTTCTGGCTGGTCGGCGACATCCTGCTGAAAACGGACAAGATGTCCATGGCCCATTCGTTGGAATCCCGCGTGCCGTTCTTGGACCGCCGCGTGTTCGACGTGTCGGCTACCATCCCCACGCCGCTCAAGGCCAACGAAACGCAAACCAAGCTCACGCTGCGCGAGGCATCCGAGCGCGCCATCCCGAAGGACTGGGCGCAGAAGGAGAAGCTCGGCTTCCCCGTCCCCGTGGTGAACTGGCTGCGCCAGGACCGCTACTACAACCAGGTGAAGGAATGGTTCACCGGCGACATCGCGCGCGAGTTCTTCAACACCGATGAGCTGGTGCGACTGCTTGACGAGCACAAAGCCGGCGCTGACCGCAGCCGCAAGATCTGGATCGTCTACATGTTCCTCATGTGGTACAAGATTTACTTTGTGGACAAGACGGTGCCGGAAAAGCCGAAGGCTCGCTAGTAGCCGAGGCATCGCAGTAATGCCGAAGCCCCTTGCAACCCGCCAGGTTGCAAGGGGCTTCTTAGTTGATAGCAAGGCCCTCGGATTGCTGTGCTAACGATGGCCGGCACTCGAAGAGCCCTCCGTCACGCCAATCGCGATGCTCGAACGCTTGTCAGGTGGCCATGCTCATCCTCGAACACGCACAAACGCTTATCGCGGCTTTCGTACAGATGGGTGAACTTCGCAAGACGGCGTTTTTTATCCGCCTTGCGCCCAGGGCGCTTGGCCCCCTGTTTGCCCGCCATCAGTACTGCACCTTCCAAAACACCAGGCCTGCTGCCGGAGCATTCTCCCCCGCCGCGGTCCGGTCGCAAGCCTCAAGCACCTCCCGCACCCATTCGGGCTTGCGCAGGCCGCGGCCAACCATGACCAGCGTACCCACGATGGTTCGCACCATGGAATGCAAAAATGCATTGCCCACCACCTTGATGGTCAGCACCTCCTCGCCCATGATGGTCTCGCGCGAAAGCGAGATCTCATGCACGTTGCGGCACGTAGGCTTGCCCACGGCGCTGGCCGCCATGCAGAAGCTTTTAAAGTCGTGCTCGCCTTCCAGGTAGCGCGCAGCCTGCTGCATCGCCGGTATATCCAGGTCGACATTCACGAACCAGCTGAAATCGCGCATGAACAGCGGCGGTGTGTCGTCCAAGCAGATATGGTAGTGGTATTCGCGCCATTGCGCATCGAACCGAGCACTGAAACCCGGCTCGCGCTCCTCAACCTTGCGCACCGTGATGTCCTCATGCGTCAACGCGTTCAAGCTTCGACGCAAGCTGTACAGGCTGCGGCTTTCCAGCTCATCGGCGGAAACGTTGAAGCTTACCACCTGGCCAAGCGCATGCACTCCCGCATCCGTGCGACCAGAGCACACCACTTCCACCGGCCTGCGCATCACCAGGGACAGCGCCTGCTCAAGCTCTCCCTGAACAGTAAGCTTGCCAGGTTGACGGGCAAAGCCGCAAAACGGGCCGCCATTGTAGGACACCGTCAGCGACAAGGTGCGCTCAGCATCCTCACGTTCGAAACCCACGGCATCGCTCGCCCGTCCCGCATCGGCATACGCCGCTGCGCGCTCGGCTTGCGTCATGCGTTCGTCCTGCGCCGCCACGGTTTTCGCCTTTGCTCTCTCGCTTTTGGCCAGAGTCGGAACGGTTTTGGCTTGCGATTCCGCGGCTTCCGCCTGCGCCACCACGCCCTCGTCCTGCGCCGCCGCAACTCTCTCTTGCAACGCCGCGCCTTCCGTCAGCAGCAAGCCTTGCGTCTGAGTCGCCATGCCTTTCTCTCGCATCCCCGCGGCTTCCGCTTGTGCCACCGCGTCTATCGCCTGCGTCGCTTGTTTGGTATGTACAATCATCTTATCCATGCGGTCCATGATACGCGACAACGCCCGGCAAAAGAAACAGGACCCGGATTCACATCCGGGTCCCATGGGATATCCAATACCACGTGCGCATACCTCGCACACAGCACGGTAAGAGGCATCCGTGAACAGAGAGCAAAACAACCCTTTGTTGCACAGCCAACACGCACTATGGTAAAAGCTGCCCAAGGCGAACGCCAAACGATACGCCTACTACGCGGTGAGCACGTTATAGCCGAACAAATCTGTCAGCTCGCTGCGCATGATGGGGCTTTCCGCATCCACCGTGACCGGCAGCTCCGCCCGGAACTTATGCCCATCGCTTTGCTTCACGAACAGCACCACGCCATCACGCCCCGGGTACGATTTCAGAATGCGGTTCAAACGCATGGACTTCGATTGGTCGAAGTCCGACATAGGCACGCTCAGGCGCAGCTGACGAGGCTTCGCGTCCTCTTCGCTCAGCTCAAGCATCTCAGTCTCGAACACCATGATCTGGTTGCCGCGATCCGAATGCTCGAACTTGCCCTTGATCTTGACGATGGCATCCTCTTGGATGGCCTCGGCGTTCTCCTCGTACTTGAAGCAGATGCATTCCACGTGGCCCGTAGTGTCTTCAAGGTCGAACGTGGCCATCTTCGTGCCGCGCTTCGTCAGCTTCGTCACAACATTGGACACCATGCCCACGAACACCGCGGACTTGATCTCCTTCGTGCGCTCGGCCAAATCACCCAACTGCCACTTCGTGATGCGCGAGATGTAGTTCTCGTACGGCGTGAGCGGATGATCCGAGACGTAGATCTTCATGATCTCCTTCTCATATGTCAGCAGCTGGCGCTTCGGCCACTCCACTCCGTCAGGCGCAGGCACATCTTCCTTGAAGCCCGAATCCGCATCGTCCGCAAACAGGTCGAACATGCTAACCTGGCCGCGATCACGGTCCTTCTGGCGCTTCGCAGCGCCTTCCAGAAGCGGCGTCTCCTCGATGAAGTACATGAGTTGCTTGCGCGTGTACCCCGTCGAATCGAACGCACCGCCCTTGATAAGGGCTTCGAGCGTCTTTCGGTTGTAGCACTTCGCGTCGACGCGGTTCACGAAGTCATGCAAGCTGGTGAACGGGCCGTTCTTCTCGCGCTCCTCGATGATCTCGTCCGCTACGTTGCGACCAACGCCGCGCACGCCGACCAGGCCGAAGCGGATGCCGTTTTCCACAGGCGTGAACTCGGCGTTCGACGAGTTGATATCCGGCGGCAGCACGGGCGTGCCGTTGTGATTGCAGCTTGAGATATAGCGGATCAAGCGGTCGGTGTTGCCCATGTAGCTGGACAGCACTGCCGCCATGTACTCGTTCGGGTAATGCGCCTTCAGGTAGGCAGTGCGCATAACCAAGATCGAGTACGCAGCCGAATGCGACTTGTTGAACGCATACTTTGCGAACTTCTCCGCGTCATCCCAGATCTTCTTCGCGATCTCAAGCGAGTACCCGTTCTCGACCGCACCGTTGTTCCAGTCCTCCTGCAGCATGCGCATGATGTCGAGCTTCTTCTTGCCCATTGCCTTGCGCAGCTTGTCTGCCTTGCCGGCCGAAAAGCCGCTCATGACCATGGACACCTGCATGATCTGCTCTTGGTACACCATGGTGCCGTAGGTTTCCTCAAGCACTGGGCGCAGGCGTTCATCATAGTAATGCACGGGAGTCTTGCCGCTTGCCACTTTGACATAGTCGTCGACCATGCCGGACTCCAACGGGCCCGGGCGATTCAGGGCGATCGAAGCTACGATGTCGCTGAACCTCTTCGGTGGCAGGCGCGCGAACAAGCTCACGTACAAGCCGCCCTCAACCTGGAACAGGCCGTCCATATTGCCCGAACGCATAAGCGCAAATGCCGCCTCATCGTCGGTGGGGATCTCCTCGGGGATGATCTTGCGACCCGTGGTCATCTCCACGTTGCGGCACGCACGCGAAAGCACGCCCAGTGTACGCAAGCCAAGGAAGTCCATCTTCAACAGGCCCAAGTCCGGCGTGTAATGACCGTCGTATTGCGTGATGATGCCGCCGCCCTTGGTATCGCGCTTGACCGGCACATGGTCGGCCATAGGGTCTCGGCAGATGATGGTTGCGCATGCATGCACGCCCTCGCCGCGCACATGGCCCTCAATGGACTGCGCCGCATCGACGACCGCCTTAACATCCTCTTCGGTATCGTAGGCCTTCTTCAAATCAGGGTTGGTGTCCAGCGCCTTCTGGATGGTGATACCCAGTTCGTCGCCGATCATCTTGCAGATCTTGTCGCCTACGCTATAGGGATAGTCGAGCACGCGAGCCGCATCGCGCACGGCGTTTTTCGCCTGCAGCTTACCGAACGTGATAACGCCCGTAACGTGATCGGCCCCGTATACCTCGCGGATATGCTCGATGACCTCCTGTCGACGCTCATCCTCGAAGTCGCAGTCGATATCGGGCATCTCCACACGTTCCGGGGATAGGAATCGCTCGAACAGCAAGCCATTCGATAGCGGCTCCAAGTCGGTGATACCCATAGCGTATGCGACGATCGAACCGGCAGCAGAGCCACGGCCCGGTCCAACGCCGATGCCTTGGCTTCGCGCCCAGTCCAGATATTCCTGCACGATCAGGAAGTACGCAGGGAAACCCTGTTGGATGATGACGCTCATCTCGTATTCAGCGCGGTCAAGCGGCTCTTTGGGAATGGGATCGCCGTAGCGCTTCTTCATGCCTTCGAGCACCTGATGGCGGAACCAACTCTCGTCCGTCTCGCCCTCCGGAAGCGGAAACTTCGGCAGGATGGAGTCGCGCTCAAGGATGACGTTGCATTTCTCGGCAACCTCCACCGTGGTGTCGCATGCTTCAGGGAAATCGCGAAGCGCCTCGCGCATCTCCTCTTCCGTCTTCATATAGAACTGGTCGTTCTCGAATTTCATGCGGTTCGTGTCATTGACGGCCGAACCCGTGCCGATGCACAGCATGATATCCTGCGCCTTCGCATCTTCCTGCAGCAGGTAATGGAAGTCGTTCGTTGCGATGGTCTTCAGACCTGCACGATGCGCAACCTCGGTAAGCTGATGATTCAGCTCCGTTTGCGTAAGCCCGCCGTCGGTGCGGATGCCCTGGTTTTGCAGCTCGATATAGAAATCGCCCGGCTCAAAGCAGCTAGCGAACTTGTTCGCCCACTCCACAGCCTCATCGAACTGACGGTTATCCAGCAGCTTCGGAATGATGCCCGCGATGCAGGCCGACGAGCCGATGATGCCCTTGCCGTACTTCTTTAACATGCTGAACGTGGTGCGAGGCTTGTAGTAGAAGTTGTCGACGTGCGATTCACTTACCAGGTTCAACAGGTTGTGATAGCCCTCGTTGGTTTTAGCGAGCAACAGCAAGTGGTAAAGCCTTGGCTTCACATCTTTGCGAAGCTCCTCATCGGTGGTGAAGTACACTTCGCAACCGTAAATAGGTTTGACCTTCTTGCCAGTCTCCTTCTCGATGGCCGCGCACGCGTCGCAAAGCTCGGGAACGCCCGACATAACGCCATGATCGCTGATGGCGACCGCAGGCATGTCAAGCTCGGCTGCACGGCGGACCATATCCTTGATATGCGTCAGGCCGTCGAGCAGGGAATATTCGGTATGGTTGTGCAAATGAACGAACGCCATGGATGCGCCTCGAATCTTCTCGCAAGCCGATGTGCTGCGCTTCGGTCGGGCTGGATGCCTGTGACAACCGAAGCAGTGGTTTTCCGGTTCCCCATCATAGCAGCCTTTAGCGCACGCGTGTTCGAACAAACGATGGATTTCGCACGGGGTTTCATGCGACCATACGCAAAACGGCTCCCGCTTTTCGGCGGGAGCCGTTTCAGGTGAACAGCCGATGGTTACGACCGTCGCGTTGCCAGCAGTCGCACCAGCGGCCGCGGGTTCAGATGCTCAAGCCAACACCCAGGCTATGCAGCAACAGGCGTTGCGCTATCGGCAAGGATGATCACCTTGTCGTCGGTAACCTGCACGTAGCCGCCCTTGACTTCGTAGCGCTGCACGGGGCCGCCCTCTGCAGGCGTCAGGCGGATCTCGCCATCGGCCAGCACGGACACCAGCGGAGCGTGACCGGCCAGAAAGCCCATCTCGCCCTCGACGCCCGGGACGACGACCATTTCAACCTCGCAAGCTGCAAGCTTCTCGGCAGGCGTGACGATGTCGCACTTGAAGCTAGCCATACTACGCTTCTTCCTTCTTCATTTCCTCGTAAGCGGCGTAGACGTCGTCGATGCCGCCCTTCAGGCGGAAGCACTGCTCGGGGATCTCGTCGCACTCGCCGTCGAGAATGGCGGCAAAGGAGCGGACGGTATCCTCCATCTTGACGTACTTGCCGGGCAAGCCGGTGAACTGCGTTGCCACGTGGAAGCACTGGCCGAAGAACTGCTGAGCCTTACGCGCACGGGAAACCGTGAGCTTCTGCTCCTCGGACAGCTCGTCCATACCAAGGATGGCGATGATGTCCTGCAGGTCCTTGTAGTTCTGCAGCAGCTCCTGGATGCCGGTGGCAACACGGTAGTGCTCCTCGCCCACGATTGCGGGGTCCAGAGCGCGGGAGGTGGACTCCAGCGGGTCGACGGCCGGGTAGATGCCCAGCTCGGCGATGGAACGGGACAGAACCGTCTTCGCATCCAGGTGCGTGAACGTCGTAGCCGGAGCAGGGTCGGTCAAGTCGTCGGCGGGCACGTAAACTGCCTGCACGGACGTGATGGAACCCGTGGACGTGGACGTGATGCGCTCCTGCAGGTCGCCCATCTCGGTTGCCAGCGTGGGCTGGTAACCAACGGCGGACGGCATGCGGCCGAGCAGTGCGGACACCTCGGAACCGGCCTGCGTGAAGCGGAAGATGTTGTCCACGAACAGCAGAACGTCCTGGCCCTGATCACGGAAGTACTCGGCCTCGGTCAGACCAGCCAGGCCGACGCGCAGACGAGCTCCCGGAGGCTCGTTCATCTGGCCGTAGACCAAGCAGGTCTTGTTGATAACGCCAGAGTCGCTCATCTCCAGGTACAGGTCGGTACCCTCACGGGTACGCTCGCCAACGCCGGTGAACACGGAAGTGCCGCCGTGCTCCTGAGCAAGGTTGTTGATGAGCTCCTGGATGATAACGGTCTTGCCAACGCCGGCGCCGCCGAACAGACCGGTCTTACCGCCCTTGACGAACGGCTCGATCAGGTCGATGGCCTTGATGCCCGTCTCGAAGATCTCGGTCTTCGTGACCAGCTCGTCATACTCGGGGGCAGGACGATGGATGGGCATGTAGCCGGTGACCTCGGGCATGGGTTTCTCGTCAACGGGCTCGCCCATGACGTTCCAAATGCGGCCCAGGGTCTCCTGGCCGACGGGCATCATGATGGGATGGCCCGTGTCCAGGACGTCCAGGCCACGAATCAGACCGTCGGTCGAGCTCATGGCGACGGAACGGACGATGTTGCCCGGCAGGTGGGTTTCGACCTCGAGGACGACGTGCAGGTCGCCCGCCTCGGTCTTAGCGTCAACTGTCAGCGCGTTGTAAATCGCCGGCAGCTGATCAGGGGGGAACTCAACGTCAACAACAGGACCGACGATACGCACGATGCGACCCGTGGCGCCTTTGCTGGCCTCGACCTCCTCCTTAGTAAACAAATGTTCAGCCATTTAATCCTCCAAAGCAGCAGCGCCACCGACGATTTCCGAAATCTCGGTCGTGATAGCGCCCTGGCGTACGCGGTTATACAATCTGGTCAACGTGTTAACCATCTCGGTGGCATTGTCCGTTGCCGACATCATGGCGTTGCGGCGTGCGCCCTGCTCAGCAGCTGCCGAGTCGATCAGCGCATGATACAGCGTAGTGCGAACATACGCCGGCAGCAGCTGGTCAAGAACAGCTTCAGGGCTCGGCTCGAAGATCACATCGCCCTCAAGCTTCTCGCCCGCGGACCCATCGGCGCTCTCGGCCTTTGCGGCTTCGATGGCCGACGTGTCGACGGGGAGCAGCAACTCCTCGCGAAGCTGCTGCTCTGCCGAATTCTTAGCGTGGTTGTACACCACGATGACCTCGTCGATCGATCCGTTGGCATAGGCATCGACCGCATAAGCGGCGATCTCGTCCGCAGCCTCGACCGTGGGGTCGGCGGACTGGCCAGCGAAGGCAAGAACCGGCTCGACACGGCGATACGTGTAATAGCCGATGGCCTTCTTGCCGCAGGCAACGACGCTGACCTCAGCGCCAGCCGCCTGCTTGCTCTTCATCAAACGATCGACTTGGCGCAGCACGTTGCTGTTGAAGCCGCCGGCCAGACCGCGGTCCGACACGACGACGACGATCAGCACGTTCTTGACCTCGTCATGCTTGCGCAACAGCGCATTCTCGGAGCCACCTACACGCTTGGCAACGTTGGCCAACATTTCGACCATGGACTCGGCGTACGGCGTAGCCGCCGCCACGCGTTCACCGGCAAGGCGGATCTTCGCAGCAGCAACCATTTCCATGGTACGCGTGATCTGCTTCGTCGAAGAGACGGAGCCGATACGCCTTTCAATGTCGTGAAGGTTGGGCATCTCTACCTACCTTACGCCGTGGGAGCGAACTGAAGCTTGAAAGCCTCGATCGCAGCGTTGGTCAGGTTCTCGACGTCACCAGTCCACTTACCGGCCTTGGCCAGCTCGTCGAACACCTCCGGCTTGGAAGCATGCAGGAACTCCAGCAGCTCGGTGCGGAAGCGCACGATGTCCTCGGTCGGAATATCGTCCAGGTAACCCTTGCCACCAGCGTAGATGGCAACGGCCTGGTCGTAGACGTCCATCATGCGGAAGCGGTTCTGCTTCAGCAGCTCGGTCATGGCAGCGCCGCGGGTCAGCTGGTCTTGCGTGGCCTTGTCCAGGTCGGAACCGAACTGGGTGAAGGCCTTCAGCTCGCGGAACGCGGCCAGGTCGAGCTTCAGCGTACCGGCAACCTGCTTCATCTGCTTGATCTGCGCGGAGCCGCCGACTCGGGACACGGAGATGCCCACGTCGACTGCAGGGCGCTGACCCTGGAAGAACAGGTCGGTCTGCAGGTAGATCTGACCGTCGGTGATGGAAATGACGTTCGTCGGGATGTAGGCGGAGACGTCGCCGGCCTGGGTCTCGATGATCGGCAGAGCCGTCATGGAGCCGAGACCGTTCTGCTCGTTCATCTTCACAGCACGCTCCAGCAGGCGCGAATGCAGGTAGAAGATGTCGCCCGGGTAAGCCTCGCGTCCCGGCGGGCGACGCAGGGTCAGAGACATCTGACGATAAGCCACAGCCTGCTTGGTCAGGTCATCGTAGACGATGAGCACGTGACGACCCGGGTTCTCCGGACCGGCGGGCTTGCCGTCCTCGCCGTTGTAGACGAAGTACTCGCCCATTGCAGCACCAGCCATCGGGGCGATGTACTGCAGCGGAGCGGAATCGGAAGCGGAAGCGTTGACGATGATGGTGTAATCCATCGCGCCATGCTTCTCCAGGGTCTCCTGCACGTTGGCCACCGTGGAGGCCTTCTGGCCCACGGCGACGTAGATGCAGACCATGTCCTTGCCCTTCTGGTTCAGAATGGCATCGACGGCGATGGCGGTCTTACCGGTCTGACGGTCGCCGATGATCAGCTCGCGCTGGCCACGACCGATCGGAATCATGGAGTCAACGGCCAGGATGCCGGTCTGCATCGGCTCGTGGACGGGCTTACGATGAATAACGCCCGGAGCCTTGAACTCGACCGGGCGGGTGCCCTCGGCCTTGATCTCGCCCTTGCCGTCAAGCGGCATGCCCAGCGGGTTCACGACACGGCCGAGCAGGGCCTTGCCGGACGGAACCTCAACCAGACGACCGGTGGTCTTGACCGCGTCGTTTTCCTTGATTGCTGCGACATCGCCCAGCAAAACGGCGCCCACTTCATCCTCTTCGAGGTTCTGTGCCATACCGTAGACAACCTGGCCTGTAGAGCTGGTGAACTCCAAAAGTTCGCCTGCCATCGCATTTTTCAGGCCATCGACACGAGCGATGCCGTCGCCCACCTGGATGACGGAACCCGTCTCGCGGGATTCCACACTGGTGTTCAGCGCATCGAGCTGCTTGCGCAGCGCCGCGTCGATAGACTGTGCGGTGATTTCAGTCACTAGCATTCACCTCCATCTGTGGAATGTTTCAGCACATTGCGAGCAGCCTCAAGCTGAGACGTCATGCTGGCGTCGATTCGCTTGCCGTTGGCGCTCATCAAAATGCCGCCGATCAGGGACTTGTCGATGCTCTCACGCAAAACGACCTTGGTGCCCAAGTCGGCTTCAGCTTTCTTCGTAATAACCTCGCGCAGGTGATCGTCGAGCGGCACGACGGTGGTTACGTCGACCACGGTGACGTTCAGCTTGCGTTCGACCTGCTCTCCGTAGCTCTCCCATACGCGCGAGAGCAACGCGAAGTCCCCGCGCTCGGCCATAACGGCCAAGACATCGATAAGGACCGGATGTGCCTGCGCGAACACGTTGCGCGCAAGGCTGTTCCTCTGCTCGGGCGTATAAGAGCTGTCTTGCAAAGAGCTAGAGAGATCCATGTTCGAACGCATAATGCGGATAATGCGCTCGGCTTGGTCGCGAACCTCAAGCACCGCATCCTGACCGCCGGCCGCTAAAGCGGCATCCAGCAGGACGGATGCATAGGTTGCAACCTTTTCCTTTTGAACATGGCGGTTAGTTGGCATTGAAACTGCCCGCCTCGTTCACGTAGCGCTCGATGATCTTGCGGTGCTCATCATCGTTGAGGTCCTCGCCGATCAGGCGGGAAGCCACGGCGACGGACAGATCGGCCACCGAACCCTGGAGCTCGGCGATAGCGGCCTTCTTGTCAGCCTCGATGGCGGCATGGGCCTTCTCGATCATACCGGCAGCCTCAGCCTGGGCCTTAGCGGTGATGTCGGCCTTGACGGCCTCGCCCGTCTTCTTGGCGTCGGCGATGATCTGCGCGGACTGCGCCTTGGTTTCCTCCAGCTGGCGCTTGTACTCGGCGAGCACGCGCTCGCTTTCAACGCGAGCGTTCTCGGACTGCTCGAGAGCGTCCTTGATGGTGGTCTCGCGCTTGACAAGCATGCCCTCGAACAGCGGCCAACCGAATTTCGCCAGGATGATCCACAAGATGATGAACGCAACGAGCATGGGGATGAACTCATCCATCTGCGGCAGGATAGCCGCAACGCCGCTGCCTTCATCGGCAAATGCCTGAGCAGGAAGCATAGCGCTTGCCGCGCCGAATGCGACGGCTGCGCTGCCGCAACCACGGAGCACTTTGTTCTTAACGTTCAACTCGCTTGCCTCCTTTCCTTAGCCTATAGGTCTTGCTTGAGTCGAAAACCTGTTAGCCAATGAAGAAGAGGACCAGGCCCAGCAGTGCCAGAGCCTCGGACATAGCAGCGCCGATGAAGAAGTAGCCCATCAGGGTGCCCTTCATCTCAGGCTGGCGTGCAGCGGACACGCACAGACCATACGTTGCAACGCCGATGCCGATGCCGGGGCCGATGGCGGCGAGGCCATAGCCGACGACCTTCAGCGCAGCGAGCGTGATTTCCATAATTACCTCCTTCGTTGAACCCGGAGCCTTCTCCGTGCTCATGCCAATATGCCCAAGCTGATCTACTCATGTCAGCTGTGGTGCCAAACAGAACGGGTGGCGGATCGACCGCCGGTCCGCGCATCAGTGGGGATGAACCGCCATGCCGATGTAGGATGCGGACAGAATGGTGAACACGTACGCCTGAAGGAACGCCACCAGGCACTCCATGGCATACATGAGGACCAGCAAGACGAACCATGCGACAGCAGGCAGCGCGGCAACGAAGTCCATGCTGAAAACAGCCTGCTGCAGGAACACGGTGGTTGCCAAGGAGAACACGGCCAGGACCATATGGCCGGCCAGCATGTTGCCGTAAAGACGAACGGCCAGCGTCAGAACGCGGATGACCATAGAGAAGAACTCCAGGAACCAGATGATCGGGACCATGGGTCCGGGAACACCGGAGGGCACGAGGCTCTTGATGTAACCGAACACGCCCAGCGTCTTCAGACCGTAGAAGTTGAAGTACACGAACGAGATGGCTGCGAGCGCCCACGTGATGGAAATGGTTCCCGTGGTGGCCTTCGCACCCGGAATCAGACCCACGACGTTAGCGATGAGGATGAAGAAGAACAGCGTGCACAAAAACGGGATGTGCTTCTTGAAACCCTCACCGATAACGTCCTGGCCGATGCTCGTGTTCACGAAGTCGTAGCCATACTCGACGGTGTTAAGGAACTTATTCTTCGGGACCAGCTGAAGCTTGCGGCCTCCGACCAGAACAACCATCAGCACCAACGCCAAAATGAAGAACATGTACAGCGTGTACTGGCTGATGTCCCAACCGCCGATAGAGAATACGGTGTGGGAATCGAAAGTTTCGGAGAGGTGCCGTGCCTCTTCGACGAACTTGTTGAGCGCCTCGCCCATCTCAGATCATCCCAGCCTTTCCAATAAACGAATCCGACAATTACCGTGCCACGTTTTTACGCCACACGTACGCTGCGGTACAAACGATAAGCGAAACGATCTCGGCCATGCCGAAGGGAAACACGGACGGACGCGCGACGAGCGCGCATACGATCAGCGCGACCGCAACGACCACAAGAGACACGAACGTGCCCCCCAGACCGTAAAGCGCCGCGTTGGCGACCGATACCGAAGGGTGCTTCCGAGCCAAACGCAGAGCTGCGAACAACGGCAGAAAGCCGATAAAGCCAGTTATGGCACCGATCAAAACGGCAGCAACCATGACCTGCGTTTCACCCAAACCTTTCGTTAATCAAGATTCCCGCATAAAAAACCAGAGCTAATGATAACGTAGAACCACTCGGGCCCCCTCTAAACTCCGCAATCGCCACAAAACGTTGGCAAATGGCGTGAATTTATTCGATTTTGCCCGCTATTTACCCAGCTCTACTTTTTCTCTTATTAACAAAACCGCGATAGTGTTCAGTTTTTATGCATTTGCATTATTTTGCATAGCGTCATCGTAAACGCGTAGTTTGATACCCGCTTCGCGAAGCATGGACATCGCCAATTCATCCGGATAGGGATTCGAGTAGATAATCTCCTCAATATCGGCGTTGATAAGCATTTTCGCGCACACCACGCATGGCTGAGTGGTTATGTAGATCGAGGCGCCTGTGATATTTATGCCATAACGTGCAGCCTGGATGATCGCATTCTGCTCTGCATGCAATCCTCGGCAAATCTCGTGACGCTGGCCGCTTGGCACCCCCAGCTGCTGACGCAGGCAGCCCGTTTCCGCACAGTGAGCCAGCCCCGTTGGCACGCCGTTATAGCCTGTGGCAAGGATCCTGCGATCCTTCACGATGATCGCGCCCACGGCTCGGCGAAGACACGTGGTACGCGTGGCAACCTCGTTGGCGAGCGTCATGAAATACTCGTCCCAACTTGGACGACGATCGGTGGTCCCGGGCATCGGCCCCTCCTCTTCCATGCACGAACGGCCGAGCAAGGACACCTTGCCCGGCCGTCGACTTATACCTTTTGCTTACTGTTAATACTCCAAGCCAGGATACAGCGGATGCTTCTCCAACATGGCATCGATCTTCGCCTTGACGTCTGTCAGCTTCGCCTCATCGGCAGCGTTGAACACAGTTGCGGCGATGCACTGGCCCACCTCGTAGAAGTCCTCTTTGGTAAACCCACGGCTGGTGGCGGCAGCGCTGCCCACGCGGATACCGCTGGCAACGAACGGGCTGCGCTGCTCGTTGGGGATGGTGTTCTTGTTCACCGTCAGGCCGACGCTCTCCAAGAGCTTTTCGGCATCCTTGCCGGTGACATCGGCGGGGGTCAGGTCGACCAGGCACAGATGGTTGTCCGTTCCGCCGGATACCAGGCGCAGGCCGCCATCGGTCATACCCTGACCCATTGCAGCAGCGTTCTCCACCACATGGTCGATATATTCCTTGAAAGAAGGCTGCAGCGCCTCGCCGAAGGCAACGGCCTTGCCGGCGATAACGTGCATGAGCGGGCCGCCCTGGCTACCCGGGAACACAGCGGAATTGATCTTCTTGAACAAATCCTCGTTATTGGTGAGAATGAAACCGCCGCGCGGGCCACGAAGGGTCTTATGGCTGGTGGACGTGACGATGTCGGCGTAGGGCACCGGAGAAGGATGTGCACCCGTCGCGACCAGGCCGGCGATATGGGCCATGTCGATCATAAGGTATGCGCCCACTTCATGGGCGATCTGCGCCATACGCTCGAAGTCGATGATACGCGGATAGGCGGAGGCGCCGCCGACGATCAGCTTAGGCTGATGCTCTTTCGCCAGCTTCTCCATCTCGTCGTAGTCGATGGTCTCGGTTTCCGGATCAACGCCATAAGAAACGACGTTGTACAGCTTGCCGGAGAAGTTCGCCGGGCTGCCATGAGTCAGGTGGCCGCCGTTATCCAGGCTCATGCCCATAACCGTATCACCCGGCTTCACCGTGGCGAAATATGCAGCGAGGTTGGCGTTGGCACCGGAATGCGGCTGGACGTTCGCGAACTTTGCACCGTACAGCTTGCAAGCACGATCGCGTGCAAGGTTCTCGATGATATCGACCTTCTCGCAACCGCCGTAATAGCGCTTGCCCGGCAAGCCTTCGGCGTACTTGTTCGTAAGAACGCTGCCCATAGCCTCCATCACGGCTTGAGACGTGAAGTTCTCGGATGCGATCAGCTCGACGGACGAACGCTGACGAGACAGCTCTTGCCCAAGCGCGCTTGCCACTTCCGGATCGGTTTGCTTCACATGATCGATAGCCATGAGGACACCCTTCCTATTGATGAATCGTTACAAACTGTACTCTAGCACATACCGCACGGCCCCACAGGGTATGCACATCCTCGCAATCATCCGGTAACGATACGGCTTTAAACGGAAAACGGCCGACGAATCGTCAGCCGTTTAGATTGGGCGAAACCGTTAATTGCCGCTATCATCCCTCAAGCGCCATGATCTTCTCGACACGACCTGCATGGCGCCCTCCGCCGAACTCGGTAGAAAGGAAGGCCTTCAAGATCTCCTTATTGGCCGACAAATCGACGAAGCGACCGGAAAGCGTGATGACGTTTGCATCGTTATGCTCACGGCACAGCGCAGCGAAAGCAGGAGACACGATATTTGCCGCACGAATCCCATCAACCTTATTTGCAGCGATAGCCATGCCGATGCCAGTGCCGCACACCAACACCCCGCGCTCAGCTTCGCCGCTGACGACATCATGAGCAACGACCTCGGCGAAATCCGGGTAGTCGACGCGATCATCGCAATCCGGCCCGCGATCGATAACGTTATGGCCTAGTTCCTTCAAGTACGCAGCCAGCAACTGCTTCTGATCAAAACCTGCATGGTCGCTTGCAATGCTGATATTCATGTATCTACGCCTTCCACTGATAGATGCCTGCAAAGCCGATAGTACACCCGTATATGTTGTCGCACCTGCTCAAAAGCATTACCCACGCAATCCTTATGATTGAGCAGCGATGTCTTCAAAGGATATTCCGCCTTCGCGAACCATCCTTAAGCCTCCGCCAGTGCAGTCAATAACCGTAGACGCCACACCGCTGTGCAACGATTCAACAGGATCCTGCAAGGCACACCCCACCCTTGCGAGCAATTCCGCATCGAGCGACTCGAATCGAGAAACCGAGGCTCTACCGCTGATATTGGCAGATGTTGTGGCAAGCGGGCACCCTACGCGGCGAATCAGCGCAAGCGTCGTTTCGTTAGCAGGCATACGGAGTCCGATGGTGCCCGACTCCGAACGATACGACGCCGGCACCAAATCCGAGGCTTCAACGATAACAGTAAGGGCGCCCGGCCAAAACCGCCGTGCAAGCTGACAGGCAGCAGGCTGAACATTCATACCATACTGTTGCAGGTCGTCAATCGACCCAACAAGCCAAGCGATAGGCTTCCCCGCATCTCTTTGCTTAATATCAAAGAGAACCTCCGGCCCGGACGCCGCGTGAACAGCAACACCAACACCATAAACCGTATCAGTCGGGAATATGCAAGCTCGACCGTCAGCCAAAGCTAACGCAGTATCCTCCAAGGTGTCCGACACCGCAGTCATGCAAGCCCCCGATCAAAGCACAGTACCCAAAACAGCTATCAAATTTGTACACCAAAAGTGTAGCACCGAATGAACCGATCACAGAATCGACCGCGCAAACCAACAGCAGCATAAACATAGTGGAGCATGGAGAAGCGCATACCCCAAACCCCCCGACACAAACGACAGAAAGCGCCAGCACCACGACGGTCGACTTCCCGAGCGCAGCCCTTTCGATACCGAAGAATGCCGAAAAAGCGCAGGTCAAGCCGCACTGTCTGATTGTGAACCCCCCCATAATGCTGAAATGGCCGCGGAGAAAGCCCCTCCCCGCGGCCCTTCGGCGCTGCCGCGCACACGCGGCCCTGCGGATAGGCCCCGCGCGGATGCTCCTACGACACAGCGCGAGATGCTCCGGCGGCGCGGCACCGCCAGCATCGTCGAACCAGATCGCCGCCTATAACGAAGAAAAGGCCCGCAAGGGGAACATCCCCCTGAAGACTATCGGCCTCGCCTTCGAAGCGTCCCCGCGCGCCGCGCACAGCATGCGAGATCTCCGGCAACGCAGCGAGCAGGCCGGCGCGATGCCGCCGCCCGACCGGAGCCCTCTCCCCCAAAACGCAGAGGGGCCCGCAGGGGGCGATCCCCCCGCGGGCCTCTCTCAACGCGCGCGCGGCGCGCG
>CAJMPP010000009.1 GCA_905215325.1 uncultured bacterium | reverse complement strand
GTACTTTTACCATTTTTATCAGCTCCTATCAAACTTTTATAATAAGGAATGTACAAGAACGCCGGCTGCGGCCTCGCCGCGCCCCAGGTGGGCGTGCTCAAGCGCCTTGTGGTCATCGACTGCGACCAGGAGGACGGCGCCCGCGAGCCCATCGTCATGCTCAATCCCGTCATCGTCGCCCGCGAGGGCGAGCCGGTCGCGGAGGACGAGGGCTGCCTTTCCATCCCCGGCGTCTCCGTGCCCATCGCACGCCCGCCGTTCGCCCGCTGCCGTTACTACGACCTTGACGGCCAGCTTTGGGAGATCGAAGGCGACGGGCTGCTCGGCCGCTGCCTGCAGCATGAGACCGACCACCTTGACGGGGTCACCATGTTCGAGCGCGCAGAGCCCATGGCCCGCCTGAAGGCCCTTGAGGACTATGAGCGCGCCCTGGCAGCCGGTGCTCGCCCCGGCGAGACTTCGGTGGAGGCGTAGGGGACATGCGCATCGTATTCATGGGCACGCCCGACTTCGCCGCGTCGGTGCTCTCCGAGCTTGCCTCGCAGCACGATGTGGTGGCCGTCTATACGCGTCCCGACGCCGTGCGCGGCCGCGGCAAGCAGCTGATGCCCAGCCCGGTGAAGGCGCAGGCGTGCGAGAGCGGCATCCCCGTGTTCACGCCCAAGACGCTGCGCGATGCCGGCGAGCAGCAGTCGCTCGCGGCGCTCGAGCCCGATGTCATCTGCGTGGCCGCTTACGGCATGCTGCTGCCCCCCGAGGTTCTCTCCATCCCTAAGCATGGCTGCCTGAACGTGCACGCCTCGCTGCTGCCGCGCTGGCGCGGCGCCGCTCCCATCGAGCGCGCCATCCTGTCCGGCGACGAGGAGGCCGGCGTGTGCATCATGCGTATGGAGGAAGGGCTCGACACGGGCGATTACTGCGTGTGCCGATCGCTTGAAGTGGGCGACAAGGACGTCGCGCTGCTCACCGACATGCTTGCCGACCTGGGCGCGCACGCTCTGCTCACGGCTCTTTCGCAGCTGGAGGCGGGGTGCATCCGCTGGACGCGCCAGGATGAGGCGTACGTCACCTACGCCGAGAAGATCGGCAAGGACGAGCTTTCGCTCAGCCCGGCCGACACGGTTGAGCTGGCATGCCGCAAGGTGCGCGCATCAAGCGCCGCCCACCCGGCGCATGCCACGGTCGCAGGCAAGGACGTCACCGTGCTTGCCGCCCGCCCGGCACCCGCCGATCGGGCGGATGCGGTATGCGCGGGCATGGGGCCCGGCAGCGTGCGATTCGCCGCCAAGCGCCTGTACCTGGGCGCTGCGGACGGCGCGATAGAGCTTATGGAAGTGAAACCCGCCGGCAAGGCGGCCATGGCGGCAAAGGCGTTTGCCGCAGGCATTCAGGGAATCAAGGAAGACACCAAGACTTGGGAGGGCCCGCGTGGCTGAACAGCATAACAACGAAGGCGCGCCGCGTCAGCGCCGCGAAGGCGGCAACGGCGGTTATCGAAAGGGCGGCCAGCACGGCGGCTACGGCAATCGTCAGGGCGGCCCGCGCCGCGAGGGCGGCAAGGGCGGCTTCGGCGGTCGCGACGATCGCCGCGGCGGTAATCGCGGACAAGGCGCCCGTGACGGTCAGCGCCGCGACGGCGGCAGGGGCGGATATCGCGGCCGCGATGGCGAGAAGCGCGACTTCCGCGGACGCGACGGCGAGAAGCGCGAGCATCGCGGCAACGGCGGTCGCGACGAGCGCCGCGGCGGCTATAACGGCGGCCGTGACGACCGCCGAGGCGGTTACAAGGGCGACCGCGGCCCGAAGCGCGATTTCAACCGCGACGGCAAGCCCGATTTCAAGCGCGAAGGCGCCGAGGGCGGCCAGCGCCCCGAGGGCGCGCAGCATGCCGGCTCCGATCGCCCCGCGCGCGAACCGAAGCCCGATTTCCGCGGCCGTAACACCGCCCGCGACCCGCGTCGCAAGCCGGAGCAGGGCGCCCAGGGCGCGTCGCGCGGCGGCGAGAAGGGCGGCTTCCGCGGTTCTGCCAAGCCGGCACGTCCGCGTCGCAAGTCCAACGCCACGCCAGCTCGCTTGGCTGCGCTCGACGTGGTGCGCACCGTCCGCGAGCGCAACGCGTTCGCGCAGGACGTCATCGCCCAGGTGATCGACAAGTCCACCATGTCCGTGGAGGACCGCGCATTCGCCACGCTGCTTGCGCTCGGCACGGTGAGCGCCCGCGGCACGCTCGACGAGATCATCGACCGTGCGCTCGACACGCCCGAGGATATCTTCCGCGAGACGCGCGACGCGCTGCAGATCTCCACCTACGAGCTCATCTTCCTGGGCAAGGAGGCCCATGCGGCCGTCGACCAGGGCGTCGAGATGGTGAAGTCGTTCAGCCCGGGGCCTGCGGCGCGCGTGGCCAACGCCGTGCTGCACAAGATCGTGCGCCTGCGCATCGATTTCCCGTTCGGCAACCCCGCAACCGACCTTGATGCGCTTGCCCGCACTCAGGCGTTCCCCACGTGGATGGCCAAAAAGCTCATGGAGGAGATGGGCCCGCAGGCCGCTATCGAGTTCATGCGCGCATCCAATGAGCAGGCCCCGCTGTATGTGGCCGTCAACGCCTGCAAGGTGGACGATGACCACGTGCTCAAGGCCTTCGAGCGTGCGGAAGAGGAAGTGCAGCCGGTGGCGCTCGGTGACATGAACGTGCAGGGCTGCCTGCGCGTGCCCGAAAGCCGCGCCCTGCTGGTGCCCGCGCTTGCACGCCAGCTCGATCAGGGCAAGATCTTGGTCTCCGATGCCGCCGCGCAGATGGTGGCCGCCAACGTGCTGCCCGATGAGAAGCCCGAAAGCGTGCTCGAGATCGGCGCCGGCCGCGCCACGAAGACCATCCTGCTGCAGTCCAACGCCTGCCGCAAGTATGGCTCGCAGATCGAGGAGTACGTCACCATCGACAACCACGCCTACAAGACGCGTCTGCTTGAGAAGCGCGCCGAGCAGTACGGCGTCGTGGTGACCGAGGCCTTCACCGGCAATGCGCTGGAGCTCGATAACATCATGCCCGATCGCATGTTCTCGTTCGTCTTCGTGGATGCCCCCTGCTCGGGCATGGGCACGCTTCGCCGTCACCCCGAGATCCGATGGCGTACGAGCGAGGAGGACCTGGCCGGTTTCGTGGAAACCCAGCTGGGCATGCTCAAGGCCGCGGCGGGCCATGTCGCCCCGGGCGGCGCGCTGGCATACTCCACGTGCACGGTCACGCGCGAGGAGAACGCCGGCGTGGTGAAGGCGTTCCTGGACAGCGATGAGGGCGCCGGCTTCGCGCTCGACCAGCTGTGCGGCCGCAACTGCCTTGCAACGCGTCTTGCCCCCGGCTCGTCGGATGCGCACTTCGCCGTGCGTTTCGTCCGCAAGCCGCAAGAATAATCTCAGACCCCGTTTTCATGCCGGCGAAGGTTTCTTCGCCGGCATGAAACATATTGGAAACAGTTTCGCGCGTACCATCCATTTACTATGAAGTTGTCGTAATTGCATGTGAGGAGGTCAGGTTTACATGGAGCCGAACTATCAAGAGGTGGCGAACAGGATCCGCGCGCTTCGCGAGGATATGGGCCTGACCATGCAGGAGATGGCCGACGCTACGGGCCGCAGCCTGGCCGAGTATCAGGCGCAGGAGTCGGGCGCTGAGGAGCTTTCGTTCACGTTCCTGTATAAATGCGCGGCGAATCTGGGCGTCGACCCTATCGAGCTGCTCACTGGCGAAACCCCGCACCTGACGGGCTACACCCTTACGCGCGCTGACGAGGGCCTGGCCGTCAAGCGTCGCAGCGGCCTTGAGTACCTGCACAAGGCCCCGCACTATCGCAACAAGCTGTGCGAACCGTTCTTCGTCACCGCCGATTACCGTCCCGAGCTGCAGGACAAGCCCATCCACCTGTCGTATCACGCCGGGCAGGAGCTTGATTACATCCTGGAAGGCCGCATGCGCTTCCAGTACGAGGAGCATACCGAGGAGCTCGGCCCCGGCGATATGCTGCTTTACGATTCCGGACGCGGACACGGCATGATCGCCATCGATGGCGCACCGTGCAAATTCCTGGCTGTCGTTCTGAAGGCGAAGGAAGACATTATCTAGGCAAGCGCCCGCCTAGGGTTGCTTGCCGAAAACCAACCTTCATATCGACCGCATCGTGCGCGGTCCGGTTCCGCGCACCAAATTTCAAGGAAGTCCGGCAACACCATGAGAGACATCAATCTGCGTTACTGCGAGGAAACCTACGACGAGCAGGGCGTGCTCACCGATTTCAAGGTGAAGTGCCCCGATACCTTCAATTTCGGCTACGACGTGGTGGACGACATCGCGGAGAACGACCCTGACCGCCGTGCCATGATGTGGTGCAACCCCGAGGGCGAGGAGCATCTGTTCACGTTCGCCGACATGAAGCGCTGGTCGGATAAGACGGCGAACTATCTAGCCGCGCACGGCGTGGGCAAAGGCGACATGGTCATGGTGATCTTGCGCCGCCATTACCAGTTCTGGTTCGTGGCCACCGCGCTTGCCAAGCTCGGCGCCGTCATGGTGCCCGCAACGTTCATGCTCAAGGAGCATGACTTGGAGTATCGCTTGAACGGCGCCTCCATCAAGGCCGTTATCTGCACCTCCATCGGCACCATCGCGCAAGTGGTGGACAACGTGGTGGATCGTTGCCCCTCGGTCGAGAACCTGTTTCTGGTCAATGGCGCCGGCGGCGGCCTGACCGAGCAGGACGCGGATGGCAACTGGCTTTCCGTCGACGGCCCGGTCGGCGCCATCCTCTCCGGGCCCGAAGGCGTGTGCGCCGCTCCCGCGAAGCGCGAGGGCTGGCACGATTTCAATACCGGCGTGCGCAACGCCTGCGATGGCTTCTCCCGTGTGGAAACCCATGTCGGCGACCCTATGCTCATGTATTTTTCCTCCGGCACCTCCGGTAATCCCAAGATGGTGCTGCACGACTCCTACTACGCCTTGGCGCACCTGGTCACGGCGAAGCACTGGCACAACGTCAAGCCCGACGGACTGCATCTGACCATCGCCGATACCGGGTGGGGCAAGGCGGTGTGGGGCAAGTACTATGGCCAGTGGCTCATGGAGGCTTGCGTGCTCACGTACGACTTCGACCGCTTCCATGCCGACGAGATCTTGAACCTGATCCCCCGTTACGGCGTCACCACGCTGTGCTGCCCGCCCACCATGTACCGCATGATGATGCAGGCTGACGTGGATGCCCACGATCTGAGCACGCTGGCCTATTGCACCACCGCCGGAGAGGCGCTCAACCCCGACCTGTTCGACTTCTGGAAAGAGCACACGGGGCTGACCATCTACGAGGGCTTCGGGCAGACCGAAACGCCGCTTACCGTGGCGAATCTCACGCATGCGGTGCCCAAGCCCGGCTCTATGGGCCATCCTTCCCCGGCGTTTCATATCGAGGTGCAGCGCGGCGATGGCAGCCGCTGCGACGTCGGCGAGACGGGCGAGATCTGCATCGACGTTCATGAGAAGGCCCCGGGCATCATGCTGGAGTACTATCGCAATCCCGAGAAGACCGAAGCTGCCGTGTTCGGGGGCTGGTATCACACCGGCGACACCGCTTGGGTCGACGAGGACGGGTACTTCTGGTATGTCGGTCGCAATGACGACGTTATCAAATCCTCGGGGTACCGCATCGGGCCCTTCGAGATCGAAAGCGTGCTGCTCGAGCATGATGCCGTGCGAGAATGCGCCGTCACCGGCGTGCCCGACCCCGTGCGCGGCAAAGCGGTCAAGGCCACGGTGGTGCTTGCGCAGGGCTTCGAGGGTTCCGAGGTGCTCGTGCGCGAGCTGCAGCAATGGGTCAAGCAGCGCACGGCGCCGTACAAATACCCCCGCATTGTGGAGTTCGTCGATGCGCTCCCCAAGACCGTTAACGGCAAGATCCGCCGAGCAGCCATCCGCGAGGCCGATGAGAGCCAGGAAGGCAAGCCGAAGACCAAGGTACCCGAGGGTTTGGTGTAGGTGCGGCCTTGAACGAATTCGATGTTAAACGGTTGAAAGCGGTCACCGTTATCACAGGGCATTATGGGGTCGGAAAGACCAATCTGGCCATCAACCTGGCCCTTGATGCCCGGTATGCTGGCATGGAGGTGCGGGTTGCCGACCTGGATATCGTCAACCCGTATTTCCGCAGCAGCGACTACCGGCGTCTTCTCGAGGATGCCGGCGTGCAGGTGATCGCGCCGCGGTATGCGGGCACCACGCTCGATGCGCCCGCCATCTCTGGGCAGGTTTCGGCGGCCTTGGATTGGGCGCGCGGGGAAGCGGGAAGGCTGCTGCTTATCGATGCGGGCGGCGACGACGTCGGCGCCACGGCGCTCGGCAGGTTCGCAAGCGGCATCGCCGAGGGGGATTACGACCTGCTGTACGTAGTGAACCGCAGCCGCAACCTCACCCACGATCCCGCCGAGGCGCTTTGCGTGCTTCGCGAGATCGAGGCTGCCAGCCACCTGCATGCCACGGCGGTGGCGAACAACACGCATCTGGCGGACTTCACCGATGGGGAAGTGCTCACACGCGGCGTTTCGTTCGCGCAGGAGGTTGCCGTGCTGGCCGGTTTGCCCCTAGCGTTTTCCGCGGTGCCCCGTTGCATGCTCGAGGATGCCGATATCCCCGGTGTGCGCTATCCTGTTTCGGTGCATGTGAGAAAACCCTGGGAATAGGGTAGGGGTCGATCCCTGCGAACCCGAATGGGGCGACGCTGCCGTTCGGGGCAGGGTTTCGGGGAATGTTCGATACCGACAAGCCGGCCGCTCACGCCGGCTCAGACGAGAAAGGAAGGCTCATGGCAGCGATAACGGTCGATGACGGTTTCTGCAAAGGCTGCGGGTTGTGCGTGGACGCATGCCCGGCCCACATCATAGAGCTTGACCGTTCCCGCATCACGGCGAAGGGCTATCATCCGGCCCGGCTGATCGATGCGTCCAAGTGCACGGGCTGCTGCTCGTGCGCTCTTATGTGCCCTGACGTTGCGATCGAGGTGATGCGCTGATGTCTCAGGAAAAGGTGCTCATGAAGGGCAACGAGGCCATGGCGGAGGCGGCCATCCGCGCGGGATGCCGCTTCTTCTTCGGCTATCCCATCACGCCGCAGACCGAGGTCGCCGCCTACATGTCCAAGCGCATGCCCAAGGAGGGCGGCACGTATCTGCAGGCTGAAAGCGAGATCGCGGCCATCAACATGGTCTACGGCGCATCGTCGGCCGGTGCGCGCGTCATGACGTCGTCGTCTTCGCCGGGCGTGTCGCTTAAGGGCGAGGGCGTCTCGTATATGGCGGGCGCCGACCTTCCCGGCGTCATCGTCAACGTGCAGCGCGGCGGCCCGGGTCTCGGCGGCATCCAGCCCTCCCAATCCGACTACTGGCAGGCCACGCGCGCCATGGGCCATGGCGACTTCCAGGTGCTCGTGTTCGCTCCTTCCACCGTGCAGGAGATGGCCGATCTGGCGTATCTGGCCTTCGAGAAGGCCGACGAGTACCGCATGCCGGCCATGATCCTCTCCGACGGCATGCTCGGCCAGATGATGGAGCCCGTCGTGCTTCCCGAGCGCGTGGAGCAGCTGCCGGAGAAGCCTTGGGCCACCACCGGGCACAAGGGCGAGCGCAAGCATAATATCGTCGACTCCCTTTA
Organism: uncultured bacterium; assembly: GCA_905215325.1. Taxonomy (GTDB): domain Bacteria; phylum Actinomycetota; class Coriobacteriia; order Coriobacteriales; family Eggerthellaceae; genus Senegalimassilia. The sequence goes on along the minus strand of CAJMPP010000009.1, from coordinate 55,884 downwards.
CCTGACCGCCGATGAGCTGGAGCGCCTGAACGTCGAGCGTTTCGAACGCTATGAGACGGTGAAGGCCCGCGAGCAGCGCGCGGAGGCGTTCATGTGCGAGGATGCCGAGATCGTGCTCGTGTCCTTCGGTGCCACTGCGCGCATCGCGCATTCGGCCGTCGTGCGCGCCCGCGCCGAGGGCATCAAGGCGGGCCTTTTGCGTCCCATCACGCTGTGGCCGTTCCCCGTGGACGCCATCGAGGGCTGCATGGGGACTGCGAAGGCGTTTCTGTCGGTCGAGATGAACATGGGCCAGATGGTCGATGATGTGCGTCTGGCCATCAACGGCCGCGTTCCCGTGGAGTTCTTCGGACGCACGGGCGGCATCATCCCCACGCCCGATGAGGTGCTGGGAGCGATCCGCAAGCTTGCGGGGAAGGGCGGTGAATAACATGGCTGAGCAGAAACAGGGCGAAGGCCGCGTGGTGTTCTCGCGTCCGAAGTCGTTGCTGCCCGTGGTCACGAACTACTGCCCGGGCTGCCCGCACGGCATCGTGCATCGTCTCGTGGCCGAGGTCATCGACGAGCTCGACATCGAGGGCAAAACCGTCGGCGTCGCGCCGGTGGGTTGCGCCGTCACCGCTCCGGACTTCTTCGGCTGCGATATGATCGAGGCCGCGCATGGCCGTGCACCGGCGGTTGCCACGGGCGTCAAGCGCGTTTTGCCGGACAACGTGGTGTTCGCCTATCAAGGCGATGGCGACCTTGCCTCCATCGGCATGGCCGAGACCGTGCATGCGGCAACGCGCGGGGAGCATATCACCGTCATCTTCATCAACAACGCCATCTACGGCATGACAGGCGGGCAGATGGCGCCCACCAGCTTGCCGAACCAGGTGACGCAGACGAGCCCCTATGGCCGCGACGTATCCACCGCCGGCTACCCGGTGCGCGTGTGCGAGCTGCTGAGCAGCCTTGACGGCCCGGCATATCTGGAGCGCGTGACCGTGGACACGCCCAAGCATGTGCGCCAGGCCAAGCGCGCTATCAAGAAGGCGTTCCAGAACCAGATCGACGGCATCGGCTACTCGTTGGTGGAAGTGGTGTCCACGTGCCCGACGAACTGGGGCCTCACGCCGCAGGACAGCTTCGCGTGGATGCGCGAGAACATGCTGCCGTATTATCCGCTGGGCGTGTATCGCGATGTGGTGGCGGACGGGTTCGCTGATGCGGCGCAGGCTGCGGCAGCGCGCAACGCCGACTGCCCGGTCGCCCATCCCGAGAAACGCGCCGAGGGCAAGGAGGGTGCGCGATGAGCGAACCGAAACGTTGCATGCAGGCCGTGCTCGCCGGGTTCGGCGGCCAGGGTATCCTGTTCGCCGGCAAGATCATCGCCAACGCCGGCTTGCTTGAGGACCGCGAGCTTTCCTGGCTTCCCAGCTACGGGCCCGAGATGCGCGGCGGCACCGCCAACTGCAGCGTGTGCATCTCCGATGACCCTATCGGCAGCCCGCTCGTGCTCAACCCCGACGTGCTCGTGGTCATGAACCAGCCGTCGCTGGATAAGTTCGAGCACAGCGTGCAGCCCGGCGGCTTGGTGATCGTCGACAGCACGCTCGTGCCGTGCATCCCGGATATGCCCGGCGTCACGGTGTGCGCCGTTCCCGCCACGGCCCTCGCCGAGGAGGCGGGTTTGAAAGGCCTGGCCAACGTCATCTTGGTGGGCAAGCTGTTCGCGGAAACCCGTTTCTGCAGCGAGGAGACCATCCGCGCGGCTGTGGCCGCCGTGGTCCCGGCGCGTAAGAAGGACAAGCTGGCGGGCAACCTGCGCGCCTTGGAGCTGGGCATCGGGGCTTGATCCGCGTTTTGCCCTGCGAGCTGCGCATACGGGCGCGGCTCGTGGTTGGTGTCGTGGGTCGGGCGTGCAGGCGCGATTCGCGCTTGATGGTTCGAAGCCGCACGATAGCCCGGGTCTTGCAAACATAATCGAAACCCACCGGTAACCGTTGGTGACCGGTGGGTTTCGTTGTTTTCACGTGCGGCAGCTGCTCCTTTTCGCAGAGAAGGTTTTGTCCCGTTCGCATGTGGCCGCCATCCTTTTTTGCTGAGAAGGTTTCGTCCCGTTCGTACGCGGCCGCCCTTGCATTTCGCCGAAAAGGTTTCAGAATCGTAGCCGCGAGCTAATGAAATCGTAAGGCCCTTTCCCTAGCATTTATATCGTTTCGGCACGTCAGTGCATCGTTTAGGGAAAGGGAATGCTCATGGAAACCAACACCGTGCAAGCCGCGCCGGCGCCGCAGCCGTCGAAATCGGGGCTGGGGATCGCCGGCTTCGTTCTGGGAATCATCGCTTTGGCGACCTCGTTTCTGCCCATCATCAACAATTTCTCGGCTTTGCTCGCCGCAATCGGCTTCGTGCTCGCGCTCATCGGCGCGATCGCGTGCGTGAGGGGGAGGAAGTCGGGCAAGGGCCTGTCCATCGCCGGCGTGGTGATGAACGTCATCGCGTTCGCCGTGGTGCTGGCCACGCAAAGCATGTACAGCTCTGCTATCGACGATGCCTTTTCTGGCACCACGCCGTCGCAGCAGCCTGCAACCGATCAGCCTGCGACCACCGCACCTGCGTCCGACGACGCGGCCGAGAGCAGCCAGGCCGCGGCGGCTGGCAACTCCATCACGCTGAAGAACGGCCTTATGCTCACGGTCGACGGCGTGGTTACCGGGCTGCAGAATTATGACGGAACGCCGATCACTCAGGTGAGCGTGACTTATCAGAACAACGGCAACAGCCAGGCGTCGTTCAATCCTTACGATTGGAAGGCGGAAGATGCTCAGGGCGCCCAGCGCTCGCAAGCGTTTTACACCGATGGGGAGAACGAGCTTCATTCCGGCACCCTTGCAGCCGGTGGCACGGTGTCCGGTAATCTGTACTTCGAAGGCGACGTGGTGAAGGTGCTGTACGAAAACGCCTTCATCGGCCGTGGCTCGGACGTTTCTTGGAATATCGTCTAGGGATCGTGAAGCTCTGCGCCCATCGGATGCGGTCGGCTGCGCCCCCCCGTATCCGATGGCGTTCTCTTTGCTACTATGGAATCCAGGAAACGAAAACCGGCGAAGCGCAGAAGGAAGCGGCGAGTGAAAGAACCCATGACAGAGGACCTGCTCAACGAGCTGCTCGATTCGCCTGACCCTGCCGCGTTCGCCAGCAAACACAAGCTTGCGTGCCGCAGCCTGCCCGATTATCTTCAGCAGCTGCTCGATGAGCGCGGCCTGAGACGTCCCGAGGTAGTGCGCCAGGCGGGCATCAACCCCACGTTCGGGTATCAGATCTTCGTCGGCCAGCGCAACCCTTCGCGCAACAAGCTGCTGCAGCTGGCCTTCGCCATGAAGCTGTCGCTGCGCGAGACGAACCGCCTGTTGCGGGCGGGCGGCTGCAACGAGCTGTATTGCAAGAACCGCCGCGATGCCATCATCATCTTCTGCATCGATCATGGCGAAACGCTGCAAACCGTCGATGAGCAGCTATACGCCTTCCATGAGGACACCATCACCGAGTAGCCGACGGCGTCAGGAGGGCTCGCCATTCCGATCCTGTTCGCGCCTTGCGGGCGTTTGCGAGCTTGCGTATCTGCTACCATCATCGTTATGAAAGAATCCCTGCAACAACATCTTGAAAGCCTTGCACGCGATGAATGCTATCGTGTCGATGCGGTTTTGAGGGAAGGTCGCCTCGAGCGCACGGAGCGCGTGTTCTTCGTCGGGGCTAACGGCGCCGAGCAGGGTCCCTACGTGCGCAAGGTGTTCGAGGCTGAATCGGGGTTGGGCGGCGCGTACGGGCGCGTTCTGTCGGCCCAGCGTCGGGGCAAGCGGTTCCTGCACCTGCCGCGCATCATCGACTGCTATTCGTTAGGGGAGCAGGATGCGGTGGTGATGGAGTTCGTGCCCGGGCGCACGCTCGCTGATGAGGTGTACGAAACAGGCCCGTCCCTTGATGCGGCCAAGCGGTTGTTCCCAGGCATATGCGACGCCATCTCCGAATTGCATAGCCGCTTCGATCCGCCGCTTATCCATCGCGATATCAAGCCGTCGAACTTCATGGTGGAGGGTGATACGGTCTTGGTGATAGACCTTGGCATCGCCCGCACTTTTGACAAGGATGCCGTGTGCGACACAAGCCATTTCGGCACGCGCGCGTATGCGCCGCCCGAGCAGTTTGGTTATGGCCAGACCGATGTGCGCAGCGATATATATGCGTTGGGTATGTTGCTGTTCTATCTGTTGTGCGAAGAGACACCCGTTCCCTCAACGGTTCAAGATCGCCTGCGTGCGCATAGGGTTCCCCAATCGGTGCGCGATGTGGTGGCCCAGGCGACGGCGTTCGACCCTGCCGATCGGTTCGGGTCGGTGGGAGCGATGCGCGCGGCGTTCATGTACGCGGTCGGGTGCCCCGTCGATTTTCGAAAGGGGTCTCTCGCTGCTGATACGGGTTGTGCGCGGGGCGCTGGCGATATTTGGCGTGGCGATTCGGCTTCCGAAGCAGGTTGTGCGCAAGATCCCGGATTCCAGCCTGGTCTCCGAATGGATGGCGCTTTACGGCCCGGCAGCGTTGGGCATGCCGCTGATTCTGATCTCGCCGGCGTCACGCCTGGTGCGGCAGAGCCGGCTTTGTCGTCTGCAGTGCCTGGTGCATCAACGTTGCGTGATGCCAAAAAGCGGGGAAGATCCGAGGCTTTTGCGCATGGCGCAAAAGTCGCCCTTCGATGGCTGTGGGAGTTTTGGTCCGGCATCGCGCACCGCTTGCCTTTGGGCGTTGGCGTGGCGTGGGATATCCTGCTGGCCGCCTGGGGCGCGGTCATGTCCTTCGCGTGCGTTGCCTCCGGCATGAACCCGCAAGGGGACATGGCTCGTTTGCCTGCGGTCGCTTGCGCGGTATCGTATGTGTGCGTGTGGCTGGTCATGGACTGTCCGATCCCGTTGCTCGTCGACACTCGGCCGATCGAGAAGCTGTTTCCGTTGTTTGAGCGGCCTTCGCTCAAGCAACGGGTGGTCGCGGCAGCGGGCATGGCGGGTGTCGCCTTCGTCGTGCTCACGCTGATAGGTATCCTGTTTCTGCGTGAATCCTAGTATTTGCTACTGTTATCCAACCATTTTTTGGAAATAACGCGCCGTTTATCGAATGGGGCCGCATCAGATTACGGTTCGGGTACAATACATGATGAAATCACGTGGAGATGGATGGGTCCTGGTGGGCCCCGCGGCCTTCAAAGCCGTTGTGAGGCGCGCAGAACGTCTCGGGTGTGTTCGATTCGCACGCGTCTCCGCCATATAAGACGCAAACAGGAGCCTTTCGGGGCTCCTTTTCGTAAGTTGTTTTTACCTGCGGAGCATCGCCGGCAATCGGGTGGACGGTCCGTTATCCGTTCGCCCTGAAAGCGACGACGCCTCCCTTCCATACAGAGTGGAAGGGAGGCGTCTCACGTATGCCCACCGTGCGTTTGAACGTTGCTCGCATTCGGTGGTGGGCATCTGAATCGGTTTGTTGCAACCCTGATAGGGTGTTTCCGGCTAGCTTGCCAACTCGCGCGCGTCGCCGACGCGGCGCGTGACGCCGGTATCGTCGAAGTGCTCGAGCACGGGGATGGCGTGCTTGCGGCTCAGGCCCATGGCGTCTTTGAGGTCGGCAGCGGAAGCGGGGCCGTTGGCCAATGCAGCTCGTACGGACTTCTCGAGGACGGTAAGCGCGGCGGCGTCGAAATAGAACTCCTCGCTGGCTTTGACGGCACGACCTTGCTTCTCCAGCAGCCCGAGCGCTTTGTAGCCCTGCTTCTGCGCAAGGTCTGCTTGCTTGAGCAGGTCGGCAACCGTAGGCGGTTTCGGGCCAGCCGCAGCTAGCAGCTCGGCCAGCTTTTCGGCGTTGCCTTCCTCCAGCTTCCGGGCGCCGGCGCCGGCTTGCGGGTGGCTTACCATGCCCCCATCGGCGACGGCTTTGCCTTCCGCACATGCGCGTGCAAGCACCGCATCGAATGCGTCGGGGGCGCAGCGGGGCATGCAGGCTTGGCGCAGCGCCTCTTTCGACATGCCTGTTGCGGCAGGGTTTGCGCTATGGAAGCGGAGCAGCGCGTTCTCGATCGCCCCCGAAAGCTTTTGCAGCATGCGTTTGGTTGCGAACCGGACGTTTGCGAGCGCGGCTCCGGGCAGCTTCTCTGCGGCGTCGCGCTCGGCGAGCGCTTCAAGCTCACCTGCGGTTTGCGCAAGGGGAAGCCCGGTTGCATGGGCGATATCGGCGGGCGTCACAGGGAACTCGGCCGCATCGAAGGCGGTTTGCACCGCCTTCGCGCCATCGCCTGTGCGCAGCGCGTCGAGCAGCGCACGGTCTGCATCGCTTACCGTGGTGGTGCGCTTCGGGTGGGCTCGCAGCACCACGCCGCCGCCGATCACGTGCACGGGGGAGTATGAGCGGATGACAAATCGGTCACCGTATACAACCGGTAGGTCGCACTCCGTACGGATCTGTGCTGCAGCCGTTTGACCACGGGAGATGCTTTTCACGCCGTCCATGAGCAGCACACGCCCGATGCATTCCGTGGTGCCGTGGGCAACATGCACGCGGCAGCCGGTTTCCAGCGGCTTTTCCTGGTCGGGCAGGCCCAGGTAGGTGACGTCGGCGTCGAAGTGGTCGGTGGGCGTGACGGCATCGGGCAAGCAGATGAAGCTGCCCGGTCGCACGTCGTCGGTGGTCACGGCGTTCAGGTTCAGCGCGGTGCGGTGCCCTGACAAGGCCTGCTCGACCGTTTGCCCATGCACCTGGATGCCGCGGATGCGTGTGCGCAGGCCCGAGGGCAGCACCTCCACCTCGTCGCCGACATGCGCGATGCCGCTCCAGAGCGTGCCCGTGACAACGGTTCCCGCTCCTTTGATGGTGAAGCTGCGGTCCACAGGCAGGCGCATCGCCTCCTGCTCGGCGCGACCGGCGGTGGCACGGGCGGCAAGCTGTATGGCTTCCCGCAGCTCGTCCAGGCCCTGTCCGGTTCGGGCGGAAACGGGAACGATTGCGGCCTGGGCGTATGGCGTGCCGGCCAGGCGGGTGCGCACCTCGTCTTCCATGAACAGCGCCCATTCCTCGTCCACCAGGTCGCATTTCGTCAGCGCCACCACGCAGGTCGGCACGGCCAGAAGCTGCAGCACCGCCAGATGCTCTTCGGTTTGCGGCATGATGCCGTCATCGGCGGCGATGCACAGCAGCGCCACGTCGATGCCGGTGGAGCCGGCGATCATCTGGCGCACGAAGCGCTCGTGGCCCGGCACATCGACCACGCCCATGGCGCTTCCGTCGGGCAACTCAAGCTGGGCGAATCCGAGCTCGATGGTGATGCCACGTTGCTTCTCCTCGCTTAACCTGTCCGGGTCGGTGCCGGTGAGCGCCTGGACCAAGGTGGATTTGCCGTGGTCGATATGGCCGGCGGTTCCGAGCACCAGGTCTCGTTTCGATTCGGTTGCCATGGCGCGCTATGACTCCTTTCGCCCTTCGATGGTTGCAAAATAGCTGGCCACGGCGCAGGCGATCTCGAGGATATCCTCTTCGGTGATGGTACGCGCATCGAACAGCACGCATTCGCGCTTGATGCGCCCGATCACGGGCACGTCGCGGTTGCGCTGCAGGTGCTCCTCGCAGCTTTGCGCGTCGCCGGCCTCGAAGCGCATGCGCACGCAGAACGTGGGGATGTCGCACATGGGAAGCGAACCTCCGCCCGCGCGTCCCGTTTCCTCCACGATCTCCAGGTGCGCCTGCTCGGGCGTCACGCGTTCGGCCAGAGCCTCCATCAGCGCTTCGGCGCGTTGGCGCACCGTTTCGGCATCCTCGGTGAGCATGCGCAGGGTAGGGATGCGGCGAAGCGCGTCCTCGGGGTCCAGATACAGGCGCAGCGTGGCCTCAAGGGCGGCGAGCGTCATCTTGTCCAGGCGCAGCGCGCGGGCCAGCGGATGCTTCTTCAGGCGGTCGATGTAGTCCTTGCGGCCTACCACGATGCCGGCCTGAGGGCCGCCGAGCAGCTTATCGCCCGAGAAGCTGACCAGGTCGCATCCTTCGGCAAGCGATTCGCGCACCGTGGGCTCGGCGTATTCGCCGAACACGTCCAGGTGCATGAAGGCGCCCGAGCCCTGGTCCTCGTAGACGAGCAGCTCGGGGGAGGCGGCGCCTGCGGCGGCGCGTCGGGCGTTCTCCGCGTCGGCTATGCGGCGAAGGTCGGTCTTCGAGACGCTTTCGGTGAAGCCGATCATGCGGTAGTTGGAGGGATGCACCTTGAGCAGCATGGCCGTATCGGGGGTGATGGCTCGCTCGTAGTCGAAGGCGTGCGTCTTGTTCGTGGCTCCTACCTCTACCATGCGGGCGTTCGATTGGGCCATGATGTCGGGCACGCGGAAGCTGCCGCCGATCTCGACGAGCTCGCCTCGGCTGACGATGGCCTCATGGCCGGCGGCGAACTCGGCGAGCACCATCATGACGGCCGCCGCGTTGTTGTTCACGACGATGGCGGCCTCAGCGCCGGTGAGAGCGCAGATGAGGTGCTCCACATGGTCGTGGCGGCTGCCGCGCGCCATGTTCTCGATGCTGTATTCGAGCGTGGAGTAGCCCCGCGCGGCCTCCACCACTGCTTGCACGGCGGGCTCGGCAAGCACGCTGCGGCCGAGGTTGGTGTGGATGACCACGCCGGTTGCGTTGATGACGCGCCTGAGGCTCGGGCGCAGGGTTGCCAGCGCGCCGTTGACGGCATCGGTCAAGATGGCCTCGACGTCGACCGCATCCAGCGCTCCCGTCAAAATGAGCTGACGCTGCCCGTCTACCGCCGCACGGGCGCGGTCGACGAGCATGGAACGGGGGACGATGGTCTCGAGCGCCTTCATGGGAGCGGCTTGCATCAGCTCTTCGACCTGGGGCAATGCGCGTAACAGATCGGTACGTGGTTCGGGCATGGATCCTCTTTCCCTGTTGCGTGCAACGCCGCCCTGCATGCAGGGCGGCGCGGGTTTTCCGTGATTCAATATAACAGGCAGGCTCGCAACGGCTCGGGGCAAGGCGGCGAGTGCGCCAAATGTCCGGCAAATGCTATCGCGGGCGGGTCAATTCGCGCCGTTCGCGTCAATGAGGACGTTTCATGCGCGTGGCCATGCAAGAATTACCGTGTTTTTCCAAATGACGAAAAAACGCGAACAGGGGAGGTTTTCATGGCAATGGACCAATCGGATGTGAAGGCGCTACGACCTGATGCGCTCGGCCCCGCCGAGATCGAGGCGAAGGCCGAGACGCTGGCCGTGGGCAAGGCCGGCATGGCAGGCGCGAAGTGCTTCGTGCTGGCGATGCTCGCTGGCGCGTTCATCGCGTTCGGCGCAACGTATTTCCTGGTGTTCCTGGGCGATTCATCGGTGCCGTTCGCCGCTCAGCGCATGGTCGGCGGCATCTGCTTCAGCTTGGGCCTAGTGCTCGTGCTGTGCTGCGGCGCCGAGCTGTTCACCGGCAACATGCTCATGGTGACGGGCCTCGCTTCTAAGAAGATCAAGCTTGGCGGCTTGGTGCGCAACTGGGTCATTGTGTGGGTGGGCAACCTGGTCGGCTCCCTTATCGTGGTGGCGCTCATCTATTGGTGCGGCGTCGGCGCGATGAACGGCGGCGCCGTGGGCGATGCCATGGTGTCGGTGGCCGTCGGCAAGGTCACCCCTGATTGGCTCGTGCTCATGGCCAAGGGCATCATGTGCAACGTCATGGTGTGCCTGGCGGTGTGGATCGGCTTCTCCGCGCGTACCATGGTGGACAAGGTCCTCGGCATCATGCTCCCCATCAGCTTCTTCGTGGCAGCCGGCTTCGAGCACTGCGTGGCGAACATGTTCTTCCTGCCCACGGGTCTGCTCATGAAGTCCGCCGGGTTCGGCGCGGCGGTCGTCAACGCCGGCGCGCTCGATGTGACGGCCATCCTGTACAACCTGTCCGCTGCAACGGTGGGCAACATCATCGGCGGCGTCCTGGTCGGTTTGGCCTACTGGTTCGTGTATGCGAGGAACAGCGCGAAGTAGCGTCTCGGGTGCGCGTTTCCCTCGTTATCGGCTTTACGAACGGCACTTGCGGATTGCAGGTGCCGTTTTCGTTTTGCGCGCCTGCGCGATCGGGCGCGGTGCTATAGTCAACCGAAAGGCGCGCCGTTTTCTGCCTTCGGGCGCGCAGCATTCTGCACGCGCAAGCATCCTTGCGTTTCTAGCGTGCGCCCTTTTGCGTTCGCATCATCGCAGACGAGAAACGAATAGAGGCTTTCATGTTCGACACCGCAGCCGCGCCTGTGCCGGCGATATCTGGTACGAGGAATGCAAGCTGCTCAAACAGGAACCCGAAGAGCGTTTCAACGTGGAGATCACCGACGAGGCATTGCGCGAGGCGGTGCGTGTGCAGCGCGCCTGCGAGCAGGCCGGAGTGCCCTACATGAAGTTTGAGACCGAATATTCCACCAACGATGCCGGCCAGGTGGAAACCCGCCTGGGCGCGTTCATCGAGATGCTGTAGCGGGAAGATTTGCGCAAGTGCGGCGCAAAACGCCGCGGAAAGGAGATGCTCATGGAGAAGCTCGATTGTAAGGGGCAGACGTGCCCGTTGCCCGTGGTGAACGCGAAGAAGGCCCTTGCCAGCATGGACAAGGGCGCTCTTGAGGTTGTGGTGGACAACAAGACGGCCATGCACAACCTGGAAAACCTGGGCAAGTCGCTCAAGATCGAAACCGCCTCCGAGGAGCGAGGCGAAGCCGAGTTCGCGGTGGTCTTCACGAAGGGTGCGACGGCCGCCGATGCGGCATGCGAGGAGTGCCAGCCGCTCGTGCCGGCGGGCAGCAAGGTGGTCGTGCTTTCCAGCGAGTTCATGGGCTCGGGCGACGATGAGTTGGGAGCCATGCTCATGAAGGCGTTCGTGTTCGCGCTCACCCAGCAAGACGAGCTGCCGGCGGCCATCTTGGCCTACAACGGCGGCGTGCATCTGACCGTCGAGGGCAGCCCCGTGCTCGACGATCTGAAAAAGCTTGCCGAAGCAGGCGTGGAGATTTTCAGCTGCGGAACCTGCCTCAACCATTTCGGCATCGCCGACAAGCTTGCGGTGGGCGAGGTGACGAACATGTACGTCATCGTCCAAAAGCAGCTTGAGGCCGGCGTTGTCGTGCGCCCCTAAACGTTGGCGGTGCGTAAGATGCAGCGATGCAAAACGCCGCATGCGGTGGTGACCTTCCATAGCACGGCCGATGCGATGGCCGTGCAGGCCGCCGCGGCCGGAGGCGTCCTGCCGGGGCGCGTCATCCCGGTGCCTTCCGAGATCTCGGCGGGGTGCGGCCTTGCCTGGAGCGTTCCCGCCGAGCAGCGCGAAGAGCTCGAGCAGGCGCTTGAGCGGCGGGGGCTTGCCTACGAGGCCATCGCCGAAGTCGATCTGTACTGAATCGCAAGGGGAGCCGTCGTTTGACGGCTCCCCTTGATGGTTGCTGCTTGCTACGCGGTCGTGGGCGGCGCTGCTCCGGCTCGCGCGCGAGCCGGCATGCTCACCAGTTCACGAAGATCTTGCCCGCCGGACCGGCTTCGAACGTTCCGATGCGGGAGGGTTTGCGTCCCTGGCGCTGCTGGCACTCCACCTCGAATCGGCTTGCGTTCTCGGGCGGGATGGCCACGAGCAGACCGCCGGAGGTTTGCGGGTCGCACAGCACGCCCATACGGTCGTCGAACTCGAAATCGTCGATGCCGCCTTGTTCCACGAACGCGCTTGCCCAATCGATGATGCCGAACGTCTTGCCGGGGCGGCAGTAGTCGCACGAAAGCTCGTAAACGCCTTCGAACAGCGGCAGAGCATCCCAGTCCAGGCGGGCTGCGTACCCCGACGCTTCGAGCATCTCATGCAGATGCCCGGCAAGGCCGAAGCCGGTGACGTCGGTGCATGCGCGCACATCGCATTCCAGCATTGCCTCGGCGGCCGCACGGTTGAGCTCCATCATGCCGTCGATCACCGGGCGCAGGTCCTCATCGCTGCGCAGCTTCGCCCGCAGGGCGGCGTTCATGATGCCCGTGCCGAGCGTTTTCGTGTAGTACAGCGCGTCGCCTGGTTGCGCCCCGCCGTTTCGCACCATGCGATCGGGGTGCACCAGGCCGAACACGGAAAGGCCGTACTTCGGCTCATCGTCCTCGATGGAATGGCCGCCCACCACGAACGCCCCGGCCTCGCGCACCTTGTCCGCGCCGCCGCGCAGCACGTCCCCCACGATCTCGGTGCCCATGCAGCTGGGGAAGGCCAGGATGTTGAGCGCGGTGACGGGCCTTCCGCCCATGGCGAACACGTCGGACAGGGCGTTTGCCGCGGCTACGGCGCCGAACTCGTACGGGTCGTCCACCACGGGCGTGAAGAAGTCGAGCGTCAGCACGGCGGCGTTGTCCTTGTCCACCTGCCAAACCGCCGCGTCGTCTGCGGTGTCGAAGCCCAGCAACAGGTTCGGGTCGGGCACTGCCGGCGCGATGTCGCGCAGTATCTCGGAGAGGTCTCCCGGACCCCATTTCGCCGCTCAACCGCCTTTGTCGGTGAGCGTGGTCAGGCGTATGCGATCGCCATCGCACATTGCGCCGCTCGCGGGGTTGTCCGTGCTCATGTGCGGTCCTTTCTTTTGGGGTCGGGCTGGTATCATTGCCAGTATAGTATAGTCACAAGAAGATATGCATCGTTTTGCATGAACGACCAAGCGCGGCGAGGGCGGGGCCTCATGGGCGCGAAACCGAAGACAAGGAGCAATGCACATGGCTGGTATCGGCATCGATATCGGATCGACGGCCACGAAGGCCGTCGTGGCTGACCCCTCGGGAGTAATCTCGCTCAAGCTGGTCATCCCTACGGGATTTTCCAGCGTGGAAGTGGCCGAGCGGGTGCGCTGCGCGCTCGCTTGCGAGGGCTTCGAGGCGTGAGAGATGCCGGTGGTAATCGGTAACCGACGTATTCTTCAAACGATTGGGCACAAACCATGATCTATCTGGACAATGCGGCCACCACCATGCACAAACCCCAGGCCGTCATCGATGCGGTGTGCGGTGCTATGACGTCGTTCGGCGGCCCTGGTCGCGGTTCGCATCAGGCGGCGCTTGAAGCGAGCATGGCGGTGTTCGGGGCTCGGCAGGCGGTTTCCGACTTGCTCGACGCCTGGGGCGCCGGCAGCGTCTCGTTCGCCTTGAACGCCACCATGGCGCTCAACATCGCCATCGAAGGGCTGTTGCCCCCTGGCGGCATCGCGGTGACCACGGCCGCTTCGCATAACTCCGTGCTGCGCCCGCTCAACCGTGCGCGCGACGAGCGCGGCTGCCAGGTTCGAGTCGCCTCCATTTTGCCTGATGGCTCGCTTGATTGGGAATCCTATGAGCGGGCGCTTGCCGGCGCCAGCCTGGTCGTGGTCACGCACGCCTCCAACGTCACCGGAGACGTGTACGACATCGAGCGCATGGCCGCTGCCGCCCACAAGGCCGGTGCGCTGTTCATCCTCGATGCGGCGCAGACGGCCGGCGCATGGGCGTTCTCGGCATCGGGCATCGGCGCCGACGTGGTGTGCTTCACCGGCCATAAAAGCCTGTACGGGCCGCAGGGCACCGGCGGGCTGTGCGTGCGCCCGGGCCTTGATATCGTCCCTCTTGTGGAGGGCGGCTCGGGCGTGCACAGCTTCGACGAGCGCCATCCGCGCTTCATGCCCGAGGCGCTCGAGGCCGGAACGGCCAATGCGCATGGCTTGGCGGGTCTTGCAGCAGGATGCTGCTGGCTTGCGGAGCGCGGGGTGGCGGATGTGCAAGCGCATATCGAAGGGTTGGTGACGCGTTTCCTGGATGGCGTGGCCGATATCGACGGTGTGCAGGTCCTCGGCGGCGGCTCCGGGCAGCGCTGCGGCATCGTCGCCGTCAACGTAGGCGATGCCGACTCCGGCGAGATCGCCGATCGGCTGGCGCAGGGATGGGGCGTGTGCGTCCGCCCGGGCGCGCACTGCGCCCCGCTCATGCACACGGCGCTGGGAACGCAGCAGCAGGGTGCCGTGCGATTCAGCTTCGGCGCCATGAATTCGCAGCGGGATTGCGACGACGCTTTGAGCGCGTTGCGCGACATCGCCTGCCCGTAGCGTACTCCGCGACGCTCCCGTACCCAACGCTCTCCCGATCTCGAGAGGACCTTCATGCGCATCCTCTGCATCTCCGCCCAAAAGCCCGATAGCACCGGCAGCGGCGTGTACCTGGCCGAAACGGTGGCCTCCCTTGCCGCCGCCGGGCACCAGGTGGCCGTCATCGCCGGCATCGACAAGGACGACTCCCCGCAGCTCGCTCCCGGCGTCGAGTTCCTCCCGGTGCGCTTCCGCACCCCCGAGCTGCCGTTTCCCGTGTGCGGCATGAGCGACGTCATGCCCTACGAGGCCACGCGATACCGCGATATGACGCCGGAGATGGTCCAGGCCTTTCGCAGCGTGTTCGGGCAGCGTATCCGCGACGCCGTGCTCGACTTCAAGCCCGATGCGGTCATCTGCCATCACCTATACCTGGCCTGCTCGGCCGCGTGCGACGTGCTTGACGATCTGGCCGGTGAATATCGGTCACCGATTGCGGAAGGTTCGGGACTCTCGAAGGGCCGCCCGTGCCCGATCTGGGGCGTTTGCCATTCCACCGATCTTCGCCAGCTGCGCAACCACGATCTGGAGAAAGAGCGCATCGTGGCAGCTGTCCGCTCGCTTGATGGCGTGATGGCGCTGCACGAGGCGCAGAAGGCCGAGATCGCCGAGCTGTTCGACCTGCCCGCCGATCGCATCCGCGCCGTGGGGACGGGCTACAACTCCCAGGAGTTCGCTCCTCGTGCCGGCTTGCGCTACGCCCGCCCGTTGCGCGTGCTGTACGTGGGCAAGATCTGCCGCGCCAAGGGCGTGGAAAGCCTCATACGCGCTATGGATCTGCTTCCTTTCGATCCGCAAGCCGTGGAGCTGCGCCTGGTCGGCGGTTATAGCGATCAGGGGCAATACGATCGCGTAGTCGAGCTTGCCGGCCGTTGCCGTTTCCCGGTGGTGTTCGGCGGCCGCGTTTCCCAAGACGACCTGGTGCTTTCCTATAATGAAAGCCATGTGTTCGCGCTGCCCTCGTTCTTCGAGGGATTGCCGCTTGTGACGGTGGAAGCGCTTGCGAGCGGATGCCGCGCGGTGGTCACGAGCCTGCCCGGCGTTCGGCCGTGGCTTGATGCGTCCCTTCCGGATGCCCCCGTCTCGTTCGTGGAACCGCCGCGCATCAAGGGCGTCGACGTCCCCGTTCCCGAGGATCTGCCGGCCTTCGAGCAGCGCCTTTCGGATACGCTGTTCGAACAGCTTCAAGCGGCGGCGAAGCGACCCCTTGAGGGAACCGGGTTCGACGCCACCGCCGTGTCTTGGGATTCGCTGGCCGCCCGTATGACCGCGCTGGTCGGCTAACGTTGACGCGAACCGTATAGGCAGGCGGAGGAATGCGGAACTTGAACGGGGGACGGGGATGTGCTCGCGCTGCGTTGCCGAAGGCACGGTGACCGATCGCGTGAACACACCTCCGTCCCCCTAGTCACCTGTTCGCCGTCCTTTCTCTTGGAAGGGCCCTTGACCCTTGCTTTCGGAAAGGAATTCTTGAGTTTATCAGGACATGTTCGGATAAACTCGAGAAGGAAGCTAAAGCATTTGGATGAGCTTGCGAATCACCCGCTGCATAAAAACCGACCGCTCGGGTTGTTTTTTCGATATTCGGGGTTGTCAAACCGTGCCGGTACGCATAAACTGCCAACAGTTCCTTTAAATGCGGTACAGAGAGACCGACAAGGTAACACCCGAATCGCTCGCATTCACAAGAGCGGATCTGAGATGAAGCCTTTGTCAGCCGCAAAGGCGTTTTTTATGCCTTGCGACATGGCGTCAAGGTTCGGGCGGGCCGAAAAACTCGGCGGCTTTCCCGAAAGACGTGTCTGTCTGTACGCACTCGACTAGAGAAAGGGTGTGTATGACTGACGCAGGGACGGTCAAGAACGTCTGCATGGATGCAGACGAGATCGAGCGCTCTCTGGTGCGCATCGCGCATCAGATCCTCGAGACCAACAAGGGCGCGGACAACCTCGCGCTCGTCGGCATCGTCACGCGCGGCGACCTGCTCGCCAAGCGCCTGGCTGAGAAGATCGAGCAGATCGAGGGCACGAAGGTGCCGCTCGGCAAGCTCGACATCAGCTTCTACCGTGACGACTTCGCCACCCACTTCGCCCCCGAAGTGCATTCCACCGAAATCGACTTCGATATGGACGGCAAGGACGTCGTGCTCGTAGACGACGTGCTCTTCACCGGCCGCACCATCCGCGCAGCGCTCGATGCGCTCATGGACATCGGCCGCCCGGCTCGCGTGGAGCTGGCCGTGCTCGTGGACCGCGGTCATCGCGAGCTTCCCATCCGCGCAGATTATGTCGGCAAGAACGTGCCTTCCGCAGCACAGGAGAACGTGCGCCTGTTCCTGGAGGAAGTGGACGGCAAGTCCGAGGTCGAGATTCTGGAAATGTCCGACGGCGCGCACATCGGCGCCGCACCGCTGGGAGGTGAATAGGGAATGGCTTTCAACCATAAGCATCTTATCGACATCACGGAGTATTCCGCCGATGACATCATGGCCATCCTGGAAACGGCTGTGAAGTTCAAGGAGGTCAACGAGCGCCGCATCAAGCAGGTGCCCACGCTCAAGGGCTTCACCGTGGTCAACATGTTCAACGAGCCGTCCACCCGTACGCGCTCGAGCTTCGAGATGGCCGAGAAGCGCCTGTCCGCCGCAAGCCTGAACTTCGGCGGCAGCTCCACCTCCTCGGTCAAGGGCGAGAGTCTTGTGGACACCGTGGAAACGCTGTGCTCCTACAAGATCGACATGATCGTCGTGCGCGACAAGCACGCCGGCGTGCCGCGCAAGATCGCCGATGTGTCCGGCGTCCACGTCATCGACGCAGGCGACGGCAAGCATCAGCATCCCACGCAGGCGCTGCTCGACCTGTACACCATCTGGCAGACCAAGGGCCGTCTCGACGGCTTGAAGGTCGGCGTCGTCGGCGACATCGGGCACTCCCGCGTGTGCGGCAGCCTCATCCCGGCCCTGAAGATCATGGGCTGCGAGGTCACCGCCATCGCCCCGCCCACGCTGCTGCCCGCACGTCCCGAGGTCCTAGGCGTCGACCACATCTCGCACAACATCGACGAGGTGCTCCCCGAACTCGACGTCGTGTACATGCTGCGCATCCAGCGCGAGCGCCTCGAGGGCGCGCCGTACCCCAGCCTGCGCGAGTACAACATGCTCTACGGCCTCACCGAGAAGCGCAACAAGCTCATGCGCCCCGACTGCATCGTCTGCCATCCCGGCCCCATCAACCGTGGCGTCGAGCTGGATTCCTTTATGGCCGACCACCCGGAGCGTTCGGTCATCCTTGACCAGGTCTATGCCGGCATCCTGACCCGCATGGCCGCCCTGTACCTGCTGCTTGGAGGGAGCGAAGATGGCATTACTGCTTAAGAACGCGCACGTGATCGACCCGCAGGTCGGTCTGAACGAAACCGCCGATATCCTCATCCGCGACGGCAAGATCGTCGAGATCGGCCAGGGCCTTGCCCTGGAGAAGGGCGTCGAGCGCGACCTGGCCGGCAAGATCGTCGTCCCGGGCCTGGTCGACATGCACGTGCATCTGCGCGAGCCGGGCTTCGAGCAAAAGGAAGATATCGCCAGCGGCACCCGCGCCGCAGCCCATGGCGGCTTCACGGCCGTTTGCGCCATGCCCAACACCAACCCGGTCGTCGACAACGCCGTCGCCGTCGAGTATGTGAAGTCCATCGCCGCTCAGGCCGGCAAGTGCCGCGTGCATGTGTCGGGCTCCTGCTCGCAGGGCCTGAAGGGCGAGACGCTCTCCGAGATGGGCGACATGGTCGCACACGGCGCGGTCGCGTTCACCGATGACGGCCGCGGCATCCAGGCCGCCGGCATGATGCGCCGCGTCATGGATTACGCCAGCCAGTTCGGCCGCGTGGTCATGAGCCACTGCCAGGACGAGGATCTGGTCGGCGACGGCCAGGTCAACGAGGGCGTCGCCTCCACGCGCCTGGGTCTTCTGGGTTGGCCGGCCGAAGGCGAGGAGCTGCAGATCGCCCGCGACATCGCCCTCTGCCGTCTGACCGGCTGCAAGCTGCACATCCAGCACATCTCCACCGCTCGCGGCCTTGAGATGGTGCGCGCCGCCAAGGCCGAGGGCCTGCCGGTCACCTGCGAGGTCACCCCGCATCACCTGTTCCTCACCGAGGACAACATCGGCGATGATTACTCCACGGCGCTCAAGGTCAACCCGCCGCTGCGCACGGCTGCCGATGCCGAGGCCCTTATCGCCGGCGTGATCGACGGCACCATCGACGCCATCGTCACCGACCATGCTCCGCACACCGCATGGGAGAAGGACCGTGAGTTCGAGCTTGCGCCGTTCGGCATGATCGGCCTGGAGACCAGCCTGGGTCTGGTCATCACCAACCTGGTCGCCACCGGCAAGATCTCCTGGGAGCGCATGACCGAGCTCATGGGCGCCAATCAGCGCGCCATCCTGGGCGTGGAGCGCGTGGCCCTCGAGGCCGGCAGCACCGCCGACCTGACGGTCATCGACCCCGAGGCTGCCTGGACCGTCGACCCTGCGGACTTCTGCAGCAAGGCGAAGAACTCCGGCTTCATCGGCTCTCAGCTCACCGGCCGCGCAACCGACGTGTACGTCGGCGGCTATGCCACCATGGAAGACGGAAAGATCGTCGAATAGCGCCGAGTTTCACCAGCGCATATAACGAAAGGGTGCCCCGGATTCGATCCGGGGCACCCTTTTTTTGCATTATCGGTGGTTCTATTTGCGCAGCGCCTTCGTCGCGAAACCGGGGATCATGAACGCCATCGAGATGGCGAAACCGACCATCAGCACGGTGCTGAGAGCCAAGGTGTTGGCGATGGTGCTCATGGCGATGCTCACCACGGTGGAGCCCACATAGCCGGTGAAGTTGATGAGCGATACCACGCTGGCGCTGTCGGCGGGGTCGCTGTAGCTGATGAGCATATGCATGCTGGCCGATAGCAGGATACCGGTGGAAACGCTGAACACGCCATCGGCGATCAGGAACGGCACCGTCATGCCCTTCGTGAGCGTAACCCACAAGATCGCGTAGCTGACGCACAGCAGGGCCGTGCCCCCGTATACGGCGAAACGCGTGGTGGTGCGAGCCGACATGGGGCCGCCCAACGCGCTCGGGGCCATGGCCAGTGCGAACATGAGCGCGGGGATCAGCGGGTCGGTGGATTGGAAATACGTCACGGCAGCAGGGGTCGACAGCGATTGGAAGAACACGCCGGTGCCCCATGCGGCGATATAGCATCCGGCGGCAAGCGGGAACACCGGGCGAAGGTTTTTCGGGATATGCACGAGCGGCTTGATGGCCTTGCGGATGGTGATCCGCTGCGTGACCGTTTCCTGTGCAAGCGGAAGCAGGACTGCGTTGAGCATCATCAGCACGATGAGCACGGCGAACATGGGGATATAGTCGCGAGAGAACGTGGCGTAGATGCCGATTCCCAAAGACCCGATCATCATGCCGATCAGGCAGCCGGTGCTTGCGATGGTGGTGCCGAAGGTGCGATAGCGTTGCGAGGTGCAATCAAGCATGAAAGCCGAGGTCGCGCTCATGGTGAGACCGCACGATACGCCTTGCACCATACGGGCGATCTGCAAGGCCGCTCCATTGGGCAGCCAGATATACAGCGCGCAGGCAAGCGAGCCGAACAGGAGGGCGGCCGCAACAAGCGGCCTGCGACCGAACGCGTCCGAAAGCGATCCGCCTATGAACAACGTGGTGAGCACGCCGGTGAGATAGGAAACCATGGTCAGCGAGATGTCGGCATCGGTCAGCCCTAGGGCTATCTTGTACTCGGCGTACAACGGCACGGGCACTGCCACCGCGGCGAAGGTCAGCAGCATGGCGCACGCCGCGATGATGGCGCTTCTCAGGTCTTTCGCGTTCGATGCGTGGCAGATTTCGGTCATGTCCCCTCCTCGTCATTGCGAGCTCGTCGCGTTGCATCGGGGGTAGCGTCAAAGCGCTTGCGCCCTGGAAGCGACGGGCTGTTCGCTATCGGTTATCGTTGATGTTTGGCCGTCGATATGCATCCCGGCACGATCGAGATGGCGGCAAGAAGCGCGATGAAAGCGTACACCGTAGCCAGGTCGAATGTGGCGGTGAGACCCGTCTGGATGGTCGAGACCACGGTAGAACCTACATAACCCGTTAAGTTGGCGAGCGTCACCACGCTGGCGTTTTCCTGCGGCGTCGATGCGCTGATGAGCATATGCAGGCTCGAGGACAAGATCATGCCCGTGGTAACGGCGAACACCACCTCAAGGACAAGGTAAGGGACCAAAAGGCCCAACACCATGCAAACCCCTAGAGCCACGATCGCGCCGAACATGATGATGTAGCCGACGATCATGGAGGATCGCGTGCCCATGCGTGCAGAAACCGGGCCTCCTAGCGCGCTCGGCGCCATGGCCAAGGCTAGCACGAGGGAGGGGATGAGCGGATCGGTTGCCCCGAAGTAGTCGACCGATGCCGGCGTGGAAAGCGATTGGAAGAAGAAGCCGATCGACCAGGTGGAGATATAGCCGCCGGCCACGATGGGGAGCAGCTTGCGAAGATGCGCCGGCACATGCGTCATCGGCTTGACGGCTTTTTTCCAGGTGATGCGGTTGCGCACCGTTTCGGGTGTGAAGGGAAGGGCGAGCATCGTGGCAAGCATGATTGCGGCCATCACCGCGAACACCTGCCAGTAGGCGGTTGAAACGGTGGCGAAAAACCCGATGCCCAGGGAGCCGACGGTAAGCCCGATCAGATATCCCGTGCTTGCGATGGTCATGCCGAACGTGCGATGGCGCTCCGAGGTGCAGTCGATCACGAACGCAGAGGTGGCGCTCATGGAGAGCGCGCAGGAAACGCCCTGGACGAAACGGGCGAATTGCAGCATGGGGCTGCTTGACAGCCCGATGAACAGCAGGCAGCCGGCAACGCCGCAGGCAAGCGCTGCGCCGACCGTGGGCTTGCGTCCGGATGCGTCGGACAGCGATCCGGCGAAGAACAAGACGGAAAGCACGCCGAACAGGTACATGACGATGGTCATGGACACGTCGGAGGCGGAAAGACCCAGCTGTTGCTGCCAGGTGGCGTAGAGCGGGATGGGCGCGGAGGCGGCTGCAAACACCGTTATCAGCGCCACCGTTCCTACGATGGCGCCCCGCATCGCACCTGGAGGCTGGCTTGTCGCCTGTTCATCGATTCCCATCGGTTTCCCCTTCCCGATACCGGACTATTTCCCCATATAGCAAACATCCTACTATGTATGGGAGGTTCCCCTCAATGGGAAAGCGGGCTGAAATCCGCGTCCCACCAGGGGTTTATGTGCGCCTGCGCAATAGTGGCAGTCGATTTCAACGTATATAACGTTAACAATAGGTTATAAAACTGCATAACAAGAAGCGAATCAGCTATTCAGATGTATACTCCTCGAAGTCCTTTAAGGGCGGTACGGAGAGACCGAAAAGGAATACGGCAAGCTATCACAGGCTCTGACTGCATGGTGTTCGGCCTTGTGGGGTCGGTGCACGCTTGCCAACGCGAAAGGAGTTGCATGTGAGCAACGTTACGCAACAGCTGCTACGCGGGACCTCGAAGGGGGTTGGGGCGAAGGCGGCTTTGGCTTTAGAGGACGGCGCGGTGTATTTCGGCACCGCGTGCGGCGCTACGGGGGAGGCCTTCGGCGAGATATGCTTCAACACCTCGCTCGAGGGGTATCTCGAGGTGATCAGCGACCCCAGCTATGCGGGCCAGATCATTACGCTGACGTATCCTCAAATCGGGAACTATGGCGTGGATCTTCAGGATGTGCAATCGAACAAACCCGCCCTGCGAGGCCTGGTGGTCCGCGATATGTGCGCGACGCCGAGCAACTGGCGCAGCACCATGACGTTTGGTGAGTGCCTGAAACGCAACGGCGTGGTGGCCATCGAGGGCGTGGACACGCGCGCGCTCGTGCGCCACGTACGCGATCATGGCGCCCAGCGCGCGATTATATCCACCGTCGATGACGACGCGGAAAGCCTGCTGGCGAAAGTGCGCGCGAGCAAGAGCATCGTGGGGCAGAACCTTGCCGCCACGGTGTCTTGCGAGCGTCCCTGTGAGCATACCGCCCACGATATGCCGGATAGCGTGAGGTTCGCCTTGGCCGAGGCCCCTGCTGCCCGTTTCAGGGTGATCGCCTACGATTGCGGCGTGAAGCGCTCCATCCTCGATGGGCTCGTGCGCGCCGGATGCTCGGTCACGTGCGTGCCGTGGGACACGCCTGCCGAGGACGTGCTCGCACAGCATCCCGATGGGGTGTTCTTAAGCAACGGACCCGGCGATCCCGATGCGGTCTCGGGTACGTATTCCCAGGTGGAGAAGCTGCTTGGCAAGGTGCCGATGTTCGGCATCTGCCTGGGCCATCAGATGATGGGCAAAGCAGCCGGCGCCGATATCGAGAAGCTCAAGTTCGGCCACCGAGGCGGCAACCATCCCATGATGAACCTTCTCACGCGCCGCGTGGAGATCACGGCGCAAAACCATGGGTTCGGCGTGCTGTTCCCCAGCATGGGCGATCTTGTGCCCGAATCGTCCGGCGGGCATACCGAACATCATGATGACCTGCGTTTCTGGGTGCGTGCCGGGATCGCTCCCGTTGTGCGAAACGAGCGCTTCGGACGCATTCAGCTGACCCACGTCAACCTCAACGACGGCACCATGGAGGGTGTGGCGTTTCTGGACGTCCCCGCATTCTGCGTGCAGTATCACCCCGAGGCCGCCCCGGGCCCGACCGATGCGCATTACCTGTTCACGGCGTTCGCTCGCTTGATGGAGGGACGAAAGGATTATCTGGACATCGACATCGCCGTCGACCGCTTGGCTGGCTGGCGGTTCGGGGCCGAAGCCGGGAAGGAGCCCGCGAATGCCTAAACGCAACGATATCGAAACGATCCTGGTCATCGGATCTGGGCCTATCGTCATCGGCCAAGCGTGCGAATTCGATTATTCCGGCACGCAGGCGTGCAAGGTGCTCAAAGAAGAAGGCTATCGCGTGGTGCTGGTCAACTCGAACCCGGCAACCATCATGACCGATCCCGCCATGGCCGACCGCACCTATGTCGAGCCCATCACCGCCGAGTTCGTCGAGCAGGTCATCGCCTGCGAGCATCCGGATGCGCTGCTGCCCACCTTGGGCGGGCAAACCGGATTGAACGCCGCTGTCAAGTTGGCCGAATCCGGCATTCTGGAGAAATACGGCGTCGAGATGATCGGCTGCGACCTTGATGCCATCAAGCGCGGCGAAGACCGGAAGCTGTTCAACGAGTGTATGGCGGAGCTTGGCATCGAGACTGCCCGTAGCGATTACGCGTATCGCATCGAGGATGCGCTGGCCATTGTGGAAAAGCTCGGGTACCCGGTGGTTTTGCGCCCGAGCTTCACCATGGGCGGCGCCGGCGGCGGCATCGCGCATAATGAGGAGGAGCTGCGCCTGATCGTGTCGCAGGGCCTTGAGCTGTCGCCTGCCGGCGAGGTGCTCGTCGAGGAATCCATCGAGGGCTGGAAAGAGTACGAGATGGAGGTCATGCGCGATAAGGCCGGAAACGGCATCATCGTCTGCTCCATCGAGAACTTGGACGCCATGGGCGTGCACACGGGCGATTCCATCACCGTCGCACCTGCTCAAACGCTTAGCGACGTTGAATACCAGCGCATGCGCGCGGCAAGTCTCGCCATTCTCGAAAAGGTGGGCGTGGAAACGGGCGGATCGAACGTGCAGTTCGCCGTGAACCCGGATAACGGGCGCATGGTGGTCATCGAGATGAATCCCCGCGTGTCGCGCTCCTCGGCGCTTGCATCGAAGGCGACCGGTTTCCCCATCGCGAAGGCTGCGGCGCGCCTTGCCGTCGGATACACGCTCGATGAGATCGTCAACGACATCACGAAGGCCACACCTGCATGCTTCGAGCCCTCCATCGACTACTGCGTGGTGAAGGCTCCTCGTTTCGCGTTCGAGAAGTTCCAGGGCGCCGATGACGTGCTGTCTACGCGCATGAAGGCCGTCGGCGAGGTGATGGGGATCGGCCGCACGTTCGAGGAGGCGTTGGGCAAGGCCATGCGCTCGCTGGAGAAGGGGCGCACCGGATTGAGCGCCGATGGCACATGCAGGGAGGTGCTTGAGCAAGACGGCTTCGACGACCTGGTCGGGCGCCCCACGCAAGATCGCATCTTCTACATCGCCGAGGCGATGCGCCGCGGGTGGGGCACGCCGCGCGTGCATGAGGCCACGGGCATCGACCCGTGGTTCATCGAACGCATGCGCGATATCGTGACCGTCGAGGAGAACCTTCGCGGGATGTCGCTCGACCGCCTTGATGCGCAAGCCTTCCGCCTGTTGAAGCGCATGGGACTCTCCGACGTGCAGATCGGGTATCTGACCGGGTCTGGTGAGCTTGAGGTGCGTGCTCGCCGCAAGCGGCTCGGCGTCGTGCCCGCGTTCAAGACGGTCGACACCTGCGCCGCCGAGTTCCCTGGCACCACGGCATACCACTACAAAACCTATGATGCGGATGAGAACGAGGCCGTTCCCACGCCGGGTCGCAAGAGCGTCATGATCTTGGGCGCCGGGCCGAACCGTATCGGTCAGGGCATCGAGTTCGATTACTGCTGCGTGCATGCCAGCTATGCGCTTCGCGATGCCGGGTACGAGACGATCATGGTCAACTGCAATCCCGAGACCGTGTCGACCGACTACGATACCTCCGACAAGCTGTATTTCGAGCCGCTCACCTTCGAGGATGTCATGGACATCGTCGACGTCGAGCAGCCCGAGGGCGTGGTGGTCACGTTGGGCGGGCAGACCCCGCTGAAGCTGGCGGCTGCCCTGCAAGAAGCCGGCGTCAACATCATGGGCACGAAGCCCGAGGCCATCGACCTTGCCGAGGACCGCGACCGGTTCCGCGCCGTGTGCGACGAGCTCGACATCGCCTATCCTGCCGCTGGTCAGGCGACAACCTTCGAGCAGGCGCGAAAGGTTGCGGCCGAGATCGGCTTCCCGCTGCTCGTGCGCCCAAGCTACGTGCTCGGCGGGCGCGGCATGGGCATCGTCTACGACGACGGCCAGCTCAAGCGGTATATGGTAGAGGCTGCTAAGATCACGCCGGATCACCCGGTATATCTCGATCGATTCCTCGAGGGGGCCGTGGAGCTTGACCTTGACGCCCTGTGCGACGGTACCGAAACCTACGTCGGCGCCATCATGGAGCATATCGAGATGGCCGGCATCCACTCCGGCGACTCGGCCTGCTGCACGCCGCCGTTCTCGCTCTCCGACGCCATCCAGGCGCAGCTGCGCTCCATCGCGCGCCGCCTGGCGCTTCGTTTGGGCGTGGTCGGCCTGCTCAATATCCAGTTCGCCATCAAGGACCAGGTCATCTACATGATCGAGGCCAATCCGCGAGCCAGCCGCACCGTGCCGTTCGCCTCGAAGGCCACAGGTGTTCCCCTGGCGCAGGCTGCGGCGCGCATCATGGCTGGCGAGAGCATCGCCGATCTTCGCCTGCCAAGCGACGAGCGGCGCTTGGATCGCTTCAGCGTCAAGGAGGCCGTTATGCCTTTCGGCCGCTTCCCGGGCGCGGACACCATCCTCGGCCCCGAGATGAAATCGACCGGCGAGGTCATGGGCATCGCGGAGAACTTCCCGTGCGCGTTCGCCAAGACCCAGCTTGCCATCAGCTATAAGCTTCCCGAGGGCGGAACGGTGTTCGTGAGCGTGTGCGATCGCGATAAGCGCGGCATCGTGCCCATCGCGCGCGATATCGCGCGCCTTGGCTTCCGTATCGTGGCAACTGCGGGAACGGCGCGTACGCTGCGAGCCGCCGGTGTAGACTGTACACCGGTCAAGAAGATCAGCGAAGGCGGGCCCAACGTGCTCGACATGCTGGTCGCCGGCGAGATCGCGTTGATGATCAACACGCCGTTCGGGCATGCCACCCGCGACGACGGCTACGAGCTGCGAACCGAGGCGGTCAAGCACGGCGTCACGCAGATCACCACGCTTGCCGGCGCCCAGGCCATGGCAGCAGGTTTGGAGGCCATGCGCGCAAACGGCCTGTCGGCGATTGCGCTGCAGGATCTTCCGCAGCATCCTTTGCCGCTGAAGGGGGATGCGGCGTAGCAAGGTCTATGGCCTCCACGGGCGTGCGAGCCGATGGCCCGGTTCGCACGCTCGTGGCGCGTTTGCGTTCGACTTGTCGGCTTTGCCCCTGCCAGCTGCTGCAATGGTACAATCGCTCCCAACGTAGCAAGGGCCGCATCGCGGCCACCGTGACGGAAGGAGCCCTGTGGCGCTTGTGAACGAGCGGGTCCGCATTCTGGAGAATGAGTGCGTAGGCCCGAATCTGTATCTCATGACGCTTTCCTCGCCGGCCATCGCGGCCGCGATCGAACCCGGTCAGTTCGTGCATATGAAGATTCCCGGAATGGAGGGCCACGTGCTGCGCCGTCCGTTCTCGGTGTATGCGGCCGATGCGGCGGGCGGCACGCTCGACGTCCTGTATCAAACGGTGGGCTTCGGCACGAACCATCTTGCCGCGCTCGCACCTGATGTGGCCAACGAAATCGAATCCGCCGAGCTCATCGGGCCGGTCGGTCGCCGCTGGCAGGCGCCCGTCGGTACGCAGCGCGCACTGCTCGTGGGCGGCGGCGTTGGCGCGGCCCCGTTGTTCATGCTGTGCCAGGAGCTCGTCGGTTCGGGTGTGCACGTGGACGTGGTGCTCGGCGCGCAGACCGCCGATGCGCTCGTGTGCTTGAAGCGCTACGAGCAGCTCCTGTCGCGCGACGTTCGCGTGGCAACCGACGATGGCACGCTCGGTCGAGAAGGCTTCTGCACCTCTTTGGTCGAAGAGGCCCTTGCCGCCGGCGTCGACGGAGCGCCGTATCAGTACGTGGCGTGCTGCGGCCCTGAGCCCCTCATGAAGATCGTGGCAGGTCAGGCGGCCGGTGCCGGCGTGCCGTGCCAGATCTCCCTGGAAAAGCGCATGGCCTGCGGCGTGGGCGCGTGCCTGTCGTGCGTGGTCGACACGGTCGACGGCAAGAAGCGCTCGTGCGTCGACGGCCCGGTTTTCGATGCTGAAAAGGTGGTGTGGTAGATGACTACAACCCCCATGCTTCCCGCAACCGCGGCCCCCACGAACGTGAACATGGCCGTCAACCTCGGCGGGCTTTCCATGAAAAACCCCGTGACCACGGCATCCGGCACCTTCGCCGCCGGCCGCGAGTACTCTGACTTCGTGGACGTCTCCGCCCTGGGCGCCGTCACCACCAAGGGCGTCTCGCTCAACGGCTGGGAGGGTAACGCCTCCCCGCGCATCGCAGAGGTCCCTTCGGGCATGCTCAATTCCATCGGCCTGCAAAACCCCGGCGTCGAGCATCTGAAGGCCTGCGAGCTGCCGTGGCTCGCCGAGGTCGGCGCAACCGCCATCGTCAACGTCTCAGGCCATAGCTTCGACGAATATGTGCAGGTCATCGAAGCGCTAGAAGATGCTCCCGTCGATGCGTACGAGGTCAACATCTCATGCCCGAACGTCGATGCCGGCGGCATGACCATCGGCACGCACGTGGAGTCCGTCGAGAAGGTGGTGGGCATGTGTCGCGAGGCCACTGCCCGTCCGCTCATCGTGAAGCTCACGCCCAACGTCACCGATATCGCCGAGATCGCCCGCGCAGCAGAAGCCGCGGGCGCCGACGCCATCTCGCTCATCAACACGCTCATGGGCATGGCGATCGACGCCGATCGCCGCTGCACGCTCACGTCGCGTCCCTTCGCCGGCTTCTCCGGTCCCGCCATCAAGCCCGTGGCGCTGCGCTGCGTGTGGCAGTGCCACAACGCGGTGAAGGTGCCGCTTCTGGGCATGGGCGGCATCTCCAACGGCACCGATGCCGTGGAGTTCATGCTCGCCGGCGCCACCGCTGTGGCGGTGGGTACCGCGAACTTCGTCAACCCCCAGGCAACCATCGACGTCATCGACGGCATCGCCGAGTATTGCGAACGTCATGGCGTCAAAGACGTCAACGAACTGATTGGAGCGCTGCAATGCTAACCACGTTTTCCGATATCCCCGAGCGCGACCGCGTCATCGTCGCCCTTGACTGCGGCATCGAGGAAGCCTTCGAGCTTGCGGACAAGCTGCAGGGCAAGGCCACGTGGATGAAGGTCGGCATGACGCTGTTCTACGCCAACGGCCCCGCGGTGGTGTACGCCCTGAAAGAGCGCGGCTTCAAGGTGTTTCTGGACCTGAAGTTCCACGATATCCCGCACCAGGTCGAGGGTGCGGCGTACTCCGCCGCCTCAAGCGGCGCAGACATGATGACGATGCACACAATCGGCGGCGTCGCCATGATGAGCGCGGCTCAGAAGGGCGCCGAGCGCGCGGCCGCCGAGTACGGCTTCGACGTGCCCATCACCTTGGGCATCACCGTGCTCACCTCCATGAGCCAGGCCGCCCTGGCCGACACCGGCGTCACCCGCCCCATGTCCGAACAGGTCAACGTGCTTGCCGAGCAGGCCAAGCGTTCCGGCATCTCCGGCGTCGTGGCATCCCCGCAGGAAGCCGCTATGCTTCGCGAGGTGCTCGGCCCCGAGGGCTATATCGTCACGCCGGGCGTGCGTCCCGCCGGCAGCGCCCTGGGCGATCAGTCCCGTGTCGCCACGCCCAAGCAGGCCTTCGAAAACGGCGCATCGCACATCGTCATCGGCCGCCCCATCACGCAGGCCGCCGATCCGGCTGCCGCCTTCGACGCCATCGTGGCCGAGCTGGACTAGTGGGTATTTCGCGCGTTCGTGGCATAGCTGGCATCGTTCGTGCATAATGTGTTGTCGCTGGATAAGGGCGCCTTTGCGTTAGATTCGAAAGAATCCCAGGTGCAGGGCCGTTTTTCCGCGAAAACTTTTTTGTGATTTGGGTAACTGGTTGTTGTCGATGTCGGTTGACGTGCTAGTATCACCACAACGCTTGATTTATACGAAGGAGATTACTGATGGCTATTCCCCAACTCAGCCCTGAAGATCGTCAGGCGGCCCTTGAAAAGGCCAAGGCCGCTCGCATCAAGCGCGCGCAGGTCCGCGATGATCTCAAGGCCGGCAAGCTCACGCTTGCCCAGGTGGTCGACATGAAGGACGACCCGGTCATCGGCCGTATGAAGGTCTCCACGCTCATCGAAACCCTTCCCGGTTACGGCAAGGCCAAGGCCGAGAAGGTCATGAAGGAGCTGCAGATCGCCGAAAGCCGCCGCTTGCGCGGTCTTGGCGAGCGTCAGCAGGTCGCGCTCCTTGAGCGTTTGGGCTAGGCAGTGCGTCGCGGCAATCTGTTCGTCATCTCCGGGCCATCAGGTGCTGGCAAAGGCACGCTGGTGGCCCGACTTGTGCAGGCGGTTCCCGATGCGTGGGTCTCGGTTTCGGCCACCACGCGCAGCCCCCGCGCAGGCGAGGTCGACGGCGTTCATTACCAGTTCAAAACCAAGGAGCAGTTCCAGCAGCTTATCGATTCCGATGGCCTGCTCGAATGGGCGGTGTACGGGTCCAACCATTACGGCACGCCCAAGGCAAGCGTCCAGGAGCACATGGCGGCCGGCCAGCAGGTCATCCTCGAGATCGATGTGCAGGGGGCGTTCCAGATCAGGGATAAAGTGCCTGAGGCGCACCTGATCTTCATCGAGCCGCCTTCCATGGAGGTGCTCGAGCAGCGCCTTCGTGGCCGCGACACCGAAACCGAGGAAGTCATCCAGCAGCGTCTTGCCGCTGCTAGGGTGGAGCTTTCCCGCAAAATGGAGTATGATATACAGCTTGTGAACGATAATCTTGACGAAGCTGTTTCGCAGCTCGTCTCATACGTGAACGAACAAGCCGAGAAAACGCGAGGTTAACTACCCTATGAGCATCATCGAACCCAGGATCACCGACCTTCTGGACGCAACCGATAACGACCGTTTCCTGCTGTGCGCCCTGGCATCTAAGCGCGCCCATGACATCAACGACATGATG
Organism: uncultured bacterium; assembly: GCA_905215325.1. Taxonomy (GTDB): domain Bacteria; phylum Actinomycetota; class Coriobacteriia; order Coriobacteriales; family Eggerthellaceae; genus Senegalimassilia. The sequence continues at coordinate 25,696 of CAJMPP010000009.1, read as the reverse complement.
CGCGGCCAGCGAGATCGCGCTATCCAGCTGCAAACCGCCGTCGAAATCGCCAAAGCCGCAGACAAGAAGCCGCTTTCCATGGCCTTCTCCGAAATCGCCCGTGGCGACGTTTCCTACGATCCGGAAACCATCGACGCTGAAAACCACTAAACCTTTTCTACGCCAAGCAGTTTCCGTTTGACGTGTGAACCCTCTGGCGTCCTGCGCCTGCCTTTGCTGAACATTTGCCGTGCTATTTGCGTTGTAAATGATGTTGAGGCTTGCAGGACGGCAGGGGGTTGTTCCGTTTACCCGCTTAACGAATTGTTCGAAGGGCTGTTCATATGACCGAATTCCAGCGCATTTGCCTGGTCCACTATCATGAAATCGGGCTGAAGGGGCACAATCGCTCCACGTTCGAGATGCGCCTGCTCAAAAACCTTGAGGCGTTGCTCTCCGATTTCGACGTGGTCACCATCCATCGAATCTCCGGCCGCCTGTGCGTGTTTTTGCGCGAGGGCACCGATTGGGAGACCGAGAAGCGCTGCGCCGACTTCATCAGCAAGGTGCCCGGCGTTGCCCGTGTATCCTCCGGCTACAAGTGCGAACGCGATTTGGCGCAAATGGAGCAAGCTGCGCTGGCGGCTATGGCCGATGTCGACGATTTCACCAGCTTCAAGGTGCAGGCTCGTCGCAACCATACCGATTTCGAGGTCGGTTCCATGGATATGAACCGCATCATCGGCGCCGCGCTGTGCGAGGCGCATCCCGAAAAACAGGTTCAGATGAAGAATCCCGATGTGGTGGTGGGCGTCGAAGTGGTGCAGAACGCCGCTTACGTGTACGCTCGCAGCGTGCGCGGCGTCGGTGGCCTTCCGGTCGGAAGCTCGGGCAAGGTTGCCTGCCTTCTGTCCAGCGGCATCGACTCGCCGGTTGCCACGTGGCGTATGGCCCGTCGCGGCGCCGTGTGCATCGGCGTGCACTTCTCCGGCCGCCCGCAAACCAGCGATACCAGCGAGTACCTGGTCGATGATATCGCACATGTGCTTGAGAGGACCGGGTGCATAGGCCGCGTGTACGTTGTGCCGTTCGGCGATTACCAGCGCGAGATCTCGCTGACGGTGCCTCCTCAGCTTCGCGTCATCATGTATCGCCGCCTCATGTTCAAGGTTGCACAGGAGATCGCCCGTCGGGAAGGGGCGAAGGCCCTGGTAACCGGCGAGTCGCTCGGCCAGGTGGCCTCGCAAACTTTGGATAACATCCGCTGCACCGATGCGGCGGTGGATATGCCGGTGTTCCGCCCCCTCATCGGCACCGACAAGCTTGAGATCATCGATATGGCCCAGCAGGTCGGCACCTTCGAGATCTCGTCTCAGGATGCCCCCGATTGCTGCACGCTGTTCATGCCGCGCAATCCTGAAACGCATGCGCAGCTTGAGGACGTGCTCGAGGCGGAGTCGGCGCTTCCCGTCGATCAATGGGTGTCCGAGCTCGCCGACGCCGCGGAGCCGCACGACTACAAGTGCCCGGGCTACAAGAAGAAAAAGCCGCGCAAGGAATAGCGTTTCCGGCGAATATCGCGCCGAGTAGGCGTCCTATCCTCGGGCGCAATATGAGATTCGAACGAGAAGGCCGTGCTTTTGCGCGGCCTTCTCGCGTTTTCAGCTACATGAAAACAGGACATGGCTGTGTTGTGCGATTTTCGAATGTGCTGAAAGGCGCGTATCGAGTTGACCTGATTTGCGAGAGTCGATCGGCCCATCAACTTCGTTCGCCTTTGGCTGTTGGCGCAAGGAACGGTTTCTCGGCGACGCCTCGGGGCGTTCTCTGGTTCCCAACGACTTTTCTTGGTGTTTGGAGGGTCCGCGACTCGGGTTACTTTGCCCTTATCCTGCAAGGTTTATGGGACTCAGACCGATCTTATTGACAAGGGTTCTGCAAGATGGCGGAGCTATGCTTTCCGAAATCAAGGAAAGGGGCTCTTATGGATTTCGTTCGGTACGCCGATTCGGTTCGCGCCAAGCTGCATATGGGCGGGGTTCGCCTTCCCGTTGTGATAGGCATCACAGCTGTTGCGATTTGCGTTTTGGTTGCAGGCGGTGTGGGTCTGGCTTCAGTGGTTGCGCCGGATTCCGCTTTCACCGTCGAGAAGGCTGATGCTTCGCACGGTGAATCGGGGCAGGTGAATCCTGCGCAAAACGAGAGCGCTTCTCTGTTCGTGCATGTTGGAGGGTCGGTTGCCGATCCCGGGTTATATGAGCTTGCCGGCGATGCGCGGGTGCAGCAGGCCGTCGAAGCGGCAGGCGGTTTTTCCGAGGACGCTGCCGTCGATGCGCTCAACCTTGCCCGTCAGTTGCAGGATGGGGAACAAATCATCGTTCCCAGCATGCAGCAAGCTAGCGGCTCTGGGGCGTCTGCTGCTGAGGATCTCGGTGCGTCTGCGGCGCCATCGGGCGGGGCTCTCGTAAACGGGAAGGTCGACATCAACACGGCAACGGTCGATCAACTGCAGCAGCTCAACGGGGTGGGCCCTGCATTGGGGGAGCGCATCGTCGCGGATAGGCAAGCCAACGGCCCGTTCAAAACCGTTGAGGACCTCAAGCGGGTATCCGGGATCGGAGACAAGAAGTACGCATCGTTGGCGGATTCGATTTGCGTCGGGTAGGCGCCGCCCAAAGCGAGTTGCTTCGGGACTCGGTTGTTCCTGGGAACCGGATCGTTGAGGACGATGTCTCGTCTCCCTCGCGTCCTGCGATCCCTCCTGTGCTGGCATTTGCGCTAGGCGTTTGGGCGGGGTGCGTTGTCGCTTTGCTGTTTGCGCGTTCGTTATCGGTTGTCGTGTGTGCTGCGTTATGCGCGGGTGAGCTTATCGCGTGCATATGCTGTCTCTGCCTGCTTTGGCGCCGCCGATGGTACCTTCTTGCGTTGGTGCTTGTAGCGGGCTTGTTGTGCGGCGGAGTTTTGGGCTTCGCGCAAGGGGCGCGACTTCATCAAGCTCAACAGGCGGCTCTCGAGTCGCAGGGCCTGCTGCGTATCACTGCGTTGTCAGATGGTATGCGGGGCGATTTCGGCGTTTCCTGCACAGCTCGAGTACGGTCGGAGGAGTCTGGCCGGTCGTTTACGGCGAAAATCGCTTTTCCTCGCGACTGCAACCTGCCTATGTATGGCCAGCGGTTTACCGGCTATGGCACGATATCGGAGCTTTCGGAGGATCGCGCCTCGTGGGGATGGCAACGCGGCATCGTTGCAAACATCACGTTGAGAACTTGCGAGTGTGTTGAGCTTCAGGGTCCAGGTGCGGCACTGCTATCGTTTCGGGAACGTGCCGTGCGGGCGCTTACGGAGCCATTGCGCGGCGATATGGGTCTTGCAGCCGCTATCGCCTGCGGATGGAGGGCCGATTTGCCGGAGTCGGTGTATCGGCAATTTCAGGTTAGCGGGCTTGCGCACGTGGTTGCGGTCTCCGGTGCCCATCTTTCCATCGTCGCGGCACTCGTGGCTTCGATTCTTGGTGCGTTGCGCGTTCCGAAGCCGATTTCGGTAGCTGCTCAAATCGCATTGCTCGCTGCATACTTGGCGCTTACCGCCATGCCGGCATCCGCTATTCGAGCTACGCTGATGACGCTAGCCGGCATGACGTCGTGGACGGCCCGACGCAGGGCTTCGTCGTTATCCGCGCTTGGGTGCTGCATCGCCGTTATGATCGCCCTTGATGCTCAGGCGGCGTTATCGTCCTCGTTCGCGTTGTCGGTTTTGGCCACGCTCGGGATCGTCATGTTCGGTGGTTTGGTTAACTCGTGGTTGAAGGCCTGCATGGGATGGTCGCCGGTTTTTATCCGTGAGGCGTTGGCGCTGACGTTCGCCTCGTCGGTGCTTGCGACGCCGTTTTCGGCGGCCTTGTTCAGCCAGCTTCCTTTAGCAGCCCCGGTTGCCAACATCGCCATTGCGCCGCTGTTCGGTCCGGTATGTGCGGCCGGCATCATGGGGGCGGTCGCATGTTCGGTGTTGCCGTCGCACGGTCTTGCTGATTTTCTTGCCTGCGGGTTCGCTTCGTTGCTCTTGAAGGTTGTCCAGGCTTGCGCATCGATTCCCTATGCGAGCATCCCGATTGTCGCTCCTGCCTTGGCATCGTTGCTGGTGGGTCTCGCGATCGCGATGGGGTTGTGGCTATGGTGGCCCAAGCCAGATTCCCGTTCGGTCAATCGGTTGCTATCGGTAACCGGTATAGTCTGCGCGGTCGCGCTCGCTCTGTTAAGGGCGCCTATCGGATATAGAGGCTGCGAGATCGCCGCGCTCGATGTCGGGCAGGGCGATGCCATTCTGATCCGCAGCGCCGGGCATTCGGTGTTAGTTGACACGGGCAATCAAGACGCCTTGCTTCGCCAAGCGTTGGCGCGGCATCACATCACCCGTCTTGACGCCCTTATCATCACGCATCCCGACGATGACCACATGGGATCGCTGGCGTCGCTTGATGGCGTGGTGCGGGTCGATTGCGTTCTCCTTGCTCGCGATGGCCTTGCGTGCTCGTGTGCATCGTGCGCCAAGCTTCGGCAGCATGCGGAAACGCTGGTGGGGAAGGAGCGGGTCGAGGGTTTATCGCAAGGGGACAAGTTCCATATCGGGGACTTTGAATTCACCTGCGTTTGGCCGGTTGCGTTTCGAGACGAAGGAGGTAACGAAGATAGCCTCTGCTTTACCGTGGATACCGATATCGATGGGGACGGCAACCGTGAATGGCGTAGCTTGTTGGTGGGGGATGCCGAGCATGAGGAGGTCTCGCAGATGTTATCCGCCGGGTTGATCGACGGGGTCGATGTGTACAAGGTCGGCCATCATGGGTCCAAAAACGCGCTGACGCAAGATCAGGCAACTGTGTTGTCGCCGCAGGTTTCCCTCTGCTCGGTAGGGGCAAGGAACCGCTACGGGCATCCTGCCGCATCGACGGTAGAGTATCTTGAACGAGCGGGAAGCACAGTGATGCGCACCGATGAGCACGGGGATGTGACATGCAGATTCGCCAAGGACCGCATCAGCGTTGAAACGCTGCGGTAAAATAGGGCTATGACTGATTCGAAGAACAACCAATCCCTGCTCCCCGTGTACCTCATCACCGGTGAGGATGCCTTGAAGCGCGATGCCGTTATGAAGCGGCTTCGCACGCGTCTGTCGAGCATGGGCGATTTATCGTTCAACTCCGATGTGTTCGAAGGGGCTGAATTCACCGGCGATGATGTGGTAAACGCGTGCAACACCATCCCGTTTGCATCGCCTGTCCGCTTGGTGGAGGTCCGCGAGGCCGATAAGCTTAAGAAGTCCGATTCGGAACCTATCGTCAGCTATTTGGACGCGCCTTGCGAGACCACCGTGCTCGCACTTGTCGCCGAGAAGCTTGCGAAGAACACCCGCCTGTACAAAGCGGTGGCCAAGCACGGCAAAACCGCGGTGATCGACTGTGCCCCGCCGAAGGCCCGCGACCTGCCGAAACTGGTGCGCTCCATGGCGGTTGGCCATGGGGTCACGTTTTCGGAAGGCGCCGCCATCGCCCTTGTGAACCTGGTTGGTGAAGATACCGTCCACCTTGATGCCGAGATCAAGAAGGTTGCTCTTGCCCATTCCGGTACCGCGGCGGTCGGGGAGCAAGAGGTGCGCTCGCTTGTCAGCCGTACCGCTGAAGTTAAGCCTTGGGAGTTCGTAAACGCGTTCGCGGCACGCGATACGGCGAAGTGCCTGCTCGACCTGCAGCGCATGAAGTCGGTATCGCCCCACGCGCTGCTCCCCATGTGCGTCACGCGCATCCGCGAGCTTATGTGCGCGCAAAGCCTTGCGGCCCGCGGTCAGGGTCGGGGGATCGCCGCCGCGCTCAAACAGCCCGACTGGCGCGTGAAAAACCATGCGGCATGGGCGCGGAAGTACACTCCGCAGGAGTTGCGGCAAGCGCTTATCACCGCTCGCGATGCCGAACAAGCCATGAAAAGCGGTGCCGATCCTGATGCGGCATTCCGTGAATGGGTAGTGAGCGTCACCGCGAAGCGGGCGTAGCGCCGCTATAGAAAAATGGAACGGCTCCGGGAATCCCGGAGCCGTTCTTAGTTCACCAACAGGCGAGGTGTTATTCAGCAGCCTCTTCGCCCTCGGCGGCCTCAGCCTCAGCGGCAGCCTCGGCAGCGGCGGCCTCAGCGGCCTCCTTTGCCTTGCGCTCGGCGGCAGCGGCCTCGAGCTTCTGCTGCTCGGCAACGCGCTTGGCCTTCTCCTCAGCGGCAGCCTTGTAAGCGGCGGCCTTCTCAGCCTTGCGAGCGGCCTTCTTGGAGCCGGTGGCCTCCTGCTTCTTGGCCTCGGGCTTCACGTAAGCGACGCGCACCTCATCGGTGACGATGGTGTTGACGAGAGCCATCACGCCGGACTTGCGGTTGGCGGCCTGGTTCTTGTGGATAACGCCCTTGGAGACGGCCTTGTCGAGCAGACGGCAAGCGTACAGGCCCTTGGCGTAAGCAGCGGTTGCGTCGCCGGCGGCAACGGCCTCGCGTGCAGCGCGGATGGCGGTCTTCAGCTCGGACTTGATGGCGCGATTGCGCTGACGGGACTTCTCGTTGGTGATGTTGCGCTTCTTCTGGCTCTTGATGTTTGCCATTGTGAAACTCCTTCGCTCTAACGTGGTTTGCCGGTTTCGGCTTGCTATGCGCATTCGGCGCAGCTGCGAAGGATTGGGTGAGATGCACAGGTGACGGATTGGCATATGGCTTCTAGCGCGCAGTGCGCAAGAGCGTTCATATGCGGGAATGGACAGGGTTTCCCATTCAGCTAGCCAATCGGCCACCCGGCACCACGATGATCCTTCATGCAGCCTTGTCTGCGGATGCCCTGCGAAAATTGCAGAAGCGCGCATATGCCGGATACGCAAGGAGTTAGAATAGCCGATATCGCATGGTTTTGCACCTGTTTATTTGCAGTTGTGCAGAACAATGCACAACTTGATAGCGCATTTCATCTCAAGGGGGCTGAAAGATGGGTTTTAGAAAGGTCGCCGTCTCCACGTGCGCGGTCGTTGCACTAGCGATGGCGTTAGCGCTTGTCGGCTGCGGTTCTGGCCAGCATGAGGTTATCGAACAGGGGCAGGAATGCTCCAGCTGCCATTCGGGCGACAAGCAGGTTTACGACGTAGCCGCCCCTGCGTCAGCCGTTCAGTCAAACGGATCCGTGTCCGTCAAGACCTCCGCCGAGCAGGTTCTGGTCTGCAAACCCATCTTCGTTTCCCAAGACGGTTCGAAATACGTTCCAGAGCAGGTCTTGTCGACGAAGGTGGTTGACGGTTCCGCTCAGTTGCAGCTGTCCGAGGGCACATGGGCGATTTGCGCGAACGGGCAAAGCGTCAAAGCCCAGCTCGTCACGGTATCTCCGGAGGCTTCAGAACCCGCTGACGTGGAATTGTAGTGCTATGGCGGTGGGAAACGGCCGCCAGCTGGTAGAATGCGAATCTATGCAAACATCATGGTCGCATGCTGGAACGCATTGCTTGCAGCGCGGGAACTCCCACGTGCAGGGCGTCGGCATGCAACCGTCGCAATAATACGGCGTCAAGAAAGCAAGAGGGCACATGACCGACCCATCGCATATCCGAAATTTCAGCATCATCGCCCATATCGACCATGGCAAGTCCACGCTCTCCGACCGCGTTTTGGAGATGACCGGCACCGTGGCGCATCGCGACATGCAGGCACAGTTGCTTGACAGCATGGACATCGAACGCGAACGCGGCATCACCATCAAAAGCCAGGCCGTTCGTGTCAACTATACCGCCGATGACGGCGAAACCTACCAGTTCAACCTCATCGACACCCCGGGTCATGTCGACTTCACGTACGAGGTCAGTCGCAGCCTTGCTGCATGCGAAGGCGCCGTGCTCGTGGTCGACGCCACCCAAGGCGTCGAGGCGCAAACGGTGGCGAACGCCATGATGGCCATGAACGCCAACCTTGAAATCATCCCGCTCATCAACAAGATCGACCTTCCCAGCGCCGAGCCCGAGCGCGTCAAGGCCGAGATCGAGGACGGCCTTGCCATCCCGGCCGACGACGCCGTGCTGGCAAGCGGCAAAACCGGCGTGGGTGTCCATGACCTGCTCGAGGCCGTGGTCTACAACATCCCCGCACCGCAGGGCGATGCGGCCGCGCCTTTGCGCGCGCTCATCTTCGACAGCTACTTCGATCCGTATCGCGGCGTCGTGGCGCTCGTGCGCGTGGTGGACGGCGCCATGCACAAGGGCCAGAAGCTCAAGCTCATGGCTACCGGCAAGATCATCTTGGCCGAAGAGGTGGGTGCCCGTCATCCCGCTGAGGAGCCGCTGCCCCAGCTTGGCGTGGGCGAGGTAGGGTACCTTGTCACCGGTCTTAAGGACCTTTCCCAGGTGAAGGTGGGCGATACGCTCACGCTGGCCGAAGGCGGCGTCGACGAGCCCCTTCCGGGTTATCGCGAGGCCAAGCCCATGGTCTATACCGGTTTGTTCCCCATCGATTCCGATCAATACGAGCCGCTCAAAGAGGCGCTCGAGAAGCTCTCGCTCAACGATCCGGCGCTTATCTGGGAGCCGGAGAAATCCCATGCGCTCGGCTTCGGCTTCCGTGTGGGCTTTTTGGGCCTGCTGCATATGGAAGTGGTCAAGGAGCGCCTGGAGCGCGAGTTCAATCTGGACCTGCTCGCCACCGCGCCTTCCGTGGAATATCACGTGTTCCGCCAGGGCGGCGAGATGATCAGCCTGCACTCCCCGCAGGAGATGCCCGACCCCGGTGAGATCGAGCGCATCGAGGAGCCCTACTTGAAGGCGAAGATCCTCATCCCGCCCGATTATGTCGGTGCGGTCATGGACCTTACCGTGGCTCGTCGCGGCACGTTCGTCACCATGAACTACCTGTCGCAGCATACGGTCGAGATGCTGTGGGAGATCCCGCTGTCCGAGCTCATCATGGATTACTTCGATAAGCTCAAGTCCAACACCAAAGGCTACGCCAGCCTTGACTACGATTTCGATGGCTATAAGCCGTCGAACCTGGTCAAGCTCGATATCCTGCTTTCCGGCAAGCCTATCGACGCGCTCAGCTTCATCGTGCATCGCGATAAGGCCTACGATCGCGGCCGCGTGCTCACCGAAAAGCTCAAGGAGATCATCCCTCGTCAGATGTTCGAGGTTCCCATCCAGGCCGCTATCGGCGGCCGCGTGCTTGCGCGCGAGACGGTGAAGGCCAAGCGCAAGGACGTGCTTGCGAAGTGCTATGGCGGCGATATCAGCCGTAAGCGCAAGCTGCTCGAGAAGCAGAAGCAGGGCAAGAAGCGCATGAAGGCCATCGGCAACGTCGAGGTGCCGCAGGAGGCGTTCATGGCTATTTTGAAGGTCGACGATTAGGGGCTGTTGCGGAATATGGGCGCAAAGCGCGAGGAATACAATTGGTTGGATGATGCGTTCGACGATAAGAAGGCTCGCGAAGAGCTCGAGCGGGCGCAGCGCGGCGGCACGAAGGCCGCTGGCGTGGGCTGCATCGTAGTGGTGCTCGCTCTTATCGTGCTGCTCGGCTTCACGCTGGTTTCCGGCGTGAACATCCTGTCTGCGATGTAGGGCGGTCGCATGTACGATTTCTTCCGCAGCCACCGTCTGCTGCTTGCGCCCATGGCGGGCGTTTCGGATATGGCTTTCCGTACGCTGTGCCGCGAGCAAGGCGCCGATCTCACGTATACCGAGATGGTTTCCGCCAAGGGCTTGTCCTACGCCAACGAAAAAACGCGTCATCTTCTCGACCTGGCGCAAGGCGAGGATATGGTCGCCGTTCAGCTGTTCGGCCACGAGCCCGACACCATGGCCTCGCAAGCCGCTTGGATCGAGCAGGTCATGGGCGAGAATCTCGCCTACATCGATATCAACATGGGCTGTCCCGCGCGGAAAATCGTCTCGAAAGGCGATGGCAGCGCGCTTATGCGCGATCCGGACCTGGCCGCCTCCATCGTGGCGGCGGTAAGCCGCGCGGTGGAGCATCCCGTTACCGTGAAGTTCCGCCGCGGTTGGGCCATGGGCTGCGAAACGGCCCCCGATTTCGCGGTCCGCATGCAAGATGCCGGGGCCGCCGCGGTTGCGGTGCATGGCCGTTACGCCGAGCAGCTGTACCGCGGATGCGCCGATTGGGGCGTCGTCGCACGCGTCAAGCAGGCGGTGGACGTGCCCGTGGTCGGCAACGGCGACGTAAAATGCGGCGCCGATGCCGTGGCCATCACGCGGGAAACCGGCTGCGATGCCGTTATGATCGCGCGCGCCGCTGAAGGCAATCCGTGGATATTCTCCCAGGCTGCTGCAGCGCTTGCGGGCTCGCCGGAGCCTTGCGCGCCCACCGTCGAGCAGCGTATCGCCATGGCTCGGCGTCATGCGCGGCTGCTCGCGCAACGCGAGGGGCGCAATATCGTGCGCATGCGCAAGCACGCCATGTGGTATATGACGGGCCTTCCCGGCGCCGCTGCGGCGCGTGGCAAGATCAACGCATGCGTGGGCGTCGACGATTTCGACGCCGTGTTCGACGAGCTGCTCGAGATTGCGGGAAACCATGCATGATCCTTATCGCGCGCTGTACCTGCATCTGCCGTTTTGCGTGAAGCGTTGCGCCTATTGCGACTTCGCCACCGCCGCTGTGCCTGCCGATAGCCCGCAAATCGACGAATACGTGGAGGATCTGTGCCTGCAGATCCGCCGCAAGTCCAAAGAAGGGGAGCTCGGCAGCATCTCGACGGTGTATCTTGGCGGCGGCACCCCATCCCATGTGGGCATGCCGCGGCTGTCCATGCTGCTTTATACCTTGGGACTTTCCATGCGCTTGGAGCCCGATGTGGAATGCACCATGGAGGCGAATCCGGAAAGCCTGACTTCCTCCATGGTGCGCGACATTTGGGCGCTTGGCGTGAACAGGCTCTCCATCGGTGTGCAAAGCTTCGATGACCACGTGCTCGGCATCTTGGGGCGCGCCCATGACGCGCAAGGGGCGAAGCGGGCCATCGTATGCGCGCGAGAACGGTTCGAAAACGTGAGCGTCGACCTTATGTGCGGCATTCCCGGTCAAGGCATCGAGTCGTTCGAGGACAGCGTTGAAACCGCCGTCGATTGCGGTGTTTCCCACGTCAGCGTGTACCCGCTCACTATCGAGCCGCATACGCCCTTCGATGCCATGGTCTTGTCCGGTCAGCTTGCAGAGCCAGATGACGACGTCGAGGCCGAGCATATGCAGGCAGCGGAGCGCATCCTCTCCCAGGCTGGATACGAGCGCTACGAAGTGGCAAGCTATGCGAAGCCCGGGTTCGAGTGTCGTCACAACATCGCCTACTGGACCGGCGTTCCTTATCTGGGTCTGGGGCGCAGCGCGGCCAGCATGACGCAGAACGCCAAGCGGCGCATGCGCATCCGAGATGGTCAGGTCACCGATGACCTCGACGCTGGGGAAATGGCTGCCGAGGACATGATGCTGGGCATGCGCATGTCGCGCGGCATCTCCGATGATCTGGTGCAGCGGGCTGCACAGCTGCTGCCGAAAACCTCTGAGACGCTCGACGCGCTCGCCGAGCAGGGGCTGTGCGAGCACGTTGACGGGCGTTGGAGGCCGACCGAGCGTGGGTGGTTGTGCGGTAATCAGCTGTACGGCGCTCTGTTCGATCTAGCGTAAGGGGGTGTCTGTTTCTTACGATTCGGTGCAATATTTAGCACTCCCACCATCTCGCTGCTAATATTTAGTGTTACGAATTGGTTATACCGTAGTGGGTGAAAGGATGGTGGGGAAGCGTGCTTTCGGATAGGCGTCAAAAAGTGCTTGCAGCGCTCATCGAGGAATACGTCGCGCGCGCTCTGCCGGTAGGTTCGCGCACGCTTACCGAACGTTATCAGCTCGGCGTAAGCCCTGCGACCGTGCGCAACGAGCTTTCGGTTCTCGAGGACGGGGGCTATATCGCCCAGCCGCATACCTCTGCAGGCAGGATCCCCACCGATCAAGGCTACCGCGCCTTCGTCGACGATCTGCTTTCCCAGGAAGGCGGCGAGCAAGAGGACGAACGTTGCCAGGAAGCGGCCGACAAGCTCAGGAAAAGCGCTTCGGAGCTTGATGACCTGGTCGAGCAGACCTCCGAAGCCCTGACGCGCCTTACCGACTGCCTGTCCATCGTGCTCGCTCCGTCGGTGCTCGATCTGCACATCAAGCAGCTTTCGCTTATCTCCCTAACGCCCACCAACGCGCTTGTCGTGGTGGTCACCGAAGACGGCCAGGTGTTTAACCGCCATATGGATTTCGCCGAAGAGGTGTCCAGCGACGAGCTGGCGCGCGTGCAGCATCTGCTCAACGAGGTGTTCGGCGGCAACACGCTGCACGATATCGAGCACGGATTGGGCAGGGGCATGTCGGAGGCGTTCGCCGACCCGCTCGTGCGCATGGCGCTCGACGAGGTGCTCTCATGCCTGCGGGAAGGCGAGGGGTCTCGTGCCCACAGCCTTGGGTTCAGCTCGCTTTTGTCGCAGCCCGAGTTCAGCCAATCGGAAGCGGTGCTTCCCGTCATGCAGGTGCTCGAGGACGACACGGTGTTGCTGCACATCCTTGACGACACGGCATGTCAAACCGATGGCAGGCCCACGGTGCGCATCGGCTCGGAGAATCAAGCCTCCCAGCTGTCCGGCGTTTCGGTTGTGGCCAGCCGCTACGGCCGCGGCGATTCCGCCGGCGTGGTGGCGGTCATCGGCCCTACGCGCATGGACTATTCGAAGGTATTACGCGCGGTCCGCATCGCGGGCACCGCGCTCGGTGATTTGTAGGAACCCGGCAGGATAGCCCGCTGGGGAATGGAAAGGTGGATACGGCCAACATGGCGAAGGACTTGTACGAAGTTCTCGGCGTCTCCCGTGATGCCACGGAGGCGGATATCAAGAAGGCGTTTCGTCGCAAGGCGCGTGAATTGCACCCTGACGTGAACAAGGCCCCCGATGCCGAGGACCAGTTCAAAGAGCTCAACGAAGCTTACGACGTGCTCAGCGACGCGAACAAGCGCGCGCAGTACGATCGGTTCGGCACCGTTTCCGGCGCGGCTGGTGGCGGCAGCGGCTATGTCGACTTCGACGATCTGTTCGGCGGCGGGTTCGGCGATATCTTCAGCAGCTTCTTCGGCGGCGGTGGCGCTGGCGGTGCCCGTCAGCAGCGCACTGATGGACGCGATATGGGCGTCGGCCTGCGTTTGACCCTCGAAGAGGTCGCTACCGGCGCCAAGAAGGAGATCGTCTACGATCGCCTGGCCCCGTGCGCCGATTGCGATGGTACGGGCATGGCCGAAGGCGGCAAGCAGGTCACCTGCCCCGAATGCGGCGGCAAGGGTCGTGTGGTCACCGTGCAGCATACCTTCTTGGGCGATATGCAGACGGCAACCACCTGCAGCAAGTGCAACGGCACCGGTCAAACCATCGACAACCCGTGCCCCGAATGCGACGGCCAAGGCCGCGTGCCCGACCGCCAGCGCGTCACGGTGGAGGTACCTGTCGGCATCCGCGATTCCCAGCAGCTGCGTCTTACCGGTTTTGGCGAGGCGGGTCTGCGTGGAGCGGCTTCTGGCGACCTTATCGTCACGTGCCGCGTCCAACCGCATGAGTTCTTCGAGCGCGACGGCGACGACCTGCATTGCCGTGCCAACGTGTCCATCGTTCAGGCAACGCTCGGCTCCGAAATCGAGGTCGACGGCATCTTCGACGACGAGAAGGTCAAGGTCCGCATCCCCGAAGGCCTGCAAAACGATCAGATCGTGCGCGTGAAGGGCTTCGGCATGCCGCGCTTCCGCAGCGAGGCGCGTGGCGATATGTACGTCCACGTCACCGTTGCGGTGCCGAAGAAGGTCACGAAGAAGCAGCGAGAGCTGCTCGAGCAGCTCGCCCACGAAATGGGCGAGGATGTCGCCGAGGCTCGCACGCCGCTGCAGAAGCTTCGCGATAAGTTCAACTAGATCGCTTTCCCGCTCGGCGTTCGAGCGGGAAGCCCGTGCTCGACGCTTTGCGCAATCGTGTATCGAACGGTTGCGCAAAGCGTTTTCGTTCCGGTGCGCGTACCCGTTCAACCGTTCGGTCGTTCAACTGGCGGCGCTTACGAGTGCCTATCGGTTGCGCCGCTCGTTTTGCATGGGTGCGGGCTACCGAACCGGACATGCTCGTATTTGCTCCATAAGCCCTCTGCTCTCAGATAAGGATTCCCGTGTCGCTTCCTCAATTTTTCCTTGATGAACAGGTTTTGGCCGATGAGGTCCAGGAACAGTTCCCGTTGGCGCTTTCGCGCGATGATGCGAAGCATGCCAAGGTATTGCGCCTTGACCCCGGAGAGCATATCGCCGTGGTGGATGCGGCGCAGGATTATTTCGAATGCGAGATCAGGTGCTTCGATGGCGCTACGCCTATCGTCGCCATCTCGGGCCATCTTGATGGCAAGCCGCTTGCCGCGCATGTTTGCCTGGTGCAGGGCCTTGCGAAGGGCGACAAAATGGAAACGGTCATCCGCCATGCTACCGAGCTGGGCGTTTCCGAGTTCATTCCCTTCGCCGCCTCAAGAAGCATCATGAAGGTCGATGCGAAAAAGGCCGCGTCCAAAACCGAGCGATGGCAAGCTATCGCGAAAAGCGCAGCCATGCAATCGGGGCAAACCCACCTTGCCCACGTCCATCAGCCCATGAAGCTTGCGCAGCTCAAAGAGGCGCTTGCAGCCTTCGACGCCATCGTCGTGTGCTGGGAGGAAGCGCCCGGCACCGCACTGCTGCACGATGCCCTTCGCCCGGCTTTTCTCAACGCGTCGGCAGACCATCTTGCACGAATCGCGGTCGTGGTTGGCCCTGAAGGCGGTCTTGCTCAAGAAGAGGTTGACGCGATCCTTGCTAGCAACGCACATGCGAACATGGTATCGCTCGGGTCCTCGATCCTGCGCACGGAAACCGCCGGAATCGTGGCGCCCGCTTTGGTGCTTTACGAAATGGGTGGCATGGGAGCAGGTGAACGCGCATGAACTTCGCAATCGTCAATCTCGGGTGCAAGGTAAATCGCGTGGAATCCGACTCGTTCGCCTCCGGCTTGCTCGCGCGCGGCGGTTTGGAAACGGGTCCCGATGCCGCTGATGTGGTGGTCGTCAATACGTGCACCGTCACCGGGGAGGCGGAGAAGAAAACGCGAAAGGCCGTAAGACAGGCTTTGCGCGCCAACTCCAGCTCGGATGTAGTGGTCACCGGTTGCGCCGCGGCCATCGACGCCGACGCGTTCACGTCCATGGACCCTGCACGCGTGCATATCGCTGGAAAGGCGCAGGTCGATGACGTGCTCGACCACCTGGTCGGCCCCATCGGCCATGGGGTCGTGCCGCTTGCGGTGGGCGAGGGCTTTAGAACGCGCGTCGGCGTGAAGGTGCAGGATGGATGCAACAACGCTTGCACGTATTGCATCGTGCACGTTGCCCGTGGGCGGGCGTCCAGCCGCCCTGCTCAGGCGGTTGTCTCCGAGTGCGTCGCCCTTGCCCGCGAAGGCGTTCGGGAGATCGTGCTCACCGGCATCAACCTGGGTTCTTGGCGCGAGCAGACTGAAAACGGCTGCGATCGCCTTGACACGTTGCTTGAGCGCTTGCTTGCTGAAACCGCCGACATTCATGAGGTCGGCCAGCCTCCTTGCCGGTTCCGCATCTCCAGTATCGAGCCCCGCGACGTCTCCGATGATCTGATCGGTTTGATGGCGCGGTCGGAGGGTCGCATCTGCCGTCATCTGCACCTGCCTTTGCAGTCGGGCAATTCGAAGGTGCTGCGCGAGATGCATCGCCCCTACAACGCCGAGTATTTCGAAGGCCTTGTCGAGAGGCTTTACGCCGCAATGCCCATGCTCTCGCTTTCCACCGATATCATCTGCGGATTCCCGGGCGAGACCGACCAGGAGTTCAACGATACCGTGGAGCTTGCTCAGCGATGCAGGTTCACGAAGGTCCACGTGTTTCCGTACTCGAAACGACAAGGGACACCGGCCGCCGAACGCGCCGACCAGGTAGAGCCCGAAGTCCGTTCGGCGCGTGCGAAGTATTTGCGCGAGGTCGCCGACGCCCTTCGCGCCCAGCAGTTGTCGGATCGCGCCGGAACAACGGAGCTCGCATTGGTCGAGGAGGCCGGCCAGGCGATGACGGAAAGCTATTTCGAGGTGCCGGCTCCCCAAGGGGCGCGCATCGGGCAGTTGGTTTCCGTTACGCTTTAGCTTGTGCGCTACCTGTGCGTCCGTTTGCGTGCTCGAAGCAACCGCGAACGGACGTGCTATACTTGCTGGCATGACAGATTCAACGCATATCACGCTCACCGCACCGCCAACCGTGAACATGGCGCTCGTGGTGGGAGCGGGCGACTGCCTGCTCCACATAATCGAAGAGGCGTTCGATGCGCGTATCACGGTACGCGGCGATTCGGTTGTGCTCGAAGGCGATCCCGTCGAGGTGCAATCCCTTATGGCGCTCTTCTCCGAGCTGTTTAAATTCGTGGAAGGTGGCGGCACCCCCGATCAAGGGTTCATCCAGCGCGCGCTCGATCTGCTCCGCACGGCAGAGTTCACCCCTTCCATGCTCCGCGAGGACATCTTGCTCACATATCGCGGGCGTGCCATCAGGCCGAAAACCGCCGGGCAGAAGCATTATGTGGACGCCATCCGTAAAAACACCATCACTTTCGGCATCGGGCCTGCAGGTACCGGTAAAACCTATCTCGCCATGGCCATGGCCGTCGCCGCGCTCAAGCGCAAGGAAGTCGGGCGTATCGTGCTTACCCGTCCCGTTGTCGAGGCAGGGGAGAATCTGGGTTTTCTTCCCGGCTCCTTGAACGAGAAGGTGGATCCCTACATCCGTCCGCTTTACGATGCCTTGTTCGACATGACCGATATGGAACGCGCGCAGCAGCTCATCGAGAGCAACGTCATCGAGATCGCACCGCTTGCCTTCATGCGCGGGCGAACGCTCAACGATAGCTTCGTCATTTTGGACGAAGCCCAGAACACCACGCCCGAGCAGATGAAGATGTTCCTTACGCGCCTTGGGTTCGGTTCGAAGATGGTCATCACCGGCGATATCACCCAGCTCGACCTGCCACGCGGCGTTTCGGGTTTGAAGGGAATCGAAGATATCCTCGGCGACATCGAAGGCGTGTCGTTTTGCAGATTCTCGGGTAAGGATGTGGTCCGCCACTCGCTCGTGGCGGCCATCGTTTCGGCGTACGACCGCGCGCAGGCCGACGCCATGCAGAAGAAGGGCAGCAATGGACGTTCAAATCAATTATGATTACCGTGGCGATGACCTCAAGGACATACCGCTTGTTGAACTCGCTCAGTTCGTGCTCGAACACCAGGAAAAGCCTCAGAACACCGAGGTTTCCTTGAGCTTCGTTACCGACGAGGAAATCGCCCGCCTCAACGAGCAATATCGCGGAAAGGAAGGACCCACCGATGTCCTGTCCTTCGAATGCGATGGCGTCGAGGATGAGCTTTCCGATATCGTCCCTGCAGGCTTCGGCGATGTCTACGAGCTGGGGGACGTCGTTATCGCGCCCGATGTGGCCGAGCGTCAAACCCATGAGTTCGGCACTACGTTCGAGCAGGAGGTCAGCCTGCTGTTCGTTCACGGCCTGCTGCATCTGTGCGGTTACGATCACATCGTCGAGGAAGACGCCAAAGTCATGGAAGCCTTGGAAGATGAGATCTTGGCCGCCTGGAATGCGCGATAACGGCCATGGGCGACACATCCTCTGATAACAAGCCTTTCGTGCGCTCCGCCGAAACGAAGGGAAAAGGGCAACGTTATAAGCTCACATCCGCCTTCGCCAACGCCGGGCGCGGACTTTTCGAAGCGGTTCGCAGCGAACGTAATCTGCGCATCGACGCATGCATGGCCGTCGTGGCTATAGCGCTCGGCTTTTCGTTGGGTATCGATGCAGCCTCATGGCTCGCCGTCATCATCTGCATCGGCATGATGTTCGCGCTCGAAACGGTGAACACGGCCATCGAGGCCGTGGTCGACCTCGCCAGTCCCGGGTATCATGAACTGGCCCGACGGGCGAAGGATTGCGCGGCGGGTGCCGCCCTTGCAGGCGCTCTTGCCTCCTTTATTGTCGGCTGCATCGTGTTCATCCCACCGATATTGGCCTTTATGGCATCGTAATCAACCTATTGAACCTAGGAGTCTCATGGACCTCGACGCATACTTCGGACATGCCGCGCCCCCTTCGGGCGAGGGCTTCAAATCCGGCTTTGTCACGCTGATCGGCCGACCCAACGCGGGAAAGTCAACACTGCTCAACACTATCATGGGCAAGAAAATCGCCATCACGTCCAACACCGCCCAGACCACCCGTCATCGCTTCCGCGCGGTCTACACTCGCGACGACATGCAGATGATCATCGTGGATACCCCTGGCCTTCATAAGCCCCACGATGCGCTTGGCGAGGAGTTGAACACCTCGGCGCTCAAGGCGCTGGAAGACGTCGACGTCATCGCCATGCTCATCGACGCCAGCAAGCCCGTCGGCCGTGGCGACGAGTGGGTTGCCGCACAGCTTGACGGCCCGCATTGCAAGCATGCGAAGAAGATCTGCGTCCTTTCCAAGGGCGATTTGGTTACCACCGAGCAAATGCACGAGCAGGCCGAGGCTGCCAAGAAGCTGGCGAGCTGGGATGCCATGGTGGGGCTTTCCTCCGAATCCGGTTACAACGTGGATGCCTTCATTGAAGAGGTGCAGTGCTTCTTGCCCGAGGGCCCGGCTTGGTTCCCGGCGGATATGGAAACCGATCAGCCGATCGAGGTCATCATCGCCGAATTCATCCGCGAGAAGATCCTCCGAACGTTTCGCGATGAGGTCCCTCACTCCATCGGCGTCACCATCGAGCATATGGAGTACGAGAAAAAGAAGGATCTCAACCGCATCCTGGCCCGCATCTACGTGGAGCGTGATTCCCAGAAGGGCATTATCATCGGCAAGGGCGGTAGCGCAATCAAGCGTATCGGCCAGGAGGCCCGAGAAGATCTCGAGCAGCTGCTCGGCACGCGCGTTTACCTTGACCTTATGGTGAAGGTCAAGAAGAACTGGCGCCGCGATGCCACGCAAATCCGACGGTTCGGGTACGGTGAAGGTTTGTAACAGCTTGTTTTCAGGTTTCTAAGATATTTTGCGATTGAGGTGCCAAGCGGCACCTCAATCCTGTTTTTCTGTACAATTTAACGGGAAACCATAACGTAAGCACGCGCAAGGGAGTCTCAAGCATGATCTGTCCTTCTTGCCACACGGAAAATCGCGATGGCGCGAAGTTCTGCGACGAGTGCGGGGCCAAGCTGCCCCGTGCCGCCTTCGAGCAGATCGAAGGCGCGGAACCAGCCCAAGCGTTGAACATGATCGATGATGAAGAACCCACCGAAGACGAAACCGTTCGCGATACGCATGGTGCTGACCTCGAAAGCGCTGAAGCAGCAGATGGGGGTCGGGATGGCGAAGACGGCGATTCCGAAGCCATTGTGCGGCTCGACGTGACCACATCAGATGAGGACGTCGAAGACGCTGGTGATATAGCATGCGGCAACGAAGAGGCAGCAGCACAGGATGCCAACGATGCTGGCAGCGCCGATATTGCAATGCAAGATGATCCCCGGTCGCAGCAAGATGAAACCGAAAGCTCTCAGGAGGCCGAGCAGGACGCGGCGGATCAGCTTGGCGGAAGCCAAGACGATGCCGATGAGGTGGCCCATCAGCGCACGCACGTGCTCGATCTTCCCGATATCCGCAACCTTGCCTTCGAGTCCGAGAAAACTCAAACGCTCGGCCCTAAACCTGCTTCGCCGGCGATCAAGTCGGGTTGGGAGCCTGATTTGTCCGGCTTCGACGAGTTCCTCGTGTATCCCGGGTATGTGCCCCCTAAGGCCGCGTGGCATTCGGGCGACACCATGCAGATGCCGCGCATCACCGATGCCGACTTGTCGCAACAGAAGGATTTCATCGCGCCCGATCCCAACAAGAAGAAGCGCGATCGCAAGAAGAAGAAAGCCGAGAAGGCCAAGGCTTGCGAATCCCAACAGCACAACCAGGAGGATCCCAAGGAAACTCAGCCTGCTGCTAAGCCCGAAAAGGAGCAGCCCAAGCACGCAGAAAAGGAATCAAAGCCCGTCGTCCCTGAAACGAAGCCGAAAGACGACAAGAAGCCGGAATCTAAGGGCAAGCGCTTTCCCGGTTCGAAAATCGCTGCGATTGTGGCGCTGGCGGTGCTCATCGCGGCGGGCACCGCTGCGGGCGTCACCTATCAGATGGAGCTATGGGGCGGGAAGATCGTTCCCGACGTCACGGGCATGACGCAGGCCGACGCTACGTACATGCTGCAGAACAAGGGCTTCACGGTCCGCTCCACAACCGTTCCCTCCGATTCCACCGAGGGCCTTGTCCTGCTCATGGATCCAGGCGCGGGCGCACGTCAGGAGGAGGGCGCCGAGGTCGTCATCCACGTGTCGACTTCGCGCACCGTTCCCAAGGTGGTCGGTTCCAGCCAGGACAGCGCATTGAAGGCCCTTTCGGATAACGGGTTCGAAAACGTCGATGTGCAGCTTGAGCGCTCCGACGAGCCGGAGGGCACCGTTCTTTCCGTCAGCCCGGAGGAGGGGAAGAAGGCGAAGGCCTCCACCGGCATCACGCTCAAAGTGGCGCAGGCCTACACCGTGCCCGACGTCTCGGGCATGACCTATAACGATGCCGTGCAGGCGATCAAGGATGCTGGGCTGTCCTCAACGGCGGTATATGTATACAGCGAAACCGCAAGCGAAGGGGCCATCATGGGCGTCGAGCCCGCTGCGGGCTCGAAGGTCCCCTCCGACACGGTCGTCGTCATCTCGCTTGCGAAGTCCCGTGCCAGCGAGCTGACCGCCGTCGCGCGCTCGTATCTTTCCTCGACCACGCTGACCGCATCGGACGGGTCGTCGTTCACCGTGTCCTCGGTCGATAGCGTTTCCTATCAGGGCAACGATACGGTGGCCTTCACCGCTTCGGGCAAGGCTTCCAAGTCGGTAACGGTTCTGGGGCAGACCATATCGGTCGCGGGAGATTCGAAGAAGGTTTCCGGTACGGTAACCTTCGACTCTTCGAACAACGTCGCTTCGGTATCGTTCAAATAACCCGTGGCGCAAAGCACCTACAACGCCCGCGTGCTCGTGCTGCGCAAGACCAAGCTGGGGGAGTCGGACCTTATCCTTTCGCTGCTTGCGCAGGACGGCTCGCAGATTAGGGCCGTCGCAAAAGGAGCTCGAAAACCTACCAGCCAGTTCAGTTCCCGGCTGGAGCTGTATTCGCAGGCAGACGTGCTCTTGGCTCAAGGGCGTTCGCTCGACATAGTTAAGGAAGCACGTTTGATCGCTGGCAATGGCGCGCTGCGTCAAAGCATGGAGCTTTCCGCCTGCGCGGCTCCCGTCGTCGAGCTGCTCGACCGCATCACGCAGCCCGGACTTGAGGTCCCGAAGCTGTTCTCGCTCACGCAAACGGCCCTTGACGTGCTTGCCTCGTCCGATCCCGCACATGGGCCCGCCATCTGCGCGGCCTGGTTGCTCAAAGCGTTCGCGTTTCTGGGCATCCGCCCATCGCTGGATCGCTGCTGCGTGTGCGGCGAGCCTTTGGCCTGCGAAGTGGGCAAGTCGGCCCATCGAACCATAGCGTTCTCGTGCACCGAGGGTGGTGTGGTGTGCGATGCATGCCGCGTCTCCGACGTTACGGGCCTTGCCCCGGAGACGCTTTCCTGGGCAAGCGCGCTGCTGGGGATGCGTTTTTCGGATATCGCTTCGATCCAGGTAGATCAGTCGAGCGTCTTCGATGCGCTTCGCCTATGCCAAACTTGGGCACAGGTGCACGCCTCCATTCGCCTGAAGTCGCTCAATTTCCTATTCACCTGCGGATTGTTTTAGGTGCTTGTCCCCTCATAGGGGCTAGCCCGCTTGCCGCTATGGCATACTTTCACCATCCAAGAGAGAGGAAACGTATATGTACACCTATCGAACCAAGGGCGTTTGCTCGCGAGAGATCCATGTCGATCTTGACGGCGACACCATCAAGCACGTGGATTTCGTCGGCGGCTGCGACGGCAACCTTAAGGCCATCGGCAAACTGATCAACGGCAAGAACATCGAGGACGTTGCCGCCGTGCTCGAAGGCAACACCTGCGGGCGTCGTTCCACCAGCTGCGCCGATCAGCTTGTTCATGCGCTCCGCGAAGCCCGTGAGGCTCAATAAGCGCAGGTGGAGGATATGTGCGCAAGCTGTGCAGGTCGGTGTATCGACCTTGCGCGCAAGCGCACGGTCATCGTATTCTAGACAAGTTGCCGTATCGGCAGCCACTTTCAGCTTGGTCCCCATCCAGCATGGATCCCAGCGGAAAGCAAGTAGAGCGCAGCGATAGCTGCACGGAAGGCGGGCAAGGCCCGCAGGAAAGGTGGAGTTAGCATGCCTAGCAAACTCAGCATCACGAAAGAGCGCACCGCAGAGCTGGTCGCCGAGTTCGGCGCCAACGAGCATGACACCGGCAACCCGGACGTGCAGGTCGCCATCCTGTCTGAGCGTATCCGCAACCTCACCGAGCACCTGAAGACCCACAAGAAGGATAACCATTCCCGCCGTGGCCTGATGATGCTCATCGGTAAGCGTCGTGGTCTGCTCAAGTACATCAAGGAGCGCGACATCGAGCGTTACCGTGCCCTCATCAAGAAGCTCGGCATCCGCGACAACATCTAGTCAACGAAAGCCCGCGCATCCCTGCGCGGGCTTTTGCATAGCGGTCGGGTGCGCAAGGGCGTGCCTGCTCGCGGCAAGCGGGAAACGTGAGTACCCCTGGCCGAAGAAGCTTGCCCGCACTACGGCGGTCAAGGAATAGAGAAGGAAAGAACACCACATGGAAAAGATCGTCGAGTCCTTCGAGCTGTACGGCAAGACCTACCGCTTCGAAACGGGCGAGCTGGCCAAGCAGGCTACCGGCGCTGTCCTGGTCACGCAGGGCGAGACCACCGTGCTCGTCACGGCAGTCATCTCGAAAGAGGAGAAGAACTACGACTTCTTCCCGCTGACCGTCGACTTCATCGAGAAGATGTACTCCGTCGGCCGCATCCCCGGCGGCTACCTTAAGCGCGAGGCGCGTCCGTCTGAGAAGGGCACGCTGACCGCCCGTATGATCGACCGTCCCATCCGTCCCGGCTTCGTCGACGGTTTCAAGCGCGAGGTCCACGTCGTCGCCACCACGCTCGTGTGCGACGGCAAGAACGCTCCCGACTGCATCTGCGTCGGCGGTGCATCGGCCGCCCTTATGATCGGCAGCGCCCCGTTCGACGGCCCGGCTGCCTGCGTTCGCATCGCCCATAACCCCGAGACCGACGAGTTCATCGTGAACCCCACCTATGAGGAGCAGGAAACCTCCGATTTGGAGCTGACCATCGCGGGTACCGCCGACTACATTTCCATGGTCGAGGCTGGCGCCAACGAGGTTTCCGAGGACCTCATGCTGCGCGCCATGGATTTCGGCCAGCAGGCCATCGCGAAGTTCTGCGAGGCTCAGCAGCGCTTCCTCGACCGTTGCGACATCACCCCGGTCGAGTGGCCCATTCATGTCGCCGACCCGTCCATCGACGAACGCATCTCCCCGTTCTTCGACGAAATGTCCCAGGCTTTGAGCGATGCGGACAAGCAGGCTCGCATGGGCAAGGTCGAGCAGCTCAAGTCCCGCATCAAGGAAGAGTCCTTCAACGAGGAGGAGCTTGCCGCTTGGGGGTCCGATATCGCCGCTGCTTTGAAGGCGCTCGAGAAGAAGGCCATGCGCGCCATGGTCATTCAGACCGGTGAGCGTGCCGACGGCCGTCGCGCCGACGAGATCCGCCCGCTGCACATCGTGCCCGGTTATCTGCCCCGCGTCCACGGCTCCGGCCTGTTCCAGCGTGGTCAGACCCAGGCGCTTTCCATCGCCACGCTCGGCATGCTCAACGAGTGGCAGCGTCTTGACACCATCGATCCGGCCGAGGGCAAGCGCTATATGCATCAGTACAACTTCCCGCCGTACTGCACCGGCGAAACGGGCCGCATGGGCGCTCCGAAGCGCCGCGAGGTCGGCCACGGTGCGCTTGCCGAGCGCGCTTTGCTGCCGGTGATCCCCTCCGAGGACGAGTTCCCCTACGCCATTCGCGTGGTTTCCGAGATCCTGGAGTCCAACGGCTCTTCTTCCATGGCTTCCACCTGCGGCTCCACGCTGGCCTTGATGGATGCAGGCGTACCCATCAAGGCTCCGGTCTCCGGCATTGCCATGGGTCTTATCAAAGAAGGCGACGACATCGTCATCCTCTCCGACATCCAGGGCATCGAGGACTTCCTCGGCGATATGGACTTCAAGGTCTGCGGTACCGAGAAGGGCATCACCGCCCTGCAGATGGACAACAAGGCCAAGGGCCTGTCCACCGAGATCCTCGGCCGTGCACTCAAGCAGGCCCACGAAGGCCGTGCGCATATCCTGAAGGCCATGCTCGCCGAGCTTCCCGAGCCGCGCGCAAGCCTGCGCGATACCGCTCCGCGCATCGAGACCATCCATATCCCCGTCGACAAGATCCGCGACGTCATCGGCTCCGGTGGCAAGGTCGTGCGCGGCATCCAGGATGAAACCGGCGCGCAGATCGACATCCAGGAAGATGGCACCATCCACATCGCCTCCATCGAGGGCCCGGCCGGCGAAGCCGCCAAGGCCATGATCCTCGGCATCGTCAAGGAGCCCGAGGTCGGCGAGATCTTCGAGGGCGAGGTCGTCGGCATCAAGGACTTCGGCGCCTTCGTCAAGCTCACCCCTGGCAAGGATGGCCTGCTGCACATCTCCCGTGTGGCCAACGGTCGCGTCGGCTCGGTCGAGGACGTGCTCAAGCTCGGTGACACCGTCAAGGTTCAGGTTCTCGAGATCGACCCCAAGACGGGCAAGATCTCGCTTGATCGCCTGGACAAGCCGGAGGCCCCCGAAGGCAGCGCCCCCGCTCCGCGTGAGCATCGCGGTCACGAGCGTCACGAACGCCACGAGGGAGGCAAGCGCGAAGGCGGCCAGCGCGACGTGCGTCCGGGTCGTGCCAACCGCACCCCCCGTCGCCGTCATGAGTCCCAATAAGCTGTATATAAGATAGCTAGCGATGGCGGCCGTGTCAGGCCGCCATCGTTTCTAAGAAGGAGCTTTAACATGATCAACGTCGCAGTTTCCGGTTTCGCCGGACGTATGGGCTCTGCCGTGGTCGATGCCGTGACCGCAGCCGACGACATGCAGGTGACCTGCGGAATCGATCCGCATGGCTCTTCGAAGGAGTTTGCGGTGTATGAAACGGTCGAGCAGGCCGTGCATGCCGGCGGATTCGATGTGCTCGTCGATTTCACGCAGCCTTCCGTCGTCGAGGGCAATCTGCGCGTCGCCCTTGCGGCAGGCATCGATTGCGTGGTGGGCACCACGGGTCTTGCCAACGACAAGCTTAAGGAGCTTGCCGCCCTCGCCCCTAAGGGAACGTGCCTTTTCTATGCTCCGAACTTCACCACCGGCGCCGTGCTCATGATGCAGTTCGCAAAAGCCGCCGCCCCGTTCTTCCCTGAAGCGGAAGTGCTCGAGTTCCACCACTGCAACAAGAAGGACGCCCCTTCCGGAACCGCTGTTCGCACG
>CAJMPP010000008.1 GCA_905215325.1 uncultured bacterium | reverse complement strand
CTCCTGCGACCGGCTGGTCCAGACGGTGCACCACCGGAGGTCACGATGACCACGCCGACGTTGCCCGTGGCGCGCGCATAGCCATCGGCCTCGTGCACCGCGCCCTGCTCGTGGCGGGACAGCACATGGTGCAGTTGCTTGCTATCGTAGAGCGCGTCGTAGATCTTGATGGCCTGGCCGCCCGGATAGCCGAACACCAGGTCGACGCCCTCGGCCTCAAGCGAGGCGACCACTGCCTGCGCGCCGATCATCTCTTCGCCCTGTTTGGGGTTTTTGCTGCCCAAGCCGCGAGGCTGGCCTGCGGTGGACGCGTGCTTATCTTGCTTGCGTTCGCTCATGACACATACGCTCCCTTGTCTGCGGAGGAAACCAGCTTGGCGTACTTGGCCAGCACGCCATGGTTGTGCTTGGGGGCCGGCGCGACGAAGGCCGCGCGGCGGGCCGCCAGCTCGTCATCGTCGACGTGCAGCGTGATGGCGCCGCCCTCGATGTCGACGGTGATCCGATCACCGTCCTGGATCAGCGCGATCGGGCCGCCGGCCGCGGCCTCGGGGCTGATGTGGCCGACGCACGGGCCCTTGGAGGCGCCGGAGAAGCGGCCGTCGGTGAGCAGGGCCACCGACTTGGAAAGGCCCATGCCCACGATGGCGCTGGTGGGCGTGAGCATCTCGCGCATGCCCGGACCGCCGGCGGGACCTTCATAGCGGATGACCACCACGTCGCCGGGGTTGATCTTGCCGGCGAAGATGGCCTCGCAGGCCTGCTCCTCGGAGTCGAAGCAGCGGGCCGGGCCTGTATGCGTGAGCATGGACGGATCGACCGCCGACTTCTTCACGATGCCGCCGTTGGGGGCCACGTTGCCGTGGAGCACGCGCAGGGCTCCCACCTTGGAGAATGGGTTGTCGTGCGTGCGGCATACCTCGCCGTCGGCGGGCTTGGTGCACGTGGCAAGGTACTCGTCCATGGTGCCCATGACGGTCAGCGCGCTGCGATCGAGCAGGCCGGCTTCGCCCAGCTCGTGCATGACCACCGGCACCCCGCCCACGGCGTACAGGTCGATGAGCGGGCGCGGGCCGGAGGGCTGCAGCTTCACCAGATGCGGGGTGCGGGCGCTCGCCGCGTCCCAATCGTCCATGGTGATGGGATGGCCTGCCTCCTGGGCGATGGCGGTAAGGTGCAGCACCGTGTTCGTGGAACCGCCGAAGGCCATATCGCATTCCATGGCGTTATGGATGGCGGCCTCGGTGATGATGTCCTTGATGCAGATGCCGCGCTCCAGAAGCTCCATGACCTTCATGCCGGCGTGCTTTGCCAGGCGCAGGCGCTCGGAGTACACGGCGGGGATGGTGCCGTTGCCGGGAAGCGCGATGCCCAGGGCCTCGCACAGGCAGTTCATGGAGTTGGCGGTGAACATGCCGGAGCAGGAACCGCAGGTGGGGCACGCAGTATCCTCGAAGTACTTGAGCTCCTCCTCGGTCATGGTGCCGGCGGCGACCTGGCCGGCGCCGTCGAAGAGCGTGTTCAGGTCGGTGGTGGCGCCTTGCGCGCAACCGGGCTGGTGGCCGGGAAGCATGGGGCCGCCGGATACGAACACCGTGGGGATGTTCACGCGCAGCGCGCCGAGCAGCATGCCGGGGACGATCTTGTCGCAGTTGGGGATGCACACGGCCGCGTCGAAGGCGTGGCCCTGGACGGCGCACTCGAAGCTGTCGGCGATGGCCTCGCGCGACACGAGCGAGTAATGCATGCCGTCATGGTTCATGGCGATGCCGTCGCACACGCCGATGGTGGAGATCTCGAAGGGCACGCCGCCGGCCATGTAGATGCCGGCCTTCACGGCTTCGCAGATCTTATCGAGATTGTTGTGACCGGGGATGATGTCGTTGCGGGAGTTGAACACCGCGACAAGCGGGCGCTTCAGCTCCTCATCGGTCAGGCCGTCGGCCTTGAGCAGGCTGCGGTGAGGGGCGCGCGGAATGCCGCATCTGACGGCGTCGCTGCGAAGTTGCATGCCGATCCTTCTTCCTTCTTCTGCCCTTGTGGGGCACAAAAAAATCCTGCTGCAAGCAACCTGCACCAGGACCTCAAAAGAGAAGGCATACGCATGAACGCATATGCGACGCATAACGGAGTCACCGGTTCAGATTACTTGCACCGGCCTTGCGCGAATGTTCCTCGCCTGGGGCCGAGCGTTCGTCGGAACTGCTCGGAGGGGTTTTCGAGCCCGCCCAACACCGGCTCGCAGCTACCGCCGGCTTGCTTGAAGATGGGTTCGTCTCTACTATCCTCGTCAAAGCATTTCGTGTATGAACTTGTGGCCGTTAGTATAGCGCCGGCCCTGAGGATGGCAACTGTTTCTCATCAATTTTTTTCAAAATGCGGACGAAGCGTCGAAATTGACCGGGTTGCGGCACGTTGAACGTGCGAAGATGCAGGTAGCAGGGCCGGAATCGCCGCCCAAACCGAAAGCCGCACAAGGAGGCCTCGCATGAACAGCCATGAGAACCTGGTACCCGCCGAAGGGTATCGCCACGTGAAAATGCATCCCGAGGCGCGAGTCGCGCTGAACGCCACCGTCATCGGCGACGTCGAGTTGGCGCGCGACGCCACCGTGCTGCCCGAGGCCGCGATCCGAGCCGATTACGGCGAACGGATCGTCATCGGCGAGGGCAGCGACGTCCAGGAGGGATGCAGCCTGCATGTCGACGCGGGTTTCCCGCTGACGGTGGGCCGCAACGTGATCATCGGCCACAACGCAACCGTGCACGGTTGCACCGTCGAGGACGGCGTGCTCATCGGCATGGGGGCCATCGTGATGAACGGCGTGCGCGTGGGCAAGGAAGCGCTCATCGGCGCCGGGGCGCTTGTGCCCGAAGGCCGCGAGGTGCCGCCCCGGGCCGTCATAGTCGGCGTTCCCGCCAAGCAGATCCGCACGCTCACCGACGAAGAGGTTGCCCAGAACGCCGCCGATGCCGCTCTGTACGTGGAGATCGGCAAGCAGATGGAGCGCGACGGCATCATGGCCGCCGGAGCGAACATGCCGCGAAACATCCCCGCCATCGGCATCGAGTAAGCTGCCTGACACCCCCAGCAGCACACGTGCGGGTGCACGATGGGGGGACGGGCGAACGGGCGAGCACGCCTCCGTTCACCCGTTCACCGCCGCCGCGTCGCCCCATTCACCTGAACGCACCTCCATCCCCGTTCCACACGTTCGCACGCGATAACGGCCTCGCTTCCCTGTTCGGGAAACGAGGCCGTTTCGTTAGATGCTTTATGCGATTTGGGGCGCATCGAGCTGGTCAGCAGAATGCGGTAACCGGTTTACACCGGTTTGACGCCCGTAAGCACACGGGGCCTGCCTGCCAGATCATCGACGATGCGCACCTGGTGAAAGCCCGCCTGCCGCGCCAGCTCCGCCGCAGCCTCAAGGCAGGTCTCGTGCAGCTCGAAGGCGAAACCGCCCCCGGGGCGAAGCGCCGCCGCCGTCCACGGCAGCAGACGGCGAAGGATGTCGTTGCCATCTGCGCCGCCGTCCAAGGCGAGCGCAGGCTCGAAATCGGCCACTTCCCGAGGTATCTCGGCAAGCACCGCCGTGGGAACATAGGGAGGGTTGGATACCACTAAATCGAGCCGGCCCATAGCGGCGGCGGGCACCGGCGACCCAAGGTCGCCCTGCTCGATGCGAACGCGGTCGGAAAGCCCCAACTCGGCGGCGTTGTCCTTAGCAAGCGCCACCGCCTCGGGCGCGATATCGGTTGCGATGACGCGCGAATCGGGGCGCTCATAGGCCACCGAACACGCGATGCACCCGGTTCCCGTGCAGATATCGGCGACCAGCAAAGGTCGGGGCCTTGCGGCCGCGGGACCGTCGGGGCGATCGCCGCCATCGCCATGGGCCTGATCTTGCTGAGCGCCCAGATATGCGCTGATGGCCTGCTGGGAGCGCTTCAAAACCTCAGGGTCGTCGTCTGATGCAGCCTGCGCCGCCTCGGCCGCCGCGGCTTCGACGGCGATAAGCGCATCGCCCTCCCATGCATCGATGGTGCTGTCGAGCGCAACGCGCCGGTGTGCCGCGGGCAGAAGCGAGAGCGCCTCGCTGACGAGCACCTCGGTTTCGGGACGCGGGATGAGCACGCCCGGGCGCACCTTCACCTGGATGTGCCGGAAAGCCGCGTACCCGGTGATGTACTGCAGCGGCTCGCCTTTGCCGCGACGCGTAACATAACCGCGCAGGATGTTCCGCTCCTCAAGGGACAAGGGGCGATCGAAGCTGACGTAAAGCTGGATGCGGGGCATATCGCACGCCTCCGACAGCAGCCACTCGGCCGAAAGGCGCGGGTTCTCGTCGCCTTTGCGCTCAAGATAGCCGACCGTCCAATCGAGCGCAGCCTTGATCGTCCACATATCGCCCATGTTCCGTTTCCTTCGCCTTCCGTAGAACCTATGCCCCGCGCCGCCGGCCGCCTGCAAAACCCAGACCCGCGACGCGAAGCCGTATCCGCAAGGCCGGCGATCGAGCCGACCAGCGCAAAACAACGCCGAAGGCGCGGCACCGTTGCTGCGGTGGCGCGCCTTCGGCGATCGACGCACCGCGGCACGGTTCATCCGTGCCGCGGTGCGATTGCCCCTGATGGGATTCCCGTCCTACACGGCCTCTTCGAGCTTCTGAGCACGATCGGCGACCTGAAGCGCGGCGATGACGTCGTCAAGGCCGTCGCCCTGCAGCACGCTGGTGTAGGTGGAGTTGAAGCCGATGCGGTGATCGGTCACGCGGTCCTGCGGGCCGTTGTAGGTGCGGATCTTCTCCGAGCGGTCGCCCGAGCCGATCTGAGCCAAGCGCTTGGCGCCCTCGGCGGCCTGCTGCTCGGCGAGCATCTTCTCGTACAGGCGGGCGCGCAGAACCGCCATTGCGGCGATCTTGTTCTGCAGCTGGGACTTCTGGTCCTGGGACTGCACGACCAAACCCGACGGAAGGTGCGTGATACGCACAGCGGAGTCGGTGGTGTTGACGCACTGGCCGCCCGGGCCGCCGGCGCGGTACACATCGATGCGCAGGTCGTTCTCGTTGATGTCGACCTCGACCTCGTCGGCCTCGGGCAGCACCGCCACCGTTGCGGTGGAGGTGTGGATGCGGCCCTGGGACTCGGTCTTGGGAACGCGCTGCACGCGGTGGACGCCGGACTCGAACTTCATGACCGAGTACACCTTGTCGCCCTTGACCTTGAACTGGACCTCCTTGTAGCCGCCCGCATCGGAGGGGCTGACGTCCATGAGCTCGATCTTCCACTTGCGCGAGGAGCAGAAGCGCTCGTACATCTTGAACAGGTCGCCTGCGAAGATGGCGGCCTCGTCGCCGCCTGCCGCGGCGCGGATTTCCACGATGATGTCCTTCTCATCGGCCGGATCGGAGGGGATGAGCAGGAACTTGATGTCCTCCTCCAAGCTGGGAAGCTTGGCCTCTGCGGCGGAGATGGTCTCCTGGGCGAACTCCTTCATGTCGGGATCGCCGAGCATCTCCTTGGCCTCGTCGATGTCGGCGCAGGCCTGCAGGTACTCGCGGGACTTCTCCACCAGCTCGCCCTGGTCGGAGTATTCCTTTGCCAGCTTGTTGTATTCCTTCTGATCGGCAAGCACGGCAGGGTCGCTCATCTTGGCCTGCAACTCCTCGTAGGCCTTGATGATCTTCTCCAGCTTGTCGCGCATTTCGCTATCTTGCATGGTCGGTGCATCCTTCGTCATATGTTGCCGGTGGCCGCGGACGGACCCGCGGCATGGGCCCTGCGCGCGCGTTAAGCGAGGGCAGGGCCGTTGTCGAACCGTAAAATCTTATCAGATTGCAACATGGTTTGCAGCCTGCTCCGCACAGACTGCACCATCGGACACCGCCGTGACCACTTGGCGAAGGGCTTTCGCCCGCACATCGCCTGCCGCGAACACGCCGGGGATGGGGGTTTCCCCTGTTTCGGAGGCCGCGATGTAGCCGCCCGCGTCAAGGGGCAAGGCGCCTGCGAGGAACTCGGTGTTGGGCTGCGTGCCCACCGCCACGAACACGCCGTCGACGGGCACGGTTTCCAAAGCGCCGTCGCTTAGATGCTCGACCTGCGCGGAAACCAGCTTGCCCTCCTCGCCGTGCAAGGCGCGCACCTCGGTGCTCCACATGAAGGAGACGTTTTTAAGTTTCGCCAGCTGGTCGTGATAAACGGGCGTTGCGCGCAGCTTGTCGCGGCGATGCACGAGGATGACGCGCTCGGCCAGCCGCGAAAGGTAGATGGCATCGGCCGCGGCGGTGTTGCCGCCGCCGACCACCATGACGGTCTTCCCGCGGAAGAAGCTGCCGTCGCAGGTGGCGCAATACGAAACGCCGCGCCCCGTGAACTGCGCCTCGCCGGGCACGCCGAGCTTGCGCGGACGGGCTCCCGTGGCCACGATGACGCTTCGGGCGCTGTAGGACCCGTATGGCGTACGCAGCTGCTTCACCGGCAACGCCAGGTCGAGCGAGGAGACCCCCTCGTTGATGATCTGCACGCCGAAGCGTTCGGTCTGCTCCTTCATGGACCATGCAAGCTCAAAGCCGCCGGCTCCTTCCGAAAACCCCGGGTAGTTCTCGATGCGCTCGGTTTGCGCGAGCTGCCCGCCGGGCGAGAGCTGCTCGAACACCGCGGTGCGCAAGCCCGCGCGCGCGGCGTACAAGCCCGCGGTCAAACCCGCCGGGCCTGCGCCGATGACGGCGACATCGAAGGTTTCGCCGCCGTTCGCCTCGGGCGCAACTGGCGAGACGGGCGCAGCCGCATTACCAGGTGCGACCGGGATGCCGGGTGCGGCCAGGCCATCGGTCGCAATCGAGGCACCAGACGCAATCGTTACGGCGGGCGCGTCCGGGAAGCCGGATTCACCCTGCATGTTGATCGAATGGCTGTTCATAGGTATCCCCCATATCCGCGGCCCGAAGCCGCGTCCGCTTTATATCTTGCGCTCAGTATAGGGGCTCGATCGGCTTTTCGGGATATTGTTACTATATCGGTACCATTTTCACAAACCAAACGCTGCCGCGCGCGATGCCGAAATCACGTTGAGCCGGCGGCTGCAAACACCCCCGGCACGGCGGCTACTGCGACGCAGAACGGATCTTCTGGACGGTTTTGCAGAAATTCGGACCCGATTTTGTCGCCTGTTTCGGACATCTGGGTGGTTTACCGGGCGTTTTTCGGCATCAAGTCACCAAAAGCCCAGGTGAAGCTTGGCGAAAGAGCCGATTCTTCCTGCAAAACCACCCAGAAGATGACCGCCACACCCACAGGCCCGCCCACGACCGGGCACCGCGGCCGCATGCCACGCCGCGAGTTGCGTCACCGCCCACGACCGGGACCGCGGCCGCATGCCACGGGAAGCGCGGCGCGGCGGGTCCTTCCCTTCCCTATTCCTTCTGCGCCTTATGGCGACGGTACAGCAGGGTGCCGGCGATGATGCACAACAGCATCTGCAGCACCGTGGGCGAGAGCCAGATGCCGTCCACCTGGAACAGCAGGCCCATGATGAACACCACGACGCACACGATAATCGCCTCGGCAACGACAAGCGTGTTGGAAGAACGCGAATCGTCGACCGCATAGAAATACGAGGTGGTGGTATGCGTGAAGCCGTAGAAGATGTAGCAGATGGAGAACACCGGCAACGCGTACCCGATGACCGGCTTCACGATGTCCGAGGCGCCGAACAGCAGCGGGATGGCGTTGCGCACCGCGAACATGATGCCTAGGCCCACGAAGCCGAACGTGATGGCCACCAGATAGTTGGTGTTGCGCAGCCTTCGCACCGCGTCGGCATCGCCGGCACCGCGATAAACGCTGATGAGAGGCTGACTGCCGTCGCCGACGCTTTGGATCATGATCTGCACGAAGAAAGCCACGTAGGCAATGACGGCATATGCGGCCAGGGCCGTCTCGCCGCCGTAGAAGGACAGCGAGATGTTGTTAACGACCGTGGAAACCTCGGGGAGTAGCGTCAAGCCGAACGGCGCCGCGCCGAGCTTGAGGATGTGCGCGCAAATCGAGCCGTCGGGGACAAGATCGCGCAACGGGACGCGGTTATCCCGGCGCAGGAAGAACCCGAGCACGAACAGGAAGGCGACCGCCTGGGAAACCACCGTCGCCTCGGCGGCGCCGGCCGTTCCTCGACCCCACACCATGACGAACAGGTAATCGAGCACCACGTTCACAAACCCGGCGAACACCTGCACGCACATGGCGAAGGCGACCATGCCCTTGTTGCGGATCAGCGGCGTGCAGCCCGTGACCAGCACCTGGAACGGCGCGCCGATGGCGATGACCTTCAGGTAGCAGACCGCCTGCGAAAGCGTTTCGCCTTGGCCGCCCAGCACCCGGCACAGCTGCTCGGCGAACAGGGAATACAGCGCCAGAATGGGGACCGAGGCCATCACGAGCATGAACAAGGTGACGCCGATGATGCGCTGCGAGCGCTCCGCCTCGCCTCTGCCGCGGGCGATGGAGCTGATCACGCCGCCGCCCATGCCAAGGCCCGTTCCCGCCGCCAAGATAAGGCACACGAGCGGGTATGCCACGTTTACGCCCGCAAGCCCGGCGTCGCCGACGGCATGGCCGACGAAGACGCCGTCGATGACGCCGTAGATGCCCGCCATCGTGAACGTGAGCATGGTGGGCAGGATGTACTTCAGGTACTCGGGGACCATCGAGCGCGTGATCACGCGTTTCCTCCTGTCTTGGGACCCTGAACCGGGGAGTCGGGAAAGGGCCGGGGCGCCTGGCGCCGAGCCCAGCCGTGCGCGCCTTCCCCGCACGAAGGGCATGACGCGCACGGCAGGTCTTCGCCGCTATCGTAAACGAAGGCGCCGTCCCATACGGGGCGACGCCTTTCACTTGATTTCCGGCTGAGATGATATCACAGGGTTATGGAGACCCTTTGGGCGCGAGACTTGTTAGCCATGGTTTGCCATTTCATCGGTTCGAGTTGGAGGTAACGCGATCGAAGCATTCACGGCATGCCTGCAAGCTTCACGTCATGCCTGCGAGCGGCACGTCCGAGCAGGGGCCCTACATGCCGAGCAAGCCCATGATGGCGGGCTTGGGCTGCACGCCCACGGCCTGGTTCACCAGCTTGCCGTCCTTGAACACGGCAAGCGTGGGCACGCTCATGACGCCGAAGCGCTGCGCCAGATCAGGGCTGGCATCGATGTCGACCTTGACCACCTTGGCGCGGCCGGCAACCTCTGCGGCTACCTGGTCGAGCGTGGGGGCGAGCATCTTGCATGGCCCGCACCACGTTGCGAAGAAATCGACGAGCACGGGAACGTCGGCGCCTTCCACTTCGGCGGCGAATTGGGAAGAAGAGATGATCTGGGACATGATGGACCTCCTTGGTCGCTCCGGGGCCGTCAGACCTTCCGGTCGGCCGCCTCACTTGTTTCATGCCCCTATTGTAGCCATTGCAGCCGCGGAGGAAAGGGTTTCGACGGCTTCGACACATATTTGTTACTGTATTAGTACCATTGCGAAAGAAGGCGTTACGAAACGGTGACGCTGTGAAGGTATGAGGAGGTGCACGGGTGCTCGGGCTATACTTGAAGCAGAACACGAGAAAGGCCGCACCCATGAACGAAACGCTCTCCTCCGAACAACATAACGCCGCCGAACGCACCGTCCCGTCACAGCCCGAGCACGAAGCCGAAGCCGGGAACGCGAAGCAGGGAAACCCGTTCTCTTCCGAAGAGCGCCGCGCACACGAAAGCGCTAGCTCGGCAAAGCCCGGAAACACGTCCGACGCTGAAAGCGCGCGCCAAGCGAACCCGACCTCTTCCACGGTCGCCTCGAAACCCGCCTGGGAAGGAAGGGAAACCGCACCCGTGAACCTGGTGCTCGAAGGCGGCGCCATGCGCGGGCAGTTCACCGCCGGCGTGCTCGATTACTTCTTGGAGCACGGCCTGTTCTGCGACCAGGTGATCGGCGTCTCGGCGGGTGCGCTGAACGGCTACTGCTATGTAGCGGGCGAAATCGGACGCACGTGCTTCCTGAACATGAAGTACTGCAACGACCCGCGCTACCTTTCAATGAAAAGCTTCGTCCACACCGGCAACGCCTGCGGCAGGGAGTTCGCCTTCCATGAGGTGCCCGAAACGCTCGACCCGTTCGATTTCCAGGCGTTCGCGAACAGCCCCATCACGCTGACCGCCGTATCGAGCGACCTTGAGCTCGGCGAGGCCGACTACCACGCCGTGCGGGACCTTGGCCGCGATGCCGACCTTCCCTACCTGATCGCATCGTCGTCGATGCCCTTGGTCAGCCAGATCGTCGAGGTCGATGGCAAGAAGCTGCTCGACGGCGGCACCTGCGACAGCGTCCCGATCGCGCACAGCCTGCTGACGGGGCGCAAAAAGCACATTGTGGTGCTCACGCAGGACGCAACCTACGAGAAGGGCCCCAACAAGCTGATGCCGGTGCTCTCGCAGATGTACGCCGACTTCCCGTACTATATCGAGCGTTTGCGCTACCGCCATATCGAAT
Source organism: uncultured bacterium (assembly GCA_905215325.1). Taxonomy (GTDB): domain Bacteria; phylum Actinomycetota; class Coriobacteriia; order Coriobacteriales; family Eggerthellaceae; genus Senegalimassilia. Next base: position 55,094 of record CAJMPP010000008.1, on the reverse strand, counting down.
ACAATCGAACCTACCGCCAAGTGGCGCGCATGCACGAGGCGGGCGAGCTGTTCGTCATACGCCCCCAGCGCCCCGTGGAGGTGCGCAACATGGAGCATGACCAGGACAAGCTGCTCGACCTGTACGCGCAAGGGTACGCCGAGGCAGCCCGCACCTGGAACGACCTGCAGGAATACCTGGCGAAATAACCGCCCGGCGCTTCACCCCCCCTCCAAAGGAAGCAACATGCCAACCGATTTCATCTCGCTTTTCACCGCGTGCCTCATCGCCGCATGCTCGCCCATCATCGCGCGCATCATCCCGCGCGGGCTGGTCCCGGAGACCGTCATCTTGCTGTTGGCGGGCGCCCTGCTCGGCCCGCACATGGCCGGCCTGATCGAGCTGACCGACTCCATGAACATGATCTCCGAGCTTGGCTTGGCGTTTCTGTTCCTGCTTGCAGGCTACGAGATCGACCCCAAGAGCCTATCGGGCTCGCAAGGCAAGAAGGGCCTTGCCACCTGGGCCGTATCCATGGCGCTTGCGTGCTCGGCGGTGTACTTCTCCCCCAACTTATCGCTCAGCCACTTCGACGGGCTTGCCATCGCCATCGCGCTGACCACCACGGCGCTCGGCACGCTCATGCCCATCTTGAAGGAACGCAAGCTGGAAGGCACGCAGGTCGGCAACAGCATCCTGGCGTTCGGCACCTGGGGCGAGCTATGCCCGGTGCTTGCCATGGCGCTGCTGCTCTCCGCGCGCAAAACCTGGCAGACCCTGCTGATCCTGGCGTTGTTCGGCGTGTTATGCGTGGTGATGGCCGTGGTGCCGTCGAAGGCGCGCAAAGCGGGCCACGGCGTGTACGGCTTTTTGCACCGTAGGCGCAACTCGACATCGCAGACGTTCGTCCGCGTGACGGTGGTGCTGCTCATCGGTCTGGTCACCGTTTCGGCGGTTTTCGACTTGGACATCGTGCTCGGCGCGTTCGCTGCCGGCTTCGTGCTGCGCTACATCATCCCCGAAGGCGACCACGAGCTGGAATCGAAGCTCGACGCCATCGGCTACGGATTCCTCACGCCCGTGTTCTTCGTGGTTTCCGGCGCGAAAATCGATCTGGCCGGCGTGGGTGCGCAACCGGGGCTTTTGATCGCGTTCATCTGCATGCTGCTGCTCGTCCGCGCCGTGCCCATCGTGGTCGCGCTCTCCCTGGGCCGCGACGGGAAGACCCTGTCCATGCACAACCGCATCACCGTGGCGCTGTACTGCACCACGGCGCTGCCCATCATCGTCGCCGTGACCAGCCTTGCCGTGAAATCCGGCGCCATGGCCCAGGATACCGCCGGCGTTCTGGTGGCGGCCGGCGCCATCACCGTGTTCCTCATGCCGCTTCTCGCATCGCTGACCTATCGCGTGGTGGACGCGAAGCCCATCGAAGCCGTGCACGAGATCGTGGAGAACCCCCAAGATATCCGGTCCATTCTGCACGAGCATTTGGAACTGGAGCGCATGATGGCGCGTCAGGAGATAGCTGCGCGCATGGCCGCCAAAGCACGCCGAGATGCAGGCGAAGAAGCAGCTTGGGAAGATGTGGCCTTCGCGCTGCAGCGCCAAAGCCAGCGCAAGCGCGCCATGGACGAGATGCTCGACTTCGCTCGACGCGAGTACGCCGCGCATGAGGACGACCTGAAGGAACTCGGCGAGAAAGCAGGCATAACGCGCCAGGCCGCCGCCGAGCGCACCGCAAAAGCCGCCAAGGCGTTCGCGCAGCATCTCAAAGACGGCGACTGGGAGGAAGAGCGCCGCATCGCCGAGCGCGCCGTGCGCGAGTACCGCCGCCACATGCACGAGCTGGGCAAGCACCCGGACGACCATCACCAAGACGACGGAAGATAAATCGACGGGCGCCCGTTAGGGGCGCCGAGGACGGTTGGTTTGACCGTCCGAAACCAAATCGTCCGAAACCGTCCACCGAAACCGTCCAGCAAAACGCCCCCCGTTTCCCTGGCGATCGCGATGCCGGGGAAACGGGGGGCATTTACGGTTCGGAGCTGCATGCACCGTTATGCGCTTGTCAAGCTATTCCGGGAAGAACACCTGGTCGATGCGCTGCCGTTCGGCTTGCGGACGTTTCTCGATAAGGCTGCCCACTACCATGAGCACGCCCGCCACGGTGATGCCGATGACGATCTGATGCAGGCCCATCACCTTGAACCCGAGCGCCATGCACGCGCAATACGCCGCCGTGCCGCCGACCATGGACAGCAAGGCGCCCAGCTTGCCGGCGCGCTTCCAGAACAGGCCGCACACCATCACCCAGAAAAACGCCGTCTCCAAGCCGCCGAAGGCGAACATGTTGATCTTCCAGATGACGTCGGGCGGCACCACGGCCAAGGCGAATACGATGGCGCCGACGCACAGCGTGACCGCCTGCGAGCCGCGGGAGATGCCGCGCTCGGAAGGCTGCACGCCGCGAGCCTCGCAGCTGTGCAGGTACACATCCTTGATGATGGCCGAAGACGAAGCAATCAAAAGCGACGACACCGTGGAGATAGAAGCCGCGATAGGCCCGATGATGGCCACGCCCGCCGCCCAGGACGGCAGCGTCTGCGCGATGGCGCGCGGGATGATGTTGTCCACGCTTGAACCGTAATCTGCCAGACTACCGGTCAAAACGCCTGCCGAGAGCACGCCCAGGGCCGTGACGCCGATCATCATAAGACCGATGATGACGGTGCCGGTGATCATGGCGCCGTGCAGGGCCTTCGTGTCCTTGAAGCCCATGCAACGCACCATAGATTGCGGCAGGACGAAGGTGAACACACCCACGAGCAGCCACTGCGTGAAGTACAGCGTTGCCGGCATGCCGCCGCCGCTGAAGGGCTCGAGCATGGCGGGATGGTTCGCCTTGATGGTGTCCATGATGTTTTCGTACCCGCCGCCTGCGATCAGGATGCCGCAAGCGAGCACGGCGATGCCCACGAGCATGATGATACCGCACAGCGCATCGGTGAACGCCACGCCGCGGAAACCGCCGATGGTGGTGAACAAGATGACGGCCGCGCCGAACAGCACCAAGCCTACCATGTACGAATAGCCGGTGACCGCCTCGAACAGCTTCGCGCCGCCCACGAACTGGGCGACCATGGTGGCGGCGAAGAACAGCACCACGATGACGGCGCTGATGTTGGCAAGGGCGTTGGAGCTGTAGCGTGCGCGCACGACGTCGATGACGGTGACCGCGTCAAGCTTGCGCGCCACAAGCGCCAGTTTCTTGCCCATGATGCCGTAGAGCAGCACGAGCGCCGTGACCTGCACGACGGCCATGTACACCCAGCCCCAGCCGATCAGCCACGCCTGCCCGGGGCCGCCCACGAAGCTGCTGACCGAGCCGTACGTGGCGATGGTGGTCATGGCGAGCACGAAGCCGCCGAGCGTGCGGTTGCCGATGAAGTATTCCTTGACGAAGCCACCTTCGCCTGCGCTGCGGCGACGTGCGACGAAGCTGATGCCGAGCGCCACGGCCAGGAACAGGACGAGCGGGATAAGCGCCACCAAGTTGCCCATTGCTACTCACCGCCCTTGGCCGCATCGCCGACGTTGCCGCCAACCGCATCGTGTTTGGCTGCGACCCCGTTGCATGCAGCGGCATCAGCGCCGCGGGCTCCATCAGACGCATCGGCGCTACCGGCAGGGCAGCTGCCCACCACCTCATCAAGATCGAAGTCGGCGAACACACGGCGGCTAAGCACCACCGCGGCGACGACCGCTGCGATCCACGGCGCAACACAACCGCCGATGACCCACAACGGCGTATGGAACACCCAGATATCGGTGCCGGCCAGGCCGAAACCTCCCACAAGCCACACGACGATGATGCACGCAAGCGCCGCAACCGTGGCACGCGCCTCCTTGTTCGCCTGCCGCATAGCCTGGGCATACGTGCGAATATCGCTTTGGGACACTGCCCTTCCCCTTCCCGCGAAGTTACTTTGCGGGAAGATGCTACCACGCTTGCCGCGATGACAGGTTTCGAAACCCCGTCCCAAACCGTCCGCCGACATCGGCTTTGCTTGAGGCAGGGCGATGGAAGCTCGAGCGCAACGGTCCCGTAGATGGCTGCCCGCTAGATCACCGGCGGGCGGAACTCCTGCTTGCCGCGGGCTCGCTCGCGGGCGTTGCGGTTGCGCAGGTTCTCCACGCAGCCCTGCATGCCGTGCGGAACGTAATCGAGCTGATCGAGGTTGTCAGGCAGATAGCTGACAAGCGACAGCGGGGCCGTTTGCTCCACGCAATCGGGAACAGGCCCGGGACGTGCCTCGATGCCGAACGCGCAGGCGCCCTGCTCGGTGAGCTTGCGCTCGTAAGCGCTCCATGGCTCGTCGGGGAACTCGACGCGAACGTCATCGCTTCGCCACGTGACCTCATAGCCCGCAAGCTCAAGCTGCGTGAGAGTGAAGTCGCGCAGCGGCTGGCTGTCGGTGCGCAAGCGGATGCCAGCACCCCGCCCAAGCAGCGGCCGATACCCCATCAGGCGATCTAGGTACGTCAGACGCAGATGCGCCTTCTTCTTTTTCGGGAACGGCGTGGGGAAGTTCATGAGCAGCGCCGAAAGCTCGCCGGCGGCGAACACGGTCGACAAGTCGATCTCGGCGGGCGCACCCGAACGGGCGCGCTCGCCCGCAGACGCGCGGGAGGCGTGCGCTTGGTCGGGGCATTTGACAGGCGCCGATGAACCGACCGGCAAATCACGGCGCACACCGGCTGGGGTGCTGCATGGGCGATCGACAAGCTCAAGCGCCTTGGCTGCGAAGGGGTTGCCCGGATCGTCGCGAGAAACGGCGCCGTCATCGGCAGCCCCCGCTTCCCCGCCGTCGTCGAATGCAGGCGCGCCGTCCATCAAGAACACCGCGTTGTCCACGCCTGCAGCAGCGGCCGCTTCAGCAGCGCGAAGCGTGCACAACGCATCCACGTCAAAGCCGATGAACAGCACGTCAGGCCGCAGCTTTGCGCAAGCCACAGTGTACTCGCCCTTGCCGCAGCCCAAATCCAGCACTACATGCGAAAACGGCTGATCGCGAACCGTCCCGCCAGGCGCCCACTGCGCCCAGCGTCCAGCCCACGCGCCCCCGTCGCAGCAGACCCGATCGCTGCACTCCCGAAAACGCTTCGCAAACGAGAACCCTTTATGCAATCTGGAAGCAGCCGAGCGCATGCCCTCCCCTTTCGTGCGCGAAACGGCTTCCGCGCCAAATACCTGAACAGCCCCGCAAAGCAAACCTTGCGGGGCTGCGATCTAACATGCTGGGCAGACAACGCTGCCGCTGTGCCGCATTATGCGCGGGTGCGGATTTCCTCGCACACCTTCGCGATGAAGTCGGCCGTCTCGAACGGATGCGTCTCGTTGGAGCGGTCGCGCACGGCGATGTTGCCCTCCTCGGCCTCCTTCTCGCCGACGACGATCATGTAAGGCACGCGATCGATGCTGCGGGCCTCGCGGATCTTGTAGCCGATCTTCGCGTCACGGTCGTCAACGGCCACGCGGATGCCCGCATCCTCAAGCTGCGCCGCAACCTGATGCGCGTAATCGCGGGACTTCTCGGACACGCACAGCACCTTGACCTGCGTGGGGGCCAGCCACACGGGGAACTTGCCCGCATAGTGCTCGATGAGGATGCCGATGAAGCGCTCGACGGAACCGAAGCACACGCGATGCAGCATGATGGGGCGCTTCTTCGAGCCGTCGTGGTCCACGTACTCCAAGCCGAAATTCAGCGGCATCTGGAAGTCGAGCTGCACGGTGCCGCACTGCCAGGTACGGCCGAGCGAATCCTCCAGGTGGAAGTCGATCTTCGGGCCGTAGAACGCACCGTCGCCCTCGTTGAGCTCGTAGTCCATGTCAAGCTCCGCCAGAGCCTTCTTCAAGCCGCTCTCCGCAGCCTCCCAGTCCTCGTCGGAGCCCATGGAGTCATCGGGGCGGGTGGAAAGCTCCACATGGTACTTGAAGCCGAACTGCTGGTACACCGAGTCGATGAGGCGGGCGACGCCGACGATCTCATCGGTGAGCTGGTCGGGGCGCACGAACAGGTGTGCATCATCCTGGTTGAAGCAGCGCACGCGGAACAGGCCGTGCAGCGCACCGCGCATCTCGTGGCGATGCACCGTGCCGATCTCGCCGGCGCGGATGGGAAGGTCACGGTAGCTGCGCGGCTGGGAAGCGTACACGAGCACGCCGCCCGGGCAGTTCATCGGCTTGATGCAGTACTCTTCCTCGTCGATGACGGTGGAGTACATGTTGTCCTTGTAGTGGTCCCAGTGACCCGAGGTCATCCACAGCTGCTTGTTCATGATCATGGGCGTGGAGATCTCGACGTAGCCGGCCTTGCGATGGATCTCGCGCCAGTAGTCGAGCAGCGTGTTCTTGAGCACCATGCCGTTGGGCAGGAAGAACGGGAAGCCCGGGGCCTCCTCGCGCATCATGAACAGCTCCATTTCGCGGCCGATCTTGCGGTGGTCGCGCTTCTCGGCCTCTTCCAGGTTGTGCAGGTACTCGTCAAGCTCGGCCTTCTTGAAGAACGCCGTGCCATAGAGGCGCTGCAGCTGTTCGCGGCTTGCGTCGGCGCGCCAATAGGCGCCCGCCAGCTTCATGAGCTTGATGGCGCCGATCTTGCCGGCAGACGGGATGTGCGGGCCGGAGCACAGGTCGACGAAGGAGCCGTGACGGTAAATGGTGATCTGCTCGTCGGTGAGGTCGTCGATGTGCTCGAGCTTGAAGCGCTGGTCGGCGAAGATCTCCTTCGCCTGATCGATGGTGACCACCTCGCGGACGAAGGGCTCGTTGGCTTTGATGATCTGCTGCATCTTCTTCTCGATGGCGCCGAAGTCGTCAGAGGAGATGTTCTCAGGCAGCAGGAAGTCGTAGAAGTAGCCGTCATCGGTTGCAGGGCCGAAGGCGATCTGCGTGCCGGGGAACAGCTCCTGCACGGCCTCGGCCATGATATGGGCGCAGGAATGGCGCAGGATGTGCAGCGCCTCGGGGCTTTTCGCCGTGATGATCTCGACGGTGGCGCCATCGTGGGCGGGGGTGGTCAGGTCGACGAGCTTGCCGTCGATCTTACCGGCAAGCGCGGCCTTCGCAAGGCCCGCGCCGATGGAAGCCGCCACGTCGGCGACAGTTGCCCCGGCGTCCAGCGTTTTCTTCGAGCCGTCGGGCAAAACGATTTCCATGATACGTTCCTTTCTTCAGCCGGGCAGGTGCATACCGCCTGCACATCGGTTTTACGGGATTATAGAAAGATAGCATGCAGACGCACACCATGCTAGCGCATAGACCGGCGAATCCCAAATGAAGGTCCGCCGCATGCATAGGAGTTTCACGCGCCGCCTGCGCGGCATCCACGGCAAGCCCGCAAAAGCAGCGGTCTTGCGCGCCGGAAAAGCAAAACGAGCCGTCCGATCGGACGGCTCGTGCGTACGACAAGGGTTCGGCCTATTCCTCGGGACGCGCCGGACGCTGCGGGCGCTGCTGACGCGGGGCGGCCTGAGGCTGCGGTGCGCGGCGAGCCGCCTGGCGCTGACCGCTGACCGGGCTTGCGCAGTACGGGCACACCGTCCATGCCGGCTCAAGGGCATGGCCGCAATGGCCGCACAGGTTCTTCAGACGCTGATGGCAGTTCGGGCACAGGACGTAATCCGACTCAACGGGGTAGCCGCAGTTGGCGCATTCGCCATAGTGCATGAGCTGGCGCTGCTTGAGGGCCACCTCGAGCTCCTGCTCGTCGCGGTCGATCTGCAGCAGGGGCGGACGCAGCAGGCAGTACGCCACGACGCCCACCAGCGGGACGAGGGCGACGACGCCCCACACGTACCAATAAGTGCCGCGCATATACGCATCGCGGGCAACCCACACGATGGACAGGATGTACAAGATGGCAAGCAGCACGACCACGACGGAAAACGCCGCTTGGATCTCAGGCGTGATCAGCTGCGAAAGCAGTTCGCTCATAATGTCCCCATTCTTTCCTTCGATCGGCGCTTCGGCCGCTTCGCCAGTGCGAACGCTTACGGTCCCCATTAGCACATATACGATGCGGGATTATATCAAACCAGGCAAAACAAGGGCGTTTTGCCAACTAATTTCCGCAACCGAGGTCAAGCGGCGCTCTCTCGCTTGATTCGCAAGTTCATCCGAACGCTTCGATTTTGCCACCGAACCGAGCGACGCATATGGCAAAAGCCGGAGACCCCCTTCTAGAGAAGGGACGCCATCCGATGGAGGCGCGCCATGGAGAGGAGCAGATCCTATCCGACGAACCGGGAACGCCCTGCCCTACACCGCACCCGGGGCGAAGCAGAACGCCAACAGCGCATAGCTTGCGCAACCGGCAAGGGCGCACCACAACAGCGACTTGGTCTTGCGCGCGACCACGACCACCACCGCTGCGGCGGCAAGCGGCATGGCGGCAGGCCACACACCGGCGTCGAACATGCCGGGCGAGAGCAGGTCGTTGGCCACAAGGGCGGCGAACGCCGCAGGCGGGATGAACCCGAGCGCGCGAGCCAGGCCCTCGGGCAGCTGGCGGCCCTTCAGCACGAACAGCGGCAGGCAACGGCACAGCAGCATGGCGACCAAACACGTGGAGAACACGATGAAGAAGTCGTTCATGCTCATCGCGCATCATCTCCTTCCGCAGCGGCGTTCGCGATCTTCGCCTCGAGCGCGGCGTCCTCGACCCTGCGGCCACGGCGAACCTGCGAGACGAGCATGGCGGCGACCACGCCCATGATGGCGCCGACCAGGATGGCGGGACCCGTCAGGCCCACGGCTTTGCACGTGAACACGCCCACGATGGCCACCACGGCGGCGACCACGTTCTCGAACGTGATCTTCTGCGTGACCAGCAGGCAGATGAAGATGCTGGTCATGGCGAAACCGGCGATGGCGAGCGGGATGCCGAGCGCGCCTCCGATGAGGACGCCTGCCACGTTGGACAGCGTCCAAGAGGAGCACGAGCATATGTTGACGATGGTGGCACGCGGCACGTTCCACGTCCCCGTGGCGAAGTTCGCCATATTTACGCCGAAGCTTTCGTCGGTCACCGTGGCGGAGAACAAAAACGAAAGCCGCTTGCGCTCATCGGCGCACATGGGCGCGAAGGATGCGGAATACAGCATCTGGCGCGTGTTCACGAGCGACACGCTGGCGATGATGGAGGCCAGGGGGCTTCCCGCCAGCCACATGTTGGGGATCATGAACTGACCTGCGCCGGAATAGAACATGCATGAAAGGAAGAACACCTGCAAGGCGTTCATGCCGATGGAGTCTTCCAATATGCCGCAGGGGATGCCGATGGCCACGTAGCCCAGCATGATGGGGATGGCTGCCTGCACCGCCGGTTGTATGTCGCTTCTCTTTATCATAACCGCACGATTATAGCCCGAACGGGATCAGGAATACAGGGCTTGCTTTTCATGCGAAAAAGGCGGGAGTCAACGAATCCAGCGACCGGCGCGCCGTCTCCTGCGCGGACTCGAGCAGCCCGCCGCACGAACCTCGCGCAAACAGAATGCGGCGACCGAACCCCGCCTCCCCCGCTATGCGCCGTAGCACTACCTCATGAAATCCTGCGGCACGAACAGGCGCTTGAAGGTAGCCGTGGCATATCGGTCGGTCATGCCGGCGATGTAGTCGGTGACGGCCTGCAAACGGTCGCCCTCGGCGATGGCGCGGTATTCCTCGGGAACCTCATCGATGTTGCCCACGTAATAGTCGAACAGCTGCGAGACCAGGTACTTGGCCTTGTTCACCTCCGCAAGCACCTGCGGCGCGGTGTAGACGTTGGCGAACAGGAAGCTGCGCAACTCGTTCATGGCATCCCACACCGGCTCCGATAGCGCGATGTCATCGACGACCGCCGAGGTTTGCACCATGTCGCGCACCAGAAGCTCGATGCGGCTGGAATGATCGGGGCCGAGCACCTCGTGCGTGCTTGCGGGCAGCGCGTCCTCGGTGAGCAGGCCGGCGCGGATGGCGTCATCGATGTCGTGGTTGACGTAGGCGATGCGGTCGGCGGTGGCCACGATGCGGCCCTCGAGCGTTTCCGCGCGGATGGCGCCGGTATGGTGAAGGATGCCGTCGCGCACCTCGACGGTGAGGTTGAGGCCACGCCCGTCGTTCTCGATGCGCTCCACCACGCGCAGGCTTTGCTCGTTATGCCGATACTGGGCTGCCATCTGGGCGGACGCCACATCGATGCCGCGGTGGCGGGCCAGGCATCCAGCCAAGGCGGCCTCGCCCGTATGGCCGAAGGGGGTATGCCCCAGGTCATGCCCAAGCGAGATGGCCTCCGCCAGATCCTCGTTGAGCCCGAGCGCGCAGGCTATGGTACGGGCGATCTGCGCCACCTCGAGGGTATGGGTGAGCCGCGTGCGGAAATGATCGCCTTCGGCGGCCAAGAACACCTGGGTTTTGTGCGACAAGCGGCGGAAGCTCTTGCAATGCAAGATCTTATCGCGGTCGCGCTGGAATTCGGTGCGCAGGAAATCCGGCTCGCCCGAGCGCGCGCGGCCCTCGGATTCGTCGGATTTGGCCGCATCCGCGCTTAAAAGCGCATGCTCGCGCAGCTGCTGGTCCTCGCGGTGAACGATGTTCATGGCTACCCTCCCGACCTTCATGTGTAAGGCACGCCACCAGTATACCGCGCCAGGGGGTCGCGCGGCGCAGCGCGGCAAACTCGGCGCCAGACGAGCATCATGGCTTCGAATTGTGGAAAGGTTGACTCAGACACGAAACGAATAAGCCACAGACGGGGAGAAAGAAGTATCATGGTTCACCAGTGCAACGATTTGATGACACGAAAGGCCGTCATGAGCGATACCTCCACCGAATACCGCAAACCCGGGAAATATCTTCTGGATTCAACGTTTTTCGTGGCGTTCGAGCTTGCCCATGAAGGCCTGAAGGAAGGCCTTCGCGAAGCAAGCTGCCTGAACTGCACGCAGTACCGCGTGCTCGTGAAGCTTGCCGCGGCCGAACCCGAGCCCATCGGACAGAAGAATCTGGGCATCATATTGGACCTGAAGCCCAACGTGGTCACCCATGCGGTCAACACGCTGGAGGACGCCGGCTTCGTCCAGCGCATCCACACGCCCGGGAAACGAGGAAGCCGCGTGCGCGTGCTCGAAGCCGGCATCAAGCACATCGAGCACGCCAACCCCGCCATCATCGCCCAGCTCTACCGCATCTTCCCCACCCAAACCGCGTCGTTCCGCTCGATCTGCGAGGCCGCCGTCATGGCGGGGGCCACCATCGAGCCGCCGCTGTCCCGCGAGATGTCGCGCAAGTTTTTCGCCTCCCGCGCGCTGGCCTCCTTCGAGGTGCTGCGCAAGCGCATAGAGAAAGCATTGGAGGAGTCCTGCGACGGCGCCACGTTCAGCGAATGCCGCGTGCTGCAGCGCCTAGGCGAGGTGGGCTACCCCATGCGCATCGTGGACCTGGCTCGTCAGCTGAAGCTCACGAGCGCCACCGCCGTGCGGGCAACCGACCGCCTGGCCGAACGCGGCTGGGTCGAGCGCATGAGCGCGCCCGACGACCGCAAGGCCGTGTACGTGGCCTGCACCGACGAGGGGCATCATATGCAGGACGTGGTGCTCGCGAGCGTGGACCGCATCGCCACGCAATACCTGTGGAGCCGCCTTGCCCCCGAGAAGTGCCGCGATATCGCCATGGCGGGCCATGTGGTGATGGCCGACCTGCAGCAACGCGAGGAGGCCGAGCGCCTGAGCACCCTTACGCAGCTGCGTCCGCTTGAACGGTAAAACCGCTCCCGGAGCCGTTGCGCGCCCGTAGCGCATCAACCAGCGCTCTTCGTCTCGATGTTTTCCTGCAGGCCGTCTACCCCGAGCAGGTCGAACAGCTCCTCGCGGGAGTGGATGTCGAACTTCTGGTACACGTGACGCACGTGCGCTTTCGCTGTTCCGTTGGCTATGTAGAGCTCGCGCTCGATCATGCCGACGGTCTTGCGTTGCGCAAGCAAGATAAGCACTTCGGTTTCGCGCGACGTCAGGCCGAATCGTTTGGCCAAAAGCTCGCAGCGATCGGCAAGCTCCTGTTTGCGCACGGCCTCCCCGTCACCTTCGGGCCTCACCAGAAACGATGCGCCCCACTTGCTGGACAGCTCCTTTTGCGACAGTAGGAAAAACGTCCCCATCACCACGGCCAGAATGGCAATGCCGCTTGCGATGGTGGTCCCCCGCACCGACCCGACGGTGATGACCGACCCGTATTCGTACACGCAGCGCCCCAAGAACATGAACACAAGACGCAAGCTGCGTTCCATGCCGAACAGCCAGATGGCAGACACCCCGTAGCGATAACATAGGTTGCTGCACAGCACCATGATGAGGATGGTGAACGCCGTGTAGCCGCCCGCCACACAAAACCCGCTGAGGTAGTCGTCGGTGAACCCGAGCACGGAAATCAAGAACAACGCCACCACCGTCAGCGGCAACGCGATGCGGCACAACGTGTTGAAATCGAATTTGTCGCGCTGAACGAGCACGCCGAGCAGCACGACACCCGATACCACGAACGTCCCCGGTGAGGAATGCGGGCCGAAATAGCCCCGGTAGGCATTTGCCTCGACAATGCCGTACGAAAACGCGAAGAAGCCCATGAGCAAGATGATCTTCCATGGCACTGAGATATTCACCCACGCCTTTTGCGGGCGCTCGCCCTCGGGCAGCAGCGTAAAACACTTGCACGCGCTCGCAAGCGACACGATGGGCAAAAGCGCCGTCATGACGAACAGCCACGGCATCTTCAACCCCATATATAAATAAATGATAATCGCGCCGACCACGAGCGACGCCGCATAATACAGCGTCACGCGAATGGGGTTCAAGCACCCGTACAGCTCGCTCCAAATCAAGATGATAAGGCCAAGCCCCAAGCCGCCGGCAACCGAGGTGACCGCACCGAGCGATCCTGCCAGCCCCGGCACGAAATACGAGGCGAACAACAACACCGTTGAGGTGAGCATGGCCGTCGCGCACAACGCGAACGGCCAGCGCTTCGCGTACAGCGGCCCGATCCTGCGTGCCAACAAAACAAGCACCACCATCTCAACAACGGCAGTGAAATCGAACAGATCGCGCGTCGAAAACGAAAGCGCCGGGAATCTCACGAACGAGCCGACGAACGTGATCTCGATCCACGCGCGATACACGCCCAGGCCTAAAAAAGCGAGCGGAATGGGCGCATACAGATCCCTCAACCGGCGGCGCGCCCGAGGCTCGGCGTTTTCCTCCCCGGCTTCCTTCGCAGCTGCGATTCTTGCCATATCCCGTCACATCCCCCTTATCCATGAGGGTTATGCGCTGCGCTAAACCCTCTCCCCGCTTTCCATTCTATACGAAGGTGCTGCAGCTGCCGAATCGGCAGTCGAGATAAGTGGCCACGTTTCCCCAGCTCAATGGTGGGTTATACGACAGGGTTATAGAAATAGCCCCCCAAAAGAGTTTGCCGGCTGATGCATCGACGCGATTGTGAAGATACGGTGAAGACATGGCAACGGGGATCTGCAAGGAAGGGGACGTTGCCAGGTCCCGCGTTTTATGCCGAGCGCAGGCGCGGGCCTTCATAAGAAAGGAGTCAACCATGTCCAAGGAAATGTCGCGCCGCGACCTGTTCAAAATGAGCGGCATCGCCGCAGCCGGCGTCGCCAGCGCGTCGCTGTTCGCCGGATGCGCCCCCAAGAGCGCATCTTCGGCTTCCGGCGACGCCAAAGCTGCAAAGGGGGGTGCGGACGCAGGCGCGACCACCGCAGCCGGCCACGACCGCGCCGGGCTGCCGAGCTTCCTCAACGCGCCAGCGGCCATCACCGACATCAAGGAAACCAAGGACTACGACGTGGTGATCGTGGGCGCAGGCGCCGCGGGCGTGCCCGCCGCCATCACCGCCAAGCAGGCAGGCGCGAGCGTCGCGGTCATCCAAAAGGAAAGCACCGCCATCTCGCAAGGCAACACCGCAACCGGCATCCTGCTTGACAAGTCCGACCCGGCAGGCGTCGAGGCCGTGGTGTCCACGCTACTCGCTAAACACGAATACCGCGCCAAGCGCGAGCAAGTGGAGCTGTGGGCGAAGAACTCCGGCGAAGCCATCACCTGGCTGCTCGAAACCGCCCAGCAGTGCGGCGCGCAGATCTCCGACACCACCAAGAAGTGGACGACGTCGGTGCAGAAGGTCAACGGCTACGATGTGAACTACCTGTCCATCGACTTCGGCCCGAAGCCCTACAACACCGGCGAGGGCATGAAGGCCTTGGCAGAATATGCCGAAAAGCAGGGCGTGGACTTCTTCTACTCCACCGAGGCCAAGCAGCTGGTGGGCGACTCGAACGGCATCACCGGCGTCATCGCCAAGGGAAGCAACGGCAACATCCAGTTCAACGCTAAGAAGGGCGTCATCCTGGCCGCCGGCGACTACCAAAACGACGACGACATGGTCAACTACTACATCCCCGACCTGAAAAACCTCGGCCGCAAGCAGACGAACAAAACCGGCGACGGCCACAAGATGGCCATCTGGGCGGGCGGCGCGATGGAGGAAATCGGGCACACCAAGATGCTGCACGACTTCGATGCCGGTCCGGGTTCCATGAGCGACATGCCGTTTTTGGCGGTGAAGATGGACGGAACGCGCTTCTGCGACGAGACCTGCGGCATGTCCATCATGAACAACTTCCTGCGCAGCGAAACCGACCAGGGCAATTACTGCCAGATCTTCGACAACAACTACACTGAGGCTGCCGCAAGCTGGCCGGGCAAGCTCTTCGACCAGGAAGCCATCAAGGCTTACATGCCCGAGGAACCCGGCGAGAAAAAGGGCGTTTTCGAGGGCCAGATCGCCACGTTCAAGGCAGATACCCTTGATGATTTGGCTAAGAAGCTCGGCATCACCGACGCCGCGGCCTTCAAGAAGGCCGTCGAGCGCTACAACGAGCTGGTGGCCAAGGGCGTGGACGAGGACTTCGGCAAAGAGGTCAAGTACCTTGCCCCCATCGACACGCCCCCGTTCTATGGCACCCATCGCCACGTGCGCGTGTCCGCCATCGTGTCGGGCGTGAACGTCGACGAGCACATGCGCGTGCTCAAGGACGGCACGAACGAGGCCATCCCCGGCCTGTTCGCCATCGGCAACGTTGCCGGTAACTTCTTCGCAGGCGTCGACTACACCATGTGGATGCCCGGCCTGTCGCTTGGCCGTGCTCACACGCAAGGCTATGTGACCGGCAAATACGTGGCCAGCCTGTAGCACATCCTTACCCCCATCATGCGGGCCGGCGACAAGCCGGCGCGGATGCGGGGCTTCCCCCTCGCTGAGCGCCCCTTTCTTCCCTCCGGGCGCTCAGCATATTTTCGCAACCGACCATCTAGAGGAGACCGTCATGGACACGTCATCGAGCGCATCGAACGCGAAAACGAAGAAGAGCAATAAACCGCTGATCGCAGGCGTCGTCGTCGCCGTGGTCATCGTAGCCGGCGTTGGATTATGGACGTGGCACAGCACGCCGGGCTTTTGCGGCGTTTGCCACACGCCCATGAGCACCTACGTGGACACGTTCGAGGCGCAGCCTGGTACGCCGGCGGCCGATAAGTGGGGCAACGACGTAAGCGATGCCAGCTCGATGCTCGTCGTCACGCACAAGCAAGCGGGCGTAGAGTGCTTGTCGTGCCACGTCCCCACCCTCGGCCAGCAGATCGGCGAGCTCACGGAGACCATCACGGGCGATTACTATTACCCGCTGGCGGAAACGACGATAGCCGAGCTGATGGACAACTCGGGGCAGAATTCGACCGATGAAGCGGCGTTTTGCCTGAAGAGCGGCTGCCACACCGACGCCTCCGGTGCCGATATCACCACGCGCAGCCAGCTTATGGACGCCACCGCCGACCGCTCGTTCAACCCGCACAGCAACCATCACGGCGATGCGAACTGCAGCGATTGCCACAAGTCGCACCGCGCATCGGTGATGGCGTGCACGGAATGCCACAACGATGCCGCCGCAAGCATGCCGCAAGGCTGGGTGGACTACAAGACCGGCAAGCAGATCGCCGAATCGGCGCTGAAATAGGCAACCCGCCTGTAGCCACGAGCAGGCGCAGGCACCACGGCCGCGGTTGCCAAGCCCCTCAAGACGATTTGGGCAGGATACAAGAAGACGGATGGGGCCAAGGGCGAGATCAACCGCCCTTGGCCCTTCATTGCCTGTTGACGATGTCCTGCTCATAGCAAAAGGGAGCTCCCGAAGGGGCTCCCTTTGCGTTGCGTTTTCGCTGCTTCGCAGGCTTACTTCGCGTTCTTGGCCTTGATGGCAGCCTGGCCGGCGGCCAGACGGGCCAGCGGCACGCGATAGGGGCTGCAGGACACGTAGTCTAAGCCGATGGCGTTGAACGTGTGGATGGAGTCCGGATCGCCGCCGTGCTCGCCGCACACGCCGCAGGTCAGGTCAGGGTTGCCCTGGTGACCCAGCTCGACGCCCATCTTCACCAGCTTGGCAACGCCGGGGTCGACCGTGGCGAACGGGTTGAAGGGCAGCAGACGCTCCTGCAGGTACTGCGGGATGAACTCGGCCTCGACATCGTCGCGGCTGAAGCCGAACGTCGTCTGGGTGAGGTCGTTGGTGCCGAAGGAGAAGAAGTCGGCCTTGGTGGCGATCTCATCGGCGGTGACGGCCGCGCGCGGCAGCTCGATCATGGTGCCGATCTGGATGTTCAGCTCGACGCCCTGCTCGGCGGCAACCTCGGCGATGGTCTGCTCGGCGACCTCGCGCAGCTTGGCCAGCTCGGGGACCACAGACACCAGCGGGATCATGATCTCGGGCTTGGGGTCCAGGCCCTCCTTCTTCAGCTGGGCGGCGGCGGTTGCGATGGCGCGCACCTGCATCACAGGGAGGATGGGATACACGATGCCCAGGCGGCAGCCGCGAAGGCCCAGCATGGGGTTGGCCTCCGCCATGGCGTCGATCTGCTCCATGAGGGCGCGCTTCTCGGCGATGACGCCCTTGTCGCCGCCGGTGGCCTCGAGGCGGGCGATCTCGACATCGAGCGCACGCGGGCTCTCCAGGAACTCATGCAGCGGCGGATCGAGCAGGCGCACGATGACCGGCAGGCCGTCCATGGCCTTGAACATGCCGTAGAAGTCGCCCGTCTGAGCCTCGAACAGCTGGTCGACGGCCTTCTGACGGACATCCTCGTCCTCGTTCAGGATGAAGGTCTGGATAATCTGCTTGCGATCGCCCAGGAACATGTGCTCGGTACGGCACAGGCCGATGCCCTGCGCGCCGAAGTCGCGGGACAGCTGGGCATCCTCGGGGTTGTCGGCGTTGGCGCGCACACCCAGGGTGCGGAACTCGTCGGCCCACTCCAGGATGGTGTCCAGGTCGCCGGTGAGCTCGGGAAGCACCAGCTCGACGGCACCGAGCACCACGATGCCGGTGGTGCCGTCCAGCGAGATCATGTCGCCTTCCTTGATGACGACATCGGTGCCGGAGACGACGGCCTGCTTCTTCTCAGCGTCGATCTTGAGGGCCTCGACGCCGCACACGCACGGGGCGCCCATGCCGCGGGCGATAACGGCGGCATGGGAGGTCTTGCCGCCATGGCTGGTCAGGATGCCCTCGGCGGCGATCATGCCGGCCAGGTCGTCGGGGTTGGTCTCCCAGCGGACGAGCACGCACTTGCGGCCGGCCTCTGCGGCGGCCACGGCGTCGGCAGCGGAGAACACGGCTTCGCCGACGGCAGCGCCCGGGGAGGCGTTCAGGCCGCGGGCGAGCACGTCGTACTCGGCGTTCTTGTCGAACTGCGGGTGCAGCAGCTGGTCGAGCTGCTCGGGCTCGACGCGCATGACGGCCTCCTCCTTGGAGATGAGGCCCTCCTTCTCCATCTCGATGGCGATGTGCAGCGCGGCGGCGGCGGTGCGCTTGCCGACGCGGGTCTGCAGCATGTACAGCTTGCCCTGCTCGATGGTGAACTCGATGTCGCACATGTCGCGGAAGTGGTTCTCGAGGACGACGAAGATCTCCTCGAGCTGCTTGCCTGCCTCCTCAAGGCCTGCCACATGCTTCAGCTCGGCGATGGGGCTGGTGTTGCGGATGCCGGCAACGACGTCCTCGCCCTGGGCGTTGACCAGGTAGTCGCCGTAGAACTCCTTCTGGCCGTTGGCAGGGTTGCGCGTGAACGCGACGCCGGTGGCCGAGGAGTTGCCCTTGTTGCCGAAGACCATGGACTGCACGTTGACGGCGGTGCCCAGATCATCGGCGATCTTGTTCTTCTTGCGGTACAGGACGGCGCGGGGGTTGTTCCAGCTGCCGAACACGGCCTCGATGGCCAGCTTGAGCTGCACCATGGGGTCCTGCGGGAAGGCGACGGCGCCGTCGACCAGCAGGCTGGGATACTCGACGCCGGAAACGTTCTCGGAGAAGATCTTCTTGAACTCGGCCACGAGCTCCTGCAGGTCCTCTGCGGTCAGGTCGGTGTCGGAAGCGGCGTTGCGGCTGTTCTTCATGACGTTGATGGCGTTCTCGAACAGATCGCCGTCCAGGCCCATGACCACGTTGGAGAACATCTGGATGAAGCGGCGATAGGAGTCCCATGCGAAGCGCGGGTTCTCCGTCTGCTTGATCAGGCCGTTGATGGACTGATCGTTCAGGCCCAGGTTCAAAACCGTGTCCATCATGCCCGGCATGGACATGGGAGCGCCGGAGCGCACGGAGACCAGCAGCGGGTCCTCGGCGTCGCCGATCTTCTTGCCGATGCGCTTTTCCAGGTCAAGACGGTACTCGTGAATGGTGTCGAGCGCGCCCTCGGGCCAGGTGTTGTCTGCGTTGGCATACTCCATGCAGGTTTGGCACGTGATGGTGAATCCCGGAGGCACCGGCAGGCCGATGTTGGCCATTTCGGCCAGGTTGGCGCCTTTGCCGCCAAGGATGGCCTTCATGCTGGTATTGCCCTCAGTGACGTTGTTGCCCTCGGCGTCGTTGCCGAAAGCGTACACACGCTTGACTTCTGCAGTCACTTTCTTACTCCTAACGTAAGGTCGTCCGAAAACGGGACTTAGTTCAATCAGGACCGTACTACTATATCAGCACCTTGCGGGTGCGCCCGTTCGTAGTACCGCAAAATCTCTTGAGCGGTTTCCTCAACGGCGCGATTTTCGGTGTGAATGACGATGGCCCCCAGTTTTCGCATGAGCGCGCGGGCGCGGTCGAGGTCTTCGTAGACGTACTCCGGATCCGCATACTGCGATGCCGCCACGGCGGCGTTGCCCAGGCGGCGCTGTCGGATCCCCACCAAAACGTCGGCGGTGGTCATCAACCCGAACAGGCGCGTGCGATCGACCTCGTACACCTCCTTCGGAGGCTCGGTGGACGGGTCGAGCGGGATGTTGGATACCTTGTAGCCCTGCTGGGCCAGGTAAATGGAGGTCGGCGTCTTCGATGAGCGCGACACGCCGAGCAGCACGATGTCGGCCTGAGACATCTCCTGCGGGTTGCGTCCGTCATCGTGGGCGATGGTGAACTCGATGGCCTCGATGCGGCGGAAGTAATGCTGGTCGGCCACGTGCAGCCCGCCGGGGCGCTTCGAAGGGGTCTGCCCTGACAGCTTGGCGATGGCGTTCATGGCGTCGGTCATAAGGTCGACCGCCACCACGTTGGGCAGGCTCTCGCAATAATCCGAAAGGCTGCGGCGCAGATCGCCGTCGACGAGCGTGTAGAAGATGAGCAGGTTCTCGTCGCCTTTTAGGCGCCTGTGCAGCTCGCCATGCTCGGCGATGAACTGCTTGACCTCCTCGAACGAGCGCACATGGGGAAGCACCTCGATGTTTGGGTTCGTGACGCCGAACTGGGCGGCAGCGGCGCGGGCCAAGGCCTGTGCGGTAAGCCCCACCGAGTCGCTGACGACATGGATGGTGGGCAGCGGCGTGGTGTTCTCGTGCACGATGAACTCGCCTTGCATGGGCGTCCTCCTTACAGACGGTGCCTTGCTGACGTGGAAAAGGGCGGCAGGCCATGTCGGCCGCCGCCCTTTGAAGTGTACACGCTTTCGCGTTGAAGGGGTGCACAGGGTTGCCCCCGCTTCCCCTTCGTTACCGGTCGAAAACGGTAACCGGCGTTATTTCGACTTCGCCATCTTGCCGAAATCGGCCACGTTGGCGAACACCGCCACGAAGCGGTTGAGCAGGCGCAGGCGGTTATCGCGCAGCGCCGCGTCCTCGTCCATGACCATGACGTCGGCGAAGAAGCCGTCGATGGGCGCGCGCAGGGCTGCCAACTGGGACAGCGCGGCTGCAAAGTCGTCGGACGCAAGCGCGGCGGCGACCGCCTGCTCGGCGGTTGCCACGGCGGCCGCGAGCGCACGCTCAGGCTCGGTGAGCAGGGCATCGTCCACGCCTTCACCCAGCTCGGGCTTGCGCAGGTTGTTCGCACGGGCATAAGCCGTGGCCAGGTTGTCAAACGTTTCGGCGTCGTTGGCGCGGGCGTCCTCGAGCGCATGGGCGCGCTGGCTGATGACGGCCGGCTCCTCCACGCCCGCGGCCAGCACGGCGTCGATGGTGTCGGCGCTGATGCCGGCATCGCGCAGCATGACCTTAGTGCGAGTGACGAAGAAGCCCACCACCTCGGCGCGCACGGCTGCCGCATCGAAGGCAACGCCCTGGTCGGCGAAGCTGGCAAGCGACTCGTCGATGGCGGCGGCAAGCGAGATGGGCAGGCCAGCCTCGAGCATGTTCACGATGCCGATGGCGCTACGGCGCAGCGCGAACGGGTCGGAAGAGCCGGTGGGACCCTGGCCGACCGCGAACAGGCCGCAGATGGTGTCGAGCTTGTCGGCCAAGGCGACCAGCTTGCCCACCGTGGTGTCGGGCAGCGCATCGCCGGCGAAGCGCGGCTGATAGTGCTGGCCGATGGCCTGGGCGACCTGCGGCGTTTCCCCGGAGGCGGCGGCATAGTAGCTGCCCATGACGCCCTGGACGCTGGTGAACTCGATGACGGCGTTGGTGACCAGGTCGGCCTTGCACAGGCGCGCGGCACGCTTCGCATCGGCGGCGTCGGCCGCGTCAAGCTGCGCGTCGGCGGAAAGGGCGCAGGCCAGCTTCTCCAAACGCTCGGCCTTCTGGCGAACCGTGCCCAGCGACTCCTGGAACACCACCTTGTCGAGCTTCTCGATATAGGACTCCAGCGGGTGCTTGAGGTCCTCCTCGTAGAAGAACTTCGCGTCGTCGAGACGGGCGCGCACCACGCGCTCGTTGCCGTCGATGATGGTGGCTGCGCATTCAGGGTTGCCGTTGGACACGATGATGAACTTGTTCGTCAGCTTGCCTGCTGCATCGTAGAGCGGGAAGTAGCGCTGATGCATGAGCATGGCGTCGACGATGATCTCCTCGGGCACCTGCAAAAACTCCTCGTCGAAGGTGGAGACGAGCGGCTGCGGGTACTCGGACAGGTTGACCACCTCGAGCAGCGTCTTCGCGGGGAGGTCGGCGGTGAAGCCAGTTTCAGACTCGATGGCGGCCACGCCCTCGCGGATGATGCGCTCGCGCTCGGCCTGCGTGGGGATCACGAAGGCGGCGCGGATGACGTCGAGCAGGTTCGCGGCGGTATCCACCGTGTGCTTGCCGGGAGCCAGCACGCGATGGCCCATGGTGAAGTTAGAGGACTCGGCGCCGGCGAAGCTGACGGGCAGGACGACCTCGTCGAGCATGGCCACGATCCAGCGCACCGGGCGCACGAAGTACTCGCGATACGCGGCCCAGCGGCAGGAGCGGGGCCACTTGACAGCGGTGATGAAGCCCGCCAGCACATCGGGCAGCAGGTCGGCCACGGGCGTTGCCGGGATGTTCTTGGTGGCGAACACGTACTCGGTGCCGTTGACCTCGCGACGCTCGAGGCTCTCGGGATCGAGGCCCTTGCCACGGGCGAAGCCGATGGCCGCCTTGGTGGGGTTGCCGTCGGCGTCGAAGGCGATCTTGGCCGCAGGGCCCTTGTACTCCTCGACGAGCGCCTCGGTGGCGTCGGCCACGCCGTAGGCCATGACGATCAGGCGGCGGGGGCTGGAGTGGATCTCGATGGAATCGTAGGGGATGCGCGCATCGGCAAACGCCGCGGGCACCATCTTCTCAAGCTGCTTGTTGGCGGAATCGAGGTCGAACGCGGGGATCTCCTCCACGCCGATCTCGAACGCGAGAGTGTGCTTATCGGCCATGGTTATTCCCCTTTCTCGTTCTGAACGTCCTGATCGTCGCCGACGACGGTGGCGATGTAGGAGGCGCAGCACTCCTTGACCATGGAGCGCACGCGCAGGATGTAGGCCATGCGCTCGGTTGCGGAGATGACGCCTCGGGCGTCGAGCAGGTTGAACGTATGGCAGCACTTCAGCACCCAGTCATAGGCGGGCAGCGGCAGGTTGTGCTCCAGGCACAGGCCGGCCTCGCGCTCATACTGGTTGAAAGCCTCGAACAAAAACTCGGTGTTGCCCACCTCGAAGTTGTACGTGGAGAATTCGCGCTCGTTCTCCAGGTACACATCGCCATAGGTGAACTCCACGCCGTCGTCGCCGCGGGCCCAGATGATGTCGTAGACGCTGTCGACGCCCTGGATGTACATGGTCAAGCGCTCAAGGCCGTACGCGATCTCCACGGGCACGGGGGCGCACTCGAAGCCGCCCACCTGCTGGAAGTAGGTGAACTGCGTGACCTCCATGCCGTTGAGCCACACCTCCCAGCCAAGGCCCCATGCGCCAAGCGTGGGAGACTCCCAGTCGTCCTCGACGAAGCGCACGTCATGCTTGTCCGGATCAATGCCGATGGCGCGGAGGCTGCCCAGGTACAGGTCCTGGATGTTGTCCGGGCTGGGCTTCATGAGCACCTGGAACTGGTAGTAGTACTGCAGGCGGTTGGGGTTCTCGCCGTAGCGGCCGTCGGTGGGACGGCGGCAACCCTGCACGTAGCAGGTGCGCCACGTGTCGGGGCCCAATGAGCGCAGCGTGGTGGCGGTGTGGTTGGTGCCCGCACCCACGGCGCCGTCGTACGGCTGCAAAACGACGCAGCCCTGGGCGGCCCAGTAGTGCTGCAGGTTCATGACGATGTCCTGGAACGTGGGCGGCTGGGAGCCGGCACATCCCGTTGTCGCGTTCGCGGCGAAGGTTTCGGTTGACATGGTTCTCCTTGTCTGGTTCCGCTGGTCCTTGCTTGCCTACTTGATAACTGTCGGGCGACGCGCCCCTACTCCAGCAAGCCGAAGTCGGGCACGGGCCAATATACCAGCACGCCCCTGCCCGTTACCGAGCTTGCGGGGACCGCGCCGAAGTATCGCGAATCCTGTGAGTTGGTGCGATTGTCGCCCATCACCCAGATGTAACCGGAAGGAACGGTGTAAGGGAAGGTGATGGCGGAATTGGTGAGCGGCAGCGTGGGCTTGCCGTGGGTATAGGTTTCGGTTTGAGCCACGCCGTCGATGTAGAGGAACCCGTCGCCATCGATGTCGATGGTCTGGCCTGCGGTGGCTATGCAACGCTTGATGAGCGTACGGCCCGGGATCTCGGGATCGGCGAACGTGACGATATCGCCCGGTTGCGGGTCGCGGAAATAGTAGCTGACCTTCTCGGCGAACACCATGTCGCCGGTCATGATGGTCTCCTCCATGGAGCCGGAGGGAATCTCGTAAGCGGTGAAGACGTACGTGCGCAGCGCCCAGGAAAGCCCCAGGACGAATGCGATCATGATGAGAAGGCTCACGAATGAGCGCAGTATTCCGCCCTTTTCCCCAGTGGCGTGCTGACCTGCGGCCATGATGTCGTACGTTTCCTTTCTACAGGGCCCGCGCAAGCGGCGCCCGATAAGCGCTTAGCTGCCTATGATACCGCGCTGCGGCTACCGCTGCCCTTCGGTCGATAAAGATTGCAGAAATGCCCGGTCGACGTCGGGCAGCTTCATGCCTTCGAGCAAATCGGGACGCAGCCGGAAAGTGCGCTCAAGGCTTTGCTCGCGGCGCCACCGGTCGACCGCATCGTGGTTGCCGGACAGCAGAACCGCCGGAACCTCCATGCCGTTGAAGCTGGCAGGACGCGTGTACTGGGGGTATTCCAACAAGCCGTCGGCGAAGCTCTCGCCCAAGGCGCCCGTTTCGGCGCCCAGGACGCCGGGAAGCTTGCGCACCACGGCGTCGATGACCACCATGGACGCCAGCTCGCCGCTGGTGAGCACGTAATCGCCCAGCGAGATGACCTCGTCGGCCAACGTGTAGGCACGCTCGTCGATGCCCTCGTAGTGGCCGCAAATGAACAGTAGGCGGTCCTGCTTGGCAAGCTCGCAGGCGCACGCGTCGTCGAAACGGCGGCCCTGCGGCGCCAGGAAGATGGTGTAGGGCTTGGAGCCCGCTTGACCGGCGGAGGCGTCGGAGCCGCTGCTAAGCGGCTGCTCGGCAGCGTTGAAGGCGGAGCCTTCGCACGGCACCTGTTCGGCAGGAGCGGCAGCGCCCTGTCCCCGGGCCGGTTCGGCAGGGGCCTCAACAAAGCCGTTGCCCGTTGCGGCGCACAGCGATTCGTAGGCCTCGAAGATGGGGGCGCACTTCATGACCAGGCCGTCACCGCCGCCATACGGCTCGTCGTCGGTGGTGCGATGGCGGTCGTGCGTCCAATCGCGCAGGTCGTGCGCCTTGAAATCCAGGATACCCTTTTCCTGGGCGATGCGCATCATGGAAGCGCCCATGACGGATTCGTACATATCGGGAAACGTGGACAACGTTTCGATGATCATGGGTACCTCCACAGGTTACAGGTCGAGCAGGCCTTGCGGCACGTTGACGTATATGCGGCGCGTCTGCTCATCCACCCCTTCGAGAAACTCGTCCACAACGGGAATGAGCACGGTGCCATCTTGGCCCTCGCGCGCAACTTCCAGCAGATGCTGGCCTGGCATTTCGTTGATGGCCACGGCGGTGCCGATGATGCCGGCCTCGGCATCCACCACCGTGAAGCCCTCGATGCCGCCTTCCTGCAGCTCGAGCACGTCATCGGGAAGATCGTCCCAACGCGCAAGAACATAGCAGCCCACCAGGGCATCTGCCTGGTTGGCATCGACGATGGTATCGAAAAACACCGTAGCGCCGCCCCGGGCCTCGGGACGAACCTCCACCACGGTGCCTTGACGCGGAACATCGATCACCGGAGGCACGAAAGCGCAAAAGAGGCCCTCTTCAAGCAAAAAAGGGAGACCCGCCACGCTACGCGCGACGAGCCCTCCCTTCAAGTGCTTAGCTTTCGTGAATTCGGCTACGCGAACCCAAGCGCCCATTAATCGAGCAGCTCCACGTCGACATGGGTGTTCGTCGAAGAAGCCGCGGCACGCGCAAGCGTGCGGATGGCTTTGATCACGCGGCCCTGACGGCCGATGACCTTGCCCGCGTCCTCCTCGTTGACACGAACCTCGACGAAGATGGAGCCATCTTCGGTTTCGCGCGCATCGATGACCAAGTCGTCCGGGTTATCGATGAGCGGACGGATCACTGACTCAACGAGCCCAGCGATTTCCTCGGTCTGCGCTGCCATAAGCTTACGCCTGCTCGCGGAACTTCTTGATGAGGGCGGCAACCGTGTCGGTGGGCTGAGCGCCGTTGGCCAGCCACTTGTCGCACTTCTCCAGGTCGATCTTGATCATTGCGGGCTCGGTCAGCGGGTTGTAACGGCCGATGTCGTCGATGAACTTGCCGTCGCGCGGGCAACGGGCATCGGCAACGACGATACGGTAGTACGGACGCTTCTTGGCGCCGTGACGGGCCAGGCGAATCTTAACCATGAAGAGTAACTCCTTCTTGTTCTTACTTGAATCCTCTTTGCCAGCCCGCAAAAACGCGCGCAGCAAAACAGCAGTTGTTTATGATAAGGCGAAACGCCTCGGTTGACAAGCCTTCGCTTCGGTTATCACCAGGTGTTCACGAATAAAGCGGACAAATGGAGAATCGCAACGAGCACCGGAAAGCCTTTGGGTCGGACGCTTTGGGGACGTAGCGTTAAGTGTCCAAGGCTTCGCCGGACACTTAACGCTACGTCCCCAAAGCGTCCGACGATGCGGCCGGCAAAGCGGGCGGCCCGAAGCGGCTAGCAAAGCTGCCGATGAGGGAAGCTTGCTTTTCGCAGCACCTTTGAGCCCCAAACCCGACCGGGCGGTCGGTCAGCCTCAGCAGGGCTGGGCGGTGTCGAGCGTGTCGATGTAGTAGACGAACATGTCCTCGTAGCCGCCGAGGCCGTTGATGAAGCCGCCGGGGATCATGCCGACCTTCGTGAAGCCCATGGACTCGTACAGGTGCTGGGCGGCCTCGTTGGAGGCGACCACGGCGTTGAACTGCAGGCCGCGGAAGCCCTTCTTGCCGCAGGTCTCGATGCAGTTCTCCACCAGCTTGCGGCCAAGGCCGAGGCCGCGCGAGGCCGAGGCCACGGCGAAGCTGGCGTTGGCGATGTGCGCGCAGCGCCCGATGCCGTTGGGATGCAGGATGTACATGCCGAAGATGATGCCGTTCACATCGGCCACCATGGTGGCGGTCTGAGCGGAGAAGAACTCATCGGCGTTCTGCTCTGTCAGTGGCGTGACCTGCGGGAACGCATCGCCCGCTTCCACAACCTCGTTCCAGATGCGCACCATGGCCTTGATATCGTCTGCGGTGTACGGACGGATCTGCAACTCCATTGGTTTCCCCTTTCGTTCTCAGGCGCTCCCCTGTTGCGCCTGCCGAGTATCAGTTTCGCACATTATGCCACGCCCTGCGCTTATCGCAGGGGCAAACGCTTCTGGCGCCGGCGTCCCAGCAAGGCCGGCAAGGACGCCGATGATGCATCGCATTCCGACGAAGCATCGCAAGCACGGACCTTATGGCCACGTCCGCGAAGCCGATGATGGAATGCCGGGAGCCGCAGCCTCGTGAGGTGCCGGCAACCTCATTGTCGAGCAGCTCCAGCGACCGTCACGCGGACCGGGACTATTTGATGTCGCCCATCATATCCTGGATCTTCTTCAGGTCCGACATCTTCATGCCGCCCATGCCCGGGATGCCGCGGCGGCGCTTGCCTTTCTTGCCGCGCTTGCCCTTGCCGCCCATCTCCTCGACGGCCGGCATCATGCGTTTCATCATCTTCTTCGTCTCATTGAACTTTTTCATGAGCTGGTTGACCTCGGTGACCGACACGCCGGCGCCGGCGGCGATGCGGGCGCGGCGGCTGCCGTTGAGCAGGTCGGGCTTCTCGCGCTCGGCCTTGGTCATGGAGTTGATGATGACCTCCATGCGATCGAGCGCGCCCTCGTCAACCTGACCCTGGCCTAAGGCCTTGTCGCCGCCGGGAAGGGCGCTGATGAGCTTGGAGACGCCGCCCATCTTGCGGATCTGGCGGTTCATGGTGACGAAGTCGTTGAGCGTGAGCTGGCTTTTCATGAGACGTTCGGTCTCGGCCTGCTCCTCTTCCTGCTGCTGGACCTTCACCGCCGACTCGATGAGGCTGAGCATGTCGCCCATGCCCAGGATGCGGCGAGCCATGCGGTCGGGATGGAACTCCTCGAGCGAATCGGGCTTCTCGCCGGCGCTGATGAACTTGATGGGCTTGCCCGTGACCTCGCGGATGGAAAGCGCGCCGCCGCCGCGGGCATCGCCGTCCATCTTCGACATGATGACGCCGTCGAAATCGACGCGCTCGGAGAAGGCCGCGGCCACGTTGACCACGTCTTGGCCGGTCATGGCGTCGACCACCATGAGGATCTGGTCGGGCTTGACCGCCGACTTGATGGCCTGGGCCTCTTCCATCATCTGCTCGTCAACGTGCAAGCGGCCCGCCGTGTCGACGATGACCACGTCGCGCAGGTTGTCGATGGCGTCCTGCACGCCGCCCTTGGCGATGGCCACCGGGTCCTTGCCGTCGCCGCGGAACACGCGCACGCCGATCTCGTTGCCGAGCGTTTCCAGCTGATCGGCTGCGGCGGGACGGTAGACGTCGCAAGCGGCCAGCAGCGGGCTGTGGCCTTCCTGCTTCAGACGGTAGGCCAGCTTGGCGGCCGCAGTGGTTTTACCGGAGCCCTGCAGGCCCACGAGCATGATGACGTTGGGGATGCGGCTGGAGAGCACCAGCTTGCTATCGGTGCGGCCGAGCAGCTCGGTGAGCTCGTCGGTGACGATCTTGATGACGTTTTGCGTCGGGGACAGGGAGTCGAGCACCTCGGCATCAAGGCAGCGCTCCTTGGTGCGCGCCACGAACTGCTTGACCACCTTGAAGTTGACGTCGGCTTCGAGCATGGCCATGCGCACCTCGCGCATGGCGGAGTTGATGTCGTCCTCGGTCAGGCGGCCCTTGCCGCGCAGGCCCGAGAAGATGCCTTGCAGGCGATCGGAAAGGTTATCGAACATGAGCGCCTCTTCTTGCGTGTCACGTATGCTTACAATCTTTTGGATTATAGCCGAAGGGCGGCGAGCGGAAACCTTCAGCCGGTAAAACAGCGAAGCGAGCCCATAAGGGCCCGCTTCGAGCGATTAGCGCACGGATTCGTAGAGCTGGATGCCGTCGCCGTAGGTTTTCACCTTGATGCTGCCATCGGCCACGAGGTGCTTTAGATAGACGATGCCCTGGGTGAGCATGATGTAGCGCTGCATGATGGGGATGTCCTCCCAGTCGTCGAAGGGCACATTCCACCTGATAGCGCGGATGATCTGGTAACCCGACAAGCGCGGGTTGCGCGCGACGATGCCGCACACCTCGTCGAGTCGCTTCAGGTGATGCTGGGCCAGCCAATCGAGGCGCTGCTCGAAATCGGGACGGATGGGGCCGTGCGAATGGAACAGCTGCGAGATATGCAGGTCCTGCACGCGTTTGATGCTGTCAAGATACGCCTGCAGCCCGTCGCCTTCGCGCGGGAACAGCGCGATGGAGGGGCTGATGACGAACAGCGCATGGTCGCCGCCGAACAAGATGCGGCTTTGCGGCTCGAACAGCGACAGATGCCCGGGCGTGTGGCCGGGCGTTTCCACGACCTGCAGCTCGTAGCGGCCCACCGTAACCGTGTCGCCGCCGCGCACGAAGGCCGTCCGCAGGCGCTGCGGGTCGAACAGGGGCTGCTCGACGCCCAAGCGCGCGGCCGTGGTGGCATCGGACAGAGCCACGCCCTGCTGGCGATACGTCCGCGTGAGCGCATCGAGGAACACGCCTGTGCGCGTGACGCGCGCCTCGCCCAGCTCGACGCCGCCCACGAACAGCGACGCGCCCTCGGGAACCACCCGATCGATCAGGCCGGCATGGTCGAGGTGGAAATGCGTGAGGAACCACTTGGCGCGGCCGCGGTCCACGCCCAGCTCATCGAGTGCGTCCGACAGCACCTTCGCACCCTCATCGGAAGGCGCACCGGTATCCACCACGAGCGCCTCGCCGCCATCCATAATGACGTAGCAATTGGTGGCGGAGGTGGAGATGTTCTCGAAGGGCACCTGCACAAGATACACGTCGGGCGCGTGGAACACCTGCTCGATGCAAGCCGAGGTATCCATGGCGGTTACGCTTGACGCTGATCGAACGCGCCGACAAGAGCGCGTGCGAAATCATGGGCGTCGAAATCGCGCAGGTCGTCAAGGCCCTCGCCCACGCCGATCTTGATGATGGGCAGCTCAAGCTCGTGGCTGACGGCAAGCGCGATGCCGCCCTTGGCCGTGCCGTCGAGCTTCGTGACGATAAGCGCGTCCAGCTCGAGCTCGCGGTTGAACTCGCGCGCCTGCTGCAGGCCGTTCTGGCCGGTGGTGGCGTCGATGACGAGCACGGTGTAGACGGGCAGCTTCGAGCGCTTGCGCACCACGTTGACGACCTTCGCCAGCTCGCGCATAAGGTCTGCCGAGGTGTGCAGGCGCCCGGCGGTGTCGATGAGCACCAGGTCGGCATCTTCGGCCTCGGCGCGCTCGATGGTGTCGTAGCACACGCTTGCCGGGTCGGCGCCGCGCTCGCGCGTGACCATCTCGACGTCGGCACGGTTCGCCCACACCTCGAGTTGCTCGATTGCAGCGGCGCGGAACGTGTCGGCGCTGCCCAGGATGACCTTGCGGCCGGCGTCGTGCGCTTCCTTGGAAAGCTTGCCCACCGTGGTGGTCTTGCCCGTGCCGTTGATGCCCACGAACAGCACGCACGCCGGGTCGCCGCCGAGGATTTCCTGACCGCCTTCGGTGAAGGTGTCGGCAATCTGGTCGTTGAGCATATCGAGCACGGCATAGGCATCGGGAAGCGCCTTGCGCGTAGCCTGGTCGCGCAGGTTCTCCACGATATCGCACGCCGCCGCACCGCCGATGTCGGCCAGGATGAGCGTTTCCTCCAAGCCGTCCCAGAACTCCTCATCAAGGTCGGGACCGCGGTCGAGGAGGACGTTCATCTCCTCCTTGAACTTGTCGCGAGAACGTTGCAGCCCCTGGCTGATGCGGTCGAAAAATCCCATGTTGCTCCCCTTGTGTCGCAAACCGTCGCATGTTGTGCAGCGCCTTTCGGCATCGTTTCCCAACGGAGCGCCGATTGCACCGCGTGTTTCTTTCGGGAAGAAGTATACCCCGCCACCGAGGGCAAGGCATCCCAGGCAGCAGGCGAACAAGAATTACACGGGGAAGATAGAGCGGTAACCGGTTACAACCGGCACGCTTCCAGATACCTTGCCGCCATCCGGAAGGCTCCTCCGATTCCCGGCGTCACCGACGGCCGCAACCGGGATTTCCCGTATACCCGCAAACCCGCTCACACCAGAACCCGCAACGTAGCAAAGAAAGCGGCCGGCTGGCCGCTTCCCCTATTCCGCGTACTTCAGGGCGTGATCGAGCTTCTGACTGATCACCTTGGTGACGCCGTCGGATTGCATGGACACGCCGAACAGCACGTCGGACATTTCCATGGTGCGCCGCTGGTGCGTGATCATGATGAGCTGCGTGTCGTTGCGGATGGACTGCAGATACGCCGTGAGCCTGCGCAGGTTGCTGTCGTCGAGCGCCGCCTCAACCTCGTCGAGGATGTAGAACGGCGCGCTGCGGATGCGGTAGACCGCGAACAGCAGCGCAAGCGCCGTGAGCGACTTCTCGCCGCCGGACATGAGCATCATCTTCGTGATGCGCTTGCCCGCCGGCTGCGCGCTGACCTCCACGCCGGTGCTCTCCAGGTCGTCGGGGTCGGTGAGGATGAGCTCGGCCGAGCCGCCCGGGAACAAGGTGGCGAAGATGCTGCGGAAGTTGTCGTTGACCGCATTGAACGTGCTGACGAAATCGTCTTTCATGCGCGCATCGATGACGCGGACGATCTTGGCAAGGCTGCGGCGCGCGCCGTCGAGGTCTGCAAGCTGGGCCGCCAGGTAATCGTAGCGGCTGCGCAGCTGCTCGTACTCCTGGGCAGCATCGGGGTTGATGGCGCCCATGTTGGCGATGCGGCGGCGTAGCTTGAACGCGTTCTCCTCGGCGGCGCCGCGGTCGTCAAGCTCGGGCAACGCGAGCGCCGTCTCAAGCGGCACGCCCATATCCTGCACGATGGAGTTGACGGCAGCGTCGACGCGCACCTCCAGCCTGCCCTTCTCCACACGGGCGGCCGACAGGCGCGCGTTGACGTCGTCGTAGGCGTCATGGGCGGCCTTGGCCTGCTCGCGCGCGGCGGTGACCTGTGCATGCAGCCCGGCAGAGGAATCTTGCGCCTGTTGGGCCCGCTGCTCAAGGTCGTGCGTCCAGCGACGGGCGCTTGCGGTGAGCTCCTCGAACACCGCCAGAAGCGGCGCGATGCGGCGCTGCGCCACGATCTTGCGCGCCAGCTGGTTTTTCAGCTCGTCCTCGGCGGCGTCCACCGCGGCCACGTCGCGGCCGCGAGCATCCACGATTCGCGCGGTATAGGTATCGCGCTCGCGCAAGGTGGCAGCCGAGAGCTTGGCCTCCGAAAGGCCGTCGCGCAGCTGCGCCGCCTCCTTGCGAAGCGGCACCACCTTGGCTTCAAGCTCCTCGGTGCGCACGGCACAGGCTTGGGCCGCTTGCGCAAGCTCGGCCAGCTGCGCCTCAAGCTTGTCGACGTTGGGGCGCGCCTCGGCGACCGTCTTATCCGCCTGCTGGCGCTGGCGCTCCACATCGGCGAACTCGCGGCGCGTGGACGCGAGCGCATCGGCGGCGCGCTTTGCCTCGGCCGACGCCGCCTGCGCAGCGCCTCGGCGCTCGGCCAGCTGCTGGGAGAGCTGCAGGCTTTCGGCCTGGGCGGCACGCAACGCCTCCTCGGCTTGGCGCTCCGTCTGCTCAGCTTCCTTGTGCTGTTCGGATGCGACGCGAAGCGAAGCGCGCAGCTCGTCGAGCTGGCGCGCGCGGGCCAAGGCGCCCTCGGCGCCGGCGTCCACCGTTCCCACCGTGAGCTTGCCGCTGGGCCAGGCGATGCATCCATCGGCCGACACGAAGCGCACAGGGGCGACCGCGCCTTCCTGCACGCGCACCGCCTGAGCCTGGCGCGCCGCTTCGAAGGTGTCGCATACCACCACATCGCCGAGCAGGGCCTCCACCGTGGGCGCGGCCTGCTCAGGGTATTCCAACATGTCCACGAGCGCCGTGCCGCCGCAGGCCTGCGCGGCTTGGCGCGCGGGGGCGCCGGAGCGCATGCCGCCGGCGGGAAGCAGCGACACCTGGCCGTCGCGGCCGCTTTCCAGCACGTTGCCCGCAAGGCCCGCCGCCGCATCGACTGAAGGGGCCATGAGCGCCTCGGCATCACCGGAAAGCAGATGCTCGACAAGCGCCTCGAAGCCCTGCGGTGCACGCACGGCGCGGGCCAGCGGCTCGAGCCGTTGGCCGGATATGCGCGCATGCTCGATGAGCCATGCGCGGGCAGGCCCGGCTGCGGCAGATGCGCGCTCTACCTCTTCGAGCGCGGAAATGCGGCTTTCGAGCGAGGTGACCTGGCGATGAGCCTCGTCAAGCGCGGCACGGGCGGCATCACGGTCCTTGATAGCCGCGGCGACGGCGCCGCGCGCCTGCGATTCGGCCTGCTGGGCATCATCGAGCAAGCGCTGGGCGGTTGCACGAGCGTCCTCGAGCTTTTGAGCCTGCTCCTCAGCGTGGCCGAGCGCCAGCTCGAGCTCCTTGGCGCGTCCCTCGACCAGCTTGGCATGGGCCAAGCCGTTGGCAAGCGCCTCCTGCGTTTGCGACAGGCGGCGCCGCGCGTCCTCGGAAGCGCGATCGTCGGCGCGGCCCTGGCGCTTGAGCTGATCGAGCTCGTCCTCCACGCTGCGGCGGGCCTGGGCGTTCTCGCGACGGGAGTCGTCAAGGCGCTCGACGGCGGCCTTCGCGGCGGCAAGGTCGCGGCGCACCGCCTCAAGCTGGGCTGCCGCCTGCTCGCGCTCGGCAACGGCCTCGGCGCGCTTAGCGCGGCCCGACTCCAGCTTCACGCGCACATCGGCCTCAAGGCCCTGCGCCCCACGGCGCTTCTCGTGCAACAGCAGCACGGCGCCGTCGAAGCGCTCCACTGCCGACGACGCACGCTGATAGCTGCGCGACAGGTCGCCTGCATTCTGAGTTTGCTTGCGGATCTGCTCCTGCAACGCCTCGGCGGCGGCTTCCGCAGTGGAAATGTCCTGATGACGGGCCTGAAGGTCTTCCACCAGCTGATGCTCGCCGGCGCAAGCCTCATCCCAGCTTTGACGCAGGCAACGCAGGTCGTCCACGGCCAGCGCCAAGCTGACGTCGGTAAGCTGCCCGGAGAGCTCTTGGTAAGCGCGGGCCTTCTTCGCCTTGCGCTCGAGCGGTCCGAGCTGGCGGCCCACCTCGCCCGCCACATCGCGCACGCGCGCGAGCGTGGCATCCATGGCGGCCAGCTTGCGTTCGCTTTTCGCCTTGCGCTGCTTGTGCTTGAGCACGCCAGCGGCCTCCTCGATGAGCGCACGGCGGTCCTCAGGCTTGGATTGCAGGATGGAGTCCAGGCTACCCTGGCCGATGATCGAATGCGTGCCGGTTCCCAGACCGGAATCGTGCAGGATGTCGAGCACGTCCATGCGGCGCGCGACGCTGCCGTTGATGAGATACTCGCTTTCGCCGCTTCGATACATGCGGCGCGTGATGGAAACCTCGTCGAAGTCGACCGGCAGCTTGCCGTCGGAGTTGTCGAGCACCAGCTCGACCTCGGCAAGGCCCGTGGCCTTTCGGGCCGACGAGCCTGCGAAGATGACGTCTTCCATAGCCTGACCACGCAAGTGCTTGGCGTTGCGCTCGCCAAGCACCCACAGCACGGCATCGGAGATATTGGATTTGCCGGAGCCGTTCGGGCCCACCACGGCGGTGATGCCCGGTTCCAAGGAAAGCGCGCTTCTGTCGGCGAACGACTTGAAGCCCTTGAGCACGAGCGACTTCAAGTACATGCGCTAGCCCTGTTTCATGCTCTTATGCAGCTCGCGCTCATGCTTCTTGCGCGCCTTCTCCTCGGCACGGGCCGCAGCCT
Source organism: uncultured bacterium (assembly GCA_905215325.1). GTDB lineage: Bacteria > Actinomycetota > Coriobacteriia > Coriobacteriales > Eggerthellaceae > Senegalimassilia. The sequence goes on along the minus strand of CAJMPP010000008.1, from coordinate 20,627 downwards.
TGTCGGCCTTGGCCTGCTTGGCCGCGGCGGCCTTCTCGGCGCGGGCCTGCTCGTCCATGCCCAAACCGAAAAACTCGCCGAGACGCGACAGCGTGAATTTCGCCGCCTGGCTTTCCGCTTCCTTCTTCGTACGGCCCGTCCCGCGCGCAAGGCCCTGATTGCCTGCGAACACCTGGGCCACGAAGGTGCGGTCATGCGGCGGGCCCTGCGTTTCCACCAGCTTATAGGTGGGCGTGATGCCGTCTTCCTGCAGGCGCTCCTGCAGCGCGCTTTTGGGGTTTTCCGGCTCGAGCGCCATGTCCTCGGACATGCGAGGGATAAGCGTGCGGTAGATGAAATCGCGCGCCGCCTCCACGCCGCCGTCCAGGTACAACGCGGCCACCACGGCCTCATAGACGTTTTCGAGCGCGGAATGCAGGCCGCGCTTGCCCGTGCCCGTCTCCGAGGAGCCGAACACGATGATGTCGGCGAAACCAAGGCCCGACGCCACATCGGACAGGCTTGCGCCCGACACGAGCGCCACCTTGATGCGCGTCAAACCGCCTTCGTCGAGCTCATGGAAGCGCTCGAAGGCGACGTCGGCGACGATGGCGCCTAAGATGGAGTCGCCCAGAAACTCCAGGCGCTCATAGGAATACTTCACCGCACGGCCTTCGGTGGCCGATGGGTGCGTGATGGCGGACAAGATGAGCTGCTTGTTGGAAAACGAGTAGCCCAGAACCTCCTCCGCCCTCTGCAATTTTGAGGCTTGTTCTTCTGTAAAGGTCATGCAACCTCCGAAACCGGTATGAATGAGAATCGATGATGATACGACCATACCGCATAAAGCGGCTGGTCCCTATGGTGTTACTTGATTGTATCCGAGCCGTTTCCAGCCTGGGCCATGTGCTGAATTATTTCAGAAACGCCCTGGCGCACCACGCGCGCCGTGGTGAGCACGCCGTTTTCGATGGCCACCGCGCCCGAGCTTCCATGTCCGACGATGCAGGCGCCTTTCACGCCGAGAAGCGGGGCGCCGCCGTAGGTGTCGGGCGACACCTGGCTTTTCAAGCCCTTCAGACCATCTTTAACGCACAGGGCGCCGATCTTGCCCTTCGTGGTGGACATCATGGCGTCCTTGATGGCGCTGAACAGCACCTTCGAGGCGCCCTCGATGGTCTTCAGGCACACGTTGCCGGTGAACCCGTCGGTGACCACCACTTCGTACTGCGCGCCGAGCACATCGCGGCCCTCGCAGTTCCCGGCGAAGTTGGTCAGGCGCTTGGCCATGAGCTGATGGGCCTCCTTGGCAAGCGCGTTGCCCTTGGTGTCCTCCTCGCCGATGTTGAGAAGCGCCGCCTTTGGCGATTCGTAGCCCAAGATCTTCTGCGCGTACACGCTGCCCATCTGGGCGAACTGCACCAGGTACTCGGGCTTGCAATCGGCGTTGGCACCGACGTCGCACAGCACGATGGGGCGGACGGGGCTGGGCACCACCGTTGCCAGGCACGGGCGCGAGATGCCCTTGATACGACCCATGACCAGCGTTGCGGCCGCCAGGCAGGCGCCCGTGGAGCCGGCGGAGAAGAAACCTTGGGCCTGGCTCTCCTTGACCAGGCGGCAACCCACCACGATGGAGCTGTCCTTCTTCTTGCGCACGGCCTGCGCGGGGTGCTCGGCCATATCGATGACCTCGGCGGCAACCTGGGCGCGGCAGCGGGCATGCTGCGCGGCGAACGGCTCTACCACGTCGGCGGGGCCGCACAAGATGACGGTAAGGCCCTCATCGGCGGCGAGCGCCGCCGCCACGCCTTCGAGCACGACCTCGGGGGCGTTGTCGCCGCCCATGGCATCCACTGCGATGGTGACGTTTTCTGTCATGTTGACACCCTTTCCCTAGCAGGCTTTGCGCGTCGCGTCGGCGACGCTGCTAAACGCAAGAAAGCCTCTCTGCGCCAAAGGCGCCGCAGAGAGGCTTCAAGTTGCAATTGCACGCTATGACGGCGTTACTCCGTCTCGATGACCTCGCGGTTCTTGTAGAAGCCGCAGTTCGGGCACACGCGGTGGGGAAGCTTAGCCTCGCCGCACTGCGGGCACACGGAACGGGAAGGGGCTGCGATCTTGTCGTTGGTGCTACGACGTGCATGAGTGCGGGCGCGGCCCATTTTTTGCTTAGGTACTGCCATGATCTATCTCCTTGCTTTATGTCGGGCGCGCGTGGCGCTCGCTCGTTCGCTTGGTAAACACGCGAAACGATATACTACCAAAGTGTTCCTGCGCATGCAAGTGCCTGTTCGCCATGCACACACAAACGCATGCAGGTTCCATAAACCGCGAAGCTACTCGCCCAGATCCAGATCCTTCAATGCTGCGAATGGGCTGACACGGCCGTCGGACATGCGCGGCAGGCCGTCATCGGGCTGAGCGGAACATGCGCATAGCCCCTCGTTGAGGTTGGCACCGCACTGCGCGCACAAGCCGGCGCAGTCCTCTCGGCACAGGGGCACGAGCGGAGCCTCCACCAGAAGCGCGGCGATGATGAGCGGTTCCAAGTCGAGGATCTTGTCAGCGCCGAGCGCCTCGAACTCGTCGTCGTCCATGTCCTCAGGGGCCGGACCGTCCTCGGAGAGCAGGAAGTAGCCTTCCACCTCGCCGTTGAGGTCCACCTGGAAGTCATCCAGGCAGCGCGCGCACGCGACCGTTGCCGTGCCGCGGGCGCTGCCCATGACCAGAAGCGCGTCCCCGGTGTTGGTGACGGTGACGTTCCAGTCAACGGGCTGCGGGAACGTATAGGTATCGGGGCCCGCCTCAAGCGTCCCCAAGGCAAGCTGCCCTGCAAAAGAGGAGCTCTCCGTGGTAACGAAGAGCTCCGGCGGGACCTCGAACTTCACGGCATCCATTATTGGCGACCCTGCGCCATGGCATTGGCGTTGAGGCGATCGCGGCAACGGCGCACGTTGTTGAGCAGCGTATCAAGGCTTTGCTCGACGTGGCCGAACACCTCGTCTGCGTAATCTTCCGCACCGGCGCGCGTCTGGCGCTCGAGCTCGCGCGCGTCGGCGACCAGCTGGTCGGCCTGCTGCTGGGAGATGCGCACGATCTCCTGCTCGGAGGCGATGGTCATCGCCTGGCTGCGCGCATCCTCGATCATGCGGTTGGCCTCGGCCTCGGCATCATCGAGCAGGCTTTGACGCTCGCGCACGATCTGGCGCGACTGCGAGAACTCGCTGGGGAACGTGTCGCGGATCTCGTCCATGATCTCGAAAGCTGCAGCGATATCCACCTGGCGCAGGTTGCCCTTGCCGAACACCGGCTTAGAGTCCTCAAGCAGAATCGAGAGCTCTTCCAAAAGCCCCAGAACCCCTGTTTCGTCCATGATGATCCTTCCACCCAGGCTTGCTGCGTTTGAAAACTGCGTTTAGGCACACGGGCATAAGGCCACGCATGCAGATAAGCATGATAGCATGCCGCCCGCCGCTTGCACCTGAACAACAAAGCATGCACATACGATATGGCTTGGCCCGGGCGCGGGGCTGGGCGCGGCGGACGTGCGCAAAGGCCCTTTGGCGGCAGGCGCCTCGCCCGCCCGAATGCGGACGGGCGGCAACGGCCCTGCGCAAGGGCGACGCCACAGCAGCGCTTCGCCAACCGCGAAAAGACCCGGCAGCGGGCATCCGCCTTACTGCAGGTTCGCGTACTTCTTCTTGAGCGCCTCGTACACGCAAGGCGGCACGAACTGCTGGATGTCCCCGCCCATCTTCGAGATCTCGCGCACGATGGAGCTGGACAGGTACATGTACTGCGGCGGGGACATGATGAACAGCGTTTCCAGCTGCGGGGAGAGCTGATAGTTCATGGCTGTCATCTGGAACTCGTACTCGAAGTCGGTGATGGCTCGCAGGCCCTTGACCACCACGGTGGCATCGAGCTCCTTGGCGAAATCGACGAGCAGGCCCCTGAAGGGCTCCACGCGCACATTGGGCAGATGCGCGGTGGCCTGACGGACCAGCTCGACACGCTCCTCGAGCGTGAACAAAGGGCCTTTCTTCTGGGAATCGGCCACGGCGACCACCACCTCATCCACCAGCTGGGAGGCTCGGGCGATGACGTCGAGATGCCCCGAGGTGATGGGGTCGAACGTGCCAGGGGTCAATGCGCGTTTCATGACGCTGCTCCTTCTTAGTCGTTATCGGACGCGGCGCGCTCGCCGGCGCGCAGCACGTCCACGGCAGTATCGCCGTACTTCTTGCGGGATGCAAGCTCAAAGCCCAGCTCAGCGGCGGCCAAAGCCGCCGCATCGTTGCCGGCAAGCGAATGCTCGTAGACCACGATGGCATCGGAGGACGCCACGCCGCGCTCCACCAAACCCGCCGCCATGCCCAGCACCGCCATGGCGTCGTAGGCATAGGGCGGATCCAGAAAGATCAGATCGAACGGCGGGCGGGCGAACTGCGGGGCGCGCTCGATGACGTCGGCGCGCGTGACGGTGGCGCGAGCCGGCTCGAGGCCCAGGTTCGCCACGTTTTTCTGCACGACCTTCGCCGCCTCGGGGGCGCACTCGTAGAACACCGCGCGGGCCGCGCCGCGCGACAGGGCCTCCAGGCCGAGCGCGCCCGACCCTGCGAACGCGTCGAGCACCACGGCGTCCTCGAAGCCGCCGCGTTGGCTGAACACGGCGCTCATGAGCGACTCGCGCACGCGGTCGGTGGTGGGACGGGTGCCGTCGCCCTTAGGTGCGGCCAGCGTTCGACCGCGAAACTGACCTGCGATGATCCTCATAGCTACCTCTTTCTGGAACCGCGCCGTCACAGGACGCGGTTCGAAACGTATCGGCTATCTTGCGGGCGCCTGCTCGGGAAACGTGCGGCGAAGCTCGAGCGCGAGCGCCTGGTGATCGGGCTCGGAAAGCCCGGGGTCGGCCGCCATGATGGCGGCGGCATCGGCGTGCGCGGCCTGGATGACCCGCTCGTCGCGCACGATGTTGACGAGCTTCAACGCGCTCGCCCCGCTTTGCCGGTTGCCCAGGATGTCGCCCTCGCGCCGCAGCGACAAGTCGTATTTCGCCAGCTCGAAGCCGTCATCGGTGCGCTCCATGGCGGCAAGGCGCGCCAGGGACTGCTCGGATTTCGAGGTGGAGACCAAAAACACCTGCGCCGGCTTCTCGCCACGGCCCACGCGCCCGCGCAGCTGATGGAGCTGCGAGAGCCCGAAACGGTCGGCGTCCATGACGATCATGACCGTGGCGTTGGGCACGTCCACGCCCACCTCGATGACGGTGGTCGCCACGAGCACCTGCGTCTCGTTGTCGCGGAACCGGCCCATGACGGCGTCCTTGTCGGCGGGCTTCATGCGCCCGTGCAGAAGCTCCACGCGCCAATCGGCGAACACCGTCTGCTGCAGATAGGCCGCCTCCTTGGTTGCCGCCGTAACGTCGTCGCCGGCGAAATCGGCGTCCGACTCGATGCTGATGGACGCGAACTCGTAGGCCTCCTCATCGGCTTCCCTGCCCCGGCCGCCTGCCCGCTTGTCGCGCGCATCGGCATCCTGTCCGATAAGCGGGCAGACCACGTACACCTGCTCGCCGCGCGCAAGCGCCTCGCGCGCCGCATCGTACGCCCTGCCCTGATTGGCCTTCGACACGACGTGCGTGGTGCGGCGGGCCGAGTCGTTGGGACGGTGCCTGATATAGGACAGCGTCATGTCGCCGAACACGGCAAGCGCGAGCGTGCGGGGAATGGGCGTGGCGGTCAGGTAGAGCGCATCGGGGGCTTGCCCTTTGGAAAGAAGCGCCGCGCGCTGCTCAACGCCGAAGCGCTGCTGCTCGTCGACGACCGCGAGCGTGAGGCGTTTGAAGCGCACATCGGGCTCGAGCAGGGCATGCGTCCCGATGAGCGCGCAGATGCCGCCGTCGGCGGCGCCTTCGAGCAGACGGGCGCGCTCGTCATCGGGCGTGGAGCCGGTGAGCAGGCCCCAGGTGACGCCCACTTCGTCGAACCACTTCCCCAGCGACGCGGCATGCTGACGCGCGAGCACCTCGGTGGGCGCCATGAGCGCCGCCTGGGTGCCCGTATCGGCCACCGCGGCAAGGGCGAACGCCGCGACGGCGGTCTTGCCCGTGCCCACGTCGCCGAGCAGCATATGGTTGGCCATCTCGGGCGCCGCCATGCGCGCAAGGATGTCGGCGCGGGCCTGTTGCTGTTCTTCGGTAAGGGTGAACGGCATGACGCAGTCGAGCGCCGCCGCGCACGGGCCGTCCACAACATGCGCCGTCGGCTGCGCGCCGGCGGCACGCTGCGCAGCCTGCGACATGAGCGCGAGCTCGAGCAGCAGCAGCTCCTCGTACACCAGGCGGCGGCGCGCTTCGGCGACCTCCTCCATGGTATGCGGGAAATGGATGCACGACAGCGCGGCGCCGCGGGCCATAAGCCGATACCGCGCGCGCAGATCAAGCGGCAGCGGATCGTAACAGCCTTGCGCGGCATCGAGCGCGTTTCCAACCAAACGGCGCATCCACGCGGCCGAGATCTTCTCGCATGCGGGATGCACGGGGATGATCATGCCCTCGGCCACCTGCCCGTCGCCGAGCTGCTCGATATAGGGGTTCACCATGCGCTTGAAGCCATAGTCGAACTCCACCTTGCCGGCGACGGCGATGCCCATGCCGGGTTTGAGCTGGTCTTTCAACCAAGGCTGGCGAAAGCATGTGACCATGAGCACGCCGGTTGCGTCCACCACCGCGATCTCGACCAACGTAAGGTTGGGACGCGGGCGTTTGAGCTTGACCTCGTGGACGGACCCCTGGATAGTGCACGACCCGCCGATGCGCGCGCCGGCGACGGTCTCGCGCTTCGACAGGTCTATGTAGCGTCGGGGGAAGTGCGTGAGCAGGTCACGGACCGTGCGCACGCCCAAACCCGCAAGCGCCTGCGCGCGAGCCGGGCTGACCAGCTTCACGCGCGACGCGGGTTCATCTAAGGCTAATGTTGCTGCGAGCCTATCGGCCACGTTGCCGCCCTACTCCACGGAGAAGACGATGGGATACAGGGGCTGATCGCCGCGGTGCGCGTCGATCTCCAGGTCCTCGTAGGCTTGCTCGATGCGCTCCTGCAGCGCCTGGAAGTCCTCGTCGGAGAAATCTTCGCCGGCGAGCAGCGTGCAGGTATCGCAATCTTCGGCCTCCATATGCTCGAGCAAGCCCATGACCACATCGGAGACGCTGCTGCCCACGGCATGGATGGCGCCGTCGGCGATGCCGATGACGTCGCCGTCGGCGATGGCGTTGCCCTCGGCGTCCTTGGAATCCTTGATGGCGGTGGTGACCTCGCCGGTCTTGACGTCGGCGAACGCCTCGGTCATGGCCTCGACGTTGTCCTCGAGCGATGCCTCGCCGTCCACGCCGAACATGGCGGCGAAGGCCTGCGGCACGGACTTGGTGGGCACGACGCCCGCCGGGATGTCGGACAGCTCGCAGGCGGACTGGGCGGCCATGATGATGTTCTTGTTGTTCGGAAGGAAGATGACCGCATCGGCGTTGACCTTGGCGGCGGCATCGAGCAGGTCCTTCGTGGAGGGGTTCATGGTCTGACCGCCGGAGACGACGACGTCGACGCCGAGCGACTCCAAGATCTTGGCGTTGCCCTGGCCGGCGGCGACTGCCACAAACCCGAGCGGCTTGCGCTCGGCGTGCTGCTCGGCCTCGAGCTTCTCGGTGCGCTCCTCGGACTGCAGCTTCATGTTGTGGATGAACACCTCGGAGATCTGGCCGCGCTCGAGGAAGTACGCCAGCACCTTGTCGGGCGTGTTGGAGTGCACGTGCACCTTGAACTTCGGGGCCTCGCCTACGCACAGCTCGCAGTCGCCCATGGTTGCCAGGAAGTCCAGCGCCTCGGCCTTGTCGAGCACGTCGGAATCCACCAGGAACTCGTTGCAGTAGGTGAACTCGCTGCCCTCCCAGTCGTTGATCTGCTCGATCTCGACCTTCGGAGCGGCGTCGCGCGCGAAGGCCAGCTCGTCGACGAGCGGGCCCTCCTTGCCCGTGAGGGCGGCCACGAAGCCGTCGATGAGGATGGCGAGGCCGTAGCCGCCGGAGTCCACCACGCCGTTCTCCTTCAGCACGGGGAGCAGCTCGGGCGTGCGCTGCACGCTGGCATACGCCTGCTCGACGACGTAGGACAGCGCCTCATCGGCCGACATCTTCTTCTTGCGGGCATACTTGGCGGCGGCAGCGGAGTCCTTCAGCACGGTGAGGATGGTGCCCTCGACGGGCTTGCGCACCGCGTGGAACGCCACGTCCTGGGCCTTTGCCAGGGCGGACTCGATGGACTCGGCGCTAACGGCGTCGAAGCCGTTGGAGCCTTCGCACAGGCCGCGCAGGATCTGCGAGGTGATGACGCCGGAGTTGCCGCGCGCGCCCATGAGCGCGCCGGTGGTGATGGCCTTGCGGATCTCGACGGCGGAGGCGCCGATGGGCAGCTTGGCCAGGCTTGCAACGACGGATTCCAGCGTCAGCGACATGTTCGTGCCGGTGTCGCCATCGGGCACCGGGAAGACGTTGAGGCGGTTGACCTCGTCTTTGCGCGCGCTGAGGTTTTTGCTGGCGGCCGCGATGGCGTTGACCAGGTCGTTGCTGGTATAGGTACTAGACATTGATGGGATTCTCCTTCATTAGGGCAGGCGGCAAGGCGCTTGGGCGCGCGCTACTTGCGGACCTTCACGCCCTGCACATGCACTTCAACCCCGTCCAGCGGGACGCGCGCATACTCCTTCAAGACGAACGTGACCTGGTCGACCAGGTTCTGGGACACCGTGTTGATATTGGTGCCGTACTCGATGACGACGTACAGCGCAACGTGCACGCCGGCGTCGGTGGCGGTGACCGTCACGCCGCGGCGCAGGCGGCTGGCAGGCAAGATCTTGGCGATCCCGTCGGCAGCGGAAGGTGCGGCCATGCCGACGACGCCGTAGCACTCGAGCGCGGCGTTGCCGACCATGTCGGCCAGGACATCGTTGGCAACATGGAGGTTGCCGGGAATGGTATCGTTCATGGCGTTCCTTTCTGGCACGCATATGCGGGCTCGAAACTTCTGCTGGCAGTATAGCGCATGCAATTGTGCAGACGGTATGCATGCATGGCGCATGCAAGGCATAAACACGAAATAATCTTGTGATCAGTCGAGTGCGTGTGGTATAGTTGGAGGGCTTTTTGTGCAAGAGCGGCGTTCGCGCCGATACATGCAACCTAGGTACATGGAGTGATGAATAATGTCTAAAGTTTGCGAAATCTGCGGTAAGGGCCCCGTTGCCGGTCGTAACGTCAGCCATTCCCACCGCGTGACGAACCGTTGGTTCCGTCCCAACATCCAGAAGGTCACCATCAAGGACGCCAAGGGCCATGTCCGCAAGGCCAACGTCTGCACCAAGTGCATGAAGGCCGGCAAGGTCACCCGCGCGTAACACCTTCGCGGAACATCCCACACGGGAAAACGAAGGCCCCTGCTCTGTGAGCAGGGGCCTTCTTACGTTCTGTAAGCGAAGCAGCACCCTAATGCGCCTGCAAGATGAGCAGGCGACCGCAGTTGGGGCATGTGGCCACGTTGCCCTGGGAGCGCATGTCGACCACGCGCCCGTGCTCGATGGGCGTGCGGCATGCGCCGCAGCGCTCCTCCACAAGCAAGGCCAAGGGCACGCCGGCGGTGGCTGCGGCGGTGCGCTCGTAGAGCTTCATGTCGTCGGCGGGCACGCGCTGAGCCATGGCCTTGCGCTTGGCCTGCATGTCGGCGATTCGTTGCTTCAGCTCGCCGCCTTTCTGCGAAAACGCTGCACCGGAGCTGCGCTCGATACCCTCGAGCTGCTCTAGAGCCGCGGCAACCTGGGCGCGCACCGCCTTGATCTTCTCCAGCTCGGCATCGATGACGCGCATGTCCTCCTCAAGGACATCCCGGCGCTCTTGGACGCCCGTCAGCTCCTTGGTACGCGCATCGACGGTGCGGAAGTCGCCTTGCGCCTGGGCGATCTCATCCTGGATGCGGCGGGCCTTCTCTGCCAGGCCGTCATCCTCCTCGGTGATGCGCGCAAGCTTGTCCTCTGCCTTGGCTGCAAGCTTTTCCACCTGTTCCGCCTTGGCGGCGACGGCGCGCTTTTTCGCCATGGCATCGGCAACGGCCTGGCGCTCGGGCAGTTCCTGGAGCTGCTTCTCGGCGCGGATGATCTGCACATCGAGTTCCTGCATATGCAAAAACGCGGCCAAAACCTCGGAATCGATCCTCATGCGAATCCTTTTCGTTCGGGCGCCCCGCGTGCAGCCTTACCGCGGCGCAGGGCGCGGTTTGCAAGTTACACGCGCACTGCCTCGGGATAAGACCACCTGTCGCGCTGCGATATGACGGCGACCAGCTCATCGGGCACCCCTGCATCGCGCACGCTGGCGGCGAGCACGCCGCAAAACGGCAGCTCGGAGGTATCGTGCCCCAAGTCGATGACGGCCATGCCGGCCTGGGACAGGTCGAGCGCGTCATGATATTTGACCTCGCCCGCCACGAGCACGTCGGCGCCGGCGGCCAGCGCGGCGCGGCCCGTGGGGCCCGCCGACCCCGTGCAGGTGACGATGCTGCCCACCGCACGGTCGAAGCTCCCCCACACGCGCGGTACGCGGCCGAACACGCTGGTGCAGCGTGCGGCAAGCTGGCCGAGCGTCATCTTCTCGGCAGGAGCGCACAGCTGGCCGTAGCCCTTCTCGGCACAGCCCGCCTTCGGCTCCACCACCCCGCGCAGCGACAGCCCCAGCATGCCGGGCAGCATACGCTGGGCGCGGGCGGAAACATCGAGGGCGGTATGGAAGTTCATGAGCGCCACGCCCCGCTGGATGGCGCGATACACCACGGCGCCGGAGTTCAGCGCCGGCGACGAGGCCGGTTGAAACGACGTGGGCGGCGTCAGATAAGCCGGATGATGCGTGACGAGCACGTTTGCGCCCGCATCGGCGGCCGCGTCGATGGCGCCCACCGTGGGATCGAGCGCCACGGCAACCGCGCGCACCGGCGCCGCCGGATCGCCCACCAGAAGGCCCGTGCGGTCCCACTCCTCGGCATCCGCTGCGGGAAACTCGGCCAGGAGCGCCTGCTCGAGCGCGCCCACCGAAAGCTGGAAGCTTTTGGCGCGCAAACCGCCGACTTCCACGCGCAAGAGCTCGGGCTTGCCTTCGTCCCGCACGCTCTTTTCCTTGGAACCTTCGATCTTGATCTTCTTCGAAGCCATGTCCATCAAGTCCTTCCCATGTGATGAGGCTTCCTTTGGTACGGCCCGGGGCGCACGCCCCGGCCGCATGCCCCGCCGCTTCGGCGGGGACTTCTCCGCCTTTACTCTAGCGCAATCTGGCGCCGGTCGCCCGTTGGGGTGGGAACCGTCACGCAACGGTAGCCCGCCTCGTACATGGCCGCGAGGCCGGGCATGAGGTTACGGTCGACCACGGCCGGGTCGTGCGCGTCGGTGCCGATGGAGCACGGGATGCCGGCACGGCAGAACGTACGCAGAAGGTCGGGCGCAGGGAACAGCTCGGCGCACGCGTACGTGAGGCCCGAGGTGTTCACCTCCACCATGCGACCGCTCGATTGCACGGCCTCGGCCGCTTCGTCGTAGAGCGCCTGGGGGTTGAAGCTGGGACGATAACCGAACTTCTTCACCAGATCGGGGTGCGCCATGCACGTGAAAGGCATGTCGGTGCAGCTGGCGGCCTGGCACCACACCTCGAAGTAGCGACGCCATACCGAATCGACGCCCACATCGTGCCAGCGCGCCTCCTGAGCCGGGTCGTCGAAGGCCCATCCGTCAAGATAGTGCACGCTGCCGAGCACATGGATGAAGTTGGAGAAGTCGAGCGCTGAGAAGTCGCGGTCCTCCTGCGCCCCGAGCCAATCGATCTCGCAGCCGGGGATGACCTGCATCTCGGGATGCGCGGCGGCCGCGGCGGCGATGTCGACGAGGTACTCGGGCAGGCGATCCCACGCCATGGAGACCACGTTGTCGGGATCCATTGCCGCCGACATGGGGTAATGCTCGGTGACGGCGATGGCGCCGAGCTTGGCGGCCGCGGCGGCGTCCACCAGCTCGGCCACCGTGCCGTGACCGTGGCCGGTGTAGTTCGTATGCGTATGCATGGTTACCAGTTCCATGCGGGCTCCTTTCGTTGTGCAGAACCTGCCGACGCGATGCGGCGGATTCGCGGGCCGGCAGGTTCGCCAAGCCGGGCGTAGCCTTCGCGGCGCCCTCTTGCCGCAGGCGACGCGCGACGGCGTGACGGCGGGGCGCAGCTGCCTGCCGCAGGCGATGCGCAACGGTGAAAACCGTTGCGCGCAGCAGATCGATGGCGGGGCGAACCTAGTCGGGGCCGCCTTCCGGCAGCCCCGAGCGATTCCCTATTCCCAGTTCAAAACCGAGTCGATGGCGTCCAGGAACGCCTGCACGTCCTCGGCGGTGGTGTAGCGGCCCATGGAGATGCGCAGCGCCCCGTGCGCGGCGTCCGCATCGATGCCGATGGCGCGCAGCACGTGGCTGGGCTCAAGCGAATGCGAGCTGCACGCCGATCCGCCCGAGACGCCGAAGCCGCGCATATCGAAGCGCAGGATGAGCGTTTCGCTTTCGAGCGCGTCGACCAGCACGTGCACGATGTTGGGCAGGTAATCCTGCGAGCCGGGCGCTACCTGAACCGTGGGACGGACGCCGGGCTTTTCGGCAAGCGCGGCGTAGAGCTTGTCGCGAAGAGCCCCCAGGCGCGCCTGCTCGTCAGCCTGCTTTTCCTGGGCCGCCTGGATGGCGGCGGCGAAACCCGCCGCGCCGCAGACGTTCTGGGTGCCGCTGCGACGGCCCGCCTCCTGGCCGCCTCCGAGCATATATGCGTCGAAAGGGGTGCGGCTTTTCACGTACAGCGCGCCGACGCCCTTCGGGCCGCCCACCTTGTGAGCGGAAAACGATGCGGCGTCGCAGCCCCAATCGACCACGTTGACGGGTACCTTGCCAAGCGCCTGCGTGGCGTCGGTGTGGAACAGCGCGCCGGCGGCGTGCGCCGTGCGGGCAAGCTCGGCCACGGGCTGCACCGAGCCGACCTCGGAGTTCGCCGCCATGACGCTGACGAGCACCGTTTCGGGGCGCATGACCTGCTCAAGCGCGGCCGCGGTTATGAAGCCGTTGCGGTCGGGCTGCACGCGCGTAACGGAGAAGCCCATCTGCTCGAGGCGCTTGGCCGGGGCCAGGACCGCATCGTGTTCGATGGCGCTGACCACCACATGCGGCTGGGCGTTGCCCGCGCCGCCGAGGCGTCGGGCGTGGGCTGCCGCCTGCGCCAGGCCGATGATGGCGGCGTTGTCTGCCTCGGTAGCGCCGCTGGTGAGGACCACCTCGTCGGGACGCGCGGCGCCTAAAGCGCGCGCGATGGCGCGACGGGCGTCCTCGAGCGCGGAGAACGCCGCACGACCGGGGATGTGCAAGCTGTTGGCGTTGCCGCCGAAGGCGATGTTGGCGCGGCCGGGCACCATATAGGGCGCCATAGCCTGAGCAGCTTCCTCGCAAAGCGGGGCCGTTGCCGCGTAATCAAGGTATACGTAGTTTTCCGGGACCTTCGCCACCATGGGACGCCTACGCCTCCTTGGGTGCCAGCGCGGCCGCGCGAGCCGCCTCGGCGGCCTGCGTGACCTGGGCGATGGCTGCCGCGGGGTCATCGGCGCCGCACACGGCCGAGCCGCACACGAGCACATCGGCGCCGGCAGCTGCCACGAGCGGGGCGGTTTTCACGCCGATTCCGCCGTCGACCTCGATAAGCGGCGCGGCGCCCACCGCGCGGGCGAGCTCGACGGTGCGCGCCACCTTGCGCTCGGAGCCCTCGATGTAGCTTTGGCCGGAGAAGCCCGGCTCGACGGACATGATGAGCACCATGTCGAGCTGCGCCATGACCGGGGCGAGCACCTCGACGGGGGTATGGGGCTTGACGGACGCGGCGGCCTTGGCACCTGCGGCGTGGATCATCTCGACGGCGCGCTCGAGCTGATAGCCCGCGGCGGCCTCTGCATGCACGGTGACGATATCGGCGCCCGCATCAAGGAACCACGGCAGCTGCTCGAGCGGGTTCGAGATCATGAGATGCACATCGAGCGGCATGTCGGTGATCTTCTTCAGCTGCTTGACCACGGGCACGCCCATGGTGAGGTTCGGCACGAAATGGCCGTCCATGACGTCGACATGGACGTAGCCGGCGCCGCCGGCTTGAATGGCCTCGATGTCGCGCTGGAGGTTCATGAAGTCCGCCGACAGGATGGACGGCGCGATTTTAACCGGTTGGAACACGTTTGGCCCCTTCCCTTCCAAGCTCTTAGGTTATGTGCGTATTCTACCGCACCTGCGCCAAGGCAGCGGCGGCGCGGGCGCGGCGGGCATATAATGCTGACAAGAACAGGGAAAGGGGCTTCATGGACGGCAACGGCTTGACATACTACAGCTACTTTACCCCCGCCGGCCCCATCACCGTGGCGGCGAACGGGCGCGCCATCACGCGCATCGCCTTGGGAAAAGCCCCGCTTGCGGGCGTTTGCGCGCCGAGCGAGCTGACGAACAAGGCCGCGACGCAGGTGCAGGAGTATCTGGCGGGCAAGCGCACGTCGTTCACCCTGCCGCTCGGCGCCTGCGGCACGCCGTTTCAACAGCAGGTGTGGAGCGCGGTGGCCGACATTCCCTACGCGCAAACCGCGACGGCGGCCGATATCGCCTGCCGCATCGGGCATCCCGGAGCGCATCGGGCGGTGGGCGCGGCGGCGCGCGCCTGCCCGTTCGCCATCGCGGTGCCGCTGCACCGGCTGGTGCGCGCCAACGGCCAGCCCTGGGGAGAGGGGAAGCCCGCACGCATCCGCGGCGCTTTGCTCAAGCTCGAGCAAAGCCGCTGATTCCGAAGCGACCTGCCGGGACAAAGGCGGCGACGAGCTTCCCGGCCGCTTCGGCATCGTGCAGACCGCGAATAGCGAGGAAGCCACCGGCTCGCAGATCATCATCGGCAGCGGCGACGAAAGGAGATCGCGGACATGTCGAAATTCGTGATGCCCATAACCACGGCGGTATTGCTGTTCCCGCTGATAGCGGCGCTGATCACCGCCCCGTTTCTCATCTACAAGTATCGCAAGGTGGGGAGCGTTCCATGGCTTCATGCCGCGGCGATGTACTCGTTCGTGTTCTACCTGATGTGCGCATACTTTCTAGTGCTGTTGCCGCTGCCTGCCGATCGCACGGCGGTGGTCGCCTACGCTCAGACGCCGCAGCTTATCCCATTCCAGTTCGTGCGCTCGTTTCTGGCCGAAACCACCGCACGCCTCGACGATTCCTCCACCTGGCTCGCCGCCATCTGCGACCCGTATATATACGAGGCGTTTTTCAATGTGCTGCTGCTAGTGCCGCTCGGCGCGTACCTGCGCTACTACTTCCACCGACCTTGGTGGCAGACGCTCCTGATAGGCTTTTGCGTGACGCTGTCGTTCGAGACAACGCAGCTCACCGGCATCTGGGGCATCTACGAGCACCCGTATAGGCTCTTCGACGTGGACGATTTGATGACGAACACGCTGGGATGCATGGTCGGGTTCTGGCTTGCCGGGCCGGTCATGCGCGTGTTACCCGATGTCCGCGTTGCCGCACGGCAGGCCGCCGAGCGCGGAACGACCGCATCCGCCACGCGGCGCGCGCTGACGTTCGGACTCGACCTTGCGCTTTCGCAAGCGCTTGCCGGGTGCGGCTATTTCGCCGTGCACGCTGTGAACGGAAGCCGGCTGCTTGCAGGCTTCGGTATCGAGCACGCCACGTTCTGGACATGCGAATGCGCGGCCATCGCCGCGGTGTTCGCCTTGTTCCCCGTGATCACACGCGGACAGACGCCCGCGCAAAAGCTGCTGCGCCTGCGCATCGTTCGACCCGATGCCGCGCCGGCATCCGGCGGGCAGATCGTCTGCCGTTACGCCACCTTGTTCGCCATCGTGCTACTGCCAGCATGGGCGTTCGGGCTGGTCGCAGGCGTAGACGATATTCCTACCACTCCCGCCGAGCTGCGCGCGCTCGCGTCGCTGTGCGTGCACGATAAGACGGCCTTGACCCTTATATGGTGTGCTGGCGTGCTCGCATGGGCGGCCACGCTCGCCGTGCGCGCATGGCGGGCCTGGCGCGGGCGGGCGCCGTTCATCATGCTCAACGGCCTTATCAGCGATACCCGCATCATGACCGAGGATGGCATCAAGCAGATTCGCGAGCGCACGCACGTGCTCGATGTGGGTAAGGTTGCCGAATTGGAGCAGCGCATCGCGGCTTGCGGAACTTCGCTTGGCGCATTGATGGAGCGCGCCGGATGCGCCATAGCCGACCAAATGCGCTCGTGGGTTCCCGACCCAGCGCCGATCTTGATCTTAACGGGAAGCGGGAACAACGGCGGCGACGGCTGGGTATGCGGACGTGCGCTCGCGCAAGCCGGATGGCCCGTTGCGCTTGCGTGCCCGCGACAGCCCGAGCAGCTTTCCGCCGAGCCTGCGCGAACGGCTGCGCTCGAGGCGGTTACCGCCGCCGAAGCGCACGGATGGCCGCTTTCCGTGCTGGTCGCGCCGACGCCGGAAGAGCTGTCGCGCGAGTTCGATCGCGCCAGCGGCGTGGTAGACGCCATCCTCGGGACGGGCTTCTCCGGCATGCAGGTGCGCGAACCGTACGCAACCTGGATACAGCTTGCGAACCGCCGGCGATTCCACGGCAAGCTGACCCGCAAGCGGATAGGCGGCGCGCGGCATCCACAGGCCGGCAAGCGCACGCCGGCTCATGCGAAGGCGGCGGGCAAGGCGAAGGACGCGCCGTTCACCATAGCGGCCGATGTCCCCTCCGGCGTTTCGGCGCAAACCGGCGATGCCGCCCTGCCCCGCATCTATGCCGACGAAACCGTTACCATGATCGTGTACAAGCCAGGCCTGCTTGCCCGCAAGGCCGCCCCCATGACCGGCGTCGTGCGGCTTGCGCCCCTCATCGATGACGTCGAGCGCTACCTTGACGCTATGACACAATCGGGGAGTGCGCCATGTGGCAGGGCGCGCGAAGCCGATCCCACCTGACGGTAAAGCGAGTCGATGCTTCGGCACACTTGCCTAGATGTCTCTCCTCTTCGCTTCCTACGCGCCCTGAACGCTACTCCTCGCCGTGCATTTCCCGCAGGAACTTCGCCACGGGGCCGAACAGGTTGTCCTTTTCCGTAAGGCGGAAGTACTTCAAGGGCAGCTGCAGCTTGCGCTTGTCCGACAGATAGCGGCCGCCGGCGCGACGTATGGGCACCATCTTGTCGCGCGGGATGTCGATGGGCTCCACCACCAGCTTGCCGGCCACCACCGATACCGTTTTGATATGGTGCTCGTTGGCGAACGCCTTGATGTGCGCCTTCTCGAACAGGTTCTGGGCTTCCTGCGGCATATCGGGGCGCTTGCCCGCCAAATCGTTGTAGATGTCCTCAACGGCGCCCACCGTGGCCGCGCTGGCGATCTTGCGATACCACAGCACGCGCTCGTCAGCCTCAGGCACATATTCCTCGGACAGGTACGTGCGCCCCGGCAAGTTCACCGTTATATCGGACAGCGCAGGCGGCAGGCCCTCGGCGGCCTTCAGATCGCCCTCGCGCGTGGCGTTCACGGCCGCGCCGAGCATCTGCGCGAACAGGTCGAAGCCGACCGCCGACATGTTGCCGGACTGCTCAGCGCCCATAAGGCTGCCGGCGCCGCGGATCTCAAGGTCGCGCATGGCGATGCGCATGCCGCTTCCCAAGTCCGTGTGCTCGTCCAACGCCGTCAGGCGCGCCTGAGCCTCCTCGGTGAGGTTGACGTGTTCGGGGAACATGAAGAACGCGTACGCCTGGGTGGAGCCACGGCCCACGCGCCCCTTCAGCTGATACATCTGCGCTAGGCCCAAACGCTGCGAATCCTCGATGATGAGCGTGTTCGTGTGCGGGTTGTCGATGCCGGACTCGATGATGGTGGTTGCCACCAGCACATCGAGCTGTCCGGCGGAAAACTCCTCCATCACCTTCTCCAACGCATCCTTGTCCATCTGCCCGTGCGCCACGCCCACGCGCGCCTCCCCGGCCGCGGCCTGCACGCGACGCACCGCTTCCTCGATGGATCGGACGCGGTTGGAAACGTAATATACCTGCCCGCCTCGCGCAAGCTCGCGCCTGATGGCGGCGCTGACCACGTCGGGGTCCCACTCGCCGACGTGCACCTCGACGGGGCGGCGATCATCGGGCGGCGTGAGGATGAGGCTCATGTCGCGCACGCCCGACAGCGACATCTGCATGGTACGCGGGATGGGCGTTGCCGAAAGCGTGAGCACGTCGATGCTCTCGCGCAGGTTCTTCATCTGCTCCTTATGGCCCACGCCGAAGCGCTGCTCCTCGTCGATGATCACCAGGCCCAGGTCGTGGGGGTTCACATCGCGCGACAGCAACCGGTGCGTGCCGACCAGAACATCAACGCTGCCGTCCGCGAAGCCCTTGAGCGCCGCGGTCTGCTGCTGGGGCGTGCGGAATCGGCTGAGCACCTCGACGGTCACGCCGAACGGCTCGAAGCGGTCCTTGAAGTTCGTGAAATGCTGCTGCGCCAAGATGGTTGTCGGGCACAGCACCATGACCTGCTTGCGATCTTGCGTGGCGGCGAAGGCGGCGCGCAGCGCCACCTCGGTTTTCCCGAAGCCGACGTCGCCGCACACCAGGCGATCCATGGGCTTTGCGCTGCGCATGTCGGCCTTCACATCGGCGATGGCGGCCAGCTGATCGGGGGTTTCCCGGTACGGGAACGCCTCCTCCACCTCGATCTGGGCCGGCGTGTCGGGTCCGAACGCGTAGCCTTGCGCGCTTGCACGGCGCGCGTACACGTCAACCAGGTCGAACGCAAGCTTTTTAGTGGCCGCGCTCGCCTTCTTCATGGCGCGCGACCAGTCGGCTGTGTTCAGGCGGGTGCATCGCGGCGTGGAGCCCTCGGGGCCGACATAGCGCGTAACGCGGTCGAGCTGCTCGACCGGTACGAACAGCTTGTCGCCTTCGGCGTATTCCAGCAGCAGGTAATCACGTGCCGTGCCGTCGATTTCACGGCGGACCAGCTCCTTGAAGTGCGCGATGCCGTGCTGTGCGTGCACGACGTAATCGCCCGGCTTGTACGGGAACGTGATCTCGGTGATATCGATATGACGGCAAGGACGCGCGGTCGACGCCCCCTGGGTGTCGGACACGCTGACCATGCCCAGCTTCGCCTTCGGGATGATCATGCCAAGCGGGATGTCCACGTCCACGACGTTGACGACCCCACGGCGCAGGCGACGCTTCTTCTGCCCGTCGGTGTCATCTGGGTTTTCCTCGGCATCAAGCCATTCCTGAATGGGAAGGCCGTGATCGACGAAGGCGAGCATCATGTCTGCACGGCTTCGACGGTTCGGAGCGCTGAACACCACCGTGTAGCCGTCATCGACGAGCGTGCGCAGACGACCGAACAGCTTATCGGGATGGCCCGCCGCCTCGACGCGCTTCACCGGCAGCTCCACATCCACGTTGCCGCCCACGCGCATGATGGACAGGTACGTTGCACGCTGGCACTCGCCGAAACTGACCTGCGGGGCCGGGCAGAACAGCCCCTCGAGGCCGATATTGGTGCCCTTGGCCTTCGCTTCCAATTCCTCGCTGGCGTGCATCATGTCATCGAACAGGCTTCTCGGCTCGATAAGCACCGAAAGCGCTTCGCGGCGCAGATAAGCGCCCAGCGTGACCGGCTTTTCGTAGAGATACGGCAACAGCACATCGCTTCCTTCGAAGCGCAAACCGCCCTCGGCATTTTCCAAGCGCTCGGAAACGCTGCGAAGCGCAGGGTTGGTTCCCGCCTGCGCCGCAAGCTTCTTGCGTGCGCGTGCCAGACCCGATTTGCTGCAGGAAAACTCAACGACAGGATAAACGTCCACGTTTTGCAGGCTGGAGATGGTCTGGCCCGTCGACGGCACGATGCGGCGGATCTCGTCAAGCTCGTCGCCGAAGAAGTCGAGGCGGACGGGAAAGCTCAGGTTGCCCGGATACACATCCACAGTGCCGCCGCGCGTGCAAAAGGTACCAGGGCCATCAAGCTCGCCGGTATTGGAGAACCCGCGCGATTCCAAGGCATGGATAAGGTCATCGAAGTCCTGGATGCCCGACGCCTGAGCGCCGGGCATGTCGGCTAGCTCCTGACCGCAGACGAAAGACAGCGGCGTCGATGCGTTGGCATTGACCGGTGGCAACGTGCGCAGCAACGCCCGTGCGCTTGCGACCACGACCACCTGCCGCCCGGTCTGCAACGCATGCGCCGCCTCCATACGCCGAGCAACGGTGGCAAGGTCCGCGTGTTTCTTATCGAACGGCAGATCGGCGCGTTCGGGGAAGCGTAGCACCTTGTCCTCGCCCAGATAAGCCGACAAGCTGCGAGCGAACGACACCGCCGCATCCTCGCCCGCCACCACCGCAAGGGTGGTCTGCGGCTTATGCGAGAAGCGCGCAGCGACCATGAATGGACGCGCGCTGTTCGCGATGCCCAACGTGCCATCGTTGCCGGCATCGAGATTGGACCAAAACCCATCCAGGCATTCCG